>NZ_JBRECM010000113.1:0-203 GCF_052906305.1 Paenibacillus sp. SER-28 | reverse complement strand
GGCTGGGGATATAGGATTTGAACCTATGCATGACGGAGTCAAAGTCCGTTGCCTTACCGCTTGGCTAATCCCCAATATGCATATGATTCACAATTCCCCAAGATTTCATCCAGGTAAGAGGATGAAAAATGGTGGAGGCTGAGGGGCTCGAACCCCCGACCCTCTGCTTGTAAGGCAGATGCTCTCCCAGCTGAGCTAAGCCT
>NZ_JBRECM010000112.1:0-211 GCF_052906305.1 Paenibacillus sp. SER-28 | reverse complement strand
CTGTGGTGTAGAGGCCTAACATGCCTGCCTGTCACGCAGGAGATCGCGGGTTCGAATCCCGTCAGTTCCGCCATTTTAACTTCATATATAATTGGCATATAAAGTGCGGATTATATGATGTAGTAATAAAAAAAATATGGCTCGGTAGCTCAGTCGGTAGAGCAGAGGACTGAAAATCCTCGTGTCGGCGGTTCGATTCCGTCCCGAGCCA
>NZ_JBRECM010000111.1:0-215 GCF_052906305.1 Paenibacillus sp. SER-28 | reverse complement strand
TTACACAAGATCAGCTTAAAGGAATATTCTAAAACGCAATTTCGTTTCGGTATCCAGTTTTCAAGGTGCAAAGCTGTTTGATTATCAGTCAATCTCTAAAGAGTTAACGATTCTCATACAGTTTTAGATGAAATTGTAATTGGTGGAGCCAAGCGGGATCGAACCGCTGACCTCCTGCGTGCAAGGCAGGCGCTCTCCCAGCTGAGCTATGGCCC
>NZ_JBRECM010000110.1:0-218 GCF_052906305.1 Paenibacillus sp. SER-28 | reverse complement strand
TGGTGGAGGCTGAGGGGCTCGAACCCCCGACCCTCTGCTTGTAAGGCAGATGCTCTCCCAGCTGAGCTAAGCCTCCACAATTAAGCACTTCTCATATTATACCATAATGAACTTTTCATTGCAAGCCCTTTTATGATATTTTTATGACCCGTAGGGGATTCGAACCCCTGTTACCTCCGTGAAAGGGAGGTGTCTTAACCCCTTGACCAACGGGCCAT
>NZ_JBRECM010000109.1:0-220 GCF_052906305.1 Paenibacillus sp. SER-28 | reverse complement strand
CGAAAAGAGACGATTGAGCGAAGCTTCGCGGATGCCAAAGAGCTCCATGGGTTTCGCTATTGCCGTTTGCGCGGTCTACCAAACGTCAGGGAACAAGCCCTTATGACGGCAGCCGTGCAGAACATGAAGAAGATGGCGATCCACCTGTTTCTCCAGAGACCAGAGCCTTATGATGTAAAGAAAAAGAAACCCACGTCTCAAAAAGACGGGGTTTCTCGAC
>NZ_JBRECM010000108.1:0-223 GCF_052906305.1 Paenibacillus sp. SER-28 | reverse complement strand
TGTGGTGTAGAGGCCTAACATGCCTGCCTGTCACGCAGGAGATCGCGGGTTCGAATCCCGTCAGTTCCGCCATTTTTCAATTCAATAGTTTTACCGTACTAAAGTGGGAAGGGGTATCCCTCCGCACTTTATTTTTTTGTTAATGGATATGGCTCGGTAGCTCAGTCGGTAGAGCAGAGGACTGAAAATCCTCGTGTCGGCGGTTCGATTCCGTCCCGAGCCA
>NZ_JBRECM010000107.1:0-224 GCF_052906305.1 Paenibacillus sp. SER-28 | reverse complement strand
CGGTCGTGTTCGGGATGGGTACGTGTGGAACCCCTCCGCTATCGCCACCAAACATGAATTTACATCGTAAATTCTACCGTACGGTTATTCGGTTCATCACTTATCGTGTGAATGAATAGCCATACACTTGTTGTATGTATTTCTACATACATTCAAGGTTACACCCTGAAAACTGGATCCGAAACTCATTTGCGTTTTATTTTTTAGGATAAGCCCTCGACCGA
>NZ_JBRECM010000106.1:0-225 GCF_052906305.1 Paenibacillus sp. SER-28 | reverse complement strand
TACCCATCCCGAACACGACCGTTAAGCCCTCCAGCGCCGATGGTACTTGGACCGCAGGGTCCTGGGAGAGTAGGACGCCGCCAAGCAAGATAAAAGAGCACAGCCTTAATGGGCTGTGCTCTCAGGCTGTCGAGAAAGTCTCGACAGCCTTTTTTTATGTTCATTTTATTTAAGACGACACCGCGTTAATGTTGTATAATATAGGTAACTATTGTAGAACGGACG
>NZ_JBRECM010000105.1:0-230 GCF_052906305.1 Paenibacillus sp. SER-28 | reverse complement strand
GCCCAGAAGCGCGCGTAGTCGTCGACATGGCCGTTCGCCCACAGCCGCGCGAGCGCGACGCGCCGGACGATCTCGGCGACCGCCGCGCGTTTGGCCGCGATCGCGGTGTCGAGCGCGTTGAGATAGCTCAGCCCGCTCAGGATTCCGTTCGAGCCGTCGACCACGACCCGGTAATTGTCGACGACGCGCCCCTGGGCAATGAACACGCCCCAGGTCGACCAGGCGTCGAC
>NZ_JBRECM010000104.1:0-231 GCF_052906305.1 Paenibacillus sp. SER-28 | reverse complement strand
CCTCCACGGTTTCCCTCACGATTTTGAGTCGCGCGCGTCTGCCAATTCCGCCACACCGGCTTATGAAGTTAATGGCGTCCCCTGAGAGATTCGAACTCCCGACCTTTTGATTCGTAGTCAAACGCTCTATCCAGCTGAGCTAAGGGGACTAATAAATGGAGCGGACGACGGGAATCGAACCCGCGACCCTCGCCTTGGCAAGGCGATGCTCTACCGCTGAGCCACGTCCGC
>NZ_JBRECM010000103.1:0-231 GCF_052906305.1 Paenibacillus sp. SER-28 | reverse complement strand
ACGGTCGTGTTCGGGATGGGTACGTGTGGAACCCCTCCGCTATCGCCACCAAACATGAATTTACATCGTAAATTCTTTTTCAGGAATCAGCATCGCCAAATGCTGTGTGTTCGTTTGTTTCATATAAGCTACTTGAGCCTATACAATACAAAACTTACACCCTGAAAACTGGATCCGAAACTTATTTGCGTTTTATTCTTTAGGATAAGCCCTCGACCGATTAGTATTGGT
>NZ_JBRECM010000102.1:0-233 GCF_052906305.1 Paenibacillus sp. SER-28 | reverse complement strand
AGCTCACGGTGCAAAGACAGGATCAGGCAGGCATTCTCCGCCACCCGAAGGGTCTCCGGCGTGATCGACACGCCCTGCGCCGACACCCGCTCGATCTCCGCGATCAGGGCATGCGGGTCGATGACCACGCCATTGCCGATCACCGAAAGCTTGCCGCGGACGATACCCGACGGCAGCAGCGACAATTTATAGGTGACGCCGTCAATGACCAGCGTATGTCCGGCATTGTGGCC
>NZ_JBRECM010000101.1:0-233 GCF_052906305.1 Paenibacillus sp. SER-28 | reverse complement strand
CCACTCGACCGGCTCGTCGATGACGAAGCTGTAGGACTGGATGCCGTGGTGGCGGCCATGATCATGATGGTGGTCATGGTCATGGTGATCGCAACCGGCGCCGCATTCATGCGCGTGGTCGTGAACCGACTGCTCGGCCTTGTCGAACCATGCCGCGATCCTGTCCGCCCGCGCCTCGCCCGCAAGCGTCTCGGCGTCGAGCAGGGTCTCCAGCTCGACATCCGCGACGAGGC
>NZ_JBRECM010000100.1:0-233 GCF_052906305.1 Paenibacillus sp. SER-28 | reverse complement strand
CTGAACGAGCGTGGGAACCAACTTGCTCGTAGATTGCGGAATGAAGGCATTGGGCGCGAATCCATTGTTGGTATTTTAAGTGAGCGCTCGGTGGACATGCTGGTCGGCGTACTGGCGGTATGGAAAGCCGGCGGGGCATATGTACCGTTAGATGCAGATTATCCGTCCGAACGTATCCGCTTTATGCTGGAGGACAGCGGTGCGACAGTGCTACTGACTCAAACAGGTTTGCA
>NZ_JBRECM010000099.1:0-235 GCF_052906305.1 Paenibacillus sp. SER-28 | reverse complement strand
ATATGATGATCATTTACTTTGACTGAAAGTGTCTCTTCCTTTAAGCGATAGCCTTTACAAGATGGGCAAGGTAAATCTGTCATGTATTGTGCCATTTGGTCGCGCGTGAAGTCAGAATTTGTTTCCCGGTAGCGACGTTCGATATTAGGAAGTATCCCTTCGAACGGAATCCAGGTTTCGCGCGTCATACCAAAATCATTTTTGTATTCGAAATAAAACTCTTTCTCTTTTGAGC
>NZ_JBRECM010000098.1:0-235 GCF_052906305.1 Paenibacillus sp. SER-28 | reverse complement strand
GTGCCGGCACCGCCGCGCACCAGGCCGACGCCGGCCCACAGGTTCGGGCTGATCTCGAGCTGGTCGCGCCGGCCGCCATGCAGCTGCGCCATCCGCTGCTGGCCGACCGAATCCATCCGCGAGAAGATCTTTTGCGCGGTAGCGATGGTGTCGTCGGTGACGTACTGGATCAGCTCGTCGGCCGCCTTCCACGCCTCGGCATTGGTCTCGCGCACGATCACGTGCAGGCGGATGA
>NZ_JBRECM010000097.1:0-238 GCF_052906305.1 Paenibacillus sp. SER-28 | reverse complement strand
CTATGACCCGTAGGGGATTCGAACCCCTGTTACCTCCGTGAAAGGGAGGTGTCTTAACCCCTTGACCAACGGGCCATCTTATAACAAGCTCTCAACCGGGTTCGAACCGGTGACCTCATCCTTACCATGGATGCACTCTACCTGCTGAGCTATGAGAGCAAATGGCTCCCCGAACAGGACTCGAACCTGTGACAACTCGATTAACAGTCGAGTGCTCTACCAACTGAGCTATCAGGGA
>NZ_JBRECM010000096.1:0-239 GCF_052906305.1 Paenibacillus sp. SER-28 | reverse complement strand
CCGAAAGCCTACCCGCGCGTACAAGATTTGGTCTGGAATGATCGCTCGCTGCGAAATCAAATCGGCCTCGGGCTACGAGCAATACGGCGGGAGAGGAGTGAAGGTTTGTGATCGATGGAAGAGTTTCGAGAACTTCCTTGCAGATATGGGAGAGCCGCCTGCAGGCATGTCGATTGATCGGCTTGACGGGTCACGCGGCTATGAGCCCGGAAACTGCCGCTGGGCGACACGCCAACAAC
>NZ_JBRECM010000095.1:0-241 GCF_052906305.1 Paenibacillus sp. SER-28 | reverse complement strand
CGATGCCGGAGGCGCTGCAGGGCGCGTCGAGCAGGATGGCGTCGAAGGGGGTTCCGTCCCACCAGCTGGCGGTCTGGCGCGCGTCGGCCGCCTTCAGCGTGGCCTTTTGCTGCAGGCGGTTCAGGTTGTCCTGCACGCGGACCAGGCGCTGCGCGTCGGCGTCCAGCGCGGTCAGCTGCAGGTCGGGCTGCAGTTCGAGCAGATGGGCGGTCTTGCCGCCGGGCGCGGCGCAGGCGTCGAG
>NZ_JBRECM010000094.1:0-243 GCF_052906305.1 Paenibacillus sp. SER-28 | reverse complement strand
CAACGTGGCTCCGCAGAACAGCGCCTGGAAGATTTCCCAGCAAGCCGCATCAAACGAATAGCTGGCGAACAGCAACGTATGATCCGACGTGCGGATCTTGAGCGTCTGATCAAAATACGTTTTCAGATTGCATAGACCGCGATGCTCCAACATAACACCCTTCGGCTGCCCCGTCGTACCCGACGTATAAATGACATACGCCAGATCGTTTGGACCAGACAACGACTCCAGATTGGAAGCATC
>NZ_JBRECM010000093.1:0-246 GCF_052906305.1 Paenibacillus sp. SER-28 | reverse complement strand
GTACATCATGAGAAATGCTGAGCTGGAAGAAGCACAAGCTGGAATCAAGATTGCCGGGAGAAATATCAATCATCTCAGATATGCAGATGACACCACCCTTCTGGCAGAAAGTGAAGAGGAATTAAAAAGCCTCTTGATGAAAGTGAAAGAGGAGAGTGAAAAAGTTGGCTTAAAGCTCAACATTCAGAAAGCTAAGATTATAGCATCCAGTCCCATCACTTCATGGGTAATAGATGGGGAAACAGT
>NZ_JBRECM010000092.1:0-247 GCF_052906305.1 Paenibacillus sp. SER-28 | reverse complement strand
ACATTATCATTTCGGTGTAAGATGGTAAATGAAAAACATTATCAATAAAATGGATTTTAAAGTAATGCGCACTTGACCAATTAGTTTAGTAAGTATATTATTTTTTACAACACAACTGATAATGAAAATCAATATCATCGGTGTTACTTAATGAAATTAATGTTTATGTGAAAGGATAGAGAAAATGAACTTAGGGGAATTTGATGGGAAAACAGTTTTAGTAACAGGTGCAGCACAAGGCATAGGC
>NZ_JBRECM010000091.1:0-248 GCF_052906305.1 Paenibacillus sp. SER-28 | reverse complement strand
TCCACCGGATAGTTTTCAAACACGATAATGTGGTTGATCAGATCTTGCTTTTGCTCGCTCAAGGCTTGAATTTCATACAGCGGATACGTTTCATAATCTTGAGAAGTCAGCGCCTGCTGCTGATTCGTTCTGATCATGTCGGCAAAGGTGTCCTCAGCCCCACTGCGGATGCGTATTGGAATGGTGTTAATGAACAAGCCCACCATATTTTCGATCCCCGTAATATCCGCTGGACGACCAGACACTAC
>NZ_JBRECM010000090.1:0-253 GCF_052906305.1 Paenibacillus sp. SER-28 | reverse complement strand
GAACACGACGCAGTGGAGGCTCGGCGCGGGCTCCCACCATCACCCCATGTGGGCTCTCGTCGCCGAGACGCTTGGCGATCAGAACTCGAAGTCGCTCAGCCCCACGGAGAACAAGTTCGTGTGGGCGGAGAATCGCAAGCCTCTCGGAAAGGAACCTATGCAGGTCCACGGCACTATCAAGGAAGCGGTCTTCTACAACGATACGGCCAGCGATCCGACGCATGCGCCTTGCGTCAAAGGCCCTGTCTACGGC
>NZ_JBRECM010000089.1:0-256 GCF_052906305.1 Paenibacillus sp. SER-28 | reverse complement strand
CTGTAAGACTGCAGATTCTAGGACTGGACTGCCTCAGGCCAAATTACAAGGAGGAAGTACAACCTCACCCATCAGCAGAAAATTAGATAAAAGATTTACTGAAGATAGCCCTGCCCACCAAAGCAAGACTCAGTTTTCCCCACAGCCAGTCCTTCCCATTAGGAAGCTTTCACAAGCCTCTTATCCTTATCCATCAGAGGGCAGACAGAATGAAAGCCAGAATCACAGAAAACTAACTACAAGGATCACATGGATC
>NZ_JBRECM010000088.1:0-257 GCF_052906305.1 Paenibacillus sp. SER-28 | reverse complement strand
CGGCGGAGCATGCCGACTTGGAGGTGGTCCCGGGCGCGATCCTTCCAGACATAGGCCAGTCCGGCAACCTTCAGCGCCGCCGCGACCATGAGTTCCTGGTGATCCACCGTCAGCGGCCCGTCGACTTGGGCACCCACTGCCTAGCCGTCGCGCTGAAACGGCGCAACTGGCGGAGGCTGCTGCTGGCGCTTGAACCACGCTCCTATGAGCTAAGCTAGTCGTCGCGGGCTGAACGTTGCGCGGTCCTAGGATGCAAC
>NZ_JBRECM010000087.1:0-258 GCF_052906305.1 Paenibacillus sp. SER-28 | reverse complement strand
ATCCCGGGACAAATCGAACCCGGCTGCCTTGTCCTTGCGAATAAATTCCTTCACATACGCGTCACGCTCCTGCTCATTCAGATGACGCAAATCTTCACATCTGAAACCAACATCCTTACGGCGGAAAATGACCTGCACAGGCTCATCCTGCCAACCGCTGATGAAATTAGCTCTAAATATTTCATGCCGCTGCGCCAAATGATTCAAGCTATCTTGGAAAATATCCGCTTGGAAGCGTCCGTGCAAATCAAAGGTCGT
>NZ_JBRECM010000086.1:0-259 GCF_052906305.1 Paenibacillus sp. SER-28 | reverse complement strand
GGCGCGCCCTGAGAGATTCGAACTCCCGGCCTTTTGATTCGTAGTCAAACGCTCTATCCAGCTGAGCTAAGGGCGCATATTAAATTCCATAATGAGTAGTCAAGGCGCCACCCAGATTTGAACTGGGGAATGAAGCTTTTGCAGAGCTTTGCCTTACCACTTGGCTATGGCGCCGTATGGATAATGGAGCGGACGACGGGAATCGAACCCGCGACCCTCGCCTTGGCAAGGCGATGCTCTACCGCTGAGCCACGTCCGC
>NZ_JBRECM010000085.1:0-260 GCF_052906305.1 Paenibacillus sp. SER-28 | reverse complement strand
CAACGGCCGCGTCGCAGCCACGGTCAATCTTTGCTGCGCCGAATAGCCGCCGGCTATGGCATTCGGCCGGCGGTCGATCAAATATCGCAAATGACTTGCATGTGCGTCATCGTGGCAAAAACAGGGAGAAGGCCATGCTGTTCAGAAGCCATGCGATCGCCGTCGCCTCCTTCGTCGCCCTCACCTTCGCCTTGGCGCTGCCGGGCCGGGCTGCGGGCAATCTGGCGGGGCAAACGCCGATCTAGGTGGTTGTCGAATTG
>NZ_JBRECM010000084.1:0-260 GCF_052906305.1 Paenibacillus sp. SER-28 | reverse complement strand
TGTTCTTCCACATAGGCGTGGAACAACCCTTCTGATTGCTTTTCATCACTCCATGCAGATACGCCTACTGATCCAAAGCCGTCGATGATCTTCACTTTTTCCTCAGCAGTCACTAGCTCCAGCTCATCTACCAGCGCATGCGGTTTGTGAATTGCTTCTTCAATCATATGCAGCAAATGCTCGCGGATTTGCTCTACAGCTGTACGTTCCAATACTCGCGCGTTGTACTCCAAATGGACATGAATTTCATCCCCCGGCAC
>NZ_JBRECM010000083.1:0-260 GCF_052906305.1 Paenibacillus sp. SER-28 | reverse complement strand
GGCTATAAGGGGACCCTCTGCTAAGGGGTTAGACTGCGAAAGTGGTGCGAGGGTTCGAATCCCTCTCTCTCCGCCATAAATTTATTGAAACCAGAACTTATTTTGCAAGGCCCGTTGGTCAAGGGGTTAAGACACCTCCCTTTCACGGAGGTAACAGGGGTTCGAATCCCCTACGGGTCATATTATGGAGGCTTAGCTCAGCTGGGAGAGCATCTGCCTTACAAGCAGAGGGTCGGGGGTTCGAGCCCCTCAGCCTCCAC
>NZ_JBRECM010000082.1:0-262 GCF_052906305.1 Paenibacillus sp. SER-28 | reverse complement strand
GCTGTGAAACTGACACCGGTGCAACAATGGTTCTTTGAGCAGAACCTGACGGATGCTCATCATCATAACCAGTCCATTATGCTGCATAGCAAGGACGGTTTTGATGAACTGGCATTGCGCACGGCGATGGATCAAATCGTTAGCCATCACGACGCACTGCGTATCATTTTCCGACCTACGGAGCGCGGATATGAAGCTTGGAACCGTGCGATTGGGGAGGGCGAGCTGTATACGCTGGAACGTATGGACTTCAGCCATGAGA
>NZ_JBRECM010000081.1:0-262 GCF_052906305.1 Paenibacillus sp. SER-28 | reverse complement strand
ACGGTCGTGTTCGGGATGGGTACGTGTGGAACCCCTCCGCTATCGCCACCAAACATGAATTTACATCGTAAATTCTTCCGTATGGTTATTCGGTTCATCACTTATCGTGTGAATGAATAGCCATGCGCTTGTATGTATTTCTACATACCTTCAAGGTTACACCCTGAAAACTGGATCCGAAACTTATTTGCGTTTTATTCTTAGGATAAGCCCTCGACCGATTAGTATTGGTCAGCTCCATGCATTACTGCACTTCCACCCC
>NZ_JBRECM010000080.1:0-262 GCF_052906305.1 Paenibacillus sp. SER-28 | reverse complement strand
CCTGATAGCTCAGTTGGTAGAGCACTCGACTGTTAATCGAGTTGTCACAGGTTCGAGTCCTGTTCGGGGAGCCATGTTTTGAATATTTCTGAATTTTATATATAAGGTGGCGGCGTAGCTCAGCTGGCTAGAGCGTACGGTTCATACCCGTGAGGTCGGGGGTTCGATCCCCTCTGCCGCTACTCGGAGAGATACCCAAGTGGCTATAAGGGGACCCTCTGCTAAGGGGTTAGACTGCGAAAGTGGTGCGAGGGTTCGAATC
>NZ_JBRECM010000079.1:0-265 GCF_052906305.1 Paenibacillus sp. SER-28 | reverse complement strand
GAGCCCATTCATGTTTGAAGCGTCTCGATCCACCGCCGTTGCAGCACCGGCCGGCAGCCCCCGGATCAACCACGACGAACTCGTGGCCGTGACCGTGCAGGGCCAGATCGCCCATCCGGTGGGCCGTGCGACGCCCTACCGGATCGGCTACGACGGTGTGCCACGTGTGCTGCCCGGCACCGGCGGCATCGTGCTGAACCGGCGCATCGGCGATCTCTGCGTGGGCCTGGCCGGCGACCACATCGAGCCGGGCGTGGCCCTGCAC
>NZ_JBRECM010000078.1:0-266 GCF_052906305.1 Paenibacillus sp. SER-28 | reverse complement strand
GCCGTATCCAGCGCGACGACGACCCGTCCGACCATCCTCGCGGCGCCCGGCAGAGCTATTTCGACGACCCGCGGGACGAGCCGTTCGGAACCGATGGCGCCCTCGCGAAGATCGACACGCTCAGCGCCTCGACCCGGCGCTTCGGGACACTGAATGGCCTTGCGACCCATGACCGGGTGACGGTGGTCGGAGGCTTTGTCGAGAACTCGCTGGTCCGCGCGCCCGACGGCTCGGTCGTCACGCTGCCCGGGCCTGCCACCTACAGC
>NZ_JBRECM010000077.1:0-266 GCF_052906305.1 Paenibacillus sp. SER-28 | reverse complement strand
GCGGACCTGACGGCCGAGAAGTTCGTGGCAAACCCGTACGTACCGGGTGAACGATTGTACCGCACAGGTGACTTGGCGCGGTGGATGCCGGACGGCAATGTGGACTTTATCGGGCGGATGGACTATCAAGTGAAAATCCGGGGCTACCGGATCGAGCTAGGCGAGATTGAAACGGCGATCCAGCGGGTGCCGGGTGTGCGTCAAGCGGTAGTCATCGACCGGACGGATGAGCGTGGGCACAAGTACTTGTGCGGATACATCACGGG
>NZ_JBRECM010000076.1:0-269 GCF_052906305.1 Paenibacillus sp. SER-28 | reverse complement strand
GACGCAGGTCGGCGACGCTCAACCGCCCGGCGGGCGGATGCACTCTGACCAGCAGACCATCGCCGGTGGCCATGGGTCTCAGCGCCCCCGGGCACCAGCCACGGCGCAGCGCGGATCGCAGCGTCTCGCTCATGGCGAAGCCTCATGCGCGGCAAGATCGAGCGTCGCCGCGACCGAATTCAGCCGGGTCGTCCAGAGCCCGCGCCGGCGCGCATCGGCGAAGCGCGCGGCGATCGCCTGGTGGGCGCCGGGATTGGCCTGTTTCAGCC
>NZ_JBRECM010000075.1:0-270 GCF_052906305.1 Paenibacillus sp. SER-28 | reverse complement strand
ATACATCAATGAGTAAAGCACTAACACATATTATTGTTGCTGCTTATATAGAAGAATTAGAAAGTGTTGGTTTTTTCTTAGTGGACAGGAATTTGCCTGGTGTTGAAATTGCCGATAATTGGGACGTATTAGGTATGCGAGCGACAGAAAGTCATGATTTAATATTAAATGATGTAAAAGTACCATTAAAACATTTAGTGGAAACAGAGAAAAGTAAAGCGCCAAATGGTTGGATATTGCATATACCAAGCTGTTATTTAGGTATAGCAC
>NZ_JBRECM010000074.1:0-273 GCF_052906305.1 Paenibacillus sp. SER-28 | reverse complement strand
AGCCGTATCGGAAGGTGCGGCTGGATCACCTCCTTTCTATGGAGAATCGTTTCCTGCAATGGAAACATTCAAATCAGCAGGTACAACGTACCTGCAACTGGATATTTAATTCGGTTCATCACGTTCGTGTGAATGAAATGAATATCCTTAACTTACTCACTCGTTGCTCAGTTTTGAGAGTTCAATCTCTCACATCGGATTTCCAAAATATACTTGTATTCAAGTGTTGAGGAATTTGATATGATGTTTTTCCGGAGTTAAAGCCGGAGAGAA
>NZ_JBRECM010000073.1:0-275 GCF_052906305.1 Paenibacillus sp. SER-28 | reverse complement strand
ACCGTAATGTTGAAATCATAGTTCGTTTGCTCTGACATTGAAGCATTGGCAATCGTAAAACCGTTCGTGTCACGGCTACCCATGTGCTCCATACGCTGTTCCACTGGATAGTTTTCAAACACCATAATATGATTTACCAGATCCTGCTTTTGCTCAGTCAGGGCCTGAATTTCATACAACGGATAGGTTTCATAGGCTCGGGAAGCCAGTGCCTGCTCCTGTATCTGCTTCATTAACGCAGCAAACGTCATATCTTTCTCACTGTGAATCCGTAC
>NZ_JBRECM010000072.1:0-275 GCF_052906305.1 Paenibacillus sp. SER-28 | reverse complement strand
GCTTTATCCGTCAAATCCCTAAAGTCCAGCACGTCCAGATGATACAGCTCGCCTTCCTGTATTCCGCGGTTCCATGCCTTATAGCCTTGCTCGGTCTTGCTGAACACCATCCGCAGAGCATCATGGTGCTCTGCTAGTTTGCCAAGCGCCTGACGCAGAGCAGCTTCGTCAAAGCCCTGCTCCCGGTGCAGCATAACCGCCTGATTAAAGTGATGCGCATCCACTTGGGCCTGCGCAAAGAACTCATGCTGGATCGGAAGCAATGCCGTTTCTCC
>NZ_JBRECM010000071.1:0-276 GCF_052906305.1 Paenibacillus sp. SER-28 | reverse complement strand
CCCAAATACTGCATAGACTCCCCAATCTCTCTGCCGCCAGTTAAGCTATATCTGACCGCACGTTACAAAGCGTTTACGCCTCGGTCAATTGTGGGACATAGCCTATAATTTGCTTTATCATACTCGTCATTCTACACGGTGCCTAACGCTCGGGCTCGAAACGGGCAGGATTAACACTAGCGCGATTTAGACGAGTACGTTAGGCTCTGACCGTTTGCAAGCCGCTGCCACACGATGACGGAACAACAAATACAACGTATGAAAAAACGTATTCCC
>NZ_JBRECM010000070.1:0-276 GCF_052906305.1 Paenibacillus sp. SER-28 | reverse complement strand
GGTTATACCTAGAAATATATCTATTAGCCGGTTATATCTCACCTTCGCCAGCAATGCCTGCTCGTCGTCTAAAGAATAACCTGTAATTATCTCCGGGGTATTGTCTGGAATTTTTATTGCCACCATATTAGGATTTGGCAAAATCCTACTAATAGTTACTAATCTAAATCGATACTTTGACCTACCAGCCAGCTCAATAATCCACTCCTTACCTTCTGGCTGAGTCAACAGAATACTTTCTGGCATAGGCGTTCTAAATCTGATTGAATATATAAC
>NZ_JBRECM010000069.1:0-277 GCF_052906305.1 Paenibacillus sp. SER-28 | reverse complement strand
GCCCAGCTCCGCCTCACCGCGCGCCACCACCTGGCCCACCGGTTCGGCGGGGATCATGCGTGCCCTGCCCTTCAAGGCCTCGGCCAGACCCAGTCGGGGGAACAACACCTGCGACAGGTAGACGCCGCTGGCGCTGTCGGAGTAGGCGATGGACTTGGCCGCGAGCAGCGCCTGCTTGAGCTGCTCCACCGTGGCGATGGCGGGTTGCGGCGCACCGTGGCGCACGGCCAGGGCGATGCGGGAGCTGGCCAGCAACGTGCGGGAGGCGCCATCAAGC
>NZ_JBRECM010000068.1:0-277 GCF_052906305.1 Paenibacillus sp. SER-28 | reverse complement strand
TTATTACTGTCGCGGGGTGGAGCAGTTCGGTAGCTCGTCGGGCTCATAACCCGAAGGTCGCAGGTTCAAATCCTGCCTCCGCAATTACTTTCAACTAAGAGAGTTGCCTCTGGAACCGTGGTGTAGAGGCCCAACATGCCTGCCTGTCACGCAGGAGATCGCGGGTTCGAATCCCGTCGGTTCCGCCATTTAACTTAATATGCCGGTGTAGCTCAACTGGTAGAGCAACTGACTTGTAATCAGTAGGTTGGGGGTTCAAGTCCTCTCGCCGGCACCA
>NZ_JBRECM010000067.1:0-278 GCF_052906305.1 Paenibacillus sp. SER-28 | reverse complement strand
CTCCAGGCCAGCCGCATGCCCTTGCCGCCGCCGCCGGCCGAGGCCTTCATCAGCACCGGATAGCCGATCTCGTTCGAGATGCGCACGGCATGCTCGGTATCGTCGATCTCGCCGACATAGCCGGGGACGACGTTCACCCCAGCCTGCTTGGCGAGCTTCTTCGATTCGATCTTGTCGCCCATCGCCGCGATGGCGTTGGGCGGCGGGCCGACAAAGGCGATCCCCGCCTCGGCGCAAGCCCTGGCGAAGCTCTCGCGCTCGGAGAGGAAGCCATAGCC
>NZ_JBRECM010000066.1:0-278 GCF_052906305.1 Paenibacillus sp. SER-28 | reverse complement strand
CCACCAAGGCCCAGCAGGGCCTGTACGAGTACGACGCCGTCAGCCGTCTGCGGGACTCGCAGCTCGCCGGCATCGAAGGCAGCGACCGCGTCCGCAACATCGAGAACTACATCGTCAAGGGCGTGCTCTGGCAGGCCTTCGAGGCCGACCGGCCCGTGGTGCTGCTGATCGACGAGATCGACAAGGCCGACATCGAGTTCCCGAACGACCTGCTGCGCGAAATCGACCGGATGGAGTTCTACGTGTACGAGACGCGCCAGCTGGTCAAGGCCAAGCAC
>NZ_JBRECM010000065.1:0-278 GCF_052906305.1 Paenibacillus sp. SER-28 | reverse complement strand
CCCGTATCCTGGAACTTGCCCGTGACGACAATTTCCCGCGCCTCTTCCTGCGCCTCCTGCTCGGGTGTTTCCTGATCCGCCTCCTGAGCGGCGGCGGGAGTGCCGATCGCGGCCAGCGACGCGGCGCCCAGAGTCGCGAGAGTCGATCGGGCGATCGAGAATTTGGACATATTTAGCCTCCCCCTAAGTCGTCAGAGCGCGCCGCATTGGCTGCCGGTCTGCGCTCGGTGCGATCCTCGCGATCGCGCTTTCATGGTCCATCCGCTAAATGACTGAGA
>NZ_JBRECM010000064.1:0-278 GCF_052906305.1 Paenibacillus sp. SER-28 | reverse complement strand
CTACCAAAGAGGTCCTATAGGGCTACCTTTCAATGGCAACTAAGGTAGATCATTGTGACTTCCCTAAGGATGATATGATGTCATTCCATCCAACCAAACCTAAGTCCATTATCCTTTACATGAATGATACTTTTACGACTCTTTAACTTCAACATTCATAACCTTACCACAGGGTTAAGGTTCCACGTACATGACCTTCTTACAATCATCTAACGTCTCACATATAATTCATTCATACATGAAAAGGGTTGACTAAGCCTACCTAGTAAATACATCTC
>NZ_JBRECM010000063.1:0-278 GCF_052906305.1 Paenibacillus sp. SER-28 | reverse complement strand
ACATAGGAATCGCCCGCCTTGAGCACGCGGGGCGGGGCGCCATCGATCAGGAGTTCAAAGCCGCCTTCGATCAGATAGCCGGATTCGGGGCCTGGATGGGTGTGACGGCCGATCCCGAGATTGGGCGCAATCTCGGCAATGCCGATGATTGTCTCGTATGCGGTTCCGGGCACGTCGAAACGCTGTAGCGGAATACGCTTGATGGCCTGTGTCTGGTTGGTCGCCGCCGGCAGGCTCTGCTGTGCCTTCGCGGGTGCTGCATAAGCGCAGGCCAAGGC
>NZ_JBRECM010000062.1:0-281 GCF_052906305.1 Paenibacillus sp. SER-28 | reverse complement strand
GGAGGCTTAGCTCAGCTGGGAGAGCATCTGCCTTACAAGCAGAGGGTCGGGGGTTCGAGCCCCTCAGCCTCCACCATAAGAAAATTTGAGAAATGCCTTTTAATGTCGCGGGGTGGAGCAGTTCGGTAGCTCGTCGGGCTCATAACCCGAAGGTCGTAGGTTCAAATCCTACCCCCGCAATTAATTTCCTGTTGGAAATGCCTCTGGAACTGTGGTGTAGAGGCCTAACATGCCTGCCTGTCACGCAGGAGATCGCGGGTTCGAATCCCGTCAGTTCCGCC
>NZ_JBRECM010000061.1:0-284 GCF_052906305.1 Paenibacillus sp. SER-28 | reverse complement strand
ACTCGAACCTGTGACAACTCGATTAACAGTCGAGTGCTCTACCAACTGAGCTATCAGGGAATATTGGTGGAGCCAAGGGGGATCGAACCCCTGACCTCCTGCGTGCAAGGCAGGCGCTCTCCCAGCTGAGCTATAGCCCCATCTAAAAAATCAATTTTGTATGTATAATCAATAGCCTGATAGGCGAAAAAAAATCCCCATTATGGGGTTGCTTGGCGACGTCCTACTCTCCCAGGACCCTGCGGTCCAAGTACCATCGGCGCTGGAGGGCTTAACGGTCGTGT
>NZ_JBRECM010000060.1:0-284 GCF_052906305.1 Paenibacillus sp. SER-28 | reverse complement strand
AGGACAGCGGTGCGACAGTGCTACTGACTCAAACAGGTTTGCAGGAGCGTGCCCAAGCATGGCTGGAGGAAAGCCGATGGGCTTTGGCCGGAGGGCAGGCTGAGGGCGAGCTGGAAACGGCGGTTAGCATTGAAACGATGGAAAGAGACAGCCTTAATGAGGGATTAAGCTTGAAATCAGAATCTGATAGCGAAGCAGCATCCGAACCCGCAGCGAACTTGCGTCTGCACACCGTACTGGCGCTGGACGATGAGTCGCTGTACATCGGGGATGCCACGGATGTG
>NZ_JBRECM010000059.1:0-287 GCF_052906305.1 Paenibacillus sp. SER-28 | reverse complement strand
AAAATGGCGGAACTGACGGGATTCGAACCCGCGATCTCCTGCGTGACAGGCAGGCATGTTAGGCCTCTACACCACAGTTCCATAGCAGTTTACATTCAAAAGTTAATTGGTTGCGGGGGCAGGATTTGAACCTGCGACCTTCGGGTTATGAGCCCGACGAGCTACCGAACTGCTCCACCCCGCGATAATATTAGGTACTGCTTTTTAAATAAATGGTGGAGGCTGAGGGGCTCGAACCCCCGACCCTCTGCTTGTAAGGCAGATGCTCTCCCAGCTGAGCTAAGCCT
>NZ_JBRECM010000058.1:0-288 GCF_052906305.1 Paenibacillus sp. SER-28 | reverse complement strand
GAACACGACCGTTAAGCCCTCCAGCGCCGATGGTACTTGGACCGCAGGGTCCTGGGAGAGTAGGACGTCGCCAAGCGATATCCTTCAAAGGATAATGAAGTTTTGCATGTTAGGGCCTTTAGCTCAGCTGGTTAGAGCGCACCCCTGATAAGGGTGAGGTCGGTGGTTCGAGTCCACTAAGGCCCACCACTTCCAGAATAACAAAAAGATTGGGGCCATAGCTCAGCTGGGAGAGCGCCTGCCTTGCACGCAGGAGGTCAGCGGTTCGATCCCGCTTGGCTCCACCAA
>NZ_JBRECM010000057.1:0-289 GCF_052906305.1 Paenibacillus sp. SER-28 | reverse complement strand
AACTGTGGTGTAGAGGCCTAACATGCCTGCCTGTCACGCAGGAGATCGCGGGTTCGAATCCCGTCAGTTCCGCCATTAGTAATACAATGTTTAATGATGAGCCTTAGAATAAGGCTCGGTAGCTCAGTCGGTAGAGCAGAGGACTGAAAATCCTCGTGTCGGCGGTTCGATTCCGTCCCGAGCCACTTTTAATTGAATATTTTATGTGCCGGTGTAGCTCAACTGGTAGAGCAACTGACTTGTAATCAGTAGGTTGGGGGTTCAAGTCCTCTCGCCGGCACCATTTTTG
>NZ_JBRECM010000056.1:0-302 GCF_052906305.1 Paenibacillus sp. SER-28 | reverse complement strand
GAACACGACCGTTAAGCCCTCCAGCGCCGATGGTACTTGGACCGCAGGGTCCTGGGAGAGTAGGACGTCGCCAAGCGCAACCACTAAAGAAGAACTTCTTTGGTGGTTTATTATGGGCCCTTAGCTCAGCTGGTTAGAGCGCACCCCTGATAAGGGTGAGGTCGGTGGTTCGAGTCCACTAGGGCCCACCATATAACTTTATATTTCCTTTTGGGGCCATAGCTCAGCTGGGAGAGCGCCTGCCTTGCAAGCAGGAGGTCAGCGGTTCGATCCCGCTTGGCTCCACCAAAAAGATTTATTAT
>NZ_JBRECM010000055.1:0-315 GCF_052906305.1 Paenibacillus sp. SER-28 | reverse complement strand
GGCTTACCACTCCCCTTAACCTTCCAGCACCGGGCAGGCGTCAGCCCGTATACTTCGCCTTGCGGCTTCGCACAGACCTGTGTTTTTGCTAAACAGTCGCTTGGGCCTTTTCACTGCGGCCCCCTCGGGCTATTCACCCTACCGAGGCACCCCTTCTCCCGAAGTTACGGGGTCATTTTGCCGAGTTCCTTAACGAGAGTTCTTCCGCGCGCCTTAGAATTCTCTTCTCGCCTACCTGTGTCGGTTTGCGGTACGGGCACCTTCTCCTGGCTAGAGGCTTTTCTTGGCAGTCTGAGATCATGACCTTCGCTACTA
>NZ_JBRECM010000054.1:0-325 GCF_052906305.1 Paenibacillus sp. SER-28 | reverse complement strand
GCCTCGGGGAGCTGTAAGCAAGCTTTGATCCGGGGATGTCCGAATGGGGAAACCCGGCTGTCTTCATCGACAGTCACTTTCTGCTGAATACATAGGCAGAATAGAGGCAGACCAGGGGAACTGAAACATCTAAGTACCCTGAGGAAGAGAAAACAATAGTGATTCCGTCAGTAGCGGCGAGCGAACGCGGATTAGCCCAAACCAAGGAGCTTGCTCCTTGGGGTTGTGGGACGTCTCACATGGAGTTACAAAGGAACCGGTTAGATGAAGAGGTCTGGAAAGGCCCGCCAGAGAAGGTAAAAGCCCTGTAGTTCAAAACTTGTTC
>NZ_JBRECM010000053.1:0-338 GCF_052906305.1 Paenibacillus sp. SER-28 | reverse complement strand
CAAGGTAGCCGTATCGGAAGGTGCGGCTGGATCACCTCCTTTCTATGGAGAATCGTTTCCTGCAATGGAAACATTCATATCAGCAGGTACATGTATCTGCGACCGGATATTCAATTCGGTTCATCACGTTCGTGTAAATGAAATGAATATCCTTAACTTACTCACTCGTTGCTCAGTTTTGAGAGTTCAAACTCTCACATTGGATTTCCAAAATATACTTGTATTCAAGTGTTGAGGAATTTGATATGATGTTTTTCCGGAGTTAAAGCCGGAGAGAATATTGCACCTTGAAAACTGGATACCGAAACGAAATTGCGTTTTAGAATATTCCTTTAAGC
>NZ_JBRECM010000052.1:0-348 GCF_052906305.1 Paenibacillus sp. SER-28 | reverse complement strand
GCTTCAGCTCTTCACCTTAACCTTGCACGGGAACGTAACTCGCCGGTTCATTCTACAAAAGGCACGCCATCACCCATCGATCGGGCTCTGACTTCTTGTAAGCACACGGTTTCAGGATCTATTTCACTCCCCTTCCGGGGTGCTTTTCACCTTTCCCTCACGGTACTGCTTCACTATCGGTCGCCAGGGAGTATTTAGCCTTGGCAGATGGTCCTGCCGGATTCATACGGGGTTTCACGTGCCCCGCACTACTCGGGATCCGTCTCGGAGGGAACAAGTTTTGAACTACAGGGCTTTTACCTTCTCTGGCGGGCCTTTCCAGACCTCTTCATCTAACCGGTTCCTTTG
>NZ_JBRECM010000051.1:0-349 GCF_052906305.1 Paenibacillus sp. SER-28 | reverse complement strand
AAATGGTGGAGGCTGAGGGGCTCGAACCCCCGACCCTCTGCTTGTAAGGCAGATGCTCTCCCAGCTGAGCTAAGCCTCCATACTACTTATGACCCGTAGGGGATTCGAACCCCTGTTACCTCCGTGAAAGGGAGGTGTCTTAACCCCTTGACCAACGGGCCATGCAATAAAATAATTATGGCGGAGAGAGAGGGATTCGAACCCTCGAGACGCTTTTGGCGCCTACACGATTTCCAATCGTGCTCCTTCGGCCAACTCGGACACCTCTCCATATGGCTCCCCGAACAGGACTCGAACCTGTGACAACTCGATTAACAGTCGAGTGCTCTACCAACTGAGCTATCAGGGA
>NZ_JBRECM010000050.1:0-380 GCF_052906305.1 Paenibacillus sp. SER-28 | reverse complement strand
TAGGTCAACTGCTCTCCTTCGAAGAACAACGCTGGCTGTTCCGGTGTCTGCGCCGTTTGTGTCTCGAACAAGCCATGGATCGTTTGCCCGCTCGGATACTCGGCAGCTGTATCTCCCCATACGCTGAGAATTTGCTCGCGCTCCTGCTCACTTACCATATCCAGCTCGTGCACTCGAATGTCCGGCTTCGCCACCACCTGCTCCAACAGCTGTATCAGATGGCCCTGAGTCCGTTCAACAGCTTCTCGATCATATAACTTCGCATTGTATTCAAATCGGATTTTCATCGCTTCCTGCGGCATGACGACCAGATTGAAATCATAGTTGGTTTGTTCAATCATGCCGGCATTGCGAATTTCAAAATCCGACTCTGCACCTTC
>NZ_JBRECM010000049.1:0-389 GCF_052906305.1 Paenibacillus sp. SER-28 | reverse complement strand
TCATGGAAGCTGTCGGTGCCAACATTCTGATGGCTCTCATCGCCGTCGTCCACAGCATCCGTCAGCTTGCCGGAGACCATGCCGGAGCCAATCGGCGCATTCGCCCGCTCCTCGCTGTACGAAGTTTCGTCGTCGAGGTACAGCACAGCCGCCAGCGCCAGCTCCTCTTCGCCGAGCCAGGCTTCGGCACGCTCTCGCAGCGGCGTTAGTGTCAGCAGCACCTTCGCTCCGCTGTCTTCGAGCATGAACCGCACGCGGTCCGCCGGATAATCCGGGTCGAGCGGCACATACGCCCCGCCCGCTTTCCAGACAGCCAGCACGGCCACCAGCAAGTCCACCGAACGCTCGGCGAGAATGCCGACGATCGTCTCCCGGCCGATGCCGCTTGC
>NZ_JBRECM010000048.1:0-402 GCF_052906305.1 Paenibacillus sp. SER-28 | reverse complement strand
CGGACAAGGAACTTCAACTACAGCCTTATCGTTTTGTACTTCCATGATGATATCTTCATCTGTTACTTTGTCGCCGGCCTTGATGTGCATCTTGATGATTTCGCCTTCGTGAAGACCTTCACCCAGCTCTGGAAATTTATATTCAAATCTAGCTGTACCTGCAGCTCCGCTTTGTGCAGCAGCACTTGGCTCAGGGCTAGCAGCTGGTGCTTCTGGTGCTTCTTCTTGTTCAGGAAGTTCACCTTCTGCATCAATTACAGCTACGACTTGACCTACGTTAAAGATGTCACCGTCTTTGGCAAATACTTCTTGTACTGTACCATTAACCGGACAAGGAACTTCAACTACAGCCTTATCGTTTTGTACTTCCATGATGATATCTTCATCTGTTACTTTGTCGCC
>NZ_JBRECM010000047.1:0-413 GCF_052906305.1 Paenibacillus sp. SER-28 | reverse complement strand
CCGGAACAGCCAGCGTTGTTCTTCGAAGGAGAGCAGTTGACCTATCGCGAGCTGAATGCACGTGCGAATCGTCTGGCTCGTACCTTACGCAGTCAAGGCGTGACGAAGGATCGACTGGTGGGTCTGATGACCGAGCGTTCGGTGGACATGATCGTGGGCATCTTCGGGATTTTAAAAGCCGGGGGCGCGTATGTTCCTATTGATCCGACGTATCCAGAGGAGCGTATCCGCTACATGCTGGACGACTCGGGTGCGAAGCTGTTGTTAACGCAAAATCATCTGGTGGATAAAGTGGCTTTCGATGGTAACGTGCTGGTGCTGGATGGAGCACAGAGTGTGTATCACGAGGATGCTTCCAATCTGGAGTCGTTGTCTGGTCCAAACGATCTGGCGTATGTCATTTATACGTCGGG
>NZ_JBRECM010000046.1:0-418 GCF_052906305.1 Paenibacillus sp. SER-28 | reverse complement strand
AGCCAATGCCCTTTTGCGGAATGCGGCGTAGTCCTTCTTTCACATGTTTGATGCGCTGTGAAAGGTCTTGCCCCACGCTCATATCGAGCACAACTGGGAATTGAGTCGTAAACCAGCCCACGGTACGCGTAATATCCAGTTCTGGCAGAATGGATTCCCGTCCATGGCCTTCCAGGCTCACGAGCACTCGTTCCAGGCCCGCCCAGCGATGAATCGTCAGTCCCAATGCGGTAAGCAGCAAATCATTCATCTCCGTGTTGTAAGCACGATGCGCTTGTTTTAACAGCTGCTCCGTTTCCTGAGTTGTCCACGTAACTGTAATGTCCTCGCTGTCCCTATTTAAGGAATGAGAAGGGGACTCGTCTTTTGGAAGCGGCTGATATGCGCCTTGTTCCATTTCCCTCCAGAATGCGAGTTC
>NZ_JBRECM010000045.1:0-476 GCF_052906305.1 Paenibacillus sp. SER-28 | reverse complement strand
ATCTTGATGGATGGCTGGTGTGTGGCGTTAGTCACGGATGAGGTGTTTGAGGCTTATTTTGCAGCCGTGGAGCATAGACAGCCGAAGCTTGCCCCCGTGACTCCATACAGTCAGTATATTGAGTGGCTTGAAGCACAGGATGTAGAAGCAGCAGCTTCCTACTGGAAGGATTATTTGCTCGGCTATGATCAGCAAACTTCGATTCCGACCGGAAAAGTAGGCGTGAAAGCGGACGGTGCACAATTTGAGCATATCCTGTGCGATCTGGGCAAGGATTTGACTGGACGTATGGAAATGGTGGCCAAGCAGCACCACGTGACCCCGAATACATTGCTGCAAACAGCATGGGGCTTGCTGCTCCAAAAGTACAACGGTAGTGACGACGCTGTTTTTGGCGGTGTAGTGTCTGGTCGTCCAGCGGATATTACGGGGATCGAAAATATGGTGGGCTTGTTCATTAACACCATTCCAATACG
>NZ_JBRECM010000044.1:0-508 GCF_052906305.1 Paenibacillus sp. SER-28 | reverse complement strand
AGGGAACCTTGGGGCGCCTCCGTTACTCTTTAGGAGGCGACCGCCCCAGTCAAACTGCCCACCTGACACTGTCCTCGTACCGGATCACGGTACCAAGTTAGAACCTAGATACGATCAGGGTGGTATCCCAAGGATGCCTCCTCTCAAGCTGGCGCTCAAGATTCTACGGCTCCCACCTATCCTGTACAGATCGTACCCAAATTCAATATCAAGCTGCAGTAAAGCTCCATGGGGTCTTTCCGTCTTGTCGCGGGTAACCTGCATCTTCACAGGTATTAAAATTTCACCGGATCTCTCGTTGAGACAGCGCCCAAGTCGTTACGCCATTCGTGCGGGTCAGAATTTACCTGACAAGGAATTTCGCTACCTTAGGACCGTTATAGTTACGGCCGCCGTTTACTGGGGCTTCGGTTCATAGCTTCGCCCCGAAGGGCTTACCACTCCCCTTAACCTTCCAGCACCGGGCAGGCGTCAGCCCGTATACTTCGCCTTGCGGCTTCGCACAGAC
>NZ_JBRECM010000043.1:0-509 GCF_052906305.1 Paenibacillus sp. SER-28 | reverse complement strand
TCCTTCGACGTGTTTGTCGGCGATATTGCGCGGGCGCTCTATAACGGCGGCACGATGGTCATCTGCCCGAAAGACGATCGCATCGACCCAAGCCGTCTGTACGGCTGGATTCACGACTATCAGATTACGGTGTTCGAATCCACACCGGCTTTAATTGTACCGTTCATGCAGCATGTACATGAACAGGGACTGGACATGAGCAGTCTGGAACTGCTGATCACCAGCTCGGACAGCTGCAGCGTGACGGATTATCGGGTGCTGCAGGAACGGTTTGGCGCAGATATCCGCATTATGAACAGCTACGGCGTCACGGAAGCGGCGATCGACTCCAGCTTCTACGACGAAGAACTGTCGAAGCTGCCAAGTAGCGGCAATGTACCGATTGGTCAGGCGTGGCTGAACGCACGGTTTTACATCTTGGACAGCCAGCTGAATCCGGTGCCGATCGGCGTGCTGGGCGAGCTGTGCATTGGCGGTGCCGGGGTGGCACGAGGCTACCTGAATCGTGC
>NZ_JBRECM010000042.1:0-512 GCF_052906305.1 Paenibacillus sp. SER-28 | reverse complement strand
AGGTGGGGTAGATGATTGGGGTGAAGTCGTAACAAGGTAGCCGTATCGGAAGGTGCGGCTGGATCACCTCCTTTCTATGGAGAATCGTTTCCTGCAACGGAAACATTCAAATATGAAGCATTAGCTTCAAAAACTACTCACTCGTTGCTCAGTTTTGAGAGCTCAAACTCTCAAAAAAAGCTGGTTGTTTACAGCTTTGCACCTTGAAAACTGGATACCGAAACGAAATTGCGTTTTAGAATATTCCTTTAAGCTGATCTTGTGTAAACAAGTGAAATAAAGGTAGCTGCCTTGAATTTCATTCACACATTCGTGTTGAACCGAAATTCAGAGCAAATCGTATTTACGATGTAAATACTAGGTTAAGCTACAAAGAGCACACGGAGGATGCCTAGGCGCCAGGAGCCGACGAAGGACGTGGCGAACAACGATAAGGCCTCGGGGAGCTGTAAGCAAGCTTTGATCCGGGGATGTCCGAATGGGGAAACCCGGCTGTCTTCATCGACAGTCAC
>NZ_JBRECM010000041.1:0-515 GCF_052906305.1 Paenibacillus sp. SER-28 | reverse complement strand
CCTGCCTGGAACGCACGCGACACGATTTGAATCGCCTTGATCGAATCGCCGCCCAGGTCAAAGAAATTGTCTAAAATACCAACGGTTGGCACGCCCAGGACGGACTGCCAGATCGCTACGAGTGCTCGTTCTGTTACAGTACGTGGCGCTGCATAATCCGCTCCGCTTTGCAAACCGCCTTCTGGTGCTGGCAGGGACTTGCGGTCGATTTTACCGTTCGGTGTCAGCGGCATTTGCTCCAACTGAATGAAATACGACGGCACCATATAGCTTGGCAGCTCTTGTCCCAGCTCCTGTCTCAGCTCACCCGCTCCAAGCTCTTGACTCGCCACGTAGTACGCCACGAGCTGTGTTTGGCCCGTTTCGTCCGTGCGTGCCATGATGACCGCTTCTTGTACCGATTCCACCTGCAGCAGCTGCGATTCGATCTCGCCCAGTTCGATCCGGTAACCCCGGATTTTCACCTGATGGTCCATCCGACCCAAATATTCAATGTTGCCGTCCGGCATCCATCT
>NZ_JBRECM010000040.1:0-522 GCF_052906305.1 Paenibacillus sp. SER-28 | reverse complement strand
TGTCGGTTTGCGGTACGGGCACCTTCTCCTGGCTAGAGGCTTTTCTTGGCAGTCTGAGATCATGACCTTCGCTACTATAATTTTCGCTCCCCATCACAGCCCAGCCTTAACGATGTGCGGATTTGCCTACACACCAGCCTCACTGCTTAGACGGACATCCATCAGTCCGCGTCACTACCCTACTGCGTCACCCCATCGCTCATAACGGATTACGGTGGTACAGGAATTTCGACCTGTTGTCCTTCGACTACGCCTATCGGCCTCGCCTTAGGTCCCGACTTACCCTGAGCGGACGAACCTTCCTCAGGAACCCTTAGGCTTTCGGCGGATCTGATTCTCACAGATCTTTTCGTTACTCATACCGGCATTCTCACTTGAATGCAGTCCAGCGCTCCTTACGGTACACCTTCAACCCGCATTCAACGCTCCCCTACCCCTGATGCAAGCATCAAGCCATAGCTTCGGTGGTGTGTTTAGCCCCGTTACATTTTCGGCGCAGAGTCACTCGACCAGTGAGCTATT
>NZ_JBRECM010000039.1:0-525 GCF_052906305.1 Paenibacillus sp. SER-28 | reverse complement strand
TCATTGACTTTGAAGCGAGCCAAACCATTTTGTCACTGACGACTATTTCATTTGATATTTTCGTCTTGGAAACCATCCTGCCCCTGTTGGGTGGAATGACGGTGGTGCTTGGCGACAGCCAGCATCAGGTGAATCCGCAGGCACTGGGTGAGTTGATTACTCAACATTCGATTGAGATGTTGCAAATGACCCCATCCCGATTGCAAATGCTGCTAGGTCATGAAGCAGGTTCCCGCACACTGCAAAGCGTGAAGGCTATTATGGTCGGGGGTGAAGCCCTTCCGTCCAAGCTGCTCGTAGCACTGCAAGAAATAAACGGTCCTCGCATTTATAACATGTACGGACCTACAGAAACGACAGTTTGGTCGACCGTACAGGAACTGACCCATGCGGAGCACATTAATATCGGACGTCCTATCGCAAATACCCAAATCTATATCATGAATGTGAATGGAGAATTGCAGCCCGTCGGCGTACCGGGTGAGTTATGTATTGCAGGGGAAGGATTGGCCCGTGGGTATTGGA
>NZ_JBRECM010000038.1:0-527 GCF_052906305.1 Paenibacillus sp. SER-28 | reverse complement strand
CTTTCCTTCGGGACAGAGGAGACAGGTGGTGCATGGTTGTCGTCAGCTCGTGTCGTGAGATGTTGGGTTAAGTCCCGCAACGAGCGCAACCCTTATGCTTAGTTGCCAGCAGGTCAAGCTGGGCACTCTAAGCAGACTGCCGGTGACAAACCGGAGGAAGGTGGGGATGACGTCAAATCATCATGCCCCTTATGACCTGGGCTACACACGTACTACAATGGCCGGTACAACGGGAAGCGAAATCGCGAGGTGGAGCCAATCCTAGAAAAGCCGGTCTCAGTTCGGATTGTAGGCTGCAACTCGCCTACATGAAGTCGGAATTGCTAGTAATCGCGGATCAGCATGCCGCGGTGAATACGTTCCCGGGTCTTGTACACACCGCCCGTCACACCACGAGAGTTTACAACACCCGAAGTCGGTGGGGTAACCCGCAAGGGAGCCAGCCGCCGAAGGTGGGGTAGATGATTGGGGTGAAGTCGTAACAAGGTAGCCGTATCGGAAGGTGCGGCTGGATCACCTCCTTTCTA
>NZ_JBRECM010000037.1:0-537 GCF_052906305.1 Paenibacillus sp. SER-28 | reverse complement strand
ATTCCGCAAAAGGGCATTGGCTACGGTATGTTGAGATACCTGTCCGCAGCACGTGAGCAAGAGCGTTTTGTAACCGAGCCTGAAATCAGCTTTAACTATTTGGGACAATTTGACCAAGATATGCAAAATCAATCCATTGGTGTATCTCCTTACGCTAGCGGTGCAGAGCTTAGCGCCCATGCAGCTAGAACGCACACGCTGGATATGAACGGACTGATTTCGAAAGGCGAACTGCAATTGACGATCAGCTACAGCAAGCAGGAATATCGTCGTGAAACGATGGAGCAGCTAGCTGAAGCGTTCCGAATCAGTTTGCAGGAAATCATTGCGCATTGCACAGGTCGCAAACAGCAGGAGCTGACGCCAAGCGATGTCATGCTGAAACATGTAACCATGGCCGAGCTGGATCAATTGGTAGAACGGACTCGTGACATGGGGGAACTGGAAAATGTATATGCGTTGACGCCGATGCAAAAAGGCATGTTGTTCCATAGTCTGATGGATGCAGAGTCAGGTGCTTATTTTGAACAAACGACC
>NZ_JBRECM010000036.1:0-557 GCF_052906305.1 Paenibacillus sp. SER-28 | reverse complement strand
TGGGGGTGGAAGTGCAGTAATGCATGGAGCTGACCAATACTAATCGGTCGAGGGCTTATCCTAAGAATAAAACGCAAATGAGTTTCGGATCCAGTTTTCAGGGTGTAACCTTGAAATTGCGCTTGATATTCCAAATCACTTTGGTGAGTTAAAGAATAACTTGCGGAGTTTTGCTAAGCGAGTCCATTTATATGGAGAGATACCCAAGTGGCTATAAGGGGACCCTCTGCTAAGGGGTTAGACTGCGAAAGTGGTGCGAGGGTTCGAATCCCTCTCTCTCCGCCATTTAGGACAAGCTAGCGAAATATTATGTTATGGCGGTGTAGCTCAGCTGGCTAGAGCGTACGGTTCATACCCGTGAGGTCGGGGGTTCGATCCCCTCCGCCGCTACCATACATACCCAGGAGGCTTAGCTCAGCTGGGAGAGCATCTGCCTTACAAGCAGAGGGTCGGGGGTTCGATCCCCTCAGCCTCCACCATTGTGCCGGTGTAGCTCAACTGGTAGAGCAACTGACTTGTAATCAGTAGGTTGGGGGTTCAAGTCCTCTCGCCGGCAC
>NZ_JBRECM010000035.1:0-571 GCF_052906305.1 Paenibacillus sp. SER-28 | reverse complement strand
TGGGAAATCTCATCTTGAGGGGGGCTTCACGCTTAGATGCTTTCAGCGCTTATCCCTTCCGTACATAGCTACCCAGCGGTGCTCCTGGCGGAACAACTGGTACACCAGCGGTACGTCCATCCCGGTCCTCTCGTACTAAGGACAGCTCCTCTCAAATTTCCTACGCCCACGACAGATAGGGACCGAACTGTCTCACGACGTTCTGAACCCAGCTCGCGTACCGCTTTAATGGGCGAACAGCCCAACCCTTGGGACCTACTTCAGCCCCAGGATGCGATGAGCCGACATCGAGGTGCCAAACCTCCCCGTCGATGTGGACTCTTGGGGGAGATAAGCCTGTTATCCCCAGGGTAGCTTTTATCCGTTGAGCGATGGCCCTTCCATGCGGTACCACCGGATCACTAAGCCCGACTTTCGTCCCTGCTCGACTTGTAGGTCTCGCAGTCAAGCTCCCTTCTGCCTTTGCACTCTTCGAATGATTTCCAACCATTCTGAGGGAACCTTGGGGCGCCTCCGTTACTCTTTAGGAGGCGACCGCCCCAGTCAAACTGCCCACCTGACACTGTCCTCG
>NZ_JBRECM010000034.1:0-625 GCF_052906305.1 Paenibacillus sp. SER-28 | reverse complement strand
GCATCAAGCCATAGCTTCGGTGGTGTGTTTAGCCCCGTTACATTTTCGGCGCAGAGTCACTCGACCAGTGAGCTATTACGCACTCTTTCAATGGTGGCTGCTTCTAAGCCAACATCCTGGTTGTCTGTGCAACTCCACATCCTTTCCCACTTAACACACACTTGGGGACCTTAGCTGATGGTCTGGGCTGTTTCCCTTTCGACAATGGATCTTAGCACTCACTGTCTGACTCCCGGAACTAAATCTATGGCATTCGGAGTTTGACTGAGCTTGGTAACCCTTGCGGGCCCCGCACCCAATCAGTGCTCTACCTCCACGATTCTTCTTTCCGAGGCTAGCCCTAAAGCTATTTCGGGGAGAACCAGCTATCTCCGGGTTCGATTGGAATTTCTCCGCTACCCCCACCTCATCCCCGCATTTTTCAACATGCGTGGGTTCGGGCCTCCAGTGCGTGTTACCGCACCTTCACCCTGGACAGGGGTAGATCACCCGGTTTCGGGTCTACGTCCACGTACTCATTCGCCCTATTCAGACTCGCTTTCGCTGCGGCTTCAGCTCTTCACCTTAACCTTGCACGGGAACGTAACTCGCCGGTTCATTCTACAAAAGGCACGCCATCACCCAT
>NZ_JBRECM010000032.1:0-898 GCF_052906305.1 Paenibacillus sp. SER-28 | reverse complement strand
CGCTGTATTGTGCGGACAACGGGCGTCCTGCCATTGATCCTACCGTGTTGTTTAAAATGATCTTTCTCGGTTATTTCTATGGCATTCGCTCAGAACGGCAACTCGAGCGTGAAATTCAGACGAACCTGGCTTATCGCTGGTTCCTGGGGCTGGGCTTAACGGATAAAGTTCCAGACCATACGACGATTAGCTGGAATCGTCGCACTCGCTTTAAAGACACCACGATCTTTCAAGATATCTTCGATGAAATTGTGCTGCAGGCGATCTCTCACCGAATGGTGGGTGGGCGTGTTCTCGTCACCGATTCCACACACGTCAAAGCCAATGCTAACAGGCACCAGTACACCAAAGAACAAGTGTTGCAGAATACCAAAGACTATATGGACGAGCTTAACGAAGCGGTGAAGGAGGACCGGAAAAGCCACGGAAAAAAGCCTTAAAATCCCGAGAGGAAGTGAACGAAGAAAAAGAAATTAAAGTGAACAAAACAGACCCGGACAGCGGCTATATGATCCGTGATGGCAAGCCTGAAGGCTTCTTCTATCTGGACCACCGCACAGTGGATATGAAGTACAATCTGATTACGGATGTGCATGTGACGCCGGGGAATGTACATGATTCTGTCCCCTATTTGTCCCGTTTGGATCGACAAAGAGAACGCTTTGGTTTTCAAGTAGAAGCTGTTGCGCTAGATTCAGGTTATTTAACGACGCCGATTTGCCGAGGTTTGCAAAACCGAAAGATTTTTGCCGTGATTGCTCACCGAAGATTCCATCCCAGACAAGGGCTGTTTC
This sequence comes from Paenibacillus sp. SER-28, assembly GCF_052906305.1. NCBI lineage: Bacteria > Bacillati > Bacillota > Bacilli > Caryophanales > Paenibacillaceae > Paenibacillus > Paenibacillus sp. SER-28. The sequence continues at coordinate 104 of NZ_JBRECM010000032.1, read as the reverse complement.
CGAAATGGAAGTTTGAATACGATGCCAAACGCAATGTGTATAGATGCCCAGCCCAACAGGAACTGCCCTACCGAACGACGGACCGTAAGGGATACCGGCAGTAT
>NZ_JBRECM010000031.1:0-1417 GCF_052906305.1 Paenibacillus sp. SER-28 | reverse complement strand
GACTAACAATGGAGGTGCAGTTTTTTGCCTAAATTCAGTTTAGATGAGAAATTGGAGGCCATTCGTAGGTATCAAAGTGGTACTGAGGGAGTCAAAAGTATTGCACAATCATTAGGGATGAATCATGAAGCTTTACGTATGTGGATTAGGCAATACGAATCTCACGGGGTAAAAGCTTTTGAAAAAACCTATACAGCTTACTCCACGGCATATAAACTAGACGTACTCAACTATATGAACGAGAATGGGACGTCTCCGAATGAAGCAGCTGTCATTTTCAAAATTTCTTCACCTGGAGTCATTAGGAAATGGCGTAGTCAATTCAATGAACATGGAATAGACGCCCTGAATTCAAAGAAAAAGGGGCGTCCACGCATGACAGATAAGAATAAAAACCTCACAAAGAAGCAAGAACCTGCCAAGGATTCAATGGAGGCTCTACAAGCTGAATTAGAACGTTTGCGTATGGAAAACGCCTATTTAAAAAAGTTGAATGCCTTAGTTCAAAACAAGGAAAAATCACCAAACAAGACAAAGCGCAAGTCGTCTATGAATTAAGGCATGAGTTCCCGGTGGTTGCATTACTAAAGCTCGCTGAAGTCAAACGTAGCACCTTTTATTATTGGGTCAAACAGTTGGGTAAGCCAGATCCAGACGCGGGTCTGAAACTCCTTATCCAATCTATTTACGAGGAACATCAGGGGCGCTATGGCTATCGTCGTATCCGTGACGAACTATTTAATCGGGGGCGCCGAGTTAATCATAAGAAAGTGCAGCGTATTATGGTCGAATTAGGCTTGAAATCGGTAGTGCGTATGAAGAAATATCGTTCCTATAAGGGATCAGTAGGTAAAGTTGCACCCAATGTACTCGATCGTAATTTTCATTCAGGCAAGCCAAACGAGAAATGGGTTACCGATATTACGGAATTTAAGTTGTTTGGAGAAAAGCTTTATGTATCCCCTGTTTTAGACTTGTTTAACGGTGAAATAATCACCTACACAGTAGGGGCTCGCCCCACTTATTCCTTAGTCTCCGAGATGCTGAATGAGGCATTTAAACGCTTATCCGAAAAGGATAAACTGCTCCTGCATTCGGATCAAGGTTGGCACTACCAGATGAAGCAGTATCAACACGCTTTAAAGAAACAAGGAATTACCCAGAGCATGTCTCGTAAAGGAAATTGTTACGATAACGCTGTAATGGAAAACTTCTTTGGCATCATGAAGTCAGAGTTTCTTTATCTAAATAAGTTTGAAAGTGTAGATCACTTCAAGCAAGAACTAGAGCAATACATTAATTACTACAATCACAAGCGCATCAAGTCAAAATTAAAAGGCATGAGCCCGGTACAATACCGAGCTCATGCCCAACTGGTTGCATAAAAATAGTTGTCTAACTTTAAGGGGTCACTTCA
>NZ_JBRECM010000030.1:0-1889 GCF_052906305.1 Paenibacillus sp. SER-28 | reverse complement strand
CGCGAAGCGGTGGTGCTGGTTCGAAGTGACGCGAACGGGCAGAAGGCGCTATGCGCGTATTACACGCCGGATACCGGAGCGGAGCTGGTGGTGAACGATTTGCGCAGCGCGCTGGCGCAGGAGCTGCCGGGCTACATGATCCCGTCGTACTTCGTGGAGCTGGAGCGCCTGCCTCTGACGCCGAACGGAAAGATTGACCGGAAGGCGCTGCCGGCGCCGGAAGGGGAAGCGGGAAGCGGAACGGAGTACGTCGCACCGCGCAATGAGCTGGAAACGAAGCTGGCGGCGATTTGGCAGGAGGTGCTGGGGCTTGCGAAGGAGATTGGCGTTCACGACAACTTCTTCGACATCGGCGGCCACTCCCTGCGGGCGACGACGCTGGTCAGCAAGATTCATAAAGAGTTGAACGTGGATCTGCCGCTGCGCGACGTGTTCCGCCATTCCACGATCGAGAGCATGGCGGCCGCCATTTCCCGGCTGGATGAGCAAACATTCGTTGCCATTCCGATGGCGGATGACCGAGAGGTGTACCCGCAATCTTTTGCTCAAAAACGTCTCTTTATCCTGAATCAACTGGAAGGCGCGGAGCTTAGCTACAACATGCCGGAAGCGATGCTGCTGGAGGGTGCTTTAGACCGGGCAAGGTTCGAAGAAGCGTTCCGTAAGCTCGTGGCGCGGCATGAAATGCTGCGCACCGGGTTCGAAATGGTGGATGGCGAAGCATCGCAGCGGATTTACCAGGACGTGAATTTTGCCGTGGAGTTCTATCGAGCGGATGAGCAAGAGGCCGAAGAGACGGTTCGCCGTTTCGTCCGTCCGTTTGACTTGGCGAAGCCTCCGCTGCTGAGGGTAGGCCTTGTCGAGCTAGCTCCGAAACGCCATATTCTAATGTACGACATGCATCATATTATTTCCGACGGCGTCTCGATGGAAATCTTTGTTGAAGAATTCGTCCGCTTGTACGGCGGCGAGCAATTGGAGCCTCTGCGCATTCAGTACAAAGACTACACCGTTTGGCAGCATTCGCAGGAGCAGAAGGAACGGCATCAGCGTCAGGAGGCGTACTGGCTGGACATGTTCCAAGGCGAGCTTCCGGTGCTGGAAATGCCGACCGACTATCCGCGTCCGGCCGTGCAGAGCTACGAAGGCCAAACGCTGGAGTTTTTCTTCGACGCTTCGAAAACCGACGGTCTGAAGCAGCTGGCCTCGGAAACGGGCACGACGCTGTTTATGGTGCTGCTTACGGCGTATAACGTCCTTCTGTATAAATATTCAGGTCAGGAAGACGTGATCGTCGGTACGCCGATTGCCGGAAGGAATCATGGAGATGTGCAGCCGTTGATCGGGATTTTCTTAAACACGCTGGCTATCCGCAGTTATCCAGCTTCGGAGAAGACATTCCTGTCATACCTGAACGAAGTCAAAGAAACGACCCTCCACGCCTTCGAGCATCAAAACTATCCGTTCGAAGAATTGGTGGACAAGGTGCAAGTCACCCGTGATTTAAGCCGCAATCCGCTCTTCGACACGCTGTTTACGATGCAGAATACGGAGAACGAGGAATTTGAGCTGGAAGGGCTTCGCCTGATTCCTTATCCGAGCGCACTGGATACCGCGAAGTTTGATATCAGTTTGGATGTGGGCGAGGAGAACGGCGGCTTGGATTACAGCTTCGAATATGCGACGGCTCTCTACAAAAGGGAGACGATCGAACGGCTGGCGAAACATTACGAGCAGCTGCTCGTAACGATCGTAAGCCGTCCGGATGCGAAGATCGCCGAGCTGAACTTGCTGACGGCAGAGGAAAAAGGACAAATTCTCGGCGCGTTCAACCCGGCGCAGCCGGAAGCGGCTCCTGCGGCCGCGTTCCACCGGCTGTTCGAGGAACA
>NZ_JBRECM010000029.1:0-3313 GCF_052906305.1 Paenibacillus sp. SER-28 | reverse complement strand
TCAAACTCTCCATTAAAGACCAACCGAAGTTGATTTATAGAAAGAGCGATAAGCTCATTTTGAAACTGACGAGATAATAATATCTCATTTTCGCTTCCATTTCATACAACCTAATGGCATGTACCAAAATTTCCGCGTTAGATTTTGTAAACAAAATCCGTACTCACTCGTTGTTCAGTTTTCAAAGATCAAACTTGCATAATGTCTTACTTTGTTTCGTCACCGCGTCTCAGTGGCGACCTTTATAATATATCATCTCTTTTTAGAATTTGCAAGAGTTTTTTTTAATTTCTTTTTTTCGAGCAAATCCTTCAAAAAGGAACGAAAATTAATTTACCATGAATATTGAATAGAGTCAATACTTTTTTTGATATCAGAAAGTATAAGCTTTTTAAAATAGTTTACTTCCTGATATCTCTGATATGTTTTCTACCCTATCTATTGTTTGGTTTGTGGGACTCGCCCTCTGCGAGCATATTTGGATAGTTCCTTGGCGGGTGCAAAACGGGCATACATGCGGAAGACTGTTTTATATCGAAGTGCGATTGCGTAGCGAATATCTTGATCCAATCGAGTATCGCTCATATCAAGCAGCATTTCATCTAGCTCCTTACGAAGAACGTAGTCAAGTTCCTTGCATTCTTTTTCGTTAAACAGCATTCCCAACATATGACCATACTCCCTTATCAGCAGATTATATAGTACTTATATTTGCTCAACTATTGTTCCAATCTTTACCTGTTTTTAAACTCAACTGCTAAGGTTTCAAACTTCCCCCGATTAATCTTCAGCTTCTCTTTAGGCTCTCCCCTTTGTTATGTTCAATTTTCAGGAAATATATAAATAATTGGCCATAATATTTTATTGTGACAATAAACGATAAGTTATGCCACTCTCAATAGCAGCTGCTATAAGCAGTAAGATGACAGACCATAGGGACACCCTCAACGTTTGTTTCATAAATACATTCCACGATGGGCCAGTTCCTTTGCGCTTTAGCCCTATGCTTGTACCTATAGTAGACATTATGTTAATTCCAAACTTCAATCCGAAGGCACAGGCGATAATCAAAACAGGCAATTCAATCACACCGTGAGGCAGCAACCCTTTTACAACAACTTCATACATACTTCTTCCCATATCTGTCTGCAAGTGTACTACAAACCCTAAAACCATACCGTTCACAATCAAAAATATAAACGGTACGATTCCAAATACAGCCCCCATAAATATAACCAGCACACATTTAATTGCATTATTGAAAAAGATAAATACAAAAAAACTCCATTGTGGATGCTCAGAATTCTGCAAGCGCTGCGCTACTTCTCCCAGTCCCTCCATTTGTTGCGCTAGCATGGATTGAATAGTGCCTGTACTTAACCACCCCACTATAATACTTGTGCAGAAAAGAAGTGCAGAGATTAAAATCAACCGTCTTGTTATGTGTAAATCGTGAAAAAATGCGTTTAGTCCCATTTGATAATTCCTCCTATTAGTCCAATGGAATAATTGACAACCCCTGGCATAGCTTTAAGTAAACAAGCACTTCTAGGATGAAAGGGGCGTTATTAACCATGAATTCTTTTTTTTATGTATTAAACGGTAAAAAAATCAAACGATTCTTAATCGTAATGGCTGCAGCCATCTTTACTGTCGGAGTCATTTATGTAGAAACCGATAATGTTACAGTTTTTTCCGAGGAAGCACCAACCGCTATTTATAGTGTGCCCACGGACAAAAAGTTGATCGCTCTCACCTTTGATATTAGTTGGGGCGATAAGCGTACTGCCCCCATCTTAAAAGTCCTTGAGGATAAAAAAGTCACCAAGTCCACCTTTTTTCTTTCTGCCCCTTGGAGTAAAACACATCCAGAACTTGTGAATCAGATTAAAGAAAGCGGATTTGAGATCGGCAGTCATGGCCATAAACACGAAAATTACAGCAGTTTAAGCGATGAAGATATTCGTAAGCAGATTTCAATTGCTCATACCACATTAACCGAACTGACGGGACAGTCCCCGAAATTGATCCGTATGCCTAATGGCGACTTTGATAAAAGAGTCCTTCAGGTTGCCGGCACTTTAGGCTACAAAACCATTCAGTGGGATACAGATTCCCTGGACTGGAAAAACCCTGGTACTCAGGTCATAATCGACCGTGTTGTAAATAAAGCGCATCCTGGCGATATCGTCCTTCTGCATGCCAGTGATTCCTGTAAACAAACGCATGAAGCCCTGCCGGTCATTATCGACAAGTTGCGAGCACAAGGCTATGAATTCGTGACTGTATCTGAACTGCTTCAACAGGGTACAGTAAAAGGCAAAGAGGTACGCGATCAGGCACTGGGTCTTTAAGGAGTTATTTTACATCGTTCTCAGCTAAAAACCAAAAGCAAATCGACATATTTCTCCCCATTCATCCGCATACTATCCACATTCATGATGAAGGAGGAATACGGCCATGAATTGGACTCGTTTGCGATTTGTTAGCACGGTATGCGTACTGGGCGTTGCACTGAGTGGATGCGGCTCGGATCAGGGTTCTGCGCCCCCCCAGAACAGTTATAAAGAGATGAAAACGATGGTTGTCGATATCCTGAAAAGCGATGACGGAAAAAAAGCGGTAGAGGAGGCTTTAACCGGGGAAAACAGTTCATCCAAAGAAGGACAATCCGGTCAAAGCAGTGAAGAGGGTGGGTCTGGTGGTGGGTCTGGTGGTAGCATGGGAATGAAAATGCTTATGCCCATGCAATCGGCTGAACAGATGAAGATCGCAGTCAAAGATACTTTGGTATCACCTGAATATAAAAAAGAAATCGAAAAAATTATGACTGATCCACGTTTTGCCGGAGAATTTGCCAAAGCCATCAACAGCCAAAGCAAACAGCTTCATATGCAACTTATAAAAGACCCTTCTTATCAAAAATCAATTGAAGCAATGCTCAAGTCACCAGAATTAACCAAAATGTATATGGACTTAACTAGAACCCCTGAATATCGCAAACAATCTATGACAGTCATGCATGATGCCATGCAAAATCCGATTTTCCGACTTGAGGTTATGAATTTACTCAAAACCGTCGTACAAGAGGAGCTTCAACCCAAGGTTGAGAAAAAAACCGGTGAGCAAAGCGGTGCAGGCGGCGATAAGCAAGGTGGTGGTGGAGGTAGCGAAGGTGGGGGCGAAGGAGAACAAGGAGGAAGCCAATAATAAAAAGGCTGGTTTAATAAACCAGCCTCAGATTGTCGAGAAACCCCGTCTTTTGAGACGTGGGTTTCTTTTTCTTTACATCATAAGGCTCTGGTCTCTGGAG
>NZ_JBRECM010000028.1:0-3721 GCF_052906305.1 Paenibacillus sp. SER-28 | reverse complement strand
GGCCGAGCTGGAAGCAGGACTGCCAGCACATATGGTACCTGCACGCTTGATGCGTCTGGAGACCTTGCCACTGACCCCCAATGGAAAAATCGACCGCAAGGCCTTACCGGAACCGGAAGGAAGCATCCATACCGGTGCAGCCTATGTGGCACCGCGAACTACGGTGGAACAAGTATTAGCTTCAGTGTGGGCCGGGGTGCTGGGTGTCGAAACGGTAGGCACGCAGGATAACTTCTTTGAACTGGGCGGCGATTCGATCAAAGCGCTGCAAGTATCCTCCCGATTGCTGCAAGCAGGGTATCGACTGGACATGAAAGACCTCTTCAGCAATCCGACGGTAGCGTCACTCAGTCCTTTACTTCGTACAGATGGCAAGATGGCTAGTCAGGAAGAGGCAGTAGGCAAGGTAGATCTGACACCCATTCAGCGGTGGTTCTTCGAGCAGCGGCCGGCTGACCTGCACCACAGCAACCAGGCGATGATGCTGTATCGAGCTGGGCGCTTTGACGTCGACGCGCTGCGCCGTACGATGGAACGTATTGTCCAGCATCATGACGCATTGCGCACGGTATTCCGTGAGACGGAGCAGGGCTATGCCGCTTGGAACCGCAGTGTGGAGGAAGGCGAGCTATACACGCTGGACATTGTAGATTTTAGTGGAGTTGAAGACGAATCCACCGCTGTAGAAGCCAAGGCGAGTGAAATTCAAGCCAGCATTCATTTGAGCGAGGGGCCGCTTGTGAAGCTCGGTCTGTTCCATTGCGCTGAGGGCGATCATTTGCTAATCGTCATTCATCATTTGGTTGTGGACGGCGTATCGTGGCGTATTTTACTGGAGGATTTGGCATCCGGTTATGAGCAGGCCGTTGCAGGTAAAACAGGCACAGCTATTCGACTGCCGCATAAAACAGATTCTTTCCAGGTATGGGCCAAACAGCTGTCAGCCTACGCAAATCGTGCGACGATGGAGCGGGAGCTAGCCTACTGGCAGCATATCGAACAAGCAGAAGCCAGCCTCGCGAAGCCTTTGCCGAAGGATTTTGCAAATGACAATGCACGGCTCGGAGACAGTGAGGTTGTGACTGTCCGCTGGACGAAGCAGGAAACCGAGCAACTGCTCAAACAAGCTCATCGCGCATACAACACGGAAATGAATGACCTGTTGCTGGCTGCACTCGGCAAAGCCGTGTATGAATGGTCCGGTTCCGAACGGGTGCTGGTTAACCTGGAAGGCCACGGACGGGAAGCCGTTGTACCCGACGTGGATATTACGCGCACGGTCGGCTGGTTTACGAGCCAATTCCCGGTTGTACTGGATGGAAGTCTGGGACAAGGGGGAAATACGGCTCGTCTGATCAAACGGATTAAGGAAGGGCTGCGTCATATTCCGCAAAAAGGCATCGGTTATGGTATTTTGCGATACCTGTCAGATATGAATGTGCTGGAGAAAGCAGGCGTGCAGTTACAGGCGCAGCCTGAGATCAGTTTTAACTATTTAGGCCAATTCGATCAGGATTATAAAGGCAACGATCTGGAGCCTTCCTCCTATTCCATCGGTGTACCAGTTAGCACGAACGCGGCTATGGATTTTGCACTAGATATCAATGGATTAATCGAGGATGGGGAGCTGATGTTCACTATTCGCTACGGCACAACGCAGTTCCGTCATGAAACGATTGCACGGCTGGGAGAACTACTGGTATCCGGTTTGCGTGAGGTGATTAGCCATTGCGTTGCGCAGGAAAGAACGGTGTTGACCCCAAGTGATGTCTTGTTAAAACATGTAACGCTGGACGAGCTGGAGCAATTGGTGAAAGATACACAAGATATGGGTGAACTAGAAAATGTGTATGCTTTGACGCCGATGCAAAAGGGTATGCTCTTCTTCAGTCTAATGGATGAGAGTTCGGCAGCTTACTTTGAGCAGGCCACCTTTGAATTGAATGGACGGTTTGATGTAGTTGCTTTCAGCAAAAGCTTTGATCTGCTCGTACATCGTCATGAGGCATTGCGGACGAACTTTATCAACTCCTGGAAGGATGAGCCTGTACAGGTCGTTTTCCGCAATCGCAGCGGAGAGTTGTACTATGAAGACCTGCGCGGACTGGAAAAAGAAGAACGAGTAGCGCGTGTTGAGGCTTTTACCCTTGCCGATAAAGCGAAAGGGTTCAATCTCGCAGAGGATGCACTCATTCGTATTTCGATCCTGCAAACCGGGGATGAAACATATCACTTTATCTGGAGCTTCCATCATATTTTGATGGATGGCTGGTGCTTGTCCTTTATGACACAGGAGGTATTCGGCAGCTATCTGGCACTGCGCGCGGGTCATAAGCCAGCGCTGGAGCCTGTCACGCCGTTCAGTCGATTTATTGAATGGCTGGAACGTCAGGACCGTGAGGCAGCTTTGCGATATTGGCGTGGGTATCTGGCGGACTACGAGCAGCAAATTACGCTTCCACAGCAAAAAACACAGCCTAAATCGATGCACACCGGGGAATATGTTGCTGAAGATCTGGATTGCGAATTCCAGCCAGAGCTGGTTGCCCAGATCGAACAAGTGGCGAAGCAAAATCAGGTGACGATCAATACGCTGATTCAGACGGTATGGGGCGTCTTGTTGCAAAAATATAATAATAGTTCGGATGTTGTGTTCGGCAGCGTTGTGTCCGGTCGCCCAGGGGATATTCCAGGTGTGGAGCACATGATTGGGCTATTCATTAACACGATTCCAGTGCGCGTGCAGTCTGAACAAGGTGAAACCTTTGTCGAGCTGATGAAACGAACACAGCGGCAGGCGCTGGCTTCCAATGGTTATGATGCGTTCCCGCTGTACGAAATTCAAGCACTGACCGAGCAGAAGCAGGATTTAATCAATCATATTATGATATTTGAAAATTATCCGGTGGAGCAGCAGGTAGAGCAGTTGGGCAGTGATGGACAGGATAAATTTACGATTTCGAACGTGGTGTCTACAGAGGAAACCAACTATGATCTGAACGTCGTCGTTATGCCAGGTGAAGGCATCAAGATTCGTTTTATGTATAACACGCTCAGCTTTGATCAAGCAGGTATTGAGCGTCTGTATGGGCATTTTGCACGCCTACTGGAGCAAATTTCGCTCAATCCGCATGTTCGTGTTGAAGAACTGGAACTACTCACAGCGGCGGAAAAGCAGCAGATTACAGCGGCATTTAATGACACTGCTTGTGCTTTTCCGTCTCATCAGACGATCCATCAGCTGTTCGAGGAGCAGGTAGAATATACGCCAGATCAGGTGGCATTGGTGTTTGGACATCAGAGTCTGACTTATCGGGAACTGAATGAACGGGCAAATTCATTGGCCCGAATGCTTCAAGCCCAGGGAGTAGGACCTGACAAGCTGGTCGGTCTGATGGTGCAGCGTTCCGTGGAAATGATTGTAGGTCTCCTGGCTGTTCTCAAAGCAGGTGGTGCTTATGTGCCGATTGATCCCGAATTTCCGTCCTCTCGTATTGCATACATGCTGGAAGATAGCGAGGCCACAGTGCTTCTGACCAGTCGTGATTTGTTGGAAGAGCATCATTGCAACGCCAATGCCATATTTCTTGAGGATGCAGCCTTGTATCAGGGAATGAGCGGCAACCTGGAGGCGATTGCCCGCCCAGAGCATTTGGCTTATGTCATCTATACGTCGGGTTCGACTGGAAATCCGAAAGGAGTTATGCTCCAGCATCGCTCG
>NZ_JBRECM010000027.1:0-4213 GCF_052906305.1 Paenibacillus sp. SER-28 | reverse complement strand
TTTACTCACTCGTTGTTCAGTTTTCAAAGATCAAACATTTCTCTTTCGCCGCGTTTTTCAGCAGCTATAAGATCATATCATGTTCGTTTCAAAAATGCAAGGGTTATTTTTTCTTTTTTTGAAGATCATTTCACCCAAGCTTTTCACTTTTGAAACTGCTGTTTTGTTGTCAGCTCAAATAATATATCATTTTCAGCAAAAGAAAGCAACTTGTAAATAATCCCTTTTTTAAACTTGAAATCCCTCCACCTTTTAGTCAACCATTATTAGCTCCAATGTTACTTCAAAACAGCTAGTTCATAAAATGTCATGTGTTCAGTTCCATTTAATATAAATACATTATTGGTAATTAGCCGCTATACGACGTTGATTAGTTTTTTTCTAATCTATGTTGTTCGTTACCCCATGTGCTAGATTGTTAGAAGACATGCAGCAAGGCGAAGTCTCTTGGACCCCGCCTAATGGTATTCATATATTAGAGGCGACAAATTTCATGGGCACATTGGCCGTACGAAGGACAGCAGCACATGCCACGTAATACCTTGAGATCGTGAATGACAATCTTTCCATCCCTTGTATCTAGGGTTCCCTGCTCTTTCAGCGCGCTCAGCATCCGGTTCACACTCTCTCGCGTCGCTCCAATCATCTCACCTAATTCGGAGTGACTTAGCTTCATATTTAGTAAAATGCCATCCTTCACAGCCACGCCACATGTATTGCTAGCACGGATCAATGTAGATGCTAACGCTCCAGTTTTACCATACAACAGTAAGTCCCGAAAACGCGATTGCATAATGCGTTGCTTCATCGCCATCCACTGGATGAACTGAAGTGCCATTTCCCCATTTTTGGACAAGAGCGACTCCAGATCCTTAACAAGCACGACGCCTAACTCACACACATCGGCTGTTTCCGCAGTGCAACTATACTCTTCTCCATCTATCCCGCTAAATTCCCCAATTAAGTCGCCTTGATGCTGAATGGTCAGAATCAGTTCTTTACCATCTTCTGTCGATTTACGAAGTTTAACATGACCTGAATGTATATAATAAAGCTGCTCTGCATCATCGCCTTCTCGGAAAAGCATAACGCCTGCCTTTACCTTCTTCCAGGACATAATATCTTTTAGCAGAACAAAATGTTCTTCTGTCAAATAAATCTGAATTCCCGTGCGTTCCGCTTCGTCCCCAAACCGTTCCATACAAGTGGCTTGCATGTTAGCGTCCTCCTCGTGTTTACCTGATATCTATATCATAATGTTTTAATGCCTGGGTTGTTATCGGGAGAACACCTGATTTTATACCTTCCTACTCCCTGATTTACTGTGATAAATATCACTTCCGAGGTAAGCTAACGCCCCATTTATCGACCTTTTCCCTACTCCTTACCCGACCTGATGAAAAGTCAGTGTTTCCTGCGCCTATAGATCAGGGGGTTCCCTGATCTACTTTTATAACTGTCGGAACTACAATGAATTAGAGATATAGTTTGGTTATGAAAAAGGATGTGTCTTCTATGCTACAAATAACGGATGAAATGCGAAAAGAACTGAACCAGTTGAGAGATACTATTTATAGTGATCTCACTGCCCTTGCATTTATGTCCAAGTCGGGTGGTAGGCTGCATTGGTATTACGCCTCCGGCAGCCGAAGCAATCGCTATCGCCTTATTTCTTTTAAGATTGGCCATGGTATTGCCGGGATGGCTGTTCGCTTGGGACGTACCGTGACTGTAAGTGCTTTACTATCGGGTAGTATACGTCTGCGTCAGGAGTGTGCACTAATGCTGGCCGAGCAGCTTCACTCTGCTGTTGCTATTCCCTTTTCCAGCACAGGGGATCTGCCTAACGGTGTGCTGCTTCTTGGTAATCGTGATGTGAGGACGTTCACAGAGTCTGATGTGGCCGAGGCCACTCAAGTCGCTCAACGCCTTAGCCAACTATGTGCTTACCCTCTCACTCCATAGATCAACAATGTTACTGTAGATAATAAAACTCATAAAACACTTGATATGGCTGTCCCTAACTATCTTTGTTGATTGAAATCCCTAAAATTTGCTATGATTATGACAAAACGCACGGTTTTTTTACCGTTCGAGGGGATGACAAATTGATTCGTATACTAGTAGTGGATGATCATGTTGTCGTACGTTCTGGCCTCATGGCCCTATTGGACGGCAAAAATGGTATTAAGGTCGTAGGAGATGCAGCAGACGGGGATGAGGCGATCCGTAAAGCAGTAGAGCTACAACCTAATGTCGTACTCATGGATTTTAGCATGCCACCTGGCAAAGATGGTCTCACGGCAACCACTGAATTAAAAAAACAGTTGCCCGATACAGAAGTCCTTATTTTAACGATGCATGACGATGAAGAATATCTGTTCCGAGCCATTCAGGCTGGAGCATCCGGATATATTTTAAAAAGCGCACCTCACGAGGAGTTACTCGCTGCCATCCAGTCTGTGGCCGAAGGTAGTGCCTATTTGTACCCGAATGCAACCAAACGACTGATGAGTGAATATCTGGACAAAATCAAACAGGAAGGCATAGCCGGACCCTATGAATCCTTGTCTGAGCGGGAAAAAGAGATTCTATCGTGGGTAGCCAAAGGATATGCCAACAAGGAAATTGCCGAGCACCTGGTGATTAGCGTCAAAACCGTAGAGTCCCATAAAAGCAATCTTATGGAGAAGCTTAACTTGAAAACACGACCTGAGCTAGTCAAATTCGCACTAAAAAAGGGGCTGCTCCATTATGAATGAACCTTCTAACCCTTTACTGCAGCATGCCTTTGGTGAATCAACCGATAAACTGCTGAATGATCTGGAAATTTATATACCAGAATCCCCTTTTCTTCATGCGCTGCGTAACTCACTCCACCAATTATCCAATCTGAAATTTGCTCTAGATACGTCTTCCATCGTTGCTTTGACCGATCATCGAGGTATTATTCAGTACGTAAACGACAAGTTCTGTGAGATTTCGCAATACAGTCGTGAAGAGCTGATCGGTCAGGATCATCGTCTTATTAATTCAGGCTATCATACCTCTGCCTTCATGAAAAACCTGTGGACTACGATCCGATCAGGTGAGGTATGGCAAGGAGAAATACGTAATCGTGCTAAAGATAACAGCTACTATTGGGTGAATACTACGATCGTTCCGTTTATGGACGAGGAAGGTAAACCCTATCAGTACTTAGCGATCCGCAATGAGGTCACTAAACTGAAGAAAGTAGAAGCAGAACTCCAGTCTATGATGACGCAAGTCATGCAAATACAGGAAGAAGAACGTAAACGCTTTTCAAGAGAGCTGCATGATGGGATAGGACAAAGCTTGTTTTCACTTATTATTCAATTGGATAGCCAACTTGCCGAACAACCTAGTGCTACTCTGGAGAATCTTCGTTCGCAGGTGACCGACATCATCAAAGATGTTCGTGGTCTAGCGTGGGAACTTCGTCCCTCAGTTCTGGATGATCTGGGTGTTGTCCCAGCCATAAGAACCTATATTGAAAACTTCTGTTCTCATTACGGGATTGAGGTGCATTTTCAATGCACTTTACGTAAACGGGTTGATATTCGCAAGGAAATTGCAATTTATCGGATTGTACAAGAAGCATTAACGAATGTAGCCAAATACGCAGATGTAGCAGAGGCATATGTCGACGTCGAGGATCAAAATGAAATGATACAAGTGACCATTCGGGATGAAGGCATTGGATTCTCTGGAAAGTCCCAAGGAGAGGGAGTTGGATTGTTCAGTATGGAAGAACGAGCTAGAGGGGTAGGGGGATTTATGAGCATAACCTCTGCTCCAGACGAGGGAACCTCCATCCAGCTGACCATTCCCGTGTAAAAACTGTCCACTAGATCGGTTATCGGTGTATGCCAGTTGTATGATCAGAACGATATACACCGATACCGAAGATTATGGATAATCAACACAATGTGGATTACATGAGGATAAATACAAAAAAAGAGAGAGCTCTGTCCCCAGACAGGCTCTCTTTATTTATAAGGTGTCACCACTGAGGCAACAAGAATCCGCTATAGCAAAAAGCGGGTGATGGGAATCGAACCCACGCTACCAGCTTGGAAGGCTGGAGTTCTACCATTGAACTACACCCGCAAATCAGTATCGGGATGACACGATTTGAACATGCGACCCCCTGGTCCCAAACCAGGTGCTCTACCAAGCTGAGCTACATCCC
>NZ_JBRECM010000026.1:0-11918 GCF_052906305.1 Paenibacillus sp. SER-28 | reverse complement strand
TCCGTTCTACAATAGTTACCTATATTATACAACATTAACGCGGTGTCGTCTTAAATAAAATGAACATAAAAAAAGCTGTCGAGACTTTCTCGACAGCCTGAAGATCCCGATATATTATCGGGATCTTTCTTGATGTTTGTAAAATGACTAGTTCCAGACTTTTTTACTGGTTCCACACTTTTTTATCACCAGACAAAAAGTCATAATGCAACTAAAGCTTATTCTACAGTAACACTTTTCGCTAGGTTACGTGGTTTATCAACATCATGACCCAGTGCAAGAGAAGCGTAGTAAGCCAACAGTTGGAGAGATACAACTGAAATTGCAGCAGACAGAATTGGAAGTGTCTTCGGAATGGCAAATACCTGATCCACGGACTTCAGCAACTCAACTGCGTGCTCTTCGTACGTAATCGCAAGAACATCTGCACCACGAGCCTTGACTTCCTTAATATTGCTCACGGTTTTCTCCAACACGGATTCCTGTGTTACCAAAGCGATAACCGGAATGCCGTCTTCAATCAATGCCAGTGTACCATGCTTCAATTCACCCGCAGCATAAGCCTCGGAATGAATGTAGGAAATTTCCTTGAGCTTCAGGGAGCCTTCCTGTACTACAGCATAGTCCTGACCGCGACCAATAAAGAACAGGTGCTTGTGGCTTGCAATTTGCTCAGCATAGGCTTTGATCGCATCTGCTTTACCCAGCATCTCTTCCACTTGCTCTGGCAGGGACTCCATAGCAGCCAGCACATGAGCTACTTGCTCATCCGTTTGTGTGCCACGCACTTGAGCGAGATACAAACCAAACAGATAGAACGCAATCAACTGTGAAGAATATGCTTTAGTGGAGGCTACGGCAATTTCCGGTCCTGCCAGTGTAACCAACACATCATCTGCATCACGGGCGATGGAGCTACCGACTACGTTTGTAATCGCCAGTACATGAGCGCCATTTGCTTGTGCTTCACGCAGGGCTGCCAACGTGTCAGCAGTTTCACCGGATTGGCTCACCACGATCACCAATGTCTCTGGTGTTACGATAGGTGAACGATAACGATATTCGGAAGCCACATCATTTTCTACCGGTATACGAGCCAGACTTTCAATAACTGTACGACCAATCAAACCAGCATTGTAAGCTGTACCACACGCAACAATTTGAATGTTGCGGATATTTTTAATTTGTTCTTCTGTCAGCTTCAGCTCAGGAAGAACAACTTTTTTAGTATTTTTATCGATACGGCCCAACATTGTGTCACGATAAGCCTTAGGCTGCTCGTGAATTTCTTTCAACATGAAATGCTCATAGCCGCCTTTTTCCGCTGTTACAGCATCCCATTCGACATGAATCATTTCCCGAGAAATAAATTGGCCTTCGATTGTCATTAATTCGACAGCATCACTGGTCAAAACAGCCATTTCGCCATCGTTCAAAATAAATACATTGCGTGTATATTTCAGAATAGCCGGAATGTCGGAACCGATAAAGTTCTCGCCTTCTCCCACACCAATAACCAGCGGGCTAGCTTGACGAACAGCAACCAGCTTATTAGGCTCGTGCTCTGTCAGCACACCCAGTGCAAAAGCACCGCGCATAAAGGTAATTGCTTTTTGTACTGCTTTAACGATATCCCCTTTATATTCACGCGCAACCAGATGAGAAATAATTTCCGTGTCCGTTTCGGAAATAAAGGTATGACCTTCGCTGATCAGCTGCTCCTTCAGCTCCAGATAGTTCTCAATAATTCCGTTGTGAACTACAGAGAACTTTTGGCTCTCATCCAAATGTGGATGGGAGTTTTCATCAGAAGGCTTACCGTGCGTTGCCCAACGTGTATGTCCGATACCTGCATGGCCTACCAACGGCGTACCATCCAGTTTAGCTTCCAGATTAGCCAGACGACCTTTAGCCTTGGCTACTTGCAATCCTGAATCTGTAAACACGGCAATACCCGCAGAGTCATAACCGCGATACTCCAGCTTTTTCAATCCGTCAATCAATACCTCTTGCGTATTCTGATTACCAATATATCCTACAATGCCACACATATTCGTTATCCTCCCGATCATCATTTCACAAGACGACTCATCACAGGACTAACGTGTGCGGTAGATTGTGGAATAAAGTTCATTCATCTATGAAGTTGTCAATGATAACTATAGAATTTACAGGCATCTCTTCACGAATGTAACGAAATTCCCAAACCGCGCACGCCAATGATGATGGCCGCACATTCATGAAATGAATCTTATAATTTAGGTTATAAAATAATAAAAGCATCTACCGGTGCGTTGTGTAAACAGTTGCCTGCTCATTTTCCGCTGCCGGTTTACGGCTTGATGCTTTACCGGAAGGTCCCCGCCGAATGTTTCGAACACCTTCACCTCGTCAGCTTGTTTTGTCGTGAACCGATTTGCGAGCAACTTTATCTCAACTGAATCCGTTGCTTCTCCACCAAGTTCCCCCCGCACAAAATCAAGCTCTGGCGCTTGTATTACGTTACCTTACAACCCTCGCTTTCTCTATCTGAGTCACAGCATCCCTATATTATATTCAGCTAAGTATCATTTGGCAATGACACTTTATTCATAATTACACTATGAAGGCCATAAATCGTTAGTAAATAACCGCAAACGCCGTTGCCTGCTTCTTTTTCACAGGCAACCGACGTTTACAAAATTTTAAACTAATTCTTTCTTCACGACATCTACGATCTGACCGACAAATTGCTCCAGTTCGTCCTTATCCGGGCCTTCGGCCATCACACGAATAAGTGATTCTGTGCCTGAAGCACGGACCAATACACGCCCATTATCGCCCAATTGTTGTTCCACCTGCTCAATTGCTTCTGCAATGGCAGGATTCCCTTCGTAATTGCGTTTGTCCTGCACACGCACATTTACGAGCACTTGCGGATACTGTTTCATGAGCGATTTTAGCTCACTCATTTTCTTGCCGGATGCTTTCAAGGTATCTACCAGCTGAATCCCAGTCAGCATGCCATCGCCTGTCGTATTGTGATCCAGGAAAATAACATGACCAGACTGCTCACCGCCTAGGTTAAATCCACCCCGTCGCATTTCTTCCATCACATAACGGTCCCCGACCGCAGTTTTTGCAGTCTTGAGTGCCAGCTTTTCAGTAGCTTTATAAAAACCGATATTACTCATCACTGTCGATACAATGGTGCTGTCCTTGAGTTTTCCCGCACGGTTCATTGCATCTCCGCAAATGCAGAGAATATAGTCGCCGTCTACCTCTTCCCCGTTCTCATCAATCGCGATTAGACGGTCGGCATCGCCGTCAAAGGCCAAACCAATATCTGCTTTCAAGCGGCGTACTTCCTCTTTCAGCTTTTCAGGATGAGTCGAGCCGCAATGATCATTGATGTTCAAACCGTTCGGCTCGGCACCAATGGTGTGTACCTCAGCTCCCAGTTCTGCAAAAAGCTTCGGTGCCAGCTCATAAGCTGCTCCGTTAGCACAATCCAGTACAATTTTTAACCCTTCAAAAGAATGGCTAATTGTTGTTTTCAAGAACTCCAGATAATCGTAGCGAGAATGCTCGTCTACAACAACCGTTCCCAATCCACCGCCAATCGGACGAGGCAGTTGGTCTTCTTTTGCATCCATGAGCTCTTCAATTTTCAATTCCGTTTCGTCTGTCAATTTAAAACCGTCACCGCCAAAAAACTTAATGCCGTTGTCTTCAACTGGATTGTGTGATGCTGAGATCATTACCCCAGCGTCAGCTTTCAATTGACGTGTGAGATATGCCACCCCAGGTGTCGAAACAATACCTAGACGAACCACATTAGCCCCAATGGACAGCAAACCGGCTACAAGAGCCGATTCCAGCATCAGTCCGGATATCCGTGTATCCATACCAATAACAACTGTCGGTTTCTCTACATTACCTGCTAAAACATATCCTCCGCAGCGGCCAATGCTATATGCCAGTTCGGCTGTAAGTTCCTGATTAGCAACGCCTCGTACACCATCTGTACCAAAATATTTCCCCATGTAAAATGACTCCCTTTTTTTGTCTAATAAATCTTGATTATTTACTACAGATAAAACATGTTATGGCTGACTGTTCTCCGAGGTTCCATTCGCAGAAGAATCTGCGCCGTTATGAGGATTTGTTTTATCCTCCGCAGCTGCGTTGTCCCCGGTCTTAGCGTCAGAGTCCCCACCTTGACTGCCTTGCCCCTCCTGTGGCCTCTCCTGCCCCTTTTCGCCACTACCAGAGGGGTTTGATTCATTCTCACTATTCGGATTCGTTACAGCAGGCGTAGAAGGGCTCTCAATGTTGACCGTTGCCTTTAGTTGGCCAGCATTTCCGGCTTGCGTAATATATTTAGGCAAGCCTACTTTCAGAGTAACCTCGTGTTGACCAGCCGCGAGGCCACTTACATCTGCCACCAAACTAATATCATCATTGGTTAAATTGTTTACCATATCCTGCGGGCCCTTCACAGTAACATCCATCGTCTTACCTACGGGTGCTGTAACAGTCGTAGTCGCTTTATCTCCTGCACCTTGTAAAACGATTGGGATGCCTGACAGCGTCCGTTCCGTATCTGTGACTTCATTGGAAGGGACGACGGTCACCTGAATTTGTATTGACCCTGGCTCGATTTTATCAGAACCTGAGGGGGCTGCCAAATTAGCTTGAACTGTACGAGTCCCCGCTTCCGTGAATTGACTTAAATCCAATGTAGCCGTGACGTAAGAGCTGAGGCTGCTCAATACATCCTGCGATGCATATACCGCCGCTTCCTTCACGTTTGCATTGACTTTAGAAAGCGCCAATCCGTCTGGCAACTCTCCAGCATAGACAATCTTAACAGGCACAGATTTCGCCTGCTGAGTTACCGGAATTTCAACGGACACAGTGGATGGCTCAATGACCGCTCCTGTAAGTTCCTGTCCCTTTTTGTTATAAGCCTTCAGTTTTACACGCTTCTGTTCAAACTTTTCTGAGATACCATCCGTATTAACAGCCCCTTGAACGGCAGTAACGGTACTCAACTGGCTTTTAGGCAAGGTAACCTTCACAGTTTGAGGAGCAATTACAGGCTTCCCAAGCTGCAGTCCCCCATCTGGGTTTCCTTTAGGAACTATAGATACATTAAATGATTTCGTTTGTTTTTCCTCAATCGTCACTGTAACACGGTTAGGAGTCATAGACACCAACTCCACTCCATCCGGCAAGTCCGGTTCGAGTGACAATGTTTTAGTACCTGCTCCTAAGCCGTTTAAGTTTAGCTTTGCCTGATAATTATCCGCGAAAAAAGAAGTCAGCACAGAGCGCTGTCCTCTGACCTCCATCTTAACATGGTCAGTATCCATGGTAGATAATACATATTTTGAATCATCCAGACCACTAGCCTGAATGCCCACATTATCAATCACTTTATTATTATAAGAAACGGTCAGCGTAGATGAAGGTGTACCTGTATCTAGATGGACCATTCCCCATAGCAGGACAGCAACCGCAAGCGCCAATATCTTGGAAATCGTATTATTGTTAATCCATTTGTCCATCATGAATTTCCACGGCCTCCCCTCCGATTCCAGAATGAGCCGCGTTTTTCCTTCAAAGACGGTGTTGGCCGCAACTCCTCATACAGCTTGGAGATTAGGGATTCTTCCTTAATGTCGCGCACGACCTGTCCATTAATGGCCAAAGAAATTTGCCCTGTTTCCTCCGATACCACGACAGTTACGGCATCCGTTACCTCACTCACCCCAATCGCAGCACGGTGACGGGTTCCCAACTCCTTGCTGATGAACGGATTTTCCGATAATGGCAAATAACAGGCCGCAGAAGCAATCTGTTTATTTTGAATAATCACCGCACCATCATGCAAAGGCGTATTAGGAATGAAGATGTTAATTAGCAGTTCAGAACTGACTACGGCCTGTGTCTTGATACCAGACTCCGTATATTCGTTTAGCCCTGTCTCGCGCTCAAATACGACCAAAGCTCCTATTTTCCTACGTGATAAATAATTCAGCGCCTTAATCATTTCTCCGATTAGCTTGTTAATCTCTTCATCATCCGCAGACGAACGCCCAAATAATTTGCCACGCCCCAACTGCTCCAGTGCACGACGCAACTCAGGCTGAAAAATAATAAAGATAGCCACCACACCAAAGGTGAACATCTGGTTCATCAACCACTTGAGCGTATACAAATCAAACCAGGTGCTAACCGCCCAAATGACAACCAGAAACAGAATCCCTTTCAACAATTGAACTGCACGCGTTCCGCGAACAAGTAAAATAAGCTGATACATAATATAGGTTACGATCAAAATGTCGATAATATCTTTAATGGACTCTTTCCAAGTCAGGTCCGCAAAATAATCCAACATGCGCATGCCCCCGCAATTTTCTGTAGTGAGTGGGTGTAATATGTACACAGTATGCTCTCTCTATCTAGGTTATAACGATCAGGCTCACGTTGCAAGCTGTGTGACAAAAGAACCGCTAAAATCAGTAAAATACAGTACAATTCGCCAGCTTCATATACAAAAAAACGCCTTTTCCAGCGGAAAGAGGCGCTCGATATTGTCCTTGCCATTTCAAGCTTCTTTTATGGAGAAGAGGGTCCCCCGAATAAATCAGTAACCTTGTACCAAATCCAATCCAAGGTTTGATCAATACTTTTAACCTGTCCTGCAATATGGGCGGTGGACGCTTGATAATAAGAACCATCAATCACAGTTACATTTCCTTCCACATCACCGTATACACGGGCTTCACCATTTTGCACTGTTAAATCTCCGGCAATGGATTTCCCTTCAGGCACAATCACAGTATCACCCTGAATAACGACTTGATCCAGTTGGCTTCCTTTGACTACCAATTGATGGTCCGTGCTAGAAAAGCTGGCCATGCTTGAGCATATAACAATAAGGAAGAAGGCAGCGGCTGTTACAGCGGGATGCCTTTTCACCCACGTCAGCATAGGCACCGCAGTCTGTCTTTTATGCGGCGGCAAAGCATTCATAATGCGAAATGTCAGCTCATCCGATACACACGGCACTTGATGATAGCGTGTACCGTAAAGCATCGCATCCGTCCGCTCCAGCTCTTTAAAACGCATGCGGCATTCCGGGCAGTCTAACAAGTGCTGTTCCAACTCATGTTTGTCCTGCTCAGACAGGTCGCCATCTAGATAGTCATGCATAAAAGAGACGGCTTGTTTGCAATCCATATGAGCCAATCCTTTCTAATATTCTTCCGTGTTTCTCAACATAACATGCTCCGGCTTAGAAACTTTGCTCATCTTACATACGTTACAACGAGCATTATGTTTCATAAAAACATCTATGCAGACTCTTCTCCTAGAATCTATGCGTATGATCTATAGCTTGTGCTCCAGTTTTTTGCGCAGAAAATCCCGCCCCCTGTGTACTCTTGTCTTAATAGTGGTAACTGGGAGATTGAGCACATCGCTGATTTCCTGTAAGGAAAGCTCCTGCAAGTACCGTAAAACCATAATCGTTCTGTATTTATCTGGAAGGCTGTCAATGGCGTCATGAATCAAAGCCTGCGTTTCGGACAGAAGCGTACTCCCCTCAGGGGTAAGCTCTTCACTGGCGAGCATGGCGTACCCATCGACACCTTCCTGATCATTCATTTCAGCATCAAGTGAGTATGTAGGTTTTCTCCTTCGCAGACGATCAATGCACAGATTTGTAGCAATTCGATAAATCCAGGTTGAGAACTTCTGTCCATGATCATATTTTTCCAAATTACGATACACACGCAAAAAAGTTTCCTGCACCAGATCCTCCGCCTCATGGCGATTACCTAGCATCCGGTAGGAAAGATGAAAAATCCGATCTTTATATAACTCGACTAACTCCGCAAAAGCTCGCTGATCGCCTTTCTGTACCAGCCTTACCAAGCGGCTTTCCATATTATCCACTCTATACTCCCCCAGACTTGCTGATGGGTTACTTATTACATGTTTATGATTATTCATCGTAGTTTAATTTTATCCGGAAATCAACTGTAGTATTGTTACTAACTGTAAGCACGCCTGCCATCAATATACAAACAGCACAATCGGGCACCCCATGAGTACCCGATTGCCTGTTTTCGTACAACCGTACTATATCAGCCCGTATTTCTTAAGCCTGCTGCAATTCCGTTAATTGTCAACAATACCTCACGCAGCATTTCAGTGTCATCACCGTTCTGATCCCGCAGCTCCCGTAGCTCACTTAGCAATTGAACCTGCAAGTAACTTAACGGATCGACATAAGGATTACGCAACCGGATAGATTCCTGAATAACCGGCACGTCGTCCAAAATCTCGGATTGTCCGGTTATTTTCAAAATCAACTCAGATGTCAGCTTGAACTCCGCTGATATCTGCCCGAAAATACGCTGCCGGGCCTCTTCGTTATCCGACATCCCAGCGTACTCTTCTGCAATCAGTAAATCCGCTTTAGCGATTGCCATTTGCAGTGTATCAATAAGTGACCGGAAGAAAGCAGAGTCCCTAAACATCGTTTGCAGCACTTTGAGGTTATCCTCATTGTTTTGATAGAAGCTTTGCAAACCTGTTCCAGCCGCATACCATGCAGGTAACAAGTAACGGCTTTGTGTCCATGCAAAAACCCATGGAATGGCGCGTAAGTCCTCAAAACGTTCGCTGTTCTTGCGCTTGGACGGACGAGATCCAATATTCAGCTCGCCCACCTCAGGCAACGGTGTAGATTCTTTGAAGAAGTTGAAGAAATCCGGATCTCGGAAAATCAAATCTTGATACTTATCCAGTGAAACTTGGGAAATGCGGGCGATAATCTCCTCCCAGCTCTCCTCAAACACTTCCTTCTTCCCGGAACGATGATATGCCACAGCCGTAATCAGCGCCGATGTTGCCTGCTCCAAGCTCCGGTACGCGATGCCTCTAAGCGAGTATCGGGATGATAGCACTTCACCTTGCTCCGTGATTTTGATTCCGCCTCCAATCGTATGAGGAGGTTGAGCCAAAATACTGCGATTAAGTGGCATTCCTCCACGACCCAGCGCACCTCCACGACCGTGGAAAAACTTCACTTTTACGCCAAACTCATTAACTACTTCCGTAATGCTGTTCATAGCGACCCGAAGTTCCCAGTTCGCTGTAACCACACCGCCATCTTTATTACTGTCCGAATATCCCAACATAATCTCCTGAAGCTGGTCCATCGCAGCCACAGATTGTCGATATACAGGCAAGTTCATCAATCTTCTCATAATATCGGGTGCAGCGTGCAGATCATCTATTGTTTCGAACAAAGGGACGGATTGCAGCGTACAGATAACAGTGCCATCCTTCTCGATGCGGAACAGGCCTACCTCTTTGGATAAGACCATAACCTCCAGTAAGTCACTGGCTCCCTGAGTCATACTGATCAAGTAGCTTGTAATGGACTGCTTGCCGAATTCCTCCTGAGCCAAATAAATCGTACGATATACGTCAAGACATTCCTGTGTGCTATCGCTATATTTTAAATACGGTGAAGTAATCGGACGAGGTTCATTCAGCAGCTTTTCCAGCAGATTTATTTTTTCCTCTTCTGATAGCTTACTGTAATCCGATACAATATTCATTTTAGACAGAATTTCAGTCATCGCATTTTCATGTTCCTGACTATGCTGACGCACATCCAGTGTAGCTGTATGGAATCCAAACAACTCTACCTGGCGAATCATCTTTTGAATATATGTGTTTGCCACATAATCGGCAAAATGATGACGCAGGCTGTTGTCAATAACATTTAGGTCTGCAATGAGCTCTTCCGCAGAATTATAACGCTCATTGGTACCCTGTTTGCTTTCATCCAGGATGTTGTTCACTTTAGCAATCATATATGCCAGTTTAATGCGGTAAGGCTCTTTTTCGTTATGCCATACTTCCATCTTTTTAAGTGTAATATGAGTACGGTCTTCTTCAATAGAAGCCAGTAGATCATCGGAAACTCGCACAATGCTGGTGCTGAAACTCAAGTAACCCATGAGTTCCTTTAACGTGTGCTGATATTCTCTCAAAGCCAACTTGCGCTGCATACGTAAAGTTTCCCAAGTCACATGAGCTGTCACAGACGGATTGCCATCCCGGTCTCCACCGATCCAGGAACCAAATCTCAGATAAGTGGGTATGTGCCATTTTTGTTCGGGATAATATTTGTCCAAACATCGTTCCAATTCTTGGTACACATCTGGCAGTACATGAAACAAGGTCTCGTGAAAATAATACATTCCATTTCTTACTTCATCTAATACAGTTGGCTTGCGATCACGCAGCTCATCTGTCTGCCACAGCGTAATTACTTCGTTTAGCAGATTCTCCCGTACCTGTTCCCGCTCACGTAAGGTAAGCATCGGATTATCCAGCAGCATGACGTCCTCGGAAATGCGCTTGTGGATATCAAGTATTACTCGTCGTGTCGCTTCTGTAGGATGTGCGGTCATGACCAGCTCCAAAGAGAGCTCATTCAGCAAGTTGCTAACGTCCTCGGCGGAGAAGCCCCCTTGTTTAAGCTCCTGAACGGAACTTTCAATGGAACCAGGTTGAACATCTTCACCAGCGGAATGCTCATAATCCCGCTTACGACGAATACGATGGTTTTGCTCAGCGATATTCACCAACTGAAAATAAATCGCAAACGCGCGAATAACCTGGTGACGAATATCCGTATCCAGTCCGCTGACCATTTGTTTGAAATCCTCATACAACTCCGGTTGATACCCGGCACGTAACGATTTACTTGTCTCACGTATTTTCTCCACGATATCCAAAAGTTCGTTGCCACCCTGATGAACCAAAACCTCACCAAGAATATTCCCTAGAAAACGAACGTCCCGCCGCAGCAGATTGTTGGATTGGTTTTTGTTAGCGGTTAACGTAAGCTCAGTCATGCTTTTCCCCCCATCTGATCTGTTCCACACCATATACAGTTGTAGCAAAGGTACGTATACACACGAAATTTGACACTTTCTTAACATCATACAATAAAAACGCATGAAAAGCTGCAAAATTTACAGTAAAAAATCATGTTTTTGAAATACTTCTTTTGAGAAAATATTGGATTGTTATGAAAAAAGATGAAATTAATAATAGAAATGAATGTATACACTAGTGATGCGTGAAACATTATGCACAGTCTCTTATAAAGAGTGTGGTTTTAAAGGTGCAAATTCATGCAATATGATGTGTATATGTTTATTAATTGTTGACAAAGTCAACCCCATTATCCTTCTATCCACAAAGATATACACAAATTAGCCATATCCTCAGTGTTTCTAGGGCATTTCCTCTTTAAGACTTCGCTTTTTACCCACATAAATAAAGGGGAATGTGCACAACGCAAGAGCAGATGCAGAGTTATCACCATGAATTCGTACCATAATAGCTATAGGATTCCTATATTCAAAGGATTTGATCACGAAATTAGCCTTACTGCAGGAGAAAAGGGGTACGCTAGAGGGGAAATTCGGGATCTAGATATCATAAGTAACAAGAGCCTATGTACAATATGCACAAGTCATCCCCAACTGTGCATGACAGGAGACATAACTGCATTAGCTTATATACATAGAAGTAAATGTAATGTGGACAAAATAAAAAGAAGCCTTTCGGCTTCTAGGTAATCGGTAAGCGGGTGATGGGAATCGAACCCACGCTATCAGCTTGGAAGGCTGAAGTTCTACCATTGAACTACACCCGCAAATTAGTATCGGGATGACACGATTTGAACATGCGACCCCCTGGTCCCAAACCAGGTGCTCTACCAAGCTGAGCTACATCCCGATATTATACTTTTTTAAGAATGGCGCGCCCTGAGAGATTCGAACTCCCGGCCTTTTGATTCGTAGTCAAACGCTCTATCCAGCTGAGCTAAGGGC
>NZ_JBRECM010000025.1:0-12756 GCF_052906305.1 Paenibacillus sp. SER-28 | reverse complement strand
TCCAGAGACCAGAGCCTTATGATGTAAAGAAAAAGAAACCCACGTCTCAAAAAGACGGGGTTTCTCGACAATCTGAAGATCCCGATAATATATCGGGATCTTTTTAGCTTAGGAGGGCAATTATGTCTACAATAGGCCAACGAATTCGAACTATTAGAAAAACAAACAACTTAAATCAAATAAAGTTTGCAAATATAATTGGAATTTCTCAAGGAACGTTGAGTGAGCTGGAGCAAGATAAATACAGACCCTCTCTTGATATAATTATAGCAATTAAAGAAAACTTCAATTCCCATATAGAGTGGTTAATCTTTGGAGATACGCCTGTATCAAAGAACACTATTTTTAATTTAGCCATTGAAGCTCAGGAATTAGAACTTATTTCTTTGTTTCGAGAACACCCCACGGTATCTGTTTCAGCAAGTTTTTTATACTTGCTCAAGAGCCATACGTGAGAAATGGTTTAAAAGAGCTTTGAAAGAAGGCGGTTGGAACCTCAGCATTAGATATACCCCAACTGATCTAAAATCAATAATGGATTTGAAGATTATGAAGAATGTAGATTGGTGGTAAAAGAATCATTACAAGGTCTTAACATAGAGACCTATTTACAGAGTGTGCAACTAATGAAACTTGCAAAAGAAATATTGAAAGACTATCCCTAAAAGTAAAACTTCAGCTAACACAAAGTTAATTAAAATGTAAAAGAAGGTGTGAGGCGATACTTCTTTAAGCGAACTAATGGGTACTAAAATTTTCTATTTACGATATCTTTTCTTTAAAGGAGAGACAAAATGCTCCATTAAAAAGGTAATATTTTTACCGATTAGATTCAAATCTTCTTGTTCTAATACCTGCCCATTTAATTCAATTCGAAAACCAGAATTTAGAAATGATAAAAGATCAAAGGATTTTTTGATTTTCTCGTTATTAAGGTCCGAATGAATTGTATCAATCAATTGAGTCCACACAGTAGGGGAACGTTATTTGATTAGCAATAAAGTAAATAATCGGTTGTAGCATCAAAAACCTCTGCTAAAGATATTAAATGATTAATTTCAGGTCGTGCTACATTTCGCTCCCAATTAGAAACAACCTGTTTGGTTGCCCCGATTTTATTAGCAAGTTCCTCTTATGTCCATTTATGGAGTAGTCTTAAATTTCTACATCGCTGTCCCAAAGTATTCATGAGTTCACCTCTATTGAGAATATCAAATAGGTTTTAACCCGACCCATCTGCTTACTAATTATACCTACTTATAGCCCATATTATAGCTTATTCATACCCTACTGTACCCTACGAGTAGCCTATGAATAGGATACCAAGTAAAATATAGCTAAAAAAATATTACTTTGCTATTGTATAAAGCTGTGAGTTGTTATATTCTACATTTGTATTTTGAAGTAAAACTAAAATATATCTTAGGAGTAGAAAAAGATAACTGAACTTTACTCTGATTTAGTAGTTCTAAAAAGAAGGTGAATAATGAACAAAATTCGATCAAGTAAATCTATAGCATCTATTCAACGGAAAATCAAAGAAGGAAGAGGTCAAGGCCACTTTTCGGAATATAAACCTTGGTTGACTGTACATGATGTACCTCAATAGGGATAGTTACTCGAATTCTTGGTTGGAAAAGTGGTCGACTTCACCATTATCTGTCTACAACACTTTGAATTGGCACATCATTACCAAATGGAGTGGTCAGAGCAAGAGATTGATATTCGCGAACAATTTCCTTTATTACCCCTAGATAAAACCCTCTATATTGCACAAAAGTTAGGCATTAAACATCCAACTGACCCCAAGAATAAGCTTCCCATCATTATGACTACAGATATGTTACTTACAGTAAAACAAGAAGAAAGTATAAAATTTATTGCACATTCCGCAAACCGTAGAGCGCCAATATATCCCCAAGAAGGATGCGGATCGGGCATACGAGATCATTCGAACGATAATGGAACGTCTGGAGTTAACGTTACACCCGACCTAAACGCGAGTATCCAACGGATTTTCCAGCAGAGTATCCAGCTGACATCCAGTCACGTTTCCAGCCAGGCTTCCAGAAATTCGTCAGGTAATCATGTTAAGTTATCGCAAAGCGCAAGGATTCGGAGCACCGGCAGAGAATGTCTACAGGGAAGATCTCCCAAATCGGCCGGCACCCCGCCTGAATGTCGACACGCGTCGAATTCCTCGATTGATGGCAAACCATTCCCAGCGTTTCTTCTCCATTCGCTCTTTTTAGGCAAAATATTAACACCATGTTGACCAAATTTAACTGAAGTTTTACTATACATTATTGGAAATTTTGATATAATTCTACCTAGGTCATCTTTCCAATTATGATAGAAAATAGAATTGGATGGTTTTTATACCTATCCAAGCTGTGTGCGAGAGACCAGTCCACTGGCTACCCAGCAAGCCGGCATGCGGAGACCGACAATTGTGGAAAATGACAGCCGAGAATATGTTGATCCATGACGTCAGAAGGTGGGGACCTGTTATATTCTGAGGACGGAAGAGCATATATTGATTTTTTTGCAGGTACCGGGGCACTGAATTACGGTCATAACAACGATTATATCAAGGACCGGGTTCTCGATTACTTGACCTCCGACCGGATTATGCACGGTCTGGATATGTATACAATGGCCAAGCGCGAATTCTTCAAGAGCTTCTCGGAGCGGATCCTGGAGCCGAAGAAGCTGAATTACAAGCTTCAAGTCTGCGGTCCGACGGGGACGAACGCGGTGGAGGCGGCCCTTAAGCTCACACGCAAGGCGAAGAAGAGAACCGGGATATTCGCATTCATGGGCGGCTTCCACGGCATGTCGCTCGGCAGCCTGTCGGCGACAAGCTCCAAGTCCATGAGGGAAGGGGCGGGGCTTCCTCTGGGCGGAGTTACGTTCATGCCGCACCCGAGCGGGGCTTTCGCAGAAATGGATACGCTCGGCTATATCGAGAATATCCTGACTGATTCGCACTCCGGAATCGACAAGCCGGCCGTCAAGGCCGCTCTCGAGTTCCGGGACAGAGCCGCCCTGGAAGCCCAGGTGAAGCAGAAGGAAGAGTTTGTGCGCTCGTTCTTTGACAAAGAAATCAAGCCTCTGCATCCGTCCATCGCCATCCGCGGACTTGGCCTGATCTGGGGCATTGACGTCTCGGGCTTCACGGATGAAGCCGGGGCGAAGCGGATGACGGAGATCAGCTTCGAGAACGGGCTCATCATTGAAAGAGCCGGCAGAGGAGACCGCGTACTAAAGATCATGCCTCCGCTGACCGTCTCGATGGAGCATCTGGCCGCCGGCTGCGACATTATCAAGTCCAGTATGCAGCAGGTGATCTCTCAGGAGACCCAGGATTTGCCTAAGCTTGGCCAAGCCGGTGGCCGCCCCGGCAAGAGGCACGGAAGTGCCTTCCGGGGGGCCGTGCGGCCCTGATGTTAAGATAACGTTTTCACCCCATTGGAAGATTTTCTCTCCATGCTGTCTGCGGTACCGTCAGGCAGCATGGAATTCACCGCCAATCCAAGGGCTGTCCCGTTCATGCCATACGGAGCATTCTTTGAGCCTCATGCAGCACCATCGTCACATCTAATCGTCAGGAAAAGCTCACTACCCCGCAGCCGGATCTTTACTTATCCACACCAGGCGGGGGAATATACAAATCGTACATAGAGTGTATCAATATCCCTTAAACATAGGCTTCGACAAAGGCAGCTCCGGTGCCGAATCCGGAGGTACGGCCGACTTTCTGCTGGCCGGCCGGAATCCTACAGCAAGCCTTACATCGATGGGAGGAACATCCCTTGTTCACCTACAAATCCAATTCCGAACCCAATGTTAAACCAAAGTCCGTCTTCGGGCGGCTCGTCCGCAGCAAGCATATTGAAGCAGAGGAGCCGGAAGCAGCCGCATCTCTTGCGTAGAACGATGCTCTTTGTTGTCTTTCACGCATGGGAGCCGAGCGGGACAGCTGCTAGGCAGAGGATTGCCGCATGCGATCAACCGGCAAGCGAAGCGGTGACCTGGCGAAAGCCATTGACATTGTTGTCACATGTTTGAAAAGGCGGGGAGCGAGGCTGGAGCGTTGCTGCGGCATATGCTCCGCCGGATTGCTTTTACCGATGAAGAGAGGGGAACGATCCAGATGGCTTTTGAAAAAGAAACGTTGTTTTGGAACGAAAAATTCGGTAGCGACGATTATACCTTGACGCGGCTGCCTTACAGCAAAGCTCCAAGCTCCCTGGCGCCCATTATGACAACCGTCGGCGGGACGCTTTCGGAGGAAGTGGCGCAGCGCGTCCTTCAAATGAGCAAGGGCGCTCCGCTGGCCACTTTTATGATTTTGCTCGCCGGTGTTCAGTCGCTCTTGCATAAATATACAGGCGCTTCTGACATTCTGGTCGGCATGCCGGTTATACGGAAACCGACGGAGACGCGCCGATCCGTTAATCATACGATCATTTTGAAAAACTCGCTTTCGGCGGGTGCGACTTTTAAAACGCTTCTGAGCGAGCTGAGGACTTCCTTGCCGGAAGCGATTCAGCATCAACATATTCCGTTCTTGAAAATGACGGAGAAGCTGGACCTGCAATATGCAGGCGGGATACCCGTCGTCCATACGCTAGTATCCCTTAAGGAGCTGCATCTGGACGAAATCGGGCAAAACGTGGTCACGGATTGTTCCTTTGAATTCAGCTTAACCGGCGGGACGATACAGCTAGCGCTGTCATATAACGAGCACTTATATGACTCCGAGTTCATGACTCGGGTCGTCGGCCATCTGAATCGCCTGCTGGCCGTGGGGCTTCACGAGTTGGAGCTGGACATCGTGCGGGCGGACATGCTGTCGGAGGACGAGAAATTTCAATTGCTGCAAAGCTTTAACGATACCGAGAAGGACTATCCCCGTGATCGGACGATTCATCAGCTCGTGGAGGAGCAGGTGAAGCGGGTGCCCGAAGCGACGGCGGTTGTCTTTGAGGGGCGGCGGCTTTCGTACGCGGAGCTGAACGAACGGGCGAACCGGCTGGCGCGGGCGCTGCGATCGGTCGGCGTGCTGCCCAATCAGCTGGTAGGCTTGATGGCTAGGAGATCGCTGGAGACGGTCGTTGGCATTCTGGCGGTTCTGAAAGCTGGCGGTGCCTACGTGCCGATCGACCCGGAATACCCGGAAGAACGCATCCGCTACATTCTGGAGAACTCGAACGCGCAGCTGCTGCTGACTCAAAGGGAGCTGCAGCAGCAGGTGTCGTTCGAAGGGACCGTGGTGGCGCTGGATGACGAGCAGGCCTACAGCGACGATGGCTCGAACCTGGAGCCGGCCAGCGGTCCGAACGATCTGGCTTATGTCATCTATACATCAGGTACGACGGGCAAACCCAAAGGGGTCATGCTGGAGCATCGCGGGCTGGTCAGCCTGAAACTGACGTTTGCCCATACGCTTCACACGACCGAACAGGATCGAGTGCTGCAATTCGCCAGCCTATCGTTCGATGCGTCGTGCTGGGAGATGTTCAACGCTCTGTATTTCGGGGCGACCTTATATATACCGTCAACCGAGACGGTTTTGGATGATCAGCTGTTCGAACGTTTCATGAACGAGCATGCAATTACGATCGCCACTTTGCCGCCAACTTATGCTGCTTATTTGAATTCAGACCGCCTGCCGAGTCTGAGCAGGCTCATCACGGCGGGCTCCGCCGTTTCAGCCGAATTCGTGCAGCAGTGGAAAGACAAGGTACAGTACTATAACGCGTACGGTCCGACGGAAGCCTCGATCGCCACATCCGTGTGGGCGGCGTCTACGTATGACACCGAACGCAGAGCGATACCGATCGGACGTCCGATCTGGAATCATCGCTTGTATATACTGGGCGCACAGAATCAGCTGGCGCCTATCGGAGTGGAGGGAGAATTATGCATCGCGGGCGTCGGCCTCGCCCGGGGATATTGGAACCGGCCGGATCTGACGGCGGAGAAATTCATCGAACACCCGTTTGAGCCCGGAGAGAGACTGTACCGGACGGGCGACTTGGCCCGCTGGCTGCCGGACGGAAATATTGAGTATTTGGGCCGGATTGACCATCAGGTGAAAATCCGTGGATTCCGGATCGAGATCGGCGAGATTGAAGAGCAGCTTCTGAAGATCGACTCCGTGCAGGAGACGATCGTAATCGCGCGGGAAGGCAAAAGCGGGCAAGAACTGTGCGCTTACCTGGTCGCGGGCCGCCCGCTTACGCTCGGCGAGCTGAGAAGCGCGCTGGCGCAAAAATTGCCGAATTACATGATTCCAGCGCATTTTGTTCAGCTTCCGCGGATGCCGCTCACGCCGAACGACAAAATCGACCGCAAGGCTTTGCCCGCTCCGGAAGGAAACGCGCTGACCGGCGGCGCGTACGTAGCTCCCCGCAATGAAGCCGAGCGGACGCTTGCCGATGTGTGGCAGGCGGTATTGAACGCCGATCGCGTTGGGGTAACGGATCATTTCTTCGAGCTGGGCGGAGACTCGATCAAGTCCATTCAAGTATCTTCGCGGCTTCATCAAGCCGGGTACAAGCTGGAAATCCGGGATTTGTTCAAATATCCGACTATCTCACAGCTCAGCCTGCATGTGAAACCGATCGGACGTACTATCGATCAAGGCGAAATAACGGGTGAAACGGCGCTGACGCCGATTCAGCATTGGTTTTTCGAGAGCTCCTTTGCGGACCCGCATCATTTCAGCCAGTCGGTGATGCTGTACCGGAAGAAACGCTTCGACGAAGAGACGGTACGTCAGGTGCTGCAAAAGCTGGCCGAGCATCATGACGCCTTGCGGATGGTGTTCCGCAAGACGGAACAAGGGTTTAGCGCGCGGAACCGCGCGATTCAGGAAGGCGGGCTGTTCACGCTGGACGTGTTCGACTTCAAGGATGCGGAGAATACCGCGCAGGCTGTGGAAGCGAAGGCAACGGACATTCAAGCGGGTATCGATCTGGAGAACGGGCCCCTCGTGAAGGCGGGACTGTTCCGGTGCGCGGACGGCGACCATTTGCTGCTCGCGGTTCATCATGCCGTGGTGGACGGCGTGTCTTGGCGCATTTTGATGGAGGATTTCGCTGTGGGTTACGAGCAGGCCGGCAAAAGCGAGGAAATTCGTTTCCCGGCGAAAACGGATGCGTACCGCACTTGGTCCGAGCAGTTGGCCGCTTACGCGCAAAGCCCGGAGATGGCGAAGGAACGGGCCTATTGGCAGGCCGTGGAACAAATTGCGGTTCCGGCCGTGCCGAAGGATCTGGAGGCGGACGTTACGACGCAGCAGGACAGCGAATCGCTGTTCGTCCGTTTGACTCCCGAAGAAACGGAGCTGCTGCTGAAGCGGGTTCACCGGGCCTACAACACCGAAATGAACGATATTTTGGTAACGGCGCTCGGCATAGCCGTTCGCAAGTGGACGGGACACGAACGGGTACGGATCAATCTCGAAGGACACGGACGGGAATCGATCGGAACGGATATCGACATCACGCGCACAGTCGGCTGGTTTACGACCAAGTTTCCGGTCGTCCTGGAGCCGGAAACCGACCGGGATTTGGCCTATCAGATTAAACAGGTCAAGGAAAGCTTGCGCCGCATTCCGAACAAGGGGCTTGGGTACGGCGTATGCCGCTATCTCTCCAAATCGGAGGATGGCTTTGTTTGGGGCGCAGAGCCGGAAATTAATTTTAACTACCTCGGCCAGTTCGACGATGATGTCAATCAGGACGAGATCGGCATATCTTCTTATTCCATCGGCAGCCCGGCCAGCGACCGGCAGGCCCGCAGCTTTGTGCTGGATATCAACGGCATGGTGCTGGACGGCGCTTTATCGCTCGATCTCAGTTACAGCCGGAAGCAGTATCGCAAGGAAACGATGGAAGCCTTCGCTCAGCGGCTTGAGCAAAGTCTCCGAGAGCTCATTACCCACTGCGCAGGCAAAGAAAACACCGAATTGACGCCGAGCGACGTGCAATTTAAAGGCTTGACCATCGCGGAATTGGAGCAAATCGCCCAGCGCTCGGGCCATCTCGGGGAAATCGAAAATATTTACTCGCTTACGCCGATGCAGAAGGGCATGTGGTTCCACAGCGCGCTTGACCGGCAAACGGCCGCTTACTTCGAGCAGACGCGGTTTACGATGCGGGGAGCGCTCGACGTCCAGCTTTTCGAGAGGAGCTGGATGGAGCTTGCGAAACGTCATCTGGTGCTGCGGGCGAATTTTGTGAAAGGACCGGCGGGCGAGCCGCTGCAAATCATATACCGCGACAAGCCGGTCGGCTTTGAATATGAAGAGCTGCTTCATTTGCAGGCGGACGAGAAACAAGCGTATTTGGATAAAAAGGCCAAGGATGACAAGCTTCGCGGCTTCGACATGGAACATGACGCGCTCGTTCGGGTTACGATCCTGCGCACCGAAGAGCAAAGCTATCATGTGCTGTGGAGTTTCCAGCATATTTTGATGGACGGCTGGTGCCTGCCGCAGCTGACGCAGGAGTTGTTTGAGACGTACTCGGCCTTGGCATCCGGCAAGCAGCCAGCGGGAGATAAGGGATCGGATTATGGCGCTTATATCGAATGGTTGGAGAAACAGGATGATCAGGCGGCATCCGGCTATTGGACGGCATTCCTGGCAGGTTATGAAGGGCAAACCGTACTCCCGGGACAAAAGGAACCGGCGCCAAACGGCAGATTTACGGCTGATCACGTCACCGCCGAGCTGGGCAAGGACTTGAGCGAGCGGATGGACCGGGTGGCGAAACAGCGCCTGGTTACGGTCAATACGCTGCTGCAAGCCGCTTGGGGCGTAATGCTGCAAAAATATAACGGAACAAACGATGCCGTATTCGGCAGCGTCGTGGCCGGAAGACCGGCGGAAATCCCGGGCATCGAGTCCATGATCGGGCTGTTCATCAATACGGTGCCGGTTCGCGTCACGAGCGAAGCGGACACCGTGTTCGCCGACCTGATGGCGAAGCTCCAAGAGCGGGCGCTGGAGTCCGGGCGTTATGATTACTATCCGCTGTATGAAATTCAAGCCCGCAGCGTGCAAAAGCAGAACCTGATCAACCATATCATCGCTTTCGAGAACTATCCAGTGGACGAGCAGATGGAGCAGGCGGGCGACCAGCAGCACGGCGACCTTACGATCGCTGACGTTCAGATGGAGGAGCAGACGAACTATAACTTCAACGTGACCGTGGTGCCGGGAGTCGAGATCGAAATTCGATTCGACTTTAACGCCGAAGTGTTCGATAAAGACAGCATCGAACGGCTCAAGGGGCATCTCGTCCATCTGCTGGAGCAGGTGACGGATAACCCGCAAATTACCGTGGGCGAGCTGGAACTTGTGACGGAGGCGGAAAAGGCCGACCTTCTCGGACGTTTTAACGACACCACCACGGAATTTCCGCGCGGGAAGACGCTCATTCAATTGTTCGAAGAGCAGGCGGAGCGCATCCCGGATGCAGCCGCCATCTCCTTGAATGAGCAAGAGCTGACCTACCGCGAGCTGAACGAACGCGTCAACCGCCTTGCCCGTACCTTGCGTAGCCACGGGATATCCAAAGGCCGTCTGGTCGCCATTATGGCTGAGCGTTCCATCGAAATGGTGGTGGGCATGCTGGCGGCACACAAAGCCGGAGCGGCTTACGTACCGATTGACCCGGAATATCCCGAGGAGCGTATCCGTTTCTTGATTGAGGATTCGGGAGCGCAGGTCATGCTGACGCAAAGCCGCTTGCGCGAGCGCCTGGCGGGTTCGGACTCCGTGATCTTACTGGATGACGAGTCCTTCTATCACGAGGACGGCACAAATCTAAATCCGGGCACCGAAGCGACGGATCTGGCCTGCGTCATCTATACGTCAGGCACGACGGGCAAGCCGAAAGGCAACCTTGTTTCGCACCGCAACATCGTGCGGATCGTGCGAAATACGAATTATATCGACATCACCGAACGGGATCATGTCCTCCAGCTTTCGAGCTATTCGTTCGACGGAGCGATTTTCGATATTTTCGGCGCTTTGACCAACGGGGCGCGGCTGGTGCTGGTTCCCCGCGAGACTTTGCTGGAAATCGTCCGGCTGGCGGATCTCATCCAGCGTGAGCGCATCTCGGTCATGCTGATTACGACGGCTTTCTTCAACGTCCTTGTAGATGTGAACGTCGATTGCCTGCGGGATGTCCGGGCGATTTTGTTCGGAGGAGAGCGAGTGTCGGTCGGACATGTACGTAAAGCGCTCGCCCATATCGGACCGGGCAGGCTCAACCACCTGTACGGCCCGTCGGAAAGCACGGTTTATACCACGTACCTTCCGGTCGACTTCGTCGATGAGTCGGCGGTTACCGTACCCATCGGACGGCCGATCAGTAATACGAAGGTGTATATCGTCGACAGCCGGAATAAGCTTCTGCCGATCGGCGTGGCCGGGGAGCTTTGCGTCGGCGGAGAAGGCTTGGTACGGGGCTACAATAACCGGCCGGAGCTGACGGCGGAGAAATTTGTGGACAATCCGTTTGTGCTGGGAGAGCGCATGTACCGGACGGGGGATTTGGCGAAATGGCTGCCGGACGGCACGATCGAATACGTGGGACGGACGGACGACCAAGTGAAAATCCGCGGCTTCCGCATTGAGCTGGGCGAGATCGAAGCTCAGCTTCAGAAAGTGGAGGGAATTCGGAAAGCGACGGTATTCGCGAGGGAAGACGCCTCCGGCGAGAAGCAGCTTTGCGCCTATTATGAAGCGGACCGCGAGCTTACGGCGGCCGAGCTGAAGAGCGTGCTTTCCCAGGAACTGCCGGCCTATATGATTCCGGCGTACCTGATCCAGTTGGAGCGGCTCCCGCTGACGACGAACGGCAAGGTCGACCGCCGATCACTCCCGGCGCCGGAGGAGAGCTTGCAGCGGGGCGAAGAACGTACTCCGCCTCGGACTCCGCTGGAAGCTAGCTTGGCGGGAATTTGGAAAAGCGTGCTCGGACTGGAGCACATCGGGGTTCATGACAACTTCTTCGACCTGGGCGGCCATTCCCTGCGGGCGACGACACTGGTGAGCAAGGTGCATCAGGAGCTGAACGTCGAGCTGCCTCTGCGCGACGTATTCCGCTACTCGACGATCGAAGAGATGGCTCTCGCCATCTCCCGGATCGGAGAACAGTCGTTCTCGTCGATTCCGCTGGCGGGCGCAAGAGCATATTATCCGCTTTCCTCAGCTCAGAAGCGGCTGTTTATCCTGAATCAGCTGGAAGGGGCCGATCAGAGCTACAACATGCCGGGCGTGCTGCTACTGGAAGGATCGATTGACCGGAGCCTGCTGGAGAAGGCTTTCCGCGGACTGATCGCACGGCACGAAACGCTGCGAACCGGCTTTGAGATCGTACAAGGCGAAGCTGTACAGCGCATTTACGAGAGCGTCGACTTTGCCGTCGAGTACCGTCATGTGAGCGAGGAAGAAGCGCCCGAAGTCGTGCAGGCCTTCATCCGGCCTTTCGACTTGGCGAAGCCCCCGCTGCTGCGGGCGGAGCTCGTAGAGCTGGCAGCCGAACGTTATTTGCTTATGTTCGACATGCACCATATCGTCTCCGATGGGGTTTCGATGGACGTGTTAGTCGAGGAACTCGTTCGTATGTACGGCGGCGAGTCATTAGAGCCTTTGCGCATTCAATACAAGGACTATGCGGTATGGCAGCAGTCGGACGAGCAAAAAGTGCAGTTGAAACGCGAGGAAGCTTACTGGTTGGATCGTTACCGGGGCGAGCTGCCGGTTCTGGAAATGCCGACGGACTATCCGCGTCCTGCCGTGCAGAGCTTTGAGGGACAAACGCTGACGTCCTTCGTGGACGAGGCAACGAACGAAGGCTTGAAGCAGCTGGCCGCTCAAAGAGGAACGACGCTGTATATGGTGCTGCTTGCGGCATATACCGTGCTTTTGCAAAAATACACAGGTCAGGACGATTTGATCGTCGGAACGTCGATTGCGGGCAGAACACACGGAGACACGCAGCCTTTGATCGGAATGTTCGTCAATACGCTGGCGCTCCGCAATTATCCGGCTTCGGAGAAGACCTTCCTGTCGTATCTGGAGGAAGTGAAAGAAACGACCTTAGGCGCTTATGAGCATCAGAATTATCCGTTCGAAGAGCTCGTTGATAAAGTGCAGGTCAGCCGGGATTTGAGCCGCAACCCACTGTTTGACACGATGTTCTCCCTGCAAAACTTGGAGGATAAAGAGTTTGAGTTGGAAGGGCTGAAATTGTCCCCGTACCCTAGCGAATACGGCACGGCCAAGTTCGACCTGAGTGTGGATGTTACGGAAGAAAACGGCGGCCTGGAGTGCAGCTTTGAATTCGCAACGGCTCTTTATAAAGAAAGCACGATCCGGCGGCTGTCGACTCATTTTGGACATTTGCTTGCGGCGATCGTAAGTCGTCCGGATGCGAAGATTGCCGAGCTGAACTTGTTGACGGCAGAGGAAAAAGAGCAAATTCTCGGCGCGTTTAACCCGGCGCAGCCGGAAGCGGCTCCTGTGGCGGCGTTCCACCGGCTGTTCGAGGAACAGGCGGAGCGCACGCCGAAAGCGGCGGCCGTCGTGTACGAGAACGAGCGGTTGATGTATGCGGAGCTGAACGAGCGGGCGAACCGCTTGGCGGCCACGCTGCGCGCAAGCGGCATCGGCCGGGAGACGATCGTCGGCATTCTCGCCGAGCGTTCGGTGGACTTGCTGGTGGC
>NZ_JBRECM010000024.1:0-15182 GCF_052906305.1 Paenibacillus sp. SER-28 | reverse complement strand
TACTACACTACAAGCGACTTAAGTGTGGGAAGTCACTCGATCACTGCTATTTACAGTGGAGATGCTCGATTTGCCCCGAGTACCTCTGAAGCGTATATACAGGTTATAAATGGAGATGCAGACACTGGGAATACTGGCGGAACTGGTGCTACTACTGGAAACGGCAGCAGTAGCAGTAAAAAAGATAAGAAGGATAGTACAGATAGTAGTGAGTCTATTTCTTCTAGCGAAACAACCACACCTTCATCACCATCGGTTTTACCGACAGATTTGCCGACTCCTGAAATCATGCCAGTAGAGCAATCAGAGGTTGTGCATGAAAAATATATAACCGGTTATCAGGATGGCACATTCCGACCGGACCAGTCGATTACACGAGCTGAAACTGCCACGATGATGGCTAGGATTATGAAGTTGGAGACAAAAGAAGGCTCATTGGCATACAAAGATGTACCTAGCAAGTATTGGGCGAAGGATTCGATTATAGCACTCACGACACAACACTTCATGAATGGATATGCAGATGGAACATTTCGGCCAGAGCAACCCATTACCCGTGCAGAAATGGCAGCAATACTCGCATCCTGGAAGCAGCTTAAAGGAACGCAAACCGCAGCATCTCCTTATACCGATATCGAAAAGCATTGGGCAAGAGATTCAATTAAAGCGCTAGCTGAGGCAGGATGGATTACTGGTTTTAACGACAGTATCTTCCAACCCAATCAATATATAACACGAGTGGAAACTGTTACAATTTTGAACACTATCTTAAAACGAGGACCCCTGGAAGGTACGACCCAGGCTACATGGAAGGATGTACCCGCAGATTACTGGGCATTTAAAAATATTGAGGAAGCGTCTCGTACCCATACTTCAACCATCAATTCAGAGGGTACTGAAACTATCGTGAATTAAGCACCAAATAAAAGCTGGAATCCTTTCTATACAGGGTTCCAGCTTTTTATTTACCTGATATTTTTAAAAAAAGGTCAAAAAATAAATTTTAAAATACCTTCTTTAAGGAGGATGGCTTCACTCCGTATTCCCGGAAAAATTGCTCTGAAAATGCACTCACATTGCTATATCCTACAGCCATCGCAGCTTCAGTCACATTGCTTTCTTGGCTTCGGAGCAGCTTCATCGCATAATCGAGACGAATTTGGCGCAAATATTCAAATACAGTAGTTCCAAAGCAGGCTTTGAATCCTTTTTTTAATTTAAAATCGTTTAATCCAACCTTTTGGGATAATGTGATCAGCGAAGGTGGATCAATCATGCTGGATTCAAGGATCTCCCGAGCCATATGCAGCTTTCTGACATCTTCTTTAGACAAACCTTCGGGCATAGGTGTTAAATCAAATAATTGAATCATAAATCGATTTAAAATCTCAAGTGCTGCTGCTTCCATTAACAAAGGCGATTTATGCACACTTTTCAAGTCTTTGATCAAATGTTCAATCATCACTATACTTCTGTGATCCAGTTCAAAACTAAAGTGATGGAATGCAGCTCCCTTAAGAATTTGATTAAATTCAATAGCTACCTGCCGACGAGCCGCTAACTGTGAAGCCGCATAATTAAACAACGAAATCGGAATGCCAAGTGCAAATGATTGGTATTGTTCGTTAACCGGAGGATGGAAACATGCTTTGAAATCCTGTAAAAAAATAAGAGCACCCTGCCCCATCGGGAGTGTATAATCCAGACCAGCCACATTCACATGACGTTGACCGGAAAGCGCAAATTGAAGTTCAATCATTTGTCCCC
Organism: Paenibacillus sp. SER-28; assembly: GCF_052906305.1. NCBI lineage: Bacteria > Bacillati > Bacillota > Bacilli > Caryophanales > Paenibacillaceae > Paenibacillus > Paenibacillus sp. SER-28. Next base: position 13,415 of record NZ_JBRECM010000024.1, on the reverse strand, counting down.
TGGAAGAAAAATTGGTCGGATACGGCTCGTGATATTGAATGTGCGAATATACAATTTCAATTCCGCTGTAAGTTGTAACTCGGTAAATATTCCCATGACCCGCTTCCGGTAACATCATATACGTATGCTCATTCTGTTGTCTAAACGGAGTTTTTTCCAAATAATGCTGATATATTAATGATAACGAGTTTGAATTCACAAGCGTCCACCTCAAATCTTTTCATTCATTCCGATGCTCCAAATGAGAATCGTTATCAATAATAGTAGCCGAATTTGAATGGTTTGACCAGACCTATCGGAGTATACTGTAGTGATATTCGGGGAATCTATTAATCCCAATCCATATAAAACGTTGCTTTCAATTTCCCTTTCTCACATGCTGGGCAACTCAAATGAACAGGCACATTGTTTTCAATGTGTTCCTGCTCCATAACACTCGCGCATCTAGGACAAGCATAAGAAATTTTATACTGTGATGAGTCCGAATTCATCTCAATAAACAGTTCATTGCGGATGGCCTGACAGACCGGACACACATACATCGCGTCATAAGCATCATATCTCGTCGAAGGGTTGCCTATGAATTCCCCAATACGTCGTTTAAGGACAGTATCCTGTACAAACGAAGCAATGGATTCCAAACGCATATATAATAAACCAAACCCCACAAATATGTTCTTAGTATAAGCACAGGTATCACAGTCCAGCTTGTACGCTTCCCCCATGTATATCCCTCCACATCACTCATTCTTTTTATAATAAAAAGCCCGCCGTAAGAGGCAGGCTAGGCTAATTAGCTCTAAGGCGCGTCAGCTCATAATTCCCTTTATTAAGCCTCTATACTATCTCTTTACAAGATTTGCTGAATGAGTGACCCGGTTTCTCCCGCCACTCTTGGAAGCATACAGTGCCAAATCCGCTTGATGAATTATCGATTGTTCCGTATCCGCTTGCGTAACCGTTGCCACACCAATACTCACAGTAATGGCATATTCTCCCCAATCCATCGAGGCTGTCGTGGAGCGGTATCTTTCTGCTGTACGAATGGCTTCTTCTTGATCGTTGTCTGGAAGAATAATTACGAACTCCTCGCCCCCATATCGAGCGACAATGTCCCTGTCCCGTGACATGGATTGGAGTATTTCTGCCAGATTAGTGAGCACCAGGTCGCCCACCGGATGACCGTAAGTGTCGTTAATGCTTTTGAAATGATCAATATCAATGAGCAGCAGCGAAAAAGGTATTCCAGTCTCTTGAAAGGAGGCTAGGCTAGCCAGTAACTGATCTTGAAAATATCTTCGATTTCTAAGACCGGTTAACGGGTCAGTTGACGCCATCGTTTCTAGCTGGAGATTGATCCTTACTAGCTCCTGCTGTTTAACTTCATATTCTTCGTGCAACCGTTCAAGCTTCTGGTTCGCTTCATTCGTAGCCTGATATAATTCCTGAAGCTTGGTTTTGGTCTGTAGTATATCTTTTTCATGTTCAATTCGCTTACGCATCATTAGCACTACACAATCAATAACAGCTTCTCCGTTGCGCTCCTGACGTACCCCGTTTAGAAGTACAGGCACATCCTGTCGATCACTTGTCCGAAACGAGAAGTACATCTCATCGACACGCCCGTACAACTGGATGTAGGGATAAAAATAAGTATGAAAAAATAGCTTGTTGGTAACAGACATTGTCATTTCAATCGGTCGTCCGAGCAATTGATCACGTTCATACAGAAGCATGTCCAACAAAGTTTGATTTACCGATTGAATGATCCCAGTGTCCGAAATTGAAAAGTATCCACAGGGAGCTTTATCTAATTGAATATCCATTGCATGACTGCCTTTCATACGATATTACACACTGGCTAAATATTCTTTGATTAAATCGCTCGTTTCTCCTGGTTGACTTAAATGAGGATAATGCCCCTTTGCCCTCATCTGTTGAAGCCTGCTATTTCTAAGATGGGTGTGTAAATAATCCCCTACCTCAATCGGAGCAATACTATCGTCTGAGCACTGGAGAATCAGTGTAGGAACTAAAGCATGCTGGAGATCGACACGGCAATCCGAAAAAAAAGTCACTTCCGCAAATTGTCGTGCAATATGAGGGTCTCTTGAGCAAAAGGTTTTCTCCAACTCTTCGGTTAATTCCTGTCGTTCAGGATTCTGCATAACAATGGGTGCCAGGTAACTAGCCCAGCCAATAAAGTTCATTTGCATCATATCCAGTAATTCATCAATATCACTCTTATCGAAGCCTCCATAATAAGAAGGCAGGTCATTCACATAGCGTGGAGAAGGACCGAGCATGACAATGCGTTCAAAATATTGAGGGCTGCGGATGGAGGCGAGCATTCCGATCATACTGCTAACAGAGTGTCCGACAAATATGGTATTTCTTAAGTCTAACGCTTCCATAATATCCAGCACATCTTGGGCATACCCTTGCAAGTCACTGTATTTTTTCGAGTCATAATACTTTATTTGAGAATCTCCGGAACCTACGTAATCAAACAAGACGATTTGGTAGTTGTCGATAAAGCTAGGGACGATATAACGCCACATATCCTGGTCGCATCCAAAGCCGTGAGCAAACACAATCGTCTGGCTGCCTGTGCCTATTACTTTTACATTATTACGTTGGAGAATATCAACGGTCATTGTGAATCACCTCTCTGAGGTAGTATCTGTTCTATAGCTTCTCTTCCCTATTATATCGGAAAAGTTTCGATTATGGATAATGACTCTCATTCATAAATCCAGCGTTCAATGATCCCCTTTACTCTTTGCACATGTTGCTGTGATAAGGAACAAATAATAACCAATTCGTTTTTCCCATTCGTATCTAACCAATGGTGAACGTCATCCTCTTCATTAACCGTTTCATGAATGATTCTGATGGATTTATGACTTATTTTTGATTTAGCCGAAAAAATAGGGTTCATATCCATGATTTTCTGACCATTAGAAAAGGAGGTGTTGTAATAAGGAATCACCCAGTTCTCCTTATCCTGATCTTGTACTACATTTAGAAATACACGCACCCAATAATCCTCTAGTTCTGTGTAACTCTGTTCATTCAACCCATTCAAATTCATACATGTATTCACTCCAAGTTATTCATTAAATAAACGTAAAAAAGTCTCGGCCAGTGATCTACATTTCCATGACGAAATGCACAATTCACAGACCGAGACTTCTTTTTCATTCTTTATTTTACATCAACATCATTCGTGATTTTCTCTATTAAACCTCTCAAACCTTGGTTGGTTTCATTTAATTGATCAATAATATTCATAAACTCCGACACAAGCTTGGCCTGCTCTTGGGAAGATACAGTAATCTGCGTAATCTCTTGTTCCATGTTATAAACGGATTGTCTGACAGCTTGCAAGGATTGCTCGATTCGTCCAGTTGCTTCCTTGGTGCCTGTAGACATCTTGCGGATTTCTGCAGCGACAACTCCAAACCCTGCTCCTGCCTCACCCACCCGAGCAGCTTCAATGGCTGCATTTAATCCAAGCAAGTTTGTCTGCTCTGAAATATCCTTGATGTAGCCTGCCACCTCAGTCACATTACCAGAGTCCTCAACCGCCTTTTTCGTATTGCTTAAAATGTCCTCGGCCGTCGCACTAAGCTCCTCCGAATGAGCCGCCACATGCTGAATCCCTTCAACTAGCTTGCTTGTAACATCCTCTGCTTGACTCATCAACTTCTTCAATTGATCTTGATCATCCATACTATAGGTGATGCACATTACTGCCTCGATCTCATTCTGTTCATTCTTAATCGGATGAAAGTAAGCATCGGCAGCAAACCCGAAAACTTCGGCATCATAACGCACTCTGGTCTTTTCTCCGCCTACTAGCATTTTGAAGTTCTTGTGTACATCAGGAAGAGCTTCGCCTGCCTTGAAGTCATAGACTAAACTTTTACCCGACTGAAAGAATAGAAATTTTTCCCGATCCATTACGGAAATTAAAACATCTTGTCGTGCAGCTTCTCTGATAAACGGCATGGCAGTCAAAACAGCTTCTACTTGATTCATAATATGTATCCACTTCCTTATATTTTGATATAAGTCCTATCCTCTATTTCGACATTTTCATCCCATGTGTTTAGTGAATTAACATACTATTGGCTAGGTTGCGTCCCTAATCTGTATACATTTACCGTAGTTTCCTGAAGGGAAGTCGTTTTTTAAATCCAAACAGCGCATGCCTACTGAAGAGGCACGCGCTGACTGCATCACTTTTTGAAGCCACACACTAAGCATTAATCCAGCTGCTCTCCATTGGTTTCGATCACATTCTTATACCAATAAAAGCTCTTCTTTCTGGATCTAGCAAGTGTCCCTTTGCCTTCATTATCCTTATCGACGTATATAAACCCATAACGCTTTTTCATTTCACCGGTTCCCGCGCTTACCAGATCAATACATCCCCAAGGCGTATACCCTATTAGGTCTACTCCATCAGCAATCGCTTCTTTCATTTGCTCAATGTGTTGCTTCAGATAATCAATTCGATAATCATCGTGAATGGAGCCGTCTTCCTCCACTGTATCTACGGCGCCAAGGCCATTTTCAACAACCATTAACGGGATTTCATATCGATTATAAATGTTATTGAGGGACCATCTCAATCCCTGTGGATCGATCTGCCAATCCCAGGCACTTGCTTTCAAATGAGGATTCTTTAAGCCCATAGATAAATTCCCTCCCACCTTCTCCTGGTTAGGATCGGCACTGACACAAGTAGAGGAATAATAGCTGAAGGTATAGAAATCTACGCAGCCTTCTTTTAAGATGTCCTCATCCTCTTCTTGCATTTTGATCTGAATGTTATGATCTCTAAAATAGCGTTTGGCAAATCCCGGATAAGCTCCTCTTACTTGAACATCTGAGCATAGGAAATTGCTTAAGTTATCCTTTTGTTGAGCCAGTAGAATATCATCAGGATGACATGTAAGTGGGTAGGAACACATATAAGCAATCATACAACCGATTTTAAAGTCCTTGTTGATTTCATGACCCAGCTTTACAGCCTTTGCACTGGCAATAAATTGATGATGCAACGCCTGATACAGAACCTGCTCATCCTTCACTGTAGCATGGGCAAGCTCTCCATTCCCCTCCGGCATCATAGCTCCAGCCATGAACGCGCCAAATGACAAGGTTAAAATATTGATTTCATTAAAAGTTAACCAGTATTTTACGACATCTTTGTATCTATTAAAAAGCACTTCACAATATCTCACATAAAAATCTATGACTCTGCGATCTGACCAACCATTATATTTTTGGGTCAAATGAAACGGTGCTTCATAATGTGAGATCGTAACCAAAGGCTCAATATTATTCTTTTTCAATTCTGCGAATACACGATCATAGAACTGCAAGCCTTGCTCATTCGGCTCTGCATCATCTCCGTTAGGAAATATTCTTGACCACGCAATGGACATTCTAAAGACCTTGAATCCCATCTCCGCAAATAAGCGGATATCCTCTTGATAGCGGTGGAAAAAATCAATAGCTTCGTGACTCGGATAGTTCACTCCTTCTTCCAGTATAGCTGTAATTCTTCGGGAGGTCGTATGCGTTCCAGCCGTAATCACATCAGCAGTGCTTAAGCCTTTACCTTCTTCATTATATCCACCTTCAAATTGGTTGGCAGCCGTTGCACCTCCCCATAAAAATCCTTGTGGAAATTCCAATTTAGTTGTATTTTTCATTGTTTAATTCCTCCTCAACATTTAATTAGGATCAGACTACGACGGTCAATAAATCCTCTTGATACTCAATTGCCTTCTTCTCCGTTTCAATGACATCCAGGTAATTCGTAGTATTGGCAACGATAACAGGTGTGGTCAAAACATAACCAGCCTCTTTTATAGCTTCCATATCAAACTCCATAAGTAACTGGCCTTTTTTAACAGCATCTCCCTGTTTCACTTTAGGATAAAAATGTTTGCCTTTTAATTTGACCGTATCTTTGCCTACATGGATGAGGACCTCAACACCGTGGTCACTTGTAATTCCAATCGCATGACCTGACGAAAATAATGATGTTAATACACCATCTACAGGTGAAACGACCTTACCTTCAGAAGGTTCAATGGCAATCCCTTTACCCAGAGCACCTGTCGAAAAGGCTTCATCTGTTACTTCAGATAAAGACTTCACTTCACCTTTTAATGGACTCATCACCGTCTCTTGTTTTACTAAAACTTCTCCTTTGGCTGCTCCTGATGCGCTGTCTTCCTTTTTTGCTTCTTTCACTTCATCATCTTTAAATCCGCCAAAGAACATAAGCAAGAAACCTAATACAAAGCTTACCAGAATACCGATAACAGCCCCATAAAATCCGTTGTCTATTCCTGCCGGACTGATATAGCTCGGGATAGCGAAAATACCCAATCCACCAATAATGTAGCCTTTAGTTCCCATCATTCCTATAATACCGCCGCCTACTGCAGATGCTATACAGCTTAAAATAAATGGTTTCTTACGTGGTAATGTAATCCCGTAAATCGCTGGTTCTGTCACACCAAAAATCCCGGAGATGACAGCTGGAATGGAAAGTGATCTCAGTTTTACATTTTTGGTTTTAAACAAAATCGCCAGTACGACGCCTGTCTGAGCAAAGGAAGCTCCCAGCGTAGCCGCAAGAATGGGATCGAATTTAAGTACTGCTAAGTTGTTCATAGCGATAGGAACAAGTCCCCAGTGTAATCCAAAGATAACAAACACTTGCCAGAAAGCGCCCATGATTATGCCTTCAATAATTGGACTTAAGTTATACACAAAGAGGGTTGCTGCCCCTAGCAGTTGACCTGCCCAGGTCGAGAGAGGTCCAATCACAATCAATGCTAAGGGTACAATAACTAACAATGTGAAAAACGGAACCAAAAATGTTCTCACGACGCTAGGGATTACCTTTTTAAAGAAGTTTTCTATTTTTGAGCCTACATAGGTGGATATGATAATCGGAAGAACAGTTGACGCGTAACTCATCAAAATGACCGGAATACCTAAGAAGGTGATATATACTGGTGACTCAAATATAGTCCCGCTAAATAGAGTGTATAGTGGCTTGCCCGAAGCTGTTATCGTGCTAAATGTCGGATATACAAGTGATGCACCTATAGCCATACCTATAAAAATGTTGGCATTGAACTTTTTAGCTGACGTATACCCCAGGAAAATAGGAAAGAAGTAAAACAAACAATCACCTAAAGCATTGAGAATTTGATAGGTACCCGATGTAGTGGTCAGCCAGCCCAAAGCTACAAATAAGGCAGTGAAGCCCTTAATCATACCCGTGGCACTTAAGACACCCAGCGTGGGTGTAAATACACCTGAAATGGTATCAATGAATCTATTGAACAAACTCATTTTTTCACCTGAGGCTTCCTCTGAATCTCCTGTCTGAAAACCGCCTACAGCAGTAACATCAGCATAAACCTCAGGTACATGGTTACCTATAACAACCTGGTATTGCCCGCCACTCTTTACTACAGTGACAACACCATCCATATTTTTCAAAACCTCTGTATTGGCTTTACTTTCATCTTTTAGTTTGAAGCGCAAGCGTGTAATACAATGAGTTAGACTATTCACATTTTCTTTGCCGCCGACATTTCTGATGATGTCTTTTGCTAATGTCTCATACTTCATTGTAACTTCCCCTTTATTTGTATTTATAAAAAAAGGCGAAACCAAATAGATCAAATTCGATCTAGGTTGGTTTCGCCTGCATTACCAGTAACAATCCAAGGGTTATTCAATTTTGTCTTTGGGTCACACGCTGAATATGAATCGTTATATACAGCTTCTCCTCATCTGATAATACCGTATCCAAGTATTTCTCAATCTTCAGCATGCACCCATAGGCCTTTTTGTACTTTGCTTTCACTTGCCTCCACAAAAAATCGTCTTCCAGTTCTACTTTTTCTTTTTTATTTAATCGCTGAAAGAAGAATCTTAAATGTGTAATAAATCGCTCATAACTGATCGAGTGTTCATCTATGGTGGTATTATAAGAGTATTTAATAATATTCAAGATGTCGTGTATTTTTTGAGTTTGCTGAGCAACGTCTGCTACCTTGTTGTAGGAGCTGTTTACTTGAGCGTTGATTAAATGAAGAGCAATATTACCTGCTTCATCTTCTGACAATCGTTTGTCTGTTTCTTCTTCAATAAACTCCAGTGCTTTTAAGCCCACCGCAAATTCTTTGGGATAAAATTTTTTAATCTCCCAAATTAACGGATTTGCATTTTTAAACCCTTCATCAAACATTTTAAATGCATTGTTCATGTGATCTGTAAGCGAAACATATATATAATCGCTCAATTGTGCTTCTAATATGCTTTTTCCATATTCAATGATGTCATAGCATAACGAAACATATTCTGATGGAACATCCTCTAACAATAACTTGAATTTCTCTGAAGCATCTTTATGTTTAAGCACAAAGACCTTTTCAATTAGATGCTCTTCTACTTGTTCGCCTGCACTCTTTTTGAATGCAATACCACGACCCATAACAACAAATTCATCTCTTTTTTGATCTTTGGCTATTATGGCGTTGTTATTAAATATCTTCGTTATGATCATCTAACTGCCCCCCTTATCCCATCAAATTTAAAAAAGGATTTAGATGCTGGGCGAAATTTCAGATAGGTCACAAGACGGTAATAGCCGATCAAATCTTCGTCGTAAATCAAATTCAAATGTATTGATTTACAACTTCACTTTATGAAAACGCATTCATAATAAGAGACAAAAGCCTTACGTTTTCCATCATTGATCTTTAGTGCTCCCAAACCGATCTGATATTCCGTTCTGAAAATGGATATAGTCGGTTAACCACGTCCCATGACATCATTTTTCGGATGTCGATTCGTTGGTCGACGTCATCATCTTTGTTGTTCAGCACTTGTAAGGCTTTATATCACTCACCTTTCTGCGTTATGGCTGGGCAGATATTCATATCATGCAGGATATCGTAAAGCTTGTATTCTAAAAAGAAAAGGCAAAACCCAACACATGGAAATTGAATTCCATGCCTCGGGTTTTGCCTTTTCAGTAACAATCCCAAAATCATAATAACATCGAATTTAAGTTTTGCCAACAAAAATGTTTGCGCTTTCTTTTCCGGAGCAACCACATCAAATACAGCACATTATTATGGTATAAAATGTCATCCACCAATGTAGGACATGTTAATCTTTTTTTTGTTGTTGGCTGTCTGCTCCGTACGTTCATCGGAATACCGATCTGTGCGTTGTTCCCATACTGAAGTAATCACATCGAGCAATTCCTGGTCATTCGCCCCGTTGCGAAGCATCTGGCGTAAATCAAATCCGCCTGAAGCAAACAAACATGTATAAAACTTGCCATCGCACGATAAGCGGGCACGTGTACAAGACGAACAAAACGATTCAGAAACCGAAGTAATAAAACCAATCTGTGCGTCGCTGTCTTTATAACGATAACGCTTTGCCACTTCTCCAAAGTAATCCCGATCCATCGGCTCCAGCTCGTACGCATTCTTAAGTCGTTCAACGATTTCTTTTTTGGTTAGTACCTTTTTGAAGCTCCATCCGTTGTCATTCCCTACATCCATAAACTCGATAAAGCGAAGGGTTATTCCCTGCTCCTTAAAATAAGCAGCCATCGGCAAAATCTCCGAGTCATTAACACCTTTTTGAACTACCATATTGATCTTGATTTCAAAGCCAATTTCTCTTGCATATTCGATCTGCTTCAAAATAACATCAGGCTTAATCCCCCGGCCATTCAACCGCCCAAATAGCTCGGGGTCGAGAGCGTCCAGACTGACATTAAGCCGTCGTAGCCCCGCGTCATAGAGAGGCTTAGCCTGCTGTCCTAGCAGCACACCGTTGGTGGTCAAGCCGACATCTTCCACTCCGTCAATGGACAGGATTTGGGAGACCAGGTCGGATAGATTCCTGCGCATTAATGGTTCACCGCCCGTGAGTCGGATCTTTTTTACGCCCAGGGATACAAAGAGCTTCGTCAGCCGGTGAATCTCTTCAAACGACAGACATTCATTTTGGGGAAGAAAGGCGTAATCGTCACCGAAAATTTCTTTAGGCATGCAATAGGAACAGCGGAAATTGCAGCGGTCTGTAACCGATATACGCAGGTCACGAATGGGCCGCTGCAACTTGTCTTTCAGTGGATGAAAATTCATACGCCCCCTCCTTTCTAGTTGTTTAGCATCGTTATCGTTATCATTAGCCGCCGCTGACTGGGGGAATGAAGGCTGCAATGTCTCCATCCTGTAATACATCCGTAGACAACGCATACTCTTCGTTTATCGCAATTCGCACAGACTGGATTGGCATATCTGGATATTGATCTGTTATCCAATTGGATAACTCGCCTACCGTTTGGCCCGCCAAATCTGCCAATTCTTCTGTTTTTCCCGTCACCTCACGGAGTCCCGCAAAGTAGTACAGCTTAATCATGACTGATCTCCCCCGGCTTTTTCTTTTGACCTCCGACCCACTGCGTTCCATCTTCCCAAATCTCTCGTTTCCAAATAGGAACTATTTCTTTAATTCGTTCGATCGCGTATTCATTTGCCTCATACGCATCCGAACGGTGAGGTGAAGAAACGGCAATGACAACGGCGATATCACCGATTTGAAGCTCGCCAATGCGGTGCGCGATTGCCACTCGCGTCCCTTCCCATTTCTGTTCGATTTCGCGACCAATCTCTGTGAGTTTTTTTTGGGCCATGGGGACATAGGCCTCATAAGCAAGGTATAAGGTCCGTACGCCTTGAGTCCATTCTCGTACGTGCCCTGTAAAAATAGTCACCGCTCCTGCTTCCGGCCTTAGGACATAATCCGCATAAGCCTGCGGGATAATGGGCTCCGTTACGATTTCAAATACACTCATCTTTTCCACCTTCCAGCCACCGGACAAGCCACTCTCCGGTGACAGACTCTTTTAAATGTTTCTGCTTTTTGTATCTACATCTCATTTAACCGAACAGCTGATGATATAGTTTTTGACCGTTGGCAACACTCCGTACACCGTGTATGAGAAGCCTTCCGTTTTTGAATAAAATCATTCGATGCTTAAAAGCATAAAATTCAACGAAATAAGGGGTTCTTTTTACACGATCTGCTATAAGCCTGCCCATTTTTTCTGCATCATCGAGCGTGATCGGACGTTGTGGGTCTGGAAGAACCTGTACCACGTTCCGTCCGCACAGAGCCGCATACGCCGAGCGACGTGATGCTGTCAGTGCAGGAAACGTAGGATGCTCTCCACAGGTTGGACAATCTTGGTTACGGATGCGGGAAATCCCTATGTCCATCTGCGTGTTCTCCCATAAATCAAATAGATGAACCTTGCGACGCATCTTATCACGTCCGCCGCTCAGCCACTTCATGGCTTCTACACATTGGAGGGCGGCTGTCACCTGGACTGCGGGTGAGATGATTCCAGCCGTATCGCAGGTCTGATTGATCGCAGGCAGCGATGGCAGAAGGCAGCGTAAACACGCTGACTCGCCCGGCACGAATGGAAAAACAACGCCTATGCTTCCAACACAGGCACCGTAAATCCACGGAATTCCAGCCTTCAGTGCAGCATCGTTGATAAGCAGACGAGTTTCGAAATTGTCCGTAGCATCCATCAGCAATATACTTTTGCTGGCAAGTTCTTGAACAAGCTCGGCATCCAAGTTATCGAGATATGTGTGCAACCGCACGTCTTCTCGTATGGCTTTCAGCCTTTTTTCAGCTGCCATAACCTTGGGCTGCATTTCCTCGGCGTCCTGCTCCGTAAACAACTGCTGACGTTGCAGATTCGACACCTCTACATAATCCCGGTCAACAAGATGCAGCTCTCCAACGCCCGCTCTTACCAATGTTTCGGCAATGGCGGAACCCAGTGCCCCGCAACCGATAATGGTGACGACAGCAGCGGATAGATTACGCTGCCCTTCGCCACCAATGGGTCTAAATAAGATCTGTCTGGAATAACGTTCATTCATTAGATTGTGTCCCTTGATAATACAGCCATATGACGAGGATCAGGCTAGCCAGCGCCACTTGGGAGAGGAGCATGAATCCAATGGAATATTGGCCAGTAGCGGCATGAATCGTCGATAACAGGATCGGAGGGAAAAAGCCACCGAGACCGCCCATCATGGATACAATTCCGTTAACTATACCTGCTTGTTTATTAAAATAAAATGGAACTAGCTTGAAAATGACACCGTTCCCCACTCCAGCACTTACAGCGATCGCCAAGCAGCCTACTGTATACAGGGTAATCCCTGGTGAAAAAGCCAAAAGAATCGCAGCGACCGTATAAACTGTGAACGTGCCTACCAGCAGGAACAGGGGCTGAAACCGATCCGCCAGCCAGCCACCGATGGGACGGAAGAATGTGGCAATCGCAATAAAGCCTGCTGTACGCATCCCTGCATCCACTTTAGCCAGCTCAAAATTCGATACCAGGAAATTCGGCAAGTACACCGTGAACGCTACAAATGAGCCAAAAGTAATAAAATAAAAGAGCGAGAAAAACCAAAGCTTTTCATTTTTGTAAACCCCTTTGATCTGTTCCATAATAGGCGTCTTTACTTTAGCTTCATGACGATCCCCTAAGAAGAAATTCAAAACGATAAAAACAAGCAGCAGAATGAGATACAGCTTCACTGTAAGGGCCCAGCCAATTTGTGTAGCCACAATAGGGGCCGAGAAGGTAGTGACGGCTGTTCCCAAATTCCCTATACCATACATTCCATTTACAAACCCATGTTTTTCCTTTGGATAATACTTCGGTAGCGAAGTCACCCCAACCGAGAACACAGCTCCTCCAATCCCAAGGAACAAGCCACCGATAATTAAATCCGTCATCGTAGAAGCTTCACTAATGTAGTAGACGGGAAACAAAAGCAAAATAAAGCTAACGAGAAAAACGATTCTTGCTCCAACGATGTTGGCATAATAACCAAGCGGAATGCGCAGAATCGATCCAAGCACGACCGGAATCGCCGTAACCATGGCCAATTTTCCGGGTGGAATAGCAATATCCTCCGTAATGAACGGCATAAGAGAAGAAATGATAACCCATACCATGAATCCAAGAATCAAGTTCAATGTTTGTAGCGGCAACTGCATTTTTCTGATCATTTAACTCACCTTTTCAACGTTTTTTCTGTCGAATTATTGATTTGAATTTATGTCCCCATTGTAGCCGCTAGTTGATCTGTTCGAATATAGGGGACTCCCCTTTACCTGACAGGGGACTCCCTGAAAATATAAAAAGCCGCTTCTATAAGAAGCGACTCAGGCTGTCGAGAAAGTCTCGATAGCTTTTTTTATGTTCATTTTATTTAAGACGACACCGCGTTAATGTTGTATAA
>NZ_JBRECM010000023.1:0-17948 GCF_052906305.1 Paenibacillus sp. SER-28 | reverse complement strand
GGATCGCCTGAAGAAACAGGGGTAACCCCCTATTTCTCCAGAGACCAGAGCCTTATGATGTAAAGAAAAAGAAACCCCGTCTCAAAAAGACGGGGTTTCTCGACACTCTGAGAGCACAGCCTTAATGGGCTGTGCTCTTTTTGTATACCATAAGGCTTTCGCGTTTTGGAAAATATACAAGAAACCCATACAAATACTCCATTCCACTAAATTAATAAGATTGGGGGATAACTACAATAAAGCTTACAACGCTCTGCATATCGACCAATAGTGAAGTCAAACATAATGAAATTTATAAAGCAGCAAGCTCCAACAACAGGGAGCCTTGCTGTTGCCGTTACTGTTTTTTGAGGGGGTGAAAGATTAAAGTAAGGCTATAAATTTCTAGAGAACAGGTACTTTTGAATCGAGATAGAAACGTTTCTATTAGAGTTTGAAAAGAAAATTCATAGCAATGGGAGAGAAAAACTCAATCCGAACTGAATTTTTTAGACGAAGAGTCAGAAAAAAATATGCAAAATAGGGTCCTTTAGGACTATGAAATAACAATATTTATTACAAAATTAAAGAGTTATTAGTTTTGGCTTATGTGAGCTTGATACAAATTGAATCCATTATTTAGGAGGTTAAAGAGAGTTGCGGAAAAAGGCGGAATTTGTCGGATGATATCAGGTTGAATTTGTTACATTTATGTTAATGGCATGTAAAGATAAAATTGTTGTAGGATAAGGGGGTGGAGCTTCAATGTAAATCATAATGAGTTTAGTTTTACAAAATTCGTGAAAACCTAAAATTTCGTTTTAAACTAAATTAACAGATCATGATTGACAGATAACTAATACAAAAAGTGAAATTGTTGCTTTTGAATTTTGGAAACAAATAACATAATATGGATTTTATTTTATTTTTATGAGCTCTATCAATTTAGCCCTTTTGTCCCATGCCAAGTGGTTTTAAAGTTTGTATATTTAAAAACAGTTAGAAAGTGTTGGAAGAAAAAAAGAGATATAAGGATTTACTGTAAAATTATGAAATGCATAGAGGATGGAGGAATTCATATGACGACTCGATCGCAATCTTGGTTCGCGAAAACAGAGGTCCAACCGACTGCGAAGCTCCAACTATTTTGCTTCCCCTACGCCGGTGGTGGTGCTTACATATTTAACTCTTGGAAGTCCAGATTTGCGCCTGACATTACCGTGCTGCCTATACAACTTCCAGGACGTGAAAGCCGTTCAACAGAAGCTCCAATGGATACTCTTCAAGACATCGTTCAATCGTTGGTTCCCGCTATGGCTCCATACATGCATAAGCCGTTCGCTTTTTTTGGGCACAGTATGGGGGCGCTCATTGCATTCGAAACAGCACGGCAGTTATACAGCAAAACTGGAAAGCTACCTGTGCATATCATCATATCTGGTAAATCCGCACCACATCTTCCATATTCCAAAAAACGGCTCCATGATTTAGCAGACGATTCTTTCACGGAAGAGCTTCGTTTAATGCAGGGAACCCCTGAAGAGGTGCTGCAAAATGCAGAATTGATGCAAATTATTATGCCTCGTCTGCGTGCAGATTTTAAGGTATGTGAAACTTATGTTTATCAGCCGGGAAATCCACTGATATGCCCGATGACCGTTTTAGGCGGAATAAAGGATTTTGAGGTTAGCACAGATTCACTCCATGCCTGGCAACAACATACGACATCACCTATGGATGTTCGGATGTTCGAAGGTAATCACTTTTTCATCCATGAACAAGAACAAGAGGTTATGAGCGCAGTCGAGAACATTCTTTCTACATCCTCGCCGATGGGCCACGTGGCGGCAGCTCATACAGCTTACAACACAAGCACCCTACAACCACGATTCAGACAGAGTTGAATGTCCCACACATCACGATACACTTCGTTATTACCATCTCAGCAACAATCAACAACCAACCCACACCAAGATGCAAATTCCAGCATAGTTCCAAATCGCATTTTATTCTGCACGGATACTCATGCATCCAAACCCAGAGTTTATCTCAACGACGTCCACAGCCAATATAAAAAGTTCGCACTGATAAAGTGTGGGCAACGAAAAGAGGGATGCCCTTGTTTCGATTAAATTCTGCTTTTCGGAGACTCGCACGTTATGTAAGGCCGTATAATCTATGGGTTTTCATAACGGTGATCGCCTCCTTGTGTTTGGCAGCTATTGACATTGTTTTGGGTAAGGCCATTGAGCAAATGGCACAGGGGACATTCTCCTCTACCCAGAACATGATCTATCTGGTTGTTGGTATGACGCTAATTGGAATGCCCTGTAAGTTTGTGATGAGGTACGCTTCAGCGCGATTTAGTGTTAGTGCTCTGCGCGACTTGAGAGGCGATCTCGTACATAAGTTTTGCGATTTACCAGTTTCCAGCGTGGAAAGGAAATTTACCGGAGATTTGGTATCCCGTCTAACCAATAATACGGCAGTATTACAGAACTTTTTTATCCAGCAGTTTGCCAATCTGTTTTATTTACCGCTTGTGTTTACGGCATCACTCATATTGCTTTTACTGACAAGCTGGAAACTGATATTGGCAAGTCTTGCGCTCATGCCAATAGGAATGATCATAACATCACTAATGAGCAAGCCGATTGAAAAATATTCTGCGGATCTTCAGGAGAAAATTGCTCATTTGAACGCTGTGGGGCAAGATGCAATCGGAGGAATCCCTATCGTCAAGGCATTCAATATGCAAGCTGTGCTGCTGAAGAAGTATATGGTGATTATGGAGGAGGTCGTCAAGCGCGGCTTACGGCTAGAAAAGCGCTATGCAGCCATTACTCCGGTAGGTGTGATGATGCTAGCAACACCGATTATTTTGGTCATTGTATACGGAGGATACCTGATACAACATGGAGAGCTGAATGCTGGAGGCATTGTACTTTTTTTATACCTGATTTCGTTCATATTGCAGCCGATTGCCATGCTGCCGACGATCATTTCGCAAATGAAGGAAGCGGGTGGAGCCGCAAAGCATTTGTTTGAGGTACTGGATTGGCAGAATGAACGTCAGGATGGCGAAATGACCTTGGTAGATCAGAAGCGAGAGAATGAGGCGCCTCATTTGAAAGACGATGCAAATGGGAAAGCCAACCGAATGAGTGAAGGCGGAGCAGAAAGTGATGATGACGTTGATAGTGTTGCTGTAGTCAGCTTTGAGCATTTGACCTTTGGCTACGATGAAGGGAACACAGTGCTGAAGGATATCAGCTTCCAGGCAGGGCAAGGGGATATGGTGGCGATTGTCGGTGCTAGCGGTGGAGGTAAAAGCACGATTTTCAAGCTGCTTTGCGGATTTAATGAACCTGGAGAGCATGCTGGAACCATTCAACTATTTGGAAAGAGTTTGACAGATTGGAATTTAACAAGCCTGCGCAGTCATATTTCGATGGTATCTCAGGAGCCGTCGCTTTTTCCGGCCACCATTGCAGAAAATATCGGATATGGACGTTTGGCGGCGACTCGGGAAGAAATTGTCGAGGCGGCGAAAGCGGCACATGCGCATGATTTTATTGTTCAACTTCCAGAGGGCTATGAAACCCTGTTGAGCGAGCGGGGAGGCGGATTGTCTGGCGGTCAAAAACAGCGTATTTCCATAGCAAGAGCATTACTGAAAAATGCTCCGCTGCTTCTATTGGACGAGCCGACTTCAGCACTCGATAGTCAGTCGGAGGCTCAGGTGCAGAATGCGATGAATGCGGTAATGCAAAACCGGACGGTACTGGTCATTGCTCATCGACTGTCAACCGTACGTCAGGCGAACCGCATTATTGTACTCGATCAGGGGAGCATTGTGGAATCGGGTTCTCATGAGGAATTACTAGGTCGTGATGGTGTGTACCGAAAGCTGTATTTGAAGAATTTTGAAGAAGAACAGCATACGGCGGAAAACGGTAATTCGTTGCCTGAGGAAAGGGGTGAGCGTCGTGACCTTCAAGCAGGGGTTTTATGAATTTAAGCAGTTGATGTCCCTGATGAAGCCGCACCGAAAATGGTATTTTACCGGGCTGGTTGGCAATAGTCTGACCAATGCTAGCATCACGATTTTACTTTCTTTTGTGGTGCATTATTTGCTGAATTTCGCGGTTAATGGCGATTTACAGGAGCTATACCGAGCGGTCTATTTGGTCAGTGGTACATTTTTGGCATTAAGTCTTATTTCCCCCCTGTGCAGCTATATGTATAAACGGTGTGTAAAGCTGGCGATTGCCAATGTACGAACGAAACTATTTGGTCACATTGTCAAGCTATCGTACGAAAAAGCCGAAAAACACCATTCGGGTGATCTTGTATCCCGCATGACGAACGATGTACAGACGCTGGAGCAGGCTTACACCGTTCATATCCGCTCGATTATACTGGAAATTTCGCTTTTCTTGGGCTCGTTGGTCATTTTGATGACGCTGGATTGGCGATTTGGGATTATGGCGGTTTTACTTGGGCTGGCTTCAGCCTGGATCAATGCTCATTTCGCCAAGAAAATGCGAAAGACGAGTGAAGAGTTACAGGGACGGATGAGCAGGTTCACGGAACGATTGAGTGATTTGCTTTCCGGTTTGCAGACGGTGAAGTTGTTTGGGTTGAGGACAAAGGTAGGCGGACTTTGTAATGTTGCAAGCGAGGACATAAACCGCATCAGCATCCGGCAGGGACGTCATATGGGCTTGCAGGATATGTGCAATTTTGTCATTGAGTTCATTACGCTGGGCGGTGTGCTTGTCGCCGGATTAATTCTGGTTTCGCAGAAGCAAATGGAACTGGGAGTACTAGGACAGATTGTGCAGCTGCAAACCGGTATTTCAACGGTGTTTTTGGAGCTAGGGGCGGCTGTAACACTGTTACAAAACTCCTTGGCAGGCTTGGCGCGTATCCGCGAAATTCTGGATGAGTCGAAGGAAGAAGAGCAGTTCCCCGCGGCTAAAAAGAAGGGACCGCTGACTAGGCTTATCGATCCCGAGACGGCAGCTTTATCAGCCCGTGAATCTGGGGAATTCTATGGCGATGTTGAGACCTTGCGTTCAGACCATGCCATTGAACAGACTCCGGCTGCGCTGGAGCTGCACGACATCACCTTTGGCTATCAGCCTGACCATCCAACGCTGCAAAGGTTAAACTTGGTTGTGCCAGAAGGACAGGTAACCGCGCTTGTCGGCCCGAGTGGCGGCGGCAAAAGCACAGTCATGAAGCTGTTGTTGGGATTTTACCCACCGGACGAAGGTGTGCTGCGGGTTCGTGGTCGCTTGGCAGAAGAATTTCCGTTGGATGAGGTCAGGGATTTGATGGCCTATGTACCACAGGAGGCTACGCTTTTCCACGGTACAGTAGCGGATAATATCCGTTTTGGCTCACCGACTGCCACGGATGAGGAAGTAGAGGCTGCGGCCAAAACAGCCTATGCCAGCGGCTTCATAGCCGAGCTGCCAGAGGGGTACGACACGATTGTCGGTGAACGCGGAGCCAATTTGTCTGGCGGTCAAAGACAGCGGATCGCAATTGCTCGTGCTTTGCTCAAAAATGCACCGATTTTGCTGTTGGATGAAGCAACCTCGGCTTTGGATGCAGAATCGGAATATGAAGTCCAACAGGGCTTAAATGAGCTGATGAAGGATCGTACGACATTAGTTATTGCCCATCGATTGTCTACGATTGAACGGGCGGATACGATCTGTGTCCTTGCCGATGGCGAGCTGAAAGAGCAGGGTACCCATGATCAGCTCCTTGCCGAGGGCGGTCATTATGCAGAGCTGTATGAGCTTCAATTTCGAAAGCATCCCGAGGAACAAACCGCATAAATATGCGAATTTCCTTTTACCAATATCTATTTTGCGAGGAGAGAGACGGATGACACAGCAAGATGTTCAATTGTTTTCGCTAAGCCAGCCACAGCAACGGATTTGGTATACGGAGCTTCTGTATCCTAATCGGAACACATCAACAATTATTGCAACAGTAAAAATCAGGGGAACTGTTCGTATAGATGCCTTGCAGCAAGCAATGAACCGGGTAATTGCCCAAAATGATTCTTTTCGTATCAAAATTACTGCTCAGGATGGGATTCCGTATCAATATGTAGAGCCGTTTACGGCGGAAAGTATAGAAACGCTCCAAGTTATCCCGGAAGAAGCAAAGGAATGGTTAAAGCGCCATAATCCACAGCCGTTCTCATTGTTGGATTCGCAGCTGTACCGATTTGTTATCTTGCAGCTCGGAGCAGAAGAAACCTGGTTTAATTTTAAAATGCATCATATTATCTCAGACGGCGTGTCCATGAATCAGGCCATTAATGAAATCACCGGACATTATATGGATATTGTGCATGGTACAGGTCAAGATACGCCGACCAAGGGCATTCCCTATCTGGATTTTATCCAGGTAGAGCAAAGCTATGAGCAATCAGACCGTTATCAAAAGGACAAAACGTACTGGACGGAAAAGTTTGCTGATTTGCCAGAGACTACAGGTTTGAAATCATATAACCCGCTGACACTGAGCACAGCTGCACGCCGGGAGAGCTTTATACTGGAACATGAGTTGTATCGTGGTGTTACGGCTTTTTGCGAGGAACATAAAATTAGTATTTTTACGTTCTTCCTGGCGGCTCTGTATATTTATTTGCATAAAGTGACGGGAGAGCAGGACTTAAGCGTGGGGACACTCTATGCCAACCGTACGTCTAAGAAGGAAAAGGATACCATCGGTATGTTCGTCAGCACTGTGGCTACGCGCCTGTTGGTCGAACCAGAATCCGAACTGCTGACCTTCCTGCAGGGTGTAGGGAAGGAGCAGGCATCCATTTTGCGGCATCAGCGTTACCCGTACAACAAAATTATTCAGGATTTGCGTGAACAGCAAAGCAGTCTGGACATTCAGCGTCTGTTTGGTGCTTCCATTCAGTACCGTACCTTGAGTTTCTCCCGGTTTGATGAAGCGATTCAGCAGGTAGATAACGATTTCTGCGGAGATACAGTGAACGACTTCGATATTCACATGGTTGAAATGCTGGATGATGATAGACTCGTGCTGTACCTAGATTATCGTACCGAACTGTTTAGTGAACAGGAAATTGCTCGAATTATTCGACAATTTTTGAGTGTGGCGGAGCATATGGTGCAGGGCCCACACAAGCGGATACAGGAATTGTCGCTGATCAGTGAGGAAGAACGGGCGCAAATCGTCGACGTATTCAATGCTACAGCGGTGGAATATCCACACGAAGCAGGCATTCATGAATTGTTTGAGGAACAGGCTGAACGTACACCGAATCAGACAGCAGTTGTGTTCGGAAATGCCCGTTTAACTTATGGCGAACTGAATGTAAAAGCAAATCGACTGGCTCACACGTTGCGCGGACACGGTGTTACCGCCGAACAAACTGTAGGTATCGTTGCTGAGCGTTCCACGGATATGATCGTCGGCATGTTGGCGATTCTCAAAGCGGGCGGCGCATATGTACCGATTGATCCTGATTATCCGGCTGAACGTGTACGTTACCTGTTGGAAGATTCGGGGGCGAAGTTGCTGCTGGTGCAGCGCGCAGAACAGCAACCGGAGGAATACACCGGAATCGTACTGGATCTGAGCGATACTAAGGTGTACGGGGCAGAGAATGACCAAAGCTTGAATACCGTACATTGGGAGCAAAACGAGGCTTATCATGCGGATTATACCGATTATACAAATCTGAAAAATGAGATTTTAAAGGAATCATCCTCGTCTGTCGTAGACAGCACCGCTGGAGAACAAGAACGTAAATTTGGAAACCGACTAGCTTATTTGATGTACACTTCGGGCACAACCGGACAGCCCAAAGGGGTTATGGTAGAACATCGCAATGTTGTGCGTTTGGTGAAAAGTACAAACTATGCGCAATTAGATGCTGATACACGCATTTTGCAAACTGGCGCCGTTGTCTTTGACGCGTCCACCTTCGAAATTTGGGGTGCGCTACTAAATGGTGGACAGCTCGTGCTGGTAAGTCAGGATGTCATTTTGGACGCTCCAAAGCTCAAGGAAGCCGTGCGCAACCATGGTATCACAACAATGTGGCTGACTGCACCGCTCTTTAACCAGCTATCTCAGCAGGACTTGGAGCTGTTCGAGGGGGTACAAGAACTGCTGGTCGGTGGTGATGTGCTGTCCGTACCGCACATTAACCGGGTGCTGGAGGCTCATCCGTCCCTGCGGATCATTAACGGCTATGGGCCGACAGAAAATACAACTTTTTCTACAACTCATGCGATTGCCAGCGTGCAATTGGAAGCGGTGCCGATTGGGCGTCCGATCCACAACTCCACAGCGTATGTCGTAGACCGTTCCATGCAGCTTCAGCCTGTCGGGGCATGGGGGGAGTTGATCGTCGGCGGCGACGGGGTGGCACGTGGCTACCGGAACCGTCCGGATTTGACGGCTGAAAAGTTCGTAGATAGTCCGTTCCGCAGCGGAGAGCGCTGCTACCGCACAGGCGATTTGGTGCGCTGGAATGAGGACGGGACGCTGGAATACAAAGGACGGATCGACGCACAGGTGAAAATTCGGGGCTACCGGATCGAGCTGGGTGAGGTGGAAGCGCAGCTGTTGAAGCTGGAAGCGGTGCAAGAAGCCGTCGTCATTGCACGTGAGGATGAGCAGGGGCAAAAGCAGCTCTGTGCATATGTAGTCACTCTTGCGGATATCGCGGCTAGTGAGCTGCGAAGCGCCTTGAGCCAAGAATTGCCGGGTTACATGGTACCGTCATATTTTGTGCAGCTGGAGCAATTGCCGTTGACACCAAATGGCAAAGTGGATCGTCGGGCGTTGCCGCAACCGGAGGGCAGCGTGGATTCCGGTGAGGATTACGTAGCAGCCCGTAATGAGGTAGAACGGACGCTAGTGTCCGTGTGGCAATCTGTACTTGGTATCGAGCATATTGGTGTGCTGGATAACTTTTTCCATCTGGGGGGCGACTCGATTAAGGCCATCCAGGTGTCTTCAAGACTGCTGCAAAATGGTTACAAGCTGGAAATGAGAGAGCTGTTCCAGTATCCGACGATTGCTGAGCTGAATGGACGGGTGCAGCGGGTGACCCGCGTTTCCGATCAAGGAGAAGTCAGTGGAAACGTGGTATTGACACCGATTCAACACTGGTTCATTGAGCAGCAGCCATCAAAGCCTGAGCACTATAATCAGGCTCTGATGCTGCACCGTGAGGATCGTTTGGACGAAACGGCGCTTCATCAGGCACTGCAACGCATTGTAGAGCACCATGATGCTTTGCGCATCGTATTCCGCCAAAATGCGGACGGTGGGTATGAAGCATGGAACCGTGGCGTGCAAGAAGGAGAACTGTACAGCCTGGAAGTGGTTGATTTTACAAATGAGTCTGACTTTGCTCATTTGCTGGAGAGCAAAGCCAGCGAAATTCAAAGCAGTATCCGTCTAGATGAAGGCCCTTTGGTGAAACTGGGTCTGTTCCGTTGCCCGGATGGAGACCATTTGTTGGTAGCGATCCACCATTTGGTAGTCGACGGCGTGTCTTGGCGTATTTTGCTGGAGGATTTGGCATCCGGTTATGAGCAGGCTTTACGGGGCGAGTCTGTCCGTTTGCCTAATAAGACAGATTCCTTCCGCCTTTGGGCTGACCAGCTGTCCGCTTATGCGAACAACACAGCGTTGAAGAGTGAGCGTGCGTATTGGCAGCAGATTGAGCAAGCAGGGAAGAGTCAGGCATCCTTGCCTAAAGATTACACTCGTAAATCTCAGGTCAAGCCACAGCTTCGCGATGATCGGACACTGACAGTAGCGTGGACGGTAGAAGAAACGGAACAATTCTTGAAACAAGCCCATCGTGCCTACAATACGGAAGCGAACGACCTATTGCTGACAGCTCTGGGCACCGCAATTCAGGAGTGGGCAGGCATCCGTCAGGTGCTTGTAAATCTGGAGGGTCACGGACGGGAAGCCATTTTGCCGGATATGGATATTACGCGTACGGTCGGTTGGTTTACCAGCCAATTCCCGGTTGTACTCGATATGGGCGAGGAACAGAATGTGGGACGGCGTGTCAAGAACGTCAAGGAAGGACTGCGCCGTTTGCCGCATAAAGGAATTGGATACGGGATTTTGAGATATCTTGCTGACGGGGAAGGGGAAGCCGCTTTTGTCGCCGAGCCGGAAATCAGCTTTAACTATCTCGGACAATTCGATCAGGATTTAAAGAAAAATGCCTTTCGCATGTCTCCTTATTCCATCGGAGCTTCCATTAGTGACACGTTAACCAAGCGGTATGCTCTGGATATCAACGGCATGATCACGGACGGTGCACTGGAACTGACGATCAGCTACAGCAACAAAACGTTCATGAAAAAGTCAATCAAAAAGCTGGCTGATCTGCTGCAGGAGAGCTTGCGTGAGGTATTGGCTCACTGTGTGGAAAAAGAGTTGCCAGAGCTGACGCCAAGCGACTTGTCCTTCCAAGGACTGACGGCTGGAGAGCTTGAACATATTGTAGAGCAGACGTCTGCTGCGGGTGAGCTGGAAAATGTTTATTCGCTCACACCCATGCAAAAAGGCATCCTGTTCCACGGCTTAATGGAGCCGAAATCCGGGGCGTACTTTGAGCAGGCGACATTTGATCTGCAAGGCAGCTTTCAAGTGGAGGCTTTTGCCGAAAGCTTAAATCAACTGGTGGATCGCCATCAAATATTCAGAACGAATTTTTATAGCGGCTGGAATGAGCAGCCTTTACAGGTGGTGTACCGTCATAAACATGCCGGGTTCCGTTTTGAAGATGTGCGCTCAATGGGACAAGGAGAGCAGGACGCATACATTGCTGATTTTGCTGAGCGTGACAAAGCCGAGGGCTTTAATTTCAGCTCTGGCGAGCTGATGCGGGTGTCTGTTTTGCGTACAGGCGAGGAGTCGTACCGTTTTGTGTGGAGCTTCCACCATATTTTGATGGACGGCTGGTGCTTGTTCCTAGTTGTGGGGGAAGCATTTAATACGTACTTTGCCATCCTCGAAGACCGCAAGCCGGAGCTTGTCCCGGTAACGCCATACAGCGAATATATTGAATGGCTGGAGCGGCAGGACAAAGCAGAGGCTGAACGGTTCTGGAGTGATTATTTTGCTGGTTTCGAGCAGCAGACGGTATTGCCGCAGGCAAAACAGCTGGACGGTCACGCTAAAGAATATGAAGCGGACAAGCTTTCGTTTACACTGGACCGCGAAGTGACGGAACGGATGAACAAGCTGGTTAAGCAAAAGCAAGTGACGGTCAATACACTTCTGCAAGCAGCGTGGGGCGTTGTGCTGCAACGGTATAACAACAGTCGGGATGTTGTATTTGGCAGTGTCGTATCCGGCAGATCAGCGGATATTCCAGGCATCGATAAAATGATTGGTTTGTTCATTAACACGGTTCCTGTACGGATTCACAGTGAGAAAGATATGACGTTTGCTGCGTTAATGAAGCAGATACAGGAGCAGGCACTGGCTTCCCGTACCTTTGAAACCTATCCGTTATATGAAATTCAGGCCCTGACAGAGCAAAAACAGGACCTGGTGAACCATATTATGGTGTTTGAAAACTACCCAGTGGAACAGCGCATGGAGAACATGGGCAGCCGTGACACGAACGGTTTTACGATTGCCAATGCTTCAATGTCAGAGCAAACGAACTATGATTTCAACATTACGGTTGTGCCGGGGGATGAAATTCATGTCCATTTGGAGTACAACGCGCGAGTATTGGAACGTACAGCTGTAGAGCAAATCCGTGAGCATTTGCTGCATATGATTGAAGAAGCGATTAACAGACCAGATGCGCTGGTAGATGAGCTGGAGCTAGTGACTGTTTCGGAAAAAGCGAAAATCATCGACGGTTTTGGATCAGTAGGCGTATCTGCATGGAGTGATGAAAAGCAATCAGAAGGGTTGTTCCACGCCTATGTGGAAGAACAAGCGCAGCTTGTACCGGATCACGTGGCAGTTGTATACGAGGAGCGGCAGCTTACATACCGTGAGCTGAACGAGCGTGGGAACCAACTTGCTCGTAGATTGCGGAATGAAGGCATTGGGCGCGAATCCATTGTTGGTATTTTGAGCGAGCGCTCGGTGGACATGCTGGTCGGCGTATTGGCAGTATGGAAAGCCGGCGGGGCATATGTACCGTTAGATGCGGATTATCCGTCCGAACGTATCCGCTTTATGCTGGAGGACAGCGGTGCGACAGTGCTACTGACTCAAACAGGTTTGCAGGAGCGTGCCCAAGCATGGCTGGAGGAAAGCCGACAGGCTTTGGCCGGAGGGCAGGCTGAGGGTGAGCTGGAAACGGCGGTTAGCATTGAAACGATAGAAAGAGACAGCCTTAATGAGGGATTAAGCTTAAAATCAGATTCGTCATCTGATAGCGAAGCAGCATCCGAATCCGCAGCGAACTTGCGTCTGCACACCGTACTGGCGCTGGACGATGAGTCGCTGTACATCGGGGATGCCACGGATGTGGAACCTATCAATGAGCCGCAGGATCTGGCGTATGTGATCTATACGTCCGGTACAACGGGACGCCCGAAAGGGGTCATGATCGAGCATCACAGTTTGGTAAACACAGCCGCGGCCTACCGCCGGGATTACCGTTTGAACCAGTTCCCGGTACGATTGCTGCAACTGGCAAGTTTCTCCTTCGACGTGTTTGTCGGCGATATTGCGCGGGCGCTCTATAACGGCGGCACGATGGTCATCTGCCCGAAAGACGACCGGATTGACCCAAGCCGTCTGTACGGCTGGATTCGCGACTATCAGATTACGGTGTTCGAATCCACACCGGCTTTAATCGTACCATTCATGCAGCATGTGCATGAACAGGGACTGGACATGAGCAGTCTGGAACTGCTGATCACCAGCTCGGATAGCTGCAGTGTGACAGACTACCGGGTGCTGCAAGAACGGTTTGGCGCGGATGTTCGTATTATGAACAGCTATGGCGTCACGGAAGCGGCAATCGACTCTAGTTTCTACGACGAAGAACTGTCGAAGCTGCCAAGCAGCGGCAGTGTGCCGATTGGTCAGGCGTGGCTGAACGCACGCTTCTACATCTTGGACAGCCAGTTGAATCCGGTGCCGATCGGCGTACTGGGCGAGCTGTGCATTGGCGGTGCCGGGGTGGCACGAGGCTACCTGAATCGTGCGGACCTGACGGCCGAGAAGTTCGTGGCAAACCCGTACGTACCGGGTGAACGATTGTACCGCACAGGTGACTTGGCACGGTGGATGCCGGACGGCAATGTGGACTTTATCGGCCGGATGGACTATCAAGTGAAAATCCGGGGCTACCGGATCGAGCTGGGCGAGATTGAAACGGCGATCCAGCGGGCACCGGGTGTGCGTCAAGCGGTAGTCATCGACCGGACGGATGAGCGTGGGCACAAGTACTTGTGCGGATACATCACGGGAGAAGCTGAGCTGCGGATTGAGGAGGTACAGGCCGAACTGGAAGCCGGGCTGCCAGCGCACATGGTGCCTGCACGTTTGATGCGACTGGAGACGATCCCCCTGACGAGCAACGGAAAAATCGACCGCAAGGCCTTGCCGGAACCGGAAGGAAGTATTCATACCAGTGCAGCCTATGTCGCACCGCGTACCACGGTGGAGCAAGTACTGGCTGCGGTATGGGCTGGAGTACTCGGCGTGGAAGCGGTAGGCACGCAGGATAACTTCTTTGAACTGGGCGGCGATTCGATCAAAGCCTTGCAAGTATCCTCCCGATTGTTGCAAGCAGGCTATCGACTGGACATGAAAGATTTGTTCAGCAATCCGACGGTAGCGTCACTCAGTCCTTTACTTCGTACAGATGGCAAGATGGCCAGTCAGGAAGAAGTCGTAGGCCAGGTGGAACTGACACCCATTCAGCGGTGGTTCTTCGAGCAGCAGCCGGTAGACCTGCACCACAGCAACCAGGCGATGATGCTGTATCGAGCTGGGCGGTTTGACATAGAAGCGTTGCGCCGTACGATGGAACGTATTGTCCAGCATCATGACGCATTGCGCACGGTATTCCGTGAGACGGAGCAGGGTTATGTCGCTTGGAACCGCAGTGTGGAGGAAGGCGAGCTATACACGCTGGACATTATAGATTTTAGCGGAGTGGAAGACGAATTCACCGCTGTAGAAGCTAAGGCGAGTGAAATTCAAGCGAGCATTCATTTGAGCGAGGGTCCGCTTGTGAAGCTTGGTCTGTTCCATTGCGCTGGGGGCGACCATTTGCTAATCGTCATTCATCATTTGGTTGTGGACGGCGTATCGTGGCGTATTTTGCTGGAGGATTTGGCATCCGGTTATGAGCAGGCTGTTGCAGGTCAAACAGGCACAACTATTCGACTGCCGCATAAAACAGATTCTTTCCAGGTATGGGCCAAACAGCTGTCAGCCTACGCGAATCGTGCGACGATGGAGCGGGAGCTAGCCTACTGGCAGCATATCGAACAAGCAGAAGCAAGCCTCGCGAAGCCTTTGCCGAAGGATTTTGCCAATGACAATGCACGGCTCGGAGACAGTGAGGTTGTCACTGTGCGCTGGACGAAGCAGGAAACCGAGCAGTTGCTCAAACAAGCTCATCGCGCATACAACACGGAAATGAATGACCTGTTGCTGGCCGCACTCGGCAAAGCCGTGTATGACTGGTCCGGTTCCGAACGGGTGTTGGTCAACCTGGAGGGCCATGGACGGGAAGCCGTTGTACCCGACGTGGATATTACGCGCACGGTCGGCTGGTTTACGAGCCAGTTCCCGGTTGTACTGGATGGAAGTCTGGGACAAGGGGGAAATACGGCTCGTCTGATCAAACGGATTAAGGAAGGGCTGCGTCATATTCCGCAAAAAGGCATCGGTTATGGTATTTTGCGATACCTGTCAGATATGAATGTGCTGGAAAAAGCAGGCGTGCAGTTAAAGACTCAGCCTGAGATCAGTTTTAACTATTTGGGCCAATTCGATCAGGATTATAAAGGCAACGATCTGGTGCCTTCCTCCTATTCCATTGGTGTGCCTGTTAGCACGAACGCCGCTATGGATTTTGCACTAGATATCAATGGATTAATCGAGGATGGGGAGCTGATGTTCACTATTCGCTACGGCACAACGCAGTTCCGTCATGAAACGATTGCACGGCTGGGAGAACTACTGGCATCCGGCTTGCGTGAGGTGATTAGCCATTGCGTTGCGCAGGAAAGAACGGTGTTGACCCCAAGTGATGTCTTGTTAAAACATGTAACGCTGGACGAGCTGGAGCAATTGGTGAAAGATACACAAGATATGGGTGAACTAGAAAATGTGTATGCTTTGACACCGATGCAAAAAGGTATGCTCTTCTTCAGTCTAATGGATGAGAGTTCGGCAGCTTACTTTGAGCAGGCCACCTTTGAATGGAATGGACGGTTTGATGTGGTTGCTTTCAGCAAAAGCTTTGATCTGCTCGTACAGCGTCATGAGGCATTGCGGACGAACTTTATCAACTTCTGGAAGGATGAGCCTGTGCAGGTCGTCTTCCGTAATCGTAGCGGGCAATTATATTATGAAGACTTGCGCGGACTAGAAAAAGAGGAACGAGAAGCTCGTGTTGAAGCTTTTACCCTTGCCGATAAAGCGAAAGGATTCAATCTTGCAGAAGATGCACTCATTCGTATTTCGATCCTGCAAACCGGGGATGAAACATATCACTTTATCTGGAGCTTCCATCATATTTTGATGGATGGCTGGTGCTTGTCCTTTATGACACAGGAGGTATTCGGCAGCTATCTGGCACTGCGTGCGGGTCATGAGCCAGCGCTGGAGCCTGTCACGCCGTTCAGTCGATTTATTGAATGGCTGGAACGTCAGGACCGTGAGGCAGCTTTGCAATACTGGCGTGGGTATCTGGAAGATTATGAGCAGCAAATTACGCTCCCGCAGCAAAAAATACAGCCTAAATCGTTGCACACCGGGGAATATGTTGCTGAAGATCTGGATTGCGAATTCCAGCCAGAGCTGGTTGCCCAGATCGAACAAGTGGCGAAGCAAAATCAGGTGACGATCAATACGCTGATTCAGACGGTATGGGGCGTCTTGTTGCAAAAATATAATAACAGTTCGGATGTTGTGTTTGGCAGCGTTGTGTCCGGTCGCCCAGGGGATATTCCAGGTGTGGAGCACATGATTGGGCTATTCATTAACACGATTCCAGTGCGCGTGCAGTCTGAACAAGGTGAAACCTTTGTCGAGCTGATGAAACGAACACAGCGGCAGGCGCTGGCTTCCAATGGTTATGATGCGTTCCCGCTGTACGAAATTCAAGCACTGACCGAGCAGAAACAGGATTTAATCAATCATATTATGATATTTGAAAATTATCCGGTGGAGCAGCAGGTAGAGCAGTTGGGCAGTGATGGACAGGAAAAATTTACGATTTCGAACGTGGTGTCTACAGAGGCAACCAACTATGATCTGAACGTCGTCGTGATGCCGGGTGAAGGCATCAAGATTCGTTTTATGTATAACACGCTCAGCTTTGATCAAGCAGGTATTGAGCGTCTGTATGGGCATTTTGCACGCCTACTGGAGCAAATTTCGCTCAATCCGCATGTTCGTGTTGAAGAGCTGGAACTACTCACAGCGGCGGAAAAGCAGCAGATTACAGCGGCATTTAATGACACCGCTTGTGCTTTTCCGTCTCATCAGACGATCCATCAGCTGTTTGAGGAGCAGGTAGAATATACGCCGGATCAGGTGGCATTGGTGTTTGGACATCAGCGTCTGACTTATCGGGAACTGAATGAACGGGCGAATTCATTGGCCCGAATGCTTCAAGCACAAGGAGTAGGACCTGACAAGCTGGTCGGTCTGATGGTACAGCGCTCAGTGGAAATGATCGTAGGTCTCCTGGCCGTTCTCAAAGCAGGCGGTGCTTATGTGCCGATTGATCCCGAATTTCCGTCCTCTCGTATTGCATACATGCTGGAAGATAGCGAGGCCGCAGTGCTTCTAACCCGTCGTGAGCTGGCAGAAGAGCATCATTGCCATGCCAATACCATGTTTCTTGAGGATGTAGCCTTGTATCAGGGAGAGAGCGGCAACCTGGAGACGATTGCCCGGTCAGAGCATTTGGCTTATGTCATCTATACGTCGGGTTCGACTGGAAATCCGAAAGGAGTTATGCTCCAGCATCGCTCGGTCCTCAACTTTATTACCGGGATGCGTGAAGTCATTGACTTTGAAGCGAGCCAAACCATTTTGTCACTGACGACTATTTCATTTGATATTTTCGTCTTGGAAACCATCTTGCCCTTGTTGGGTGGAATGACGGTGGTGCTTGGCGACAGCCAGCATCAGGTGAATCCGCAGGCGCTGGGTGAATTGATTACTCAACATTCGATTGAGATGTTGCAAATGACCCCATCCCGGTTACAAATGCTGCTGGGTCATGAAGCAGGTTCCCGCACACTGCAAAGCGTGAAGGCCATTATGGTCGGGGGCGAAGCCCTTCCGTCCAAGCTGCTCGCAGCACTGCAAGAAATAAACGGTCCTCGCATTTATAACATGTACGGACCTACAGAAACGACGGTGTGGTCGACCGTGCAGGAACTGACCCATGCGGAGCACATTAATATTGGCCGTCCTATTGCGAATACCCAAATCTATATCATGAATGCGAATGGAGAATTGCAGCCCGTCGGCGTACCGGGTGAGTTATGTATTGCAGGGGAAGGATTGGCCCGTGGGTATTGGAAACGTGAAGAACTGACGGCCGAGAAATTTGTGAATAATCCGTTTGCTGATGACAAGTCAGACCATGAGCGGATGTATCATTCAGGCGATTTGGCGAGATGGATGCCGGACGGCAACATTGAATATTTGGGTCGGATGGACCATCAGGTGAAAATCCGGGGTTACCGGATCGA
>NZ_JBRECM010000022.1:0-19952 GCF_052906305.1 Paenibacillus sp. SER-28 | reverse complement strand
AGTGGCAAGGTCTCCAGACGCATCAAGCGTGCAGGTACCATATGTGCTGGCAGTCCTGCTTCCAGCTCGGCCTGTACCTCCTCGATCCGCAGCTCGGCTTCTCCCGTGATGTATCCGCACAAGTACTTGTGTCCACGCTCATCCGTCCGGTCGATGACTACTGCTTGACGCACGCCTGGCACCCGCTGGATCGCCGTTTCAATCTCGCCCAGCTCGATCCGGTAGCCGCGGATTTTCACTTGATAATCCATCCGCCCGATAAAGTCTACATTGCCGTCCGGCATCCACCGCGCCAAATCGCCTGTGCGGTACAGTCGTTCACCTGGCACGAACGGATTGGCCACGAATTTCTCGGCGGTCAGGTCCGCACGATTCAGGTAGCCTCGTGCCACCCCGGCACCGCCAATGCACAGCTCGCCCAGCACGCCGATCGGCACCGGATTTAACTGGCTGTCCAAGATGTAAAACCGTGCGTTCAGCCACGCCTGACCAATCGGTACATTGCCGCTGCTTGGCAGCTTCGACAGCTCTTCGTCGTAGAAGCTAGAGTCGATTGCCGCTTCCGTGACGCCGTAGCTGTTCATAATGCGGATATCCGCGCCAAACCGTTCTTGCAGCACCCGGTAGTCTGTCACGCTGCAGCTATCCGAGCTGGTGATCAGCAGTTCCAGACTGCTCATGTCCAGTCCCTGTTCATACACATGCTGCATAAACGGTACGATCAGGGCCGGGGTCGATTCGAACACCGTAATCTGGTAGTCGCGAATCCAGCCATATAGACGGCTTGGATCAATCCGGTCATTTTTCGGACAAATGACCATCGTTCCGCCATTATAGAACACCCGTGCGATATCCCCGACGAACACGTCGAAGGAGAAGCTCGCCAGTTGCAACAACCGTACTGGGAACTGGTTCAGACGGTAATCCCGACGGTATGCCGCAGCCGTATTCACCAAACTGCGATGCTCAATCATGACGCCCTTCGGACGTCCCGTTGTACCGGAGGTGTAGATCACATACGCCAGATCCTGCGGTTCATTGATGTGATTGACGTCTGTGGTATCCCCGGTGTACAGTGACTCATCGTCCAACGCAAGTACGGTATGCAGACGCAACCCCGTTGCCGGTTCGGATGTTGCTTCGCTATCAGGTGGCGAATCTGCTGTTCCATTCAGGGTTCCATGGAGAGTACTTGATTCCATCGTCTCAGCGCCAGCCGCTGTTTCCAACTCGCCCTCAGTCTGCTCTCCGGCCAAGGCCTGTCGGCTTTCTTCCAGCCATACCTGTGCACGCTCCTGCAAGCCGATTTGGGTCAACAGTACCGTCGCACCGCTGTCCTCCAGCATGAAACGAATACGTTCGGACGGATAGTCTGCATCTAGCGGCACATATGCGCCTCCAGCTTTCCACACCGCCAATACGCCGACCAGCATGTCTACCGAACGTTCACTCAAGATGCCGACCATCGACTCGCGGCCAATACCTTCATTCCGCAGTCTACGGGCCAATTGGTTCGCACGCTCGTTCAGTGTGCGGTACGTAAGCTGCTGCTCTTCGTACACCACCGCCACGTGATCCGGTATAAGCTGCGCCTGTTCTTCCACATAGGTATGGAACAAGCCCCCTGCTTCAGCAGCAACATCCGATACTCCCACATCTCCAAAACCGTAGATGATTTGTGCCTTTTCCTCGACAGTCACCATATCCAAAGCTGCCAGTGGCTGCTGCGGATGAAGGGTAATTGCACGAACAAGTTCGGTAAAATGCTGTGCCAATCGCGCGATGGTCTCAGGCTTGTACAGCGCCGTGCTGTATTCCAGACTGCACAGAATGCCTTCCGGCTGCTCCACTGCATCCAAGGTCAGATCAAATTTGGCCGTATGATTGTCCGTCGGATACGTTTTAAAGGTCAGACCCTCCAGCTCGAACTCCTGCTGTTCAAATGTTTTCAGCTCAAACATCGTGTCAAACAGCGCATTCCGGCTCGTATCCCGCGTTAAATTCAGCTTTTCTACCAGTTCTTCAAAAGGATAATCCTGATGCTCATAAGCACTGAGCGCATGCTCTTTGACCTCTTGCAGATAATCCAGGAACGTTTTGTCGCCAGCCGGATAATTGCGGATCGCCAGCGTGTTGAGGAATACGCCTACCAAGCCCTCCAGTTCCGCATGCGGTCTTCCGGCAATCGGCGTGCCGACGATAATGTCCTCCTGCCCCGAATATTTATGCAAGAGCGTGCTATATGCGGCTAGCAACACCATGTATAAGGTGGAGCCGGTTTGCGCGGCCAGCTGTTTCAACTGCTCGCTGTCCTCCAGGCTGATCGCAAATTCCAATCGATCTCCTTCTAGACGCTGTACGGCTGGTCTTGCAAAATCTGTTGGCATATCCAGTGCTGGAATGTCACCAGCCATCGTGTTCAGCCAGTAGCTTTCCTGCTCACGAAGACGTTCACTTTGCATATCGGCATGCTGCCAAACCGCATAGTCCTTGTACTGAATGCGCAGGGGCGGCAGTTCTTTGCCTTCATACAATTGAGAGAACTCCTGCACGATAATGCCTTCAGTCACGCCATCCGAAATAATATGGTGCATGTCATAGAGCATGACGTGACGCTCCGGTCCGGTTTCCACCAACTGAACCCGCAGCAACGGTGCTTGTGCGAGATCAAATGCACGTACAAAGTCCTGTGCGTACTGCTGGGTCTCTTCTTCGCTTGCCTGCACATGCTCCACGTTGAATGCGACGCCCGATTCAATCCGTTGAATCACCTCGCCATCCACCATGTCGAATCGGGTTCGCAGGGCTTCATGACGGACAATCAGCTGGCGGAAGGCTTGCTCCAGTCGCGTTTTATCCAAGGAACCTTCAATAATCAAAGCGCCCGGCATATTGTAGCTAACCTCTCCGCCTTCCAGGTGACTCAGCACGTACATCCGTTTTTGCGCCGAGGAAACCGGATAATATGCACGTTCCTCCGCAACAGGGATGGATACATACGTTTGCTGTGTCTGATCTTCTCCCATCACCTGTACCAGTTGCTCAATCGTCGGATATTGGAAAATATCTCGCAGCGCCAGCTTGTAATTCAGCTCCTGATGGATTTTCGCCATCAGTGTTGTCGCGCGCAGAGAATGTCCTCCGACTTCAAAGAAATGGTCCTTAATACCGATCTGCGGATGATTCAGAACACTTTGCCAAATACGTACCAACTGCTCTTCCAGCAGTGTCCGCGGTGCCACGTACGCTGTGCCTCCTTCAAGGCGCGCTTCCGGCGCAGGCAACGCTTTGCGGTCAATTTTTCCGTTTGGTGTCAGCGGGAATTGATCCAGTTGTACAACATATGTTGGGATCATATAACCCGGCAGCTTGGGCTGCAGCATGTTACGCAGCTCGGGCAAATTCAGCGCCTCAGAGGCTACGACATACGCACACAAATCCTTGTCTCCATCTTCGTTTTCCCAGGCGGTGACGATGGCTTTCTGAATGCCGTCCACGGTCAGCAGCTGTGCTTCCACCTCGCCCAGTTCAATCCGGAAGCCCCGGATTTTGACCTGATCATCCATCCGGCCGATAAAGTCCACATTGCCGTCCGGCATCCACCGCGCCAAATCGCCTGTGCGGTACAATCGTTCACCCGGTATATACGGATTCGCTACGAATTTCTCGGCGGTCAGGTCTGCACGATTCAGGTAGCCTCGTGCCACCCCGGCTCCGCCAATGCACAGCTCACCCAGTACGCCGATCGGCACCGGATTCAGCTGGCTGTCCACGATGTAGAAGCGGGCGTTCAGCCACGCCTGGCCAATCGGCACATTGCCGCTGCTTGGCAGCTTCGACAGCTCTTCATCATAGAAGCTGGAGTCAATCGCCGCTTCCGTGACGCCGTAACTGTTCATAATGCGGATATCCGCGCCAAACCGTTCTTGCAGCACCCGGTAATCTGTCACGCTGCAGCTATCCGAGCTGGTGATCAGCAGTTCCAGACTGCTCATGTCCAGCCCCTGTTCATGCACATGCTGCATAAACGGTACGATCAGGGCCGGGGTCGATTCGAACACGGTAATCTGGTAATCGCGAATCCAGCCATACAAACGGCTAAAATCAATCCGGTCGTCTTTCGGACAAATAACTATCGTGCCGCCGTTATAGAGCGTCCGCGCGATATCCCCGACGAAGACGTCGAAGGAGAAGCTCGCCAGTTGCAGCAAACGTACCGGGAACTCGCTCAGACGGTAATCTCGGCGATACGCCGCAGCCGTATTCACCAAGCTGTGATGCTCAATCATGACCCCTTTCGGACGTCCTGTTGTACCGGACGTGTAAATGACATACGCCAGATCCTGCGGTTCGTTAATCGGCTCGATATCGGTGGTGTCTCCGATGTACAGCGACTCATCGTCCAGCGCCAGCATCGTATTCAAGCACAGTCCAGTTGCTTGTTCCAATGAGGCATTGCTTTCCTCCAGCCAGACCTGCGCGCGCTCCTGCAAGCCGATTTGCGTCAGCAGCACCGTCGCACCGCTGTCCTCCAGCATGAAACGAATACGTTCGGACGGATAGTCTGCATCCAGCGGCACGTACGCACCGCCGGCCTTCCACACCGCCAGTACGCCGATCAACATATCCACCGAGCGTTCACTCAAGATGCCAACCATCGACTCGCGTCCAACGCCTTCGTTCCGCAATCTCCGCGCCAATTGGTTCGCACGCTCGTTCAATTTCCGGTACGTAAGCTGTTGCTCCTCGTACACTACCGCCACGTGATCCGGTACAAGCTGCGCCTGTTCTTCCACAAAGGTATGGAATAAGGCTCCTGCTTCAGCAGCAGCAACATCCGATACCCCCACATCTCCAAAACCGTAGATGATTTGTGCTTTTTCCTCGGCAGGTACCATCTCCAAAGCTGCCAGTGGCTGCTGTGGATGCAGTGTAATTGCACGTATGAGTTCGGTAAAATGCTGCGCCAATCGCGCGATGGTCTCAGGCTTGTACAGCGCCGTGCTGTATTCCAGACGGCACAGAATGCCTTCTGGCTGCTCTATTGCATCCAAGCTCAGATCAAATTTGGCCGTATTATTTTCCAGCGGATATGAATTCAAGGTCAGACCTTCCAGCTGCAACTCCTGCTGCTCCAATGTTTTCAACTCAAACATCGTGTCAAACAGCGCATTTCGGCTCGTATCCCGCGTCAAATTCAGCTTTTCAACCAACTCTTCAAAAGGATAGTCCTGATGCTCATAAGCACTGAGCGCATGCTCCTTCACCTCTTGCAGATAATCCAGGAACGATTGGTCGCTAGACGGATAATTGCGGATTGCCAGCGTGTTGATGAAGACACCTACCAGACTCTCCAGTTCCGCATGCGGTCTTCCAGCAATCGGCGTGCCGACTACGATATCTTCTTGGCCTGTGTATTTATGCAAGAGCGTGGTGTACGCCGCCAGCAGCACCATATACAAGGTTGAACCTGTTTGCGAAGCCAGTTCTTTCAGGCGTTCGCTAACTTCACGCTCCAGTCCGAATTCGATCGTATCCCCTGCCGTACTCTGTACCGCCGGACGGGCAAAGTCGGTTGCCAGATCCAGCACAGGCACGCCGCCCCGGAAGGTACCCAGCCAGTACGCTTCCTGACGCTGCATCCACTCCTGGTGGGCTTCGCTTTGCTGCCATACCGCATAGTCTTTGTACTGAATCCGCAATGGTGATAGCTCTTCACCGCCATACAAGCGGACAAATTCATCGGTCAGCACCTCCATCGACACACCATCCGAAACGATATGGTGCATGTCGAGCATGAGCAGATGCTGGGATGCCTGCTCTGCTCCTTGTACGTCTAGATCCACCAAGCCTACCCGCAGCAGCGGTGCAGCTTTCAGATCGAACGGACGCACAAACTGTCGTACCCGTTCTTGTGCTTCCTGGCTGACCGTCGTGTCCGTAGCTGTAGCTGTGTCCTGATCTGTATCCGTAGTTGCACGCTCTGCTTGTACCTTCGTATATTCCACTTTGAACGGCACGGTGTCCTCAACCCATTGCATCGGCTCATTGTCCACCAGCTCAAAGCGGGTACGCAAGGTTGCATGGCGGGCGATCAGTTGACGGAACACATCTTCTACTCGTTTTACGTCCAGCGGACCGCTCACTTGCAGCACCGACGGCATGTTGTAGTTCACATCACTTGGATCAAACTGATGCAATACATACAGTCGTTTTTGCGCCGAAGATAACGGGTAGAAATTGCGTTCTTCCGTTACCGGAATGGACGCATATGTTACTTGATCGAGACCTTCCAGTACGACTGCTAGTTGCTCAATCGTTGGTGCTTCAAAAATACTGCGTAGTGGAAGCGGCTTGTTCAGCTCCTTGTGAATCTTCGAGGCCAGTGTCGTCGCCCGCAGCGAATGTCCGCCAATCTCGAAGAAGTTTTCCTTCACGCCGACCTGCGTGAGACCCAGCACATCCTGCCAAATTTGTGCCAGCTTCACTTCCACCCACGTCCGCGGTGCGACATAATCGGCTCCGGTTTGCAGGCTGACTTCCGGTGCTGGCAGGGCTTTGCGGTCAATTTTGCCATTTGGACTCAGCGGCATTTGCTCCAGCTGTACAAAGTACGACGGCACCATGTAGCTTGGCAGCTCCCGGCCCAGCTCACTTCTCAGCTCACTGGCACCCATTTCTTGCCCGGCGACATAGTACGCCACCATTTGTTTTTGTCCCGTTTCATCCGCACGCGCCGTGACCACGACTTCTCGTACCGATTCCACTTGGAGCAGCTGCGATTCGACCTCGCCCAGCTCAATTCGGTACCCGCGGATTTTCACTTGATGGTCGATCCGGCCCAAATATTCAATGTTGCCGTCCGGCATCCATCTCGCCAAATCGCCTGTGCGGTACATCCGTTCATAGCCGGCTTCCCCGCCAGCAAACGGGTCGGCTACGAATTTCTCGGCCGTCAGCTCTGGACGGTTCAGGTAACCGCGGGCTACACCTACACCGCCGATGCACAGTTCTCCTGCAACCCCGATCGGCTGCAATTGCTCCGTGCCTTCCTTCACGATGTACAGACGAATATTCTGAATCGGTTTCCCGATCGGAATAACTCCATATTCCCCATCCGGTTCACAATCAAAGTACGATACGTCCACCGTCGCTTCGGTTGGTCCATACAGGTTGATCAGTTTCGCTCCAGCCAGGCTCGACACAAGCCGCTGGAACCGGGCCACATGCTGTGGTGGCAACGCTTCGCCGCTGGCAAAGACATGGCGCAGCGTGCCCAGCTTCGCTTGTATCACTTCCCGTGGCTGCTGCTCCACGTACTCCAGGAACGCATGCAGCATGGCGGGAACAAAGTGCATCGTGCTCACGCCATCGCGGGCAATCGTGTCGACGATGTCTTCCGGGTTCTTTTCCCCGCCTACCGACAGCAAGCTCACCTTCGAGCCAACTAGCGACCACCAGAACAGCTCCCACACCGACACGTCGAACGTGAAGGCGGTCTTTTGCAGGATCGTATCCTCTGCACTCAAGCCGTAACGGTCATGCATCCACAAAATCCGGTTCAGCACGGAATGGTGTTCGACCATAACGCCCTTCGGTTTTCCAGTCGAGCCGGAGGTGTAGATCACGTAGGCTACATGACGCGAACCCGCCAGTGGCTCCAGATTCGAGCCGTCTTCGTGGTACATGTCCTTGCCACCCAGCACCGGACGATCCAACACCAGCACCTTGCCGTCGAAGCTCAGCGACGCCTGTTCAGCCAAATGCGATTGCGTCAGCACCAGCTTCGCTTCCGAGTCCTCCAGCATGAAACGGATCCGGTCCGCCGGATATTCTGGATCAATCGGCACGTAGGCTCCGCCTGCCTTGAGGATCGCATAGATGCCCACGATCATGTCCAGCG
Organism: Paenibacillus sp. SER-28; assembly: GCF_052906305.1. Lineage (NCBI taxonomy): Bacteria > Bacillati > Bacillota > Bacilli > Caryophanales > Paenibacillaceae > Paenibacillus > Paenibacillus sp. SER-28. Next base: position 12,049 of record NZ_JBRECM010000022.1, on the reverse strand, counting down.
AGCGCTGTACCAGAATGCCTACTGGCTGATCCGGTTTCACTCCTTCCGCACGCAGCGTCCGCGCCAGACGATTCGCCCGCTCGTTCAGCTCGCGGTAGGTCAACGTCTCTGCTCCAAACAGCACCGCCACCTGATCCGGTGTTCGTGCCGCCTGTTCCTCGAACAGCGCACTTAACGTCTGCTCCTGCGGATAAGCTGCCGCCGTATCCCCCCAGACCTGAACGATCTGTGTTTGTTCTTCTGGTGTTACCAATTCCAGTTCATTCACACGGATATACGGATTATTCACGATTTGCTCGATGACATGCAGTACATGTCCCTGCATTCGCTCTATCGTAGACCGATCGTATACATTGGCGTTGTATCTGAACATGATGCGGAAAAGCTCATCTGGCATCACAATCAAGTCCAGATCATAATTCGTTTGCTCGACAACCTCTACATTCGTAATTTCAAAAGCGGACGGACGAACTTCACTAAGCTGCTCAACTTGCTCCTCTACCGGATAATTCTCAAATACCATAATGTGGTTAATCAAGTTCTGTTTCTGCTCGGTCAATGCCTGAATTTCATACAGCGGGAAGCTGTCATAGGCTCCCGAGGCCAGTGCCTGTTCCTGCGTTTTCCGCATCACTTCCACAAAAGTGGCATTCCGTTCACTTTGAATCCGCACCGGGATCGTATTAATGAACAAACCGATCATATGCTCTACGCCAGCAATATCCGTCGGACGTCCAGATACGACACTACCGAAAATAACATCCTCGTTGTTGTTATATTTCTGCAAAATAAGGCCCCACACGCTCTGCATCAGCGTATTAATCGTGACCTGCTGCTGCTTCGCAATCCGGTGTATGGCTTCGCTCCACGTTGGGTCCAGATCAACCGTCATTTTTTCAGAAATATATTCGCTAGTCTCACTGGCAATAGTGGATGGAACATGTTCCTTTTCTTTTTCCTTGCTGTCCGGCGTTGGCTCCTTCCATAAAGTATCCGATCCAGGTAACAACGTCTGCTGTTCAAAGCCCGCCAAATAGCTGCTCCAGTACTCTTTTGCCGCACGTTCATCCTGACGCTCTAGCCATTCGATATATTGACCATACGGTGTAATCGCTGCAAGCTCCGGCTGCTTCTGCTCCAGCAGCGCAAAGTACGTACCAAACACTTCACCCGTAACGAGCGATAAGCACCAGCCATCCATGACAATATGATGGAAGCTCCATACCAAATGATACGTTTCTTCATGGGTCTGCAATACCTGTACGCGCATGAGTGCATCCGTACCGAGATTAAAGCCCCTAGCCTGGTCCTCTTGCTTAAACGCCTGGATATACGCCTGTTGCTCCGCTTCCTGCATTTCCCGTATATCCTGGAAAGAAAGGTCGCTATCTTTGTGACGGAATACGATCTGCAATGGCTCCTGACTGTGTCCTGTCTCAAACATATGGAAATTTGTCCGCAGCGCTTCATGACGCTGTGTCAGTACATCCAGACTCTTGCGGAAAAGTTCAACATCAAAGCTTCCTTTTTGATCAAACGAGGCTTGCTGGAAGTAGGCGCCTGACTGCGGCTCCATTAGATTATGGAACAGCATCCCCTTCTGCATAGGCGAGAGAGCATATACATTTTCCAGTTCACCTACAGAAGCCGTTTGCTCCGTCAATTGTTCCAGCTGCCCAAGCGTCAAGCCTTTGAACAATACATCGCTTGGTGTTAGCTCACTCCGCTCTTTGGAGGCACAATGAGCGATCACTTCCTGCAAGCTTTCCTGCAGCAACTGCGCAAATTTTTCTACATTTTGCTGATGATATACCTTACTGTCATAGCGAATTTCCAGTGTCAGCGCGCCCGCTGTAATCATTCCGTTCACATTCAAAGGATGCTCCAGTACGGTATGGTCACTCATCGGCTCTCCACCTGGATGTGAAGACAGCGTAATATCCCCATTTTCCAAGTCCTGATCAAATTGTCCTAAATAGTTAAAGCTAATTTCAGGCTGCAGGGTCCAGGAAGGATGGGCATCATGCTGAGACATATATTTTAAAATGCCGTAGCCAATACCCTTATGCGGCACATGGCGCAGGTCTTCCTTCACCCGCTTGATTCGCTGCCCGACTGCTGCCTTTCCGTCCACATCCAGCAGCACCGGATACTGACTCGTAAACCAGCCCACGGTACGCGTGATGTCGATATCTGGAACAATGGCTTCCCGGCCATGTCCCTCCAGATTGACCAGCACACGCTCCTGACCGCTCCAGTTATATACCGCTGTGCCGAGTGCGGTTAACAGCAGATCATTGACCTCGGTGTGGTACGCACGGTGTGCTTCCTGAAGCAGCAGTCGTGTTTCCTGTTCGCTCCAAGCCACGGTCACCGTCGCAGTGTCTCTGATTAGAGAATGTTGTCCCTCCGCTCTCTCTTGATCCTTAGGCAACGATGCGACTTCCATTTGAGCGAGATGCTGCCAATATTCGCGTTCATTTTCGATCGCCGGACTATTCGCATATTGAGACAAGCGCTCTGCCCAAGCAGAGAAACCGTCCGTTTTATAAGGCAGGCGAATCGCTTCTCCTCGAACGGCCTGCTCATATCCCGTGGCAAAATCCTCAAACACAATCCGCCACGAAATCCCGTCTATGACCAAATGGTGAATGGCAATCAGTAAATGATCTCCATCCATGCAGCGGAAAAGTCCCAGCTTCACCAGCGGTCCTTCGTCCAGACGAATGGAACTTTGGATGGCATTGGCTTTCATTTCAATGGCTGCTGCAACATCTGTAATGTTTTGCACATCCGTCAGATCAACAACGTCCAGACTGTACAGCTCGCCTTCGTCCAAACCGCGATTCCACGCTTCATAGCCCTGTTCGGTCTGACGGAAGACCATACGCAAAGCATCATGATGCTCCGTTACCTTGGTCACCGTTTCACGCAATGCGGCTTCATCGAAGCCTTGTGCTCTATACAGCATCACCGACTGGTTGAAATAATGCGGCTCTGCTGAGGTTTGTCCAAAGAACCATTGTTGAATCGGAGTCAGCTTGACGCTTCCCGAAACCACGCGTTGATCGGCTGTGCGGCTGACCTTGTGTACATGACCGCTCAGCAACGAGACGGAAGGATATTGGAACAAATCCTTCATGTCCAGCTTGTAGCCCGCTTGCAGCAAACGGGAGGATACCTGGATCGCTTTGATCGAATCGCCGCCCAAATCAAAGAAATTATCCAGAATTCCGACTCTCTTCGCTCCTAATACAGCCTGCCAAATCGAAGCCAAAGTCTGCTCCAGCGCTGTGCGCGGCTCTGCATAATCCGCTCCGCTTTGCAGGCTGCCTTCTGGTGCCGGCAGGGCCTTGCGGTCGATTTTACCGTTCGGTGTCAGTGGCATCTGCTCCAGCTGTACCAAATACGAAGGCACCATGTAGTTTGGTAGCTCCTCGCCCATTAAGCTGCGCAGCTCACCAGCGCTTACTTCCCGTTCAGCAACATAGTACGCCACCAGTTGGTTTTGCCCCTGTTCGTCCGCCTGGGCCAGTACGATGACCTCTTGTACGTCTTCCACTTTCAAAATTTGTGCCTCGACCTCACCCAGCTCGATCCGGTAGCCCCGGATTTTCACCTGATGGTCGATCCGGCCCAAATATTCGATGTTGCCGTCCGGCATCCATCTCGCCAGGTCACCCGTATGGTACATTCGCTCATACCCTGCTTCGCCAGCCGCAAACGGGTTAATTACAAATTTCTCAGCCGTCAGCTCTGGACGATCCAGATAACCCCGGGCCAGACCCGGACCGGACACGCACAGCTCACCCGCTACGCCTACCGGAGCCAAATGTCCATGCACATCCAGCATGTATACCCGATGATTCGGCACAGGGCGTCCGATGGAAATCAGTTGTCCGGCTCTCTCATCCTCGGATACGGGCCAAATCGACGTCGCCACCGAGTTTTCGGTGGGACCGTAGCCGTTGTAGTACGCCACTTGATCCTTCCACTTGTATACCAGCTCGGTTGAGGATGCTGAACCCGCCGTAAACAGAATACGCAGGTGTGGCATCCGCTGCGGATCCAGATAGACCGCATAGGTCGGCGGCAAAGCGGCCACCGTGATGTGATGATCCGCCATATATTGCTCAAACCGCTCGTAGTTCAAAATCGTCTCTGTCGTTGGCACATACAACGTGGCTCCGCAGAACAGCGCCTGGAAGATTTCCCAGCAAGCCGCATCAAACGAATAGCTGGCGAACAGCAACGCATGATCCGACGTACGGATCTTGAGCGTCTGATCAAAATACGTTTTCAAATTGCACAGCCCGTGATGCTCCAGCATCACGCCCTTCGGCTGCCCCGTTGTACCCGACGTATAAATGACATAGGCTAGATCGTTCGGACCGGACCACGGCTCCAGATTGGAACCATCCTCGTGGTACACCGTTTGCTCCCCATCCAACACCAGCACGTGACCGTCGATAGCTGCTTTGTCCACCAGATGGCTTTGCGTCAACAGCAGCTTCGCACCCGAGTCGTCCAGCATGTAGCGGATACGCTCCTCTGGATAGGTCGGATCGATGGGGACATATGCACCCCCGGCTTTTAAAATCCCGAAGATACCTACGATCATGTCCACCGAACGCTCAGTCATCAGACCCACCAGACGATCCTTCGTCACGCCTTGACTACGCAAGGTACGAGCTAATCGATTGGCGCGTGCATTCAGTTCACGATAGGTCAGCGCTTCTCCTTCAAAGAACAATGCTGTCTGCTCCGGCGTCTGCGCAGTTTGCATTTCGAACAAGCCGTGAATCGTTTGCTCGTTTGGATATGCTACCGCTGTATTGCCCCAAACCTCAACGATTTGCTCACGTTCCTGCGTGGTTACCATATCCAGCTCATGCACCCGAATGTCCGGCTTCGCTGTCACCTGTTCCAGCAGCTGCACCAGGTGACCTCGAATTTGCTCTACACTTTCCCGTTCAAAGGCCAAGGCATTATACCCAAAGCTCATATGAATGGTGTTCCCCGGCAATACCACCAGGTTAAAGTCATAGTTGGTCTGCTCGACAGACTGAGCTCCGGTGATACTGAAGTTGGACTCATCTCCGTTGCCTAATTGCTCCAATTGTTCCTCTACCGGATAGTTCTCAAAAATAAGAATATGATTGATCAAATCCTGCTTAAGCTCCGATAGCCCCTGAATTTCATACAACGGGTACGTATCATAGGTATGGGAAGCAATCGATTGCTCTTGGGTTTGCTTCATCACGTCTGAGAATAAGCTGTCCACTTGACTGCGGATGCGTACAGGAATGGTATTGATAAACAGACCAATGATGTGCTCCACATTCGGAATGTCTGCCGGACGTCCAGATACCACGCTGCCAAACACCACATCATCTGTGCCATTATACTTTTGCAGCAAAAGGCCCCAAACGGTCTGCATCAACGTATTGATCGTTACCTGATAACGCTTGGCTACGCGCTGAATGCCTGCCGTTAGATCCGCGCCCAAGTCAAAATCCAGACGCTCCGCCTGATATTCCGTTTTGCCTTGAATTTTAGCCTGCGGCAGGCGGGACTGTTCCTCATATCCTTCCAGAACCTTGCTCCAGTAACCTGATGCAGCCTGACGATCCTGCTGTTCCAGCCATTCAATATATTGACTGTACGGCGTTACAGGGGCCAGTTCAGGCTGCTTATGAGCCAGTATCGCAAAATAACTCGCAAACACTTCGCCTGTCACCAGCGACAAGCACCAGCCGTCCATCACGATATGATGGAAACTCCATACAAAACGGTACGCATCCTCACCTGTGCGCAAAACAGCCACACGCATCAAAGCATCTTGCGCCAGATCAAAGCCTCTTTGCTTGTCTTTGCGCGTATATTCGAGGATGTACTCGTTTTGCCGCTCTTGCTCCATATCCCGCAAATCCTCTACATACAGTTCGCTGCGCTTATTCCGATACACGACCTGCAGTGGTTCATCTTTCCAGCCACTGTAGAAGTTCGTGCGCAGTACCGTATGCCGCTGCACCAATACATCCAAACTTGCCGCAAATGCAGCGATATTAAAATGTCCTCGCAGATCAAAGGAGGCCTGTTCAAAATATGCTCCCGATTGCGAATCCATCAGATTGTAAAAGAGCATGCCCTTTTGCATCGGCGTCAGCGCGTATACATTTTCCAGCTCACCGGTATGTGCCGCCTGTTCCGCAATTTGTTCCAGTTCTCTAGTCGTCAGACCTTTGAAGGACACATCACTCGGCGTCAGCTCTGGCTGTTCCTGAGCGACGCAATGCGCAATCACCTCTTGCAAAGCGGATTGCAGCAGGCTCGCCACACGTTCCAGCGTTTCTTGGCGATACTGCTTACGGCTGTAAGCAATCGTCAAGCGCAGCGTGCCTTCCGAGATCATTGCATTCAAATCCAGCGTATATTGCAGCGGTGAATGGGCATCCTCTGTCTCCCCTGCGCTATAGGATGACCATGTGATTCCACTGTTTTGCACATCCTGATCGACCTGTCCCAAGTAGTTAAAGCTGATTTCCGGTTCTGCTCCAATCGCCTGCGCTTCACCTGATGCAGACGCAGGAGATAAGTAGCGCCATGTGCCATAGGTCAGCCCTTTATGCGGAATGCGGCGCAGACCTTCCTTCGTTTCTTTAATCCGCTGGGCCAGCGTCAGGTTGACATCTGTGTCCAGCAGCACCGGATACAAGCTCGTAAACCAGCCTACTGTACGTGTAATATCCACCTCTGGCAGGATTGCTTCCCGGCCATGTCCCTCCAGATTCACCAGCACCTGTCCGGCGCCTGTCCAGTTGTGCATCGCCAATCCTAACGCGGTCAATAGCAAATCATTGACCTCGGTGTTATAAGCGCGATGGGCCTGCTTTAGCAGTTGCTCCGTTTCAGCCTCGGTCCACTCCACCGTCAACACTTCGCTGTCTGCATTCAAGGAACCCTCGTAGGCGAAATCCTTAGGCAGCGGTGCCGCTTTCGCTTTGGCCTGTTCCAGCTGCTGCCAGTAGGCTTCATCCGATGCAGCCTCTGGACGGTTGGCGTAAGACGACAACTCCCGTGCCCATGCTTGGAAGGAATCCGTTTTATAGGGCAATCGTACAGGCTCGCCTTTGATCGCCTGTTCGTAGCCTGTCGAGAAATCTTCAAACAGAATCCGCCACGATACCCCGTCCACCACCAAATGGTGAATGGCTATGAGCAAATGATCGCCCTCGGCTGTGCGGAACAATCCCAGCTTGACCAGAGGTCCTTCGGACAGGTGGATGCTGCTTTGAATTTCACTTGCCTTCGCTTCCAGCGCTTCCGCATAGGCTGCTTGTTCACGGTAGTCTGCGGTTTCCAGCGTATACAATGCGCCTTCATCTACACCGCGTGTCCAAGCCTCGTAACCGGATGAAGCCTGACGGAAAACCGTACGAAGCGCATCATGATGCTTCACAATATGATCCATGACTTGGCAAACTGCCGTCTCATCAAAGCCCTCGGCACGATAGAGCATAACTGCCTGATTAAAGTGCTGCGGACGTTCGCGCTCCTGCGCAAAGAACCAATGCTGGATCGGAAGCAAAGCAGTTTCCCCGCTCACTTCTCCTTGATCTGCCATACGACTGACCACATGCATATGCGGTGCCAGTGCTTCCACCGTTGGATACTGGAATAAATCCTTCATGTCCAGCTTATAGCCAGCCTGGAACGCACGGGATGCGATTTGGATCGCCTTGATCGAATCGCCGCCCAGATCGAAGAAATTGTCCAAAATACCGACAGTCTGTAGTCCCAATACCGACTGCCAGACCGCTACTAGAGCGCGTTCTTGAGCAGTACGCGGCTCTGCATAATCCGTTCCGCTTTGTAGGCTGCCTTCTGGTGCCGGTAGGGCCTTGCGGTCAATTTTGCCATTTGGACTCAGCGGCATCTGCTCCAGCTGTACAAAGTACGATGGCACCATGTAGCTTGGCAGCTCTCGGCCCAGCTCACTTCTCAGCTCGCTGGCGCCGAGCTCTTGTCCGGCGACATAGTAGGCCACCATTTGTTTTTGGCCCGTTTCGTCTGCACGAGCCACGACGACCGCTTCTCGTACCGATTCCACTTGGAGCAGCTGCGATTCGACCTCGCCCAGCTCAATCCGGTACCCCCGGATTTTCACTTGATGGTCGATCCGGCCCAGATATTCAATGTTGCCGTCCAGCATCCATCTCGCCAAATCGCCTGTGCGGTACATCCGTTCATAGCCTGCTTCCCCGCCGGCAAACGGATCGGCTACGAATTTCTCCGCCGTCAGCTCCGAACGATTCAGATAGCCTCGGGCTACGCCCACACCGCCGATGCACAGCTCCCCTGCAACCCCGATCGGCTGCAATTGCTCCGTGCCTTCCTTCACGATGTACAGACGAATATTTTGGATCGGTTTTCCGATCGGAATAACTCCATATTCCTCATCCGGCTCGCAATCGAAGTACGATACGTCCACCGTCGCTTCGGTTGGGCCGTACAGGTTGATCAGCTTCGCTCCAGTCAGGCTCGACACAAGCCGTTGGAACCGTGCCACATGCTGTGGCGGCAACGCTTCGCCGCTGGCAAATACGTGGCGCAGCGTGCCCAGCTTCGCTTGCATCACTTCCTGTGGCTGCTGCTCCACATATTCTAGGAACGCATGCAGCATGGCAGGTACAAAGTGCATCGTGCTCACGCCATCGCGGGCAATCGTGTCGACGATGTCTTCCGGGTTCTTTTCCCCGCCCACGGGCAGCAAGCTCACCTTCGAGCCGACCAGCGACCACCAGAACAGCTCCCACACCGACACGTCGAACGTGAAGGCCGTCTTTTGCAGGATCGTATCTTCCGCACTCAAGCCGTACCGATCATGCATCCACAAAATCCGGTTCAGCACGGAATGGTGCTCCACCATCACGCCCTTCGGTTTTCCCGTGGAGCCGGAGGTATAGATGACATAGGCTACATGGTGTGGCCCAGCCAGTGGCTCCAGATTCGAGCCGTCTTCGTGGTAAATGTCCTCGCGATCCAGCACCAGCACCTGGCCGTCGAAACTCAGTGAGGCTTGCTCCGCCAAATGCAATTGCGTCAGTATCAGCTTCGCACCCGAATCCTCCAGCATAAAGCGGATGCGGTCCGCCGGATAGTCTGGATCGATGGGTACATAAGCTCCGCCTGCTTTGAGGATCGCATAAATGCCTACGATCATGTCCAGCGAACGGTGAACCAGTATGCCTACAGGTTGATCCGGTTCAACACCTTCCGCACGCAGCGTCCGAGCCAAACGGTTCGCGCGCTCATTCAGCTCAGCGTAGGTCAACGATTCCGCTCCGCACAACACGGCCACCTGATCCGGTGTTTTCGCTGCCTGCTGCTCGAACAGTGCACTTAGCGTTTGATCCTGCGGATAGGCTGCCGCCGTATCCCCCCAGACCTGAACGAGCTGTGCCTGTTCTTCCGGTGTCACCAATTCCAGCTCATTCACACGGATATGCGGATTATTCACGATTTGTCCGATGACATGGTCGATATGGCCCTGGATACGCTCCATGGCAGACCGGCTATACACGAGCGCATTGTATTCAAGCAGGATAGAGATATCCTCATCAGGCACGACAATCAGGTTAAAATCGTAGTTGGTTTGCTCGGCAAGTGCCACATTGGCAATCGAGAAGCCTGTTTGTGCCTTTGTCTCGCCGGAACCGCCCATCTGCTTCATCTGTTGCCCGATCGGGTAGTTTTCAAAGACCATAATGTGATGAATCAGGTCTTGTTTTTGTTCAGTCAGTGCCTGGATATCGTACAACGGGAACGTATCATAGACACTGGAGGCCAAAGCCTGTTCCTGGGTGCGCTGCAATACTTCAGCAAATGTAGCATCCGGTGCACTGCCAATGCGTACTGGAATCGTGTTGATAAACAATCCGATCATGTTCTCCACGCCTGGAAGGTCTGCCGGACGACCGGATACCACACCACCAAACACAACATCCTGATTATTATTGTATTGCTGTAAAATAACGCCCCAAACGCTTTGCAGCAATGTGTTAATCGTGACATGTTGTTGCTTGGCGATTTGGTTTAATGCCGCAGTCCGTTCTTTACCCAGCCTAAAGGGCAGCTTTTCCGAAACATAGCCGGAATGGGAACCCGCACCGCTTCCGTCTGATTCTTCATTGCGTGCGACGACAGAAGCTTGTGCGTTTTCACCAGGCAACAAGGTTTGCTGCTCAAAACCTGCCAAATAGTCACTCCAATAACGGGTCGCTTCCTGTGCATCCTGTTGTTCCAACCATTCGATATAGTCACTATACGGGTTGACAGGTGCCAGCTCTGGCTGCTTGTGCTCCAGCAGGGCAACATATGCCCCAAATACTTCGTCCGTCATCAGGGACAGGCACCATCCGTCCATCACAATATGATGGAAGCTCCATACAAAACGGTATGAGCTTTCACCCGTGCGGAAGACGGCTACGCGCATGAGCGCATCCTTGCTTAGATTAAAGCCTCGAGCTTTATCCTGAGCCACAAATTCAGCTACAGCGTGTTCACGCCCTCTGACATCCTCATAACGGAAGCTCGGATTTTTATGACGATAGACAATCTGCAACGGTTGACCATACCAGCCGCTGTAGAAATTCGTCCGTAATATAGCATGCCGGCTAACCAGCAGCTTCAAACTTTCCTCGAATAGGGATGGTTCAAAGTGGCCCTCTAGATCAAAGGTCGCCTGTTCAAAATACACGCCTGTTTCTGCATTCATCAAACTATGGAACAGCATACCCTTTTGCATAGGGGTCAAGGGATACACATTTTCCAATTCCCCAACCGTCTTGGTCTGCTCGATAATCGTATCTAATTGCTCCAGGGTCAGACCTTTTAGCAATACATCACTTGGAGTCAATTCAGTCCGCTCCCGTGTGACACAATGCTCGATCATTTCAAGCAGATTGGATTTCAGCAGATTGGCTAGCATGTGGACGGTGTCCTTACGGAAGGCTTTGCCGTTATACCGAATGTCCAGTTCCAGGATGCCGTTCGTTACGATCCCGCTCACATCGAGAGCATATTTCATCTTCGTCCGGTCACTAACGACCGATCCAATTGAGTAAGGAGACCTACGCATATCGCTGTTTTGTAAGTCCTGATCCAGCTGTCCGAGATAGTTAAAGCTTACTTGTGGCTCGGCAAAAGCTTGCTGTTGACCAAGGTTCAGTGTATTTACTTGCTGACTGGCGACTTGGCCGGATTCACTCAGATGTCTCCAGATTCCGTAGCCCATTCCTTTATTGGGGATATGGCGCAGACTCTCTTTGACCCGTTTGATGCGTTCCGACCAAGCGTGATTGCGACCGATGTCCAGCAATACCGGATATGGACTCGTAAACCAGCCTACCGTACGAGAAAGGTCCGTATCCGGCAAAATGTTCTCACGCCCGTGTCCCTCTAAACTAATCAGGCTGCGTTCATGACCCGTCCACGTGTACAGCATCATGCCCAGTGCAGTCAGAAGCAGATCGTTCACTTCCGTGTTATATGCGCGGTGTGCTTGCTTCAACAGCCGTTCAGTCTCTTCTTCCGTAAGCTGGACGACCACTGTATCCGTGTCAGCCAAGGTAAAGGGCTCAGCCTGCGCTTGATCCTCAGGTAAACGTACTTGGTCAGCCCAAGCAGCTGCGTTCCATTGCTCCCAATAGGCGTGTTCACTGTCCATGGCTGTGCTATTCGCATAGGTGGAAAGTTTTTGTGACCAGGAACGGAAGGAATCCGTTTTGTCCGGCAGCTGAAGCACTTCCTGATGAACGGCCTGTTCATAGGCAGTAGCCAAATCCTCAAACAAGATACGCCAGGATACCCCGTCCACGACCAAATGGTAAATCGCCATCAGGAGATGGTCCCCATCTGCACAGTGGAACAAACCCGCCTTTAACAGCGGTCCTTCATACAGCTGGATACTGCTTTGAATTTCATTGGCTTTCGCCTCAATTGCCGCGCTGAGTATGGCTTTATCCGTCAAATCCCTAAAGTCCAG
>NZ_JBRECM010000021.1:0-22715 GCF_052906305.1 Paenibacillus sp. SER-28 | reverse complement strand
ATTTTAGACAATTTCTTTGACCTGGGCGGCGATTCGATCAAGGCGATTCAAATCGTGTCGCGTGCGTTCCAGGCAGGATACAAGCTGGACATGAAGGATTTGTTCCGCTATCCCATCGTCGCAACCTTGGCACCGCATATGCACGAGGTCAGTCGTATGGCAGATCAGGGAGAAGTGAGCGGAGAAACGGCATTGCTTCCGATCCAGCATGAGTTCTTTGCGCAGGCCCAAGTGGATGCGCATCACTTTAATCAGGCCGTTATCCTGCACCGGGAGCAGGGCTTTGACGAAGCTGCGCTGCGTCAGGCGCTTATCAAACTAGCAGAGCACCATGATGCTCTGCGGATGGTGTTCAGCAAGACCGAGCAAGGCTATAAAGCATGGAACCGCGGAATACAGGAAGGCGAGCTGTATCATCTGGACGTGCTGGACTTTAGGGATTTGACGGATAAAGCCATACTCAGCGCGGCAATTGAGGCGAAAGCCAATGAAATTCAAAGCAGCATCCAACTGCAAGAAGGACCGCTGTTAAAGGCGGGTTTGTTCCACTGTGCAGATGGGGACCATCTCCTGATGGCGATTCACCATTTGGTCGTGGACGGGGTATCCTGGCGTATTTTGTTTGAGGATTTGGCTACTGCCTATGAACAGGCCGTTCATCAGGAAGTGCTTCAGCTGCCGGACAAAACGGATTCATTCCGTTCCTGGTCACGAAAACTTTCCACCTATGCGAATAGCACAGCCATGGACAGTGAACACGCCTATTGGGAGCAATGGAACGCAGCGGCTTTGTCTGACCAAGTACGTTTGCCTGAGGATCAAGCGCAGGCTGAGCCCTTTACCTTGGCTGACACCGATGCAGTGGTCGTCCAGCTTACGGAGGAAGAGACATCAAAATTATTGAAGCAAGCACACCGCGCATATAACACGGAAGTGAACGATCTGCTTCTGACGGCACTGGGCATGATGCTGTACACGTGGACGGGTCATGAACGCAGCCTGATTAGTTTAGAGGGACACGGGCGTGAGAACATTTTGCCGGGTACGGACCTTTCTCGTACGGTAGGCTGGTTTACGAGTCCATATCCGGTATTGCTGGACGTTGGTTGTGATCATGCTTGGTCGGAACGCATCAAACAGGTCAAAGAGAGCCTGCGCCTTATTCCGAATAAAGGAATGGGCTACGGAATCTGGAGATATTTGAGTGAATCCGGCCAAGCCGTTGGTCAGCAAGCAGGTGTGCTGAACCTTGGTCAATATCAAGATTTTGCCGAGCCACAAGTAAGCTTTAACTATCTCGGACAGCTGGATCAGGACTTACAAAACAGCGATATGCGTAGGTCTCCTTACTCAATTGGATCGATCGCTAGTGACCGGACGAAGATGAAATATGCTCTCGATGTGAGCGGGATCGTAACGAACGGCATCCTGAAACTGGACATTCGGTATAACGGCAAAGCCTTCCGTAAGGACACCGTCCACATGCTAGCCAATCTGCTGAAATCCAATCTGCTTGAGATGATTGAGCATTGTGTCACACGGGAGCGGACTGAATTGACTCCAAGTGATGTATTGCTAAAAGGTCTGACCCTGGAGCAATTAGATACGATTATCGAGCAGACCAAGACGGTTGGGGAATTGGAAAATGTGTATCCCTTGACCCCTATGCAAAAGGGGATGCTGTTCCATAGTTTGATGAATGCAGAAACAGGCGTGTATTTTGAACAGGCGACCTTTGATCTGGAGGGGTACTTTGAACCGTCCCTATTCGAGGAAAGTCTGAAGCTGCTGGTTAGCCGACATGCTATATTACGGACGAATTTCTACAGCGGCTGGTATGGTCAACCGTTGCAGATTGTCTATCGTCATAAAAATCCGAGCTTCCGTTATGAGGATGTCAGAGGGCGCGAACACGCTGTAGCTGAATTTGTGGCCCAGGATAAAGCTCGAGGCTTTGATCTAAGCAAGGATGCGCTCATGCGCGTAGCCGTCTTCCGCACGGGTGAAAGCTCATACCGTTTTGTATGGAGCTTCCATCATATTGTGATGGACGGATGGTGCCTGTCCCTGATGACGGACGAAGTGTTTGGGGCGTATTTGGCCCTGCTGGAGCACAAGCAGCCAGACCTCGCACCTGTCAAGCCGTATAGTGACTATATCGAATGGTTGGAACATCAGGATGCACAGGAAGCGACCCGTTATTGGAGTGACTATTTGGCAGGCTTTGAGCAGCGAACCTTGTTGCCTGGTGAGAACGCGCAAGCTTCTGTCGTCGCACGGGATAAAGAACCGGACAGAAGTGGTGAAAGTTCAAATGCCGGCTATGTTTTGGAAAAGCTGCCATTTAGGTTGGGCAAGGAGCAGAGTGCCGCATTAAACCAAATGGCCAAGCAGCAGCACGTCACGATTAACACATTGCTGCAAAGTGTGTGGGGTGTTATTTTACAGCAATACAATAATAATCAGGATGTTGTGTTTGGTGGTGTGGTATCCGGTCGTCCGGCAGACCTTCCAGGCGTGGAGAACATGATCGGTTTGTTTATCAACACGATTCCAGTACGCATTTGCAGTGCACCGGATGCTACATTTGCTGAAATATTGCAGCGCACCCAGGAACAGGCTTTGGCCTCCAGTGTCTATGATACGTTCCCGCTATACGATATCCAGGCACTGACTGAACAAAAACAAGACCTGATTCATCACATTATGGTCTTTGAAAACTACCCGATCGGGCAGCAGATGAAGCAGATGGGCGGTTCTGACGAGACAAGGTCACAGACGGACTTCTCGATTGCCAATGTGGCACTTGCCGAGCAAACCAACTACGATTTCAACCTGATTGTCGTGCCTGATGAGGATATCTCTATCCTGCTTGAATACAATGCTCAGGTGTATAGCCGGTCTGCCATGCAGCGTATCCGGGGTCATATCGACCATGTCATCGGACAAATTGTGGACAATCCGAATATCCGAGTGAATGAGCTGGAATTGGTAACACCGGAAGAACAGGCACAGCTCGTTCAGGTCTGGGGGGATACGGCGGCAGCCTATCCGCAGGATCAAACGCTAAGTGCACTGTTCGAGCAGCAGGCAGCGAAAACACCGGATCAGGTGGCAGTATTGTGCGGAGCGGAATCGTTGACCTACGCTGAGCTGAATGAGCGTGCCAACCGTCTCGGACGTACTTTGCGTGCAGAAGGCGTCCAACCTGATCAGCCCGTGGGCATTTTGGTTCAGCGTTCGCTGGACATGATCGTAGGCATTTATGCGATCCTCAAGGCAGGCGGAGCTTATGTACCCATCGATCCGGACTATCCAGCGGACCGCATCCGCTTTATGCTGAAGGATTCGGGTGCGAAGCTGATACTGACGCAGTCGCATCTGGCAGAGCAAGCATCGCTGAGTTTCAACGGCCAGGTGCTGGTGTTGGATCGCGAGGACATTTACCACGAAGACGGCTCGAATCTGGAGCCACTGGCTGGGCCACACCATGTAGCCTATGTCATCTATACCTCCGGCTCCACGGGAAAACCGAAGGGCGTGATGGTGGAGCATCATTCCGTGCTGAACCGGATTTTGTGGATGCATGATCGGTACGGCTTGAGTGCGGAAGATACGATCCTGCAAAAGACGGCCTTCACGTTCGACGTGTCGGTGTGGGAGCTGTTCTGGTGGTCGCTGTTCGGCTCGAAGGTGAGCTTGCTGTCGGTAGGTGGGGAAAAGAACCCGGAAGACATCGTCGATACGATTGCCCGCGATGGCGTGAGCACAATGCACTTTGTACCTGCCATGCTGCATGCGTTCCTGGAGTACGTGGAGCAGCAGCCACGGGAAGTGATGCAAACGAAGCTGGGCACGCTGCGCCACGTATTTGCCAGCGGCGAAGCGTTGCCGCCACAGCATGTGGCCCGGTTCCAGCGGCTGGTGTCGAGCTTGGCCGGAGCGAAGCTGGTTAATCTCTACGGCCCGACCGAAGCGACGGTGGACGTATCGTACTTCGATTGCGAGCCGGATGAGGAATATGGAGTTATTCCGATCGGGAAGCCGATTCAGAATATTCGTCTGTACATCGTGAAGGAAGGTACGGAGCAATTGCAGCCGATTGGGGTTGCAGGTGAGCTGTGCATCGGCGGTGTAGGTGTAGCCCGCGGCTATCTGAATCGTCCAGAGCTGACGGCCGACAAATTCGTAGCCGACCCGTTTACAGGCGGGGAAGCAGGCTATGAACGGATGTACCGCACAGGTGATTTGGCGAGGTGGATGCCGGACGGGAACATTGAATATTTGGGCCGGATCGACCATCAAGTCAAAATCCGGGGGTACCGGATTGAGCTGGGCGAGGTCGAATCGCAGCTGCTCCAAATGGAATCGGTACGAGAAGCTGTGGTCACGGCGCGTGCGGATGAAACGGGACAAAAACAAATGGTGGCGTACTATGTCGCCGGGCAAGAAATGGGTGCCAGTGAGCTGAGAAGTGAGCTGGGCCAGGAGCTACCAAGCTACATGGTGCCGTCGTACTTTGTACAGCTGGAGCAGATGCCGCTGAGTCCAAATGGCAAAATTGACCGCAAAGCCCTGCCAGCACCGGAAGGCAGCCTGCAAAGCGGAACGGATTATGCAGAGCCTCGTACCGCGCAAGAACGGGCTCTGGTAGCGGTCTGGCAGTCGGTACTGGGACTGCAGACTGTCGGTATTTCGGACAATTTCTTCGATCTGGGTGGCGATTCCATCAAGGCAATCCAAATCGCATCCCGTGCGTTCCAGGCCGGTTATAAGCTGGACATGAAGGATTTGTTCCAGTATCCAACGGTTGCAGCACTGGCACCGCATATGCATGAGGTCAGTCGTATGGCAGATCAAGGAGAAGTGAGCGGGGAAACCGCTTTGCTTCCGATCCAGCATTGGTTCTTTGCGCAGGAGCGCGAGCGTCCGCAGCACTTTAATCAGGCGGTCATGCTCTATCGTGCCAAGGGCTTTGATGAAACGGCGGTTTGCCGGACCATGGATCATATAGTGAAGCATCATGATGCGCTTCGTACGGTTTTCCGTCAGGCTTCATCCGGTTACGAGGCTTGGACACGCGGTGTAGATGAAGGCGCATTGTATACGCTGGAAACCGCAGACTACCGTGAACAAGTAGCCTATGCGGAAGCGCTGGAAGCGAAGGTAAATGAAATTCAAAGCAGCATTCACCTGTCCGAAGGGCCTCTGGTCAAGCTGGGATTGTTCCGCACAGCCGAGGGCGATCATTTGCTCATAGCCATTCACCATTTGGTGGTGGACGGGGTGTCGTGGCGAATTCTGTTTGAAGATTTCTCGACAGGCTACGAGCAGGCGATCAAAGGTGAGCCTGTACGATTGCCCTATAAAACGGATTCCTTCCAAACATGGGCACGGAAGTTGTCGTCTTACGCCAACCGTCCAGAGGCTGCATCGGATGAAGCCTACTGGCAGCAGCTGGAACAGGCCAAAGCGAAAGCGGCACCGCTGCCTAAGGATTTCGCCTACGAAGGCTCCTTGAATGCAGACAGCGAAGTGCTGACGGTGGAGTGGACCGAGGCTGAAACCCAGCAACTGCTAAAGCAGGCCCATCGCGCCTATAACACCGAGGTCAATGATTTGCTGTTGACCGCGTTAGGATTGGCGATGCACAACTGGACAGGCGCCGGACAGGTGCTGGTGAATCTGGAGGGACATGGCCGGGAAGCAATCCTGCCAGAGGTGGATATTACACGTACAGTAGGCTGGTTTACGAGCTTGTATCCGGTGCTGCTGGACACAGATGTCAACCTGACGCTGGCCCAGCGGATTAAAGAAACGAAGGAAGGTCTGCGCCGCATTCCGCATAAAGGGCTGACCTATGGCACATGGCGCTACTTATCTCCTGCGTCTGCATCAGGTGAAGCGCAGGCGAGTGCAGAAGAACCGGAAATCAGCTTTAACTACTTGGGACAGGTCGATCAGGATGTGCAAAACAGTGGAATCACATGGTCATCCTATAGCGCAGGGGAGACAGAGGATGCCCATTCACCGCTGCAATATACGCTGGATTTGAATGCAATGATCTCGGAAGGCACGCTGCGCTTGACGATCGCTTACAGCCGTAAGCAGTATCGCCAAGAAACGCTGGAACGTGTGGCAGGACTGCTGCAATCCGCTTTGCAAGAGGTGATTACGCACTGTGTCGCTCAGGAACAGCCGGAGCTGACGCCGAGTGATGTGTCCTTCAAAGGTCTGACGACTGGAGAACTGGAACAAATCGCGGAACAGGCGGCACATATCGGTGAGCTGGAAAATGTATACGCGCTGACGCCGATGCAAAAGGGGATGCTCTTTTACAATCTGATGGACTCGCAATCAGGAGCTTACTTTGAACAGGCCTCCTTTGATCTGCAGGGACATTTTAATATCGCTGCATTTGCGGCAAGTTTGGATATATTGGTGCAGCGGCATACGGTGCTGCGTACGAACTTCTACAGTGGCTGGAAAGATGAACCACTGCAGGTCGTGTATCGGAATAAGCGCAGCGAACTGTATGTAGAGGATTTGCGGGATATGGAGCAAGAGCGGCAAAACGAGTACATCCTCGAATATACGCGCAAAGACAAGCAAAGAGGCTTTGATCTGGCGCAAGATGCTTTGATGCGTGTGGCTGTTTTGCGCACAGGTGAGGATGCGTACCGTTTTGTATGGAGTTTCCATCATATCGTGATGGACGGCTGGTGCTTGTCGCTGGTGACAGGCGAAGTGTTTGCGAGTTATTTTGCGATACTGGCTCATAAGCAGCCTGAACTGGCCCCTGTAACGCCGTACAGTCAATATATTGAATGGCTGGAACAGCAGGATCGTCAGGCTGCATCAAGTTACTGGAGCAAGGTTCTGGAAGGATATGAGGAACAGTCCCGCCTGCCACAGGCTAAAATGCAGGGCAAAACGGAATATCAGGCAGAGCGTTTGGATTTCGACTTGGGCGCGGATCTAACGGCTGGCATTCAGCGCGTAGCCAAGCGTTATCAGGTAACGATCAATACGTTGATGCAGACCGTTTGGGGCCTGTTGCTGCAAAAATATAATGGTACAGATGATGTGGTGTTTGGCAGCGTGGTATCTGGACGTCCGGCAGACATTCCGAATGTGGAGCACATCATTGGTCTGTTTATCAATACCATTCCTGTACGCATCCGCAGTCAAGTGGACAGCTTATTCTCAGACGTGATGAAGCAAACCCAAGAGCAATCGATTGCTTCCCATGCCTATGATACGTACCCGTTGTATGAAATTCAGGGGCTATCGGAGCTTAAGCAGGATTTGATCAATCATATTCTTATTTTTGAGAATTATCCGGTAGAGGAACAATTGGAGCAATTAGGCAACGGTGATGAGTCCAGCTTCAGCATCACCGGAGCCGAGTCTGTCGAGCAGACCAACTATGACTTTAACCTGGTGGTACTGCCGGGGAACACCATTCATATGAGCTTTGGGTATAATGCGCTGGCCTTTGAAAGGGAAAGTGTAGAGCAAATTCGAGGTCATCTAGTGCAGCTGCTGGAGCAGGTGACAGCGAAGCCGGACATTCGCGTGCATGAGCTGGATATGGTAACCACGCGGGAACGTGAGCAAATCGTTGAGGCTTGGGGTAATACTGCGGCAGCATATCCAAGCGAGCAAACGATCCATGGCTTGTTCGAGGCGCAAACCGCGCGGACGCCGGAGCAGACAGCATTGTTCTTCGAAGGAGAGCAATTAACCTATCGTGAGCTGAATGCACGCGCCAATCGTTTGGCTCGTACCTTGCGTAGTCAAGGCGTGACGAAAGATCGTCTGGTGGGTCTGATGACTGAGCGTTCGGTGGACATGATCGTAGGTATCTTCGGGATTTTAAAAGCCGGGGGTGCATATGTCCCCATCGATCCGACCTATCCAGAGGAGCGTATCCGCTACATGCTGGACGACTCGGGTGCGAAGCTGCTGTTGACGCAAAGCCATCTGGTGGACAAAGCCGCTATCGACGGTCACGTGCTGGTGTTGGATGGGGAGCAAACGGTGTACCACGAGGATGGTTCCAATCTGGAGCCGTGGTCCGGTCCGAACGATCTAGCCTATGTGATTTATACGTCAGGGACCACGGGGCAGCCGAAGGGCGTGATGCTGGAGCATCACGGGCTGTGCAATCTGAAAACGTATTTTGATCAGACACTCAAGATCCGTACGTCGGATCATGCGTTGCTGTTCGCCAGCTATTCGTTTGATGCGGCTTGCTGGGAAATCTTCCAGGCACTGTTCTGCGGAGCCACACTGTATGTACCAACGTCAGAGACGATTTTGAACTACGAGCGGTTTGAGCAATATATGGCGGATCATCAGATCACCGTGGCCGCTTTGCCGCCGACCTATGCGGTGTATCTGGAGCCGGAACGGATGCCAAACCTGCGTATTTTGTTTACGGCCGGTTCTGCATCTTCTACAGAATTGGTATACAAGTGGAAAGATCAGGTGGCGTACTACAACGGCTACGGTCCCACCGAAAACTCGGTGGCGACGTCCATCTGGCCCGTATCCGAGGATGAGAGAGCCGGACAGCTGATTTCTATCGGACGCCCTGTGCCGAATCACCGGGTATACATGGTGGATGTGCATGGACATTTGGCTCCGGTAGGCGTAGCGGGTGAGCTGTGCGTGGCCGGTCCGGGTCTGGCCCGGGGTTATCTAGATCGTCCAGAGCTGACGGCTGAGAAATTTGTATCGAACCCGTTTGCGGCTGGGGAAGCCGGCTATGAACGAATGTACCGTACGGGTGACTTGGCGAGATGGATGCCAGACGGCAACATCGAATACTTGGGCCGGATCGACCATCAGGTGAAAATCCGGGGCTACCGGATCGAGCTGGGCGAGGTCGAGGCACAAATTTTGAAAGTGGAGGACGTACAAGAGGTCATCGTACTGGCCCAGGCGGACGAGCAGGGGCAAAACCAACTGGTGGCGTACTATGTTGCTGAACGGGAAGTAAGCGCTGGTGAGCTGCGTAGCTTACTGGGTGAGGAGCTACCAAACTACATGGTGCCTTCGTATTTCATCCAGCTGGAGCAGATGCCGTTGACACCGAACGGTAAAATCGACCGCAAGGCCCTGCCGGCACCAGGAGGCAGCCTGCAAAGCGGAGCGGATTATGCAGAGCCGCGCACAGCGCTGGAGCAGACTTTGGTTTCGATTTGGCAGGCTGTATTAGGAGCGAAGAGAGTCGGAATTCTGGATAATTTCTTCGATCTGGGCGGCGATTCGATCAAAGCAATCCAGGTATCCTCCCGTTTGCTGCAAGCGGGCTACAAGCTGGACATGAAGGATTTGTTCCAATATCCATCCATCTCGCTGCTGAGCGGTCATGTTCACAAGGTCAGCCGATCAGCCGATCAGCGGGTGGTTTCGGGGGCAGTTAGATTGACCCCAATACAGCAATGGTTCTTTGGACAATCCTCAGCAGAGCCACATTATTTCAACCAGTCGGTGATGCTGTATAGAGCGCAAGGCTTCGATGAAGCCGCATTGCATCAAACGGTGACCAAGGTAACTGAGCATCATGATGCGCTACGTATGATCTTCCGTCAGACCGAACAGGGCTATGAAGCGTGGAATCGCGGTTTGGACGAAGGCGAGCTGTATCGTCTGGACGTTGTTGATCTGACGGATGTGCAAAACATTACAGATGTTGCAGCAGCAATTGAAATGAAAGCCAATGCCATCCAAAGTTCCATTCGTCTGGACGAAGGACCGCTGGTGAAGCTGGGACTTTTCCGCTGCATGGATGGAGATCATCTACTGATTGCCATTCACCATTTGGTCATAGACGGGATTTCGTGGCGAATTGTGTTTGAGGATTTTGCCACGGGATATGAGCAGGCCGTGCGGGGAGAAGCGATTCGCCTGCCTTATAAAACGGACGCTTTCTCCGCTTGGGCAGAGCGGTTGTCTCAATATGCGAATAGTCCGGCGATCGAAAATGAACGCGAATATTGGCAGCGTCTTGCCCAAATAGAAATTGCATCGTTGCCTAAGGATCAAGAAAGAGCGGAAGGGCAGCATTTTCTGATCAGAGACAGTGAGACTGTGACTGTGGCTTGGAGCGAGCAGGAAACACGGATGTTGCTTCAAGAAGTACACCGTGCGTACCACACCGAGGTCAATGATCTGCTGTTAACCGCACTCGGCACAGCGGTATATAACTGGAGCGGTCAGGAGCGTGTGCTGGTCAATCTGGAGGGACATGGCCGGGAAGCCATTGTTCCAGATATCGACATCACGCGTACCGTGGGCTGGTTTACGAGTCAGTATCCGGTGCTGCTGGATGTGGACGGAAAGGCAGCAGTCGGGCAGCGAATCAAGCGGGTGAAGGAAGACCTGCGCCATGTGCCGCATAAGGGTATTGGCTACGGCATTTTGAAATATATGTCTCAGGAAGATGCTAATTCTTCATGGACCCTGCAACCTGAAATTAGCTTTAACTATTTAGGACAATTTGATCAGGACTTGGAAAATGGGGATATCACGCTGTCTTCACATCCAGGTGGAGAGCCGATGAGTGACCATACCGTTCTGGAGCATCCGCTGAATGTGAACGGAATGATTACAGCGGGCGCGCTGACACTGGAAATTCGCTATGACAGTAAGGTATATCATCAGCAAAATGTAGAAAAATTTGCGCAGTTGCTGCAGGAAAGCTTGCAGGAAGTGATCGCTCATTGTGTCTCCAAAGAGCGGAGTGAGCTAACACCAAGTGATGTATTGTTCAAAGGCTTGACGCTTGGTCAGCTGGAACAATTGACAGAGCAAACAGCTTCTGTGGGCGAGCTGGAAAATGTATATGCTCTTTCGCCTATGCAGAAGGGGATGCTGTTCCATAATCTGATGGAGCCGGACTCAGGCGCCTACTTCCAGCAAGCCTCGTTTGATCAAAAAGGCAGCTTTGATGTTGAAATTTTCCGCAAGAGTCTGGATGTACTGACACAGCGTCATGAAGCGCTGCGAACGAATTTCCATATGTTTGAGACAGGACACAGTCAGGAGCCATTGCAGATCGTATTCCGTCACAAAGATAGCGACCTTTCCTTCCAGGATATACGGGAAATGCAGGAAGCGGAGCAACAGGCGTATATCCAGGCGTTTAAGCTAGAGGACCAGGCTAGGGGCTTTAATCTCGGTACGGATGCACTCATGCGCGTACAGGTATTGCAAACAGATGAAGAAACGTATCATTTGGTCTGGAGCTTCCATCATATTGTTATGGATGGCTGGTGCTTATCGCTCGTTACGGGTGAAGTGTTTGGTACGTACTTTGCGCTGCTGGAGCAGAAGCAGCCGGAGCTTGCTCCTATCACACCATATGGCCAATATATCGAATGGCTGGGGCGTCAGGATGAGCGTGCAGCAAAAGAATATTGGAGCAGCTATTTGGCCGGCTTTGAACAGCAGACGTTGTTACCTGGATCGGATACTTTATCGAAAGACCAAGCGGCAGATAGCAGGGATCATACGGTATCCACTACAGCAAGTGAAACCAGCGAGTATATTTCTGAAAAAATAACGGTAGATCTGGATCCAACGTGGAGCGAAGCCATACACCGGATTGCGAAGCAGCAGCAGGTCACGATTAATACGCTGATGCAGAGCGTGTGGGGCCTTATTTTGCAGAAATATAACAACAACGAGGATGTTATTTTCGGTAGTGTCGTATCTGGACGTCCGACGGATATTGCTGGCGTAGAGCATATGATTGGTTTGTTCATTAATACGATCCCGGTGCGGATTCAAAGTGAACGGAATGCCACTTTTGTGGAAGTGATGCGGAAAACGCAGGAACAGGCACTGGCCTCGGGAGCCTATGACAGCTTCCCGCTGTATGAAATTCAGGCGCTGACGGAGCAGAAGCAGAACTTGATTAACCACATTATGGTATTTGAGAATTATCCGGTAGAGGAGCAAGTTGAGCAGCTTAGTGAAGTTCGTCCGTCCGCTTTTGAAATTACGAATGTAGAGGTTGTCGAGCAAACGAATTATGATCTGGACTTGATTGTGATGCCAGACGAAACCTTCCGCATCATGTTCAGATACAACGCCAATGTATACGATCGGTCTACGATAGAGCGAATGCAGGGACATGTACTGCATGTCATCGAGCAAATCGTGAATAATCCGTATATCCGTGTGAATGAACTGGAATTGGTAACACCAGAAGAACAAACACAGATCGTTCAGGTCTGGGGGGATACGGCGGCAGCTTATCCGCAGGAGCAGACGTTAAGTGCGCTGTTCGAGGAACAGGCGGCACGAACACCGGATCAGGTGGCGGTGCTGTTTGGAGCAGAGACGTTGACCTACCGCGAGCTGAACGAGCGGGCGAATCGTCTGGCGTGGACGCTGCGTGCGGAAGGAGTGAAACCGGATCAGCCAGTAGGCATTCTGGTACAGCGCTCGCTGGACATGATCGTGGGCATCTATGCGATCCTCAAGGCAGGCGGAGCCTACGTGCCGATTGATCCAGAATATCCGGCGGACCGGATCCGTTTCATGCTGGAGGACTCGGAAGCGAAGCTGGTGCTGACGCAATCGCATTTGGCTGAACAGGCGTCGCTGAGCTTCGACGGCAAGGTGCTGGTGTTGGATCGTCCGGTGCTGGGTGGCAAGGACATGTACCACGAAGACGGCTCGAATCTGGAGCCACTGGCGGGTTCGCATCATGTAGCCTATGTTATCTATACCTCCGGATCCACCGGGAAACCGAAGGGCGTGATGGTGGAGCACCATTCCGTGCTGAACCGGATTTTGTGGATGCATGATCGGTACGGCTTGAGTGCAGAAGACACAATCCTGCAAAAGACCGCCTTCACCTTTGACGTATCGGTGTGGGAGCTGTTCTGGTGGTCGCTGGTCGGCTCGAAGGTGAGCTTGCTGTCGGTAGGCGGAGAAAAGAACCCGGAAGACATCGTCGATACGATTGCCCGCGATGGCGTGAGCACGATGCACTTTGTTCCCGCCATGCTGCATGCGTTCCTGGAGTACGTGGAGCAGCAGCCACGGGAAGTGATGCAAACGAAGCTGGGCACGCTGCGCCATGTGTTTGCCAGTGGAGAAGCGTTGCCACCACAGCATGTGGCCCGGTTCCAGCGGCTGGTGTCGAGCTTGGCCGGAGCGAAGCTGGTCAATCTCTACGGCCCGACCGAAGCGACGGTGGACGTATCGTACTTCGATTGCGAGCCGGATGAGGAATATGGAGTTATTCCGATCGGGAAACCGATTCAAAATATTCGTCTGTACATCGTGAAGGAAGGCACGGAGCAATTGCAGCCGATCGGGGTTGCAGGAGAACTGTGCATCGGCGGTGTAGGCGTAGCCCGCGGCTATCTGAACCGTCCAGAGCTGACGGCTGAGAAATTCGTATCTGATCCGTTTGCAGGCCGGGAAGCAGGCTATGAACGGATGTACCGTACAGGCGATTTGGCGAGATGGATGCCAGACGGCAACATTGAATATCTGGGCCGGATCGACCATCAAGTCAAAATCCGCGGGTACCGAATTGAGCTGGGCGAGGTCGAATCGCAGCTGCTCCAAGTGGAATCGGTACGAGAAGTCGTGGTCACGGCGCGTGCGGATGAAACGGGACAAAAACAAATGGTGGCGTACTATGTCGCCGGGCAAGAAATGGGTGCCAGTGAGCTGAGAAGTGAGCTGGGCCGGGAGCTGCCAAGCTACATGGTGCCGTCGTACTTTGTACAGCTTGAGCAAATGCCGCTGAGTCCAAATGGCAAAATTGACCGCAAAGCCCTGCCAGCACCGGAAGTCAGCCTGCAAACCGGAGCCGATTATGTCGCACCGCGGACGTGGGTGGAAGTGAAGCTGGCACAAATTTGGCAGGATGTGCTGGGTCTCACGCAGGTCGGCGTGAAGGAAAACTTCTTCGAGATTGGCGGACATTCGCTGCGGGCGACGACACTGGCCTCGAAGATTCACAAGGAGCTGAACAAGCCGCTTCCACTACGCAGTATTTTTGAAGCACCAACGATTGAGCAACTAGCAGTCGTACTGGAAGGTCTCGATCAAGTAACATATGCGTCCATTCCGGTAACGGAAGAACGCAATTTCTACCCGTTATCTTCGGCGCAAAAACGACTGTATGTATTGTATCAGTTCGACCCGAATGATGTGAATTACAACATGCCGTCGGTGCTGCAAGTGAGCGGTCCGCTGGACGTAAATCGGGTGGAGGAAGTATTCCGTCAATTGATCGCCCGTCATGCAACCTTGCGTACCCGCTTTGAGCTGGTGGACAATGAGCCGATGCAATGGGTTGAGGACACCGTGCCGTTCAAAGTGGAATATACGAAGGTACAAGCAGAGCGTGCAACTACGGATACAGATCAGGACACAGCTACAGCTACGGACACGACCGTCAGCCAGGAAGCACAAGAACGGGTACGACAGTTTGTGCGTCCGTTCGATCTGAAAGCTGCACCGCTGCTGCGGGTAGGCTTGGTGGATCTAGACGTACAAGGAGCAGAGCAGGCATCCCAGCATCTGCTCATGCTCGACATGCACCATATCGTTTCGGATGGTGTGTCGATGGAGGTGCTGACCGATGAATTTGTCCGCTTGTATGGCGGTGAAGAGCTATCACCATTGCGGATTCAGTACAAAGACTATGCGGTATGGCAGCAAAGCGAAGCCCATCAGGAGTGGATGCAGCGTCAGAAAGCGTACTGGCTGGGTACCTTCCGGGGCGGCGTGCCTGTGCTGGATCTGGCAACCGACTTTGCCCGTCCAGCGGTGCAGAGTACGGCAGGGGATACGATCGAATTCGGACTGGAGCGTGAAGTTAGCGAACGCCTGAAAGAACTGGCTTCGCAAACAGGTTCAACCTTGTATATGGTGCTGCTGGCGGCGTACACCACGCTCTTGCATAAATACACAGGCCAAGAAGATATCGTAGTCGGCACGCCGATTGCTGGAAGACCGCATGCGGAACTGGAGAGTCTGGTAGGTGTCTTCATCAACACGCTGGCAATCCGCAATTATCCGTCTAGCGACCAATCGTTCCTGGATTATCTGCAAGAGGTGAAGGAGCATGCGCTCAGTGCTTATGAGCATCAGGACTATCCTTTTGAAGAGTTGGTTGAAAAGCTGAATTTGACGCGGGATACGAGTCGAAATGCGCTGTTTGACACGATGTTTGAGTTGAAAACATTGGAGCAGCAGGAGTTGCAGCTAGAAGGTCTGACCCTGAATTCATATCCGCTGGAAAATCATACGGCCAAATTTGATCTGAGCTTGGATGCAATAGAGCAGCCAGAAGGCATTCTGTGCCGTCTGGAATACAGCACGGCGCTATATAAGCCTGAGACGATTGCGCGATTGGCGCAGCATTTTACCGAACTCGTACGTGCAATTACCCTGCATCCACAACAGCCACTGGCAGCTTTGGATATGGTACCTGCCGAGGAAAAAGCACAAATCATCTACGGTTTTGGAGATGTGGGGGTATCGGATGTTGCTGTAGTCGAAGCAGGAGCCTTATTCCATACCTATGTGGAAGAACAGGCACAGCTTGTGCCGGATCGCGTGGCGGTGGTGTACGAGGAGCAGCAGCTTACGTACCGGAAAATGAACGAGCGCGCGAACCAATTGGCGCGTAGATTACGAAATGAAGGTATCGGACGCGAATCGATTGTCGGCATTTTGAGCGAACGCTCGGTGGATATGCTGGTCGGCGTATTGGCGGTATGGAAAGCCGGAGGTGCATATGTACCGTTAGATGCGGATTATCCGTCCGAACGTATTCGTTTCATGCTGGAGGACAGCGGTGCGTCGGTGCTGCTGACGCAAATCGGCTTGCAGGAGCGCGCGCAGGCATGGCTGGAGGAAAGCCGACAGGCCTTGGCCGGAGGGCAGTCTGAGGTCGAGTTGGGAACAGTAGCTGGCGCTGAAACGATGGAATCAGGTACTCTCCATGGAACCCTGAATGGAACAGCAGATTCGCCACCTGACAGCGAAGCAGCATCCGAATCCGCAGCGAACGTGCGTCTGCATACCGTACTGGCGTTGGACGATGAGTCGCTGTACATCGGAGATACCACAGACGTCGATCACATCAACGAACCGCAGGATCTGGCATATGTGATCTACACCTCCGGGACAACAGGACGTCCGAAAGGGGTCATGATTGAGCATCGCAGTTTGGTGAATACGGCTGTGGCGTATCGCCGGGATTACCGTCTGAGCGAGTTCCCGGTACGACTGCTGCAGCTGGCGAGCTTCTCCTTCGACGTCTTCGTCGGGGATATCGCGCGGACGCTCTATAACGGCGGCACGATGGTCATTTGTCCGAAAGACGATCGGATTGATTTTAGCCGATTGTATGGCTGGATTCGCGATTACCAGATTACCGTATTCGAATCGACTCCGGCCCTGATCGTACCGTTTATGCAGCATGTGCATGAACAGGGGCTGGACATGAGCAGTCTGGAACTGCTGATCACCAGCTCGGATAGCTGCAGTGTGACGGATTATCGTTTGTTACAAGAACGGTTTGGCGCAGATATCCGCATTATGAACAGTTACGGCGTCACGGAAGCGGCGATTGACTCCAGCTTCTACGACGAAGAATTGTCGAAGCTGCCAAGCAGCGGCAATGTGCCGATTGGCCAGGCGTGGCTGAACGCCCGCTTCTACATCGTGGACAGCCAGCTGAATCCGGTGCCGATCGGCGTACTGGGTGAACTGTGCATTGGCGGAACCGGGGTGGCACGAGGCTACCTGAACCGTGCAGACCTGACCGCCGAGAAATTCGTAGCGAATCCGTATATACCGGGTGAACGATTGTACCGCACAGGCGATTTGGCGCGGTGGATGCCAGATGGCAATGTGGACTTTATCGGCCGGATGGATGATCAGGTCAAAATCCGGGGCTTCCGGATTGAACTGGGCGAGGTGGAAGCACAGCTGCTGACCGTGGACGGTATTCAGAAAGCCATCGTCACCGCCTGGGAAAACGAAGACGGAGACAAGGATTTGTGTGCGTATGTCGTAGCCTCTGAAGCGCTGAATTTGCCCGAGCTGCGCAACCTGCTGCAGCCCAAGCTGCCGGGTTATATGATCCCGACGTATGTTGTACAACTGGATCAATTCCCGCTGACACCAAACGGGAAAATTGACCGCAAAGCGTTGCCTGCACCGGAAGCGCGCCTCGAAGGAGGCACAGCGTACGTGGCACCGCGGACACTGCTGGAAGAGCAGTTGGTACGTATTTGGCAAAGTGTTCTGAATCATCCGCAGATCGGTATTAAGGACCATTTCTTTGAAGTCGGAGGACATTCTCTGCGCGCGACAACTCTGATGGCGAAAATCCATCAGGAGCTGAATTACAAGCTGGCGCTGCGAGATATTTTCCAATATCCGACGATTGAGCAACTGGTACAGGTGATGGGAGAAGTTCAGACACAGCAAACGTATGTATCCATCCCTGTTGCGGAGGAACGTGCATATTATCCGGTTTCCTCGGCGCAAAAACGGATGTACGTGCTGAGTCACCTGGAAGGCGGAGAGGTTAGCTACAATATGCCAGGCGCTTTGATCATTGAAGGTTCCTTGGATAAAACGCGACTGGAGCAAGCCTTCCGCCAGCTGATTGCCCGTCATGAAGCCCTGCGAACCCGATTCGACATGGTGGATGGTGAGGTGATTCAACGGATTGAATCGGGCGTCGCATTCAACGTGGAGCATGTGCAGGCAAGCGAAGAAGAGACCCAGCAGTACGCACAGGACTTTGTACGTGCATTTGATCTTGCACAAGCACCGTTGCTGCGGGTTCAGTTGGTGGAAACCGGACCGGAGCGTCACGTCATGTTCTATGACATGCACCATATTATTTCGGATGGCGTGACTGAAGGAATTATCGTGCAGGAGTTCTCTCAATTGTATGAAGGCAAGGAACTGCCGCCCCTGCGCATCCAGTACAAGGACTATGCGGTTTGGCAGCATGCCGATATGCAGAGTGAACGTCTTCGTGAGCAGGAAAGCTACTGGCTGAACACGATGGCTGGTGACATTCCAGCACTGGATATGCCAACGGATTTTGCAAGACCAGCCGTACAGCGTCTGGAAGGAGCGCGATTGGAATTTGCGATCAGCCTGGAGGACAGCGAGCAGTTGAAACAGCTGGCCGCGCAAACGGGATCGACCTTATACATGGTGTTGCTAGCAGCATATAGCACGCTCTTGCATAAATATTCGGGGCAGGAGGACATCATCGTCGGCACGCCGATTGCCGGAAGACCGCATGCGGAACTGGAGGGCTTGGTAGGCGTATTCCTCAACACGCTGGCGATCCGCAATTATCCGGCTGGCGACAAAACGTTCCTGGATTACTTGCAAGAGGTCAAAGAGCATGCGCTCAGTGCTTATGAACATCAGGAGTATCCTTTTGAAGAACTGGTTGAAAAGCTGAATTTAACGCGGGATACGAGCCGGAATGCGCTGTTTGACACGATGTTTGAGTTGAAAACATTTGAGCAGCAGGAGTTCGAGCTGGAGGGTCTGACCTTTAAAACGTATCCGACGGACAATCATACGGCCAAATTTGATCTGACCTTGGATGCAGTGGAGCAGCCGGAAGGCATTCTGTGCAGTCTGGAATACAGCACAGCGCTGTACAAGCCTGAAACCATCGGGCGATTGGCACAGCATTTTACCGAACTCGTACGTGCAATTACCCTTCATCCACAGCAGCCACTGGCAGCTTTGGATATGGTAACCGTCGAGGAGAAGGCACAAATCATCTACGGTTTTGGAGATGTGGGAGTATCGGATGTTGCTGCTGTTGAAGCAGGAGCCTTGTTCCATACCTATGTGGAAGAACAGGCGCAGCTTGTACCAGATCACGTGGCGGTGGTGTACGAGGAACAACAACTGACGTACCGCACACTGAACGAGCGTGCGAACCAATTGGCGCGTAGATTGCGGAATGAAGGCATTGGACGCGAGTCGATTATCGGCATTTTGAGTGAACGTTCGGTAGACATGCTGGTCGGCGTATTGGCGGTGTGGAAAGCTGGAGGCGCATATGTGCCGCTAGATGCAGACTATCCGTCCGAACGTATTCGTTTCATGCTGGAGGACAGCGGTGCGACGGTACTGTTGACCCAAATCGGCTTGCAGGAGCGTGCACAGGTATGGCTGGAAGAAAGCCGACAGGCCTTGGCCGGAGAGCAGACTGAGGGCGAGTTGGAAACAGCGGCTGGCGCTGAGACGATGGAATCAAGTACTCTCCATGGAACCCTGAATGGAACAGCAGATTCGCCACCTGATAGCGAAGCAACATCCGAACCGGCAACGGGGTTGCGTCTGCATACCGTACTGGCGTTGGACGATGAGTCACTGTACACCGGAGATACGGCAGACGTCGATCACATCAACGAAGCGCAGGATCTGGCGTATGTGATCTACACCTCCGGGACAACGGGACGTCCGAAGGGTGTCATGATTGAGCATCGCAGCTTGGTGAATACGGCTGCGGCATACCGTCGGGATTACCGTCTGAACCAGTTCCCGGTACGGTTGCTGCAACTGGCGAGCTTTTCCTTCGACGTGTTCGTCGGGGATATCGCACGGGTGTTCTATAACGGTGGAACGATGGTTATCTGTCCGAAAGATGATCGCATTGATCCAAGCCGTCTATATGGCTGGATTCGCGATTATCAGATTACGGTGTTCGAATCGACCCCGGCCCTGATCGTACCGTTTATGCAGCATGTGCATGAACAGGGACTGGACATGAGCAGTCTGGAATTGCTGATTACCAGCTCGGATAGCTGCAGCGTGACAGATTATCGGGTGCTGCAAGAACGATTTGGCGCAGATATTCGCATGATAAACAGCTACGGCGTCACGGAAGCGGCGATTGACTCCAGCTTCTACGACGAAGAACTGTCGAAGCTGCCAAGTAGCGGCAATGTGCCGATTGGTCAGGCGTGGCTGAACGCCCGGTTTTACATCTTGGACAGCCAGCTGAATCCGGTGCCGATCGGCGTACTGGGCGAGCTGTGCATTGGCGGAGCCGGGGTAGCACGTGGGTACCTGAACCGTGCAGACCTGACGGCCGAGAAATTCGTAGGGAATCCGTATGTACCGGGTGAACGACTGTATCGCACAGGCGATTTGGCGCGGTGGATGCCAGACGGCAATGTGGACTTTATCGGCCGGATGGACTATCAAGTCAAAATCCGGGGATACCGGATCGAGCTGGGCGAGATTGAAACGGCGATCCAGCGGGTGCCGGGCGTGCGTCAAGCGGTAGTCATCGACCGGACGGATGAGCGTGGACACAAGTATTTGTGCGGATACATCACGGGAGAAACCGAGCTGCGGATCGAGGAGGTACAGGCCGAACTGGAAGCCGGGCTGCCAGCGCATATGGTGCCGGCACGTCTGATGCGACTGGAGACGATCCCGCTGACCAGCAACGGTAAAATCGACCGCAAGGTCTTGCCGGAACCGGAAGGAAGTATTCATACCGGTGCAGCCTATGTGGCACCGCGTACCACGGTGGAACAAGTATTGGCCGCGGTATGGGCCGGGGTGCTTGGCGTGGAAACGGTAGGCACGCAGGATAACTTCTTCGAGCTGGGTGGCGATTCGATCAAAGCCTTGCAAGTATCCTCCCGATTGCTGCAAGCAGGTTATCGACTGGAGATGAAAGACCTGTTCAGTCATCCAACCGTGTCTGCCTTGGCACTGAAAGTGCAATCGGTGACCCGATTGGCGGATCAGAGCGAAGTGGTGGGCGCTGTGAAACTGACACCGGTGCAACAATGGTTCTTTGAGCAGAACCTGACGGATGCTCATCATCATAACCAGTCCATCATGCTGCATAGCAAGGACGGTTTTGATGAACCGGCCCTGCGCACGGCGATGGATCACGTCGTTAGCCATCACGATGCACTGCGTATCATTTTCCGTCCTAGTGAGCACGGATATGAAGCTTGGAACCGTGCGATTGGGGAGGGCGAGCTGTATACGCTGGAACGTATGGACTTCAGCCATGAGACTGAGGTGTCAGCGGCGATCGAGGCCAAAGTGAATGAAATTCAGGCGGGCATTCATTTAAGCGAAGGACCGCTGGTGAAGCTGGGGCTGTTCCATTGCCCCGATGGAGATCATTTGCTGATGGCGATTCATCACTTAGTGGTGGATACCGTATCTTGGCGCATTTTGTTCGAGGATATTACGACCGCCTATGAGCAGGCATTGAACGGACAAGCAGCTCGTCTTCCGCACAAAACGGATTCGTTCCGCACCTGGGCGGATGGGCAGTCTCAATATGCGAACAGTCCGGCCATGGCAGCAGAACTCGCATTCTGGAGGGAAATGGAACAAGGCGCATATCAGCCGCTTCCAAAAGACGAGTCCCCTTCTCATTCCTTCAATAGGGACAGCGAGAACATTACAGTTACGTGGACAGCTCAGGAAACGGAGCAGCTGTTAAAACAGGCGCATCGTGCCTACAACACGGAGATGAATGATGTGCTGCTTACCGCATTGGGACTGACGATTCATCGCTGGGCGGGCCTGGAACGAGTGCTCGTGAGCCTGGAAGGTCATGGACGGGAGTCCATTTTGCCAGAACTGGATATTACGCGCACCGTGGGTTGGTTTACGACCCAATTCCCGGTTGTGCTGGATATGAACGTGGGGCAAGACCTTTCACAGCGCATCAAACATGTGAAAGAAGGACTACGCCGCATTCCGCAAAAGGGCATTGGCTACGGTATGTTGAGATACCTGTCCGCAGCACGTGAGCAAGAGCGTTTTGTAACCGAACCTGAAATCAGCTTTAACTATTTGGGACAATTTGACCAAGATATGCAAAATCAATCCATTGGCGTATCTCCTTACGCTAGCGGTGCAGAGCTTAGCGCCCATGCAGCCAGATCGCACACGCTGGATATGAACGGACTGATTTCGGAAGGCGAGCTGCAATTGACGATCAGCTACAGCAAGCAGGAATATCGTCGTGAAACGATGGAGCAGCTAGCTGAAGAGTTTAGAATCAGTTTGCAGGAAATCATTGCGCATTGCATAAGCCGCAAACAGCAAGAGCTGACGCCAAGCGATGTCATGCTGAAACATGTAACCATGGCCGAGTTGGATCAGTTGGTAGAACGGACTCGTGACATGGGGGAACTGGAAAATGTCTATCCGCTGACGCCGATGCAAAAAGGCATGTTGTTCCATAGTCTGATGGATGCAGAGTCAGGTGCTTATTTTGAACAAACGACCTTTGATTTGCACGGACGCTTCCAAGCGGATATTTTCCAAGATAGCTTGAATCATTTGGCGCAGCGGCATGAGATATTTAGAGCTAATTTCATCAGCGGTTGGCAGGATGAGCCTGTGCAGGTCATTTTCCGCCGCAAGGATGTTGGTTTTAGATGTGAAGATTTGCGTCATTTGGATGAGCAGGAGCGTGACGCGTATGTGAAGGAATTTATTCGCAAGGACAAGGCAGCCGGGTTCGATTTGTCCCGGGATGCGTTGATGCGCGTGGCGATTTTACGAACAGGTGATGAGGATTATTATTTTGTGTGGAGCTCTCATCACATCTTGATGGATGGCTGGTGTGTGGCGTTAGTCACGGATGAGGTGTTTGAGGCTTATTTTGCAGCCGTGGAGCATAG
>NZ_JBRECM010000020.1:0-24374 GCF_052906305.1 Paenibacillus sp. SER-28 | reverse complement strand
CGTTAAGCCCTCCAGCGCCGATGGTACTTGGACCGCAGGGTCCTGGGAGAGTAGGACGTCGCCAAGCAACAAGTAAAGAGGACCATGATCTCAATGAGATCATGGTCCTCTTTGGTATATTACGGTACAAACCACTTATATAATTGCTTCTATGCTGCGCATTCAAAGAGGAGATATGCTTTTGTGAATAGCTATTACCTTTGGAAACGCTTATTTTTAAAGGTTGTCCTTCGTAGGAGTACAGTTGTTTGTACAGGGAAATACTAAAGGTTAGGGCTATTGATGAAGGCTTGACACCCCTATACCGCTTTGCTAAGATGGCAATAATATATTTTCAGAGAGCCTTGATTTGTCCATGTCGGACAGACAACAAGACCAATACAGACTAAACAATTTGAAGGAGGATCATCTTGGTGTGGGAAGATAAATTCGGTAAGGAAGGCCTTACCTTTGACGATGTTTTGCTGGTACCTCGCAAGTCGGTGGTTCTGCCCAAAGAAGTAAGCGTGGCGACTCGTTTGAGTGATAACGTGAAGCTGAATATTCCTTTGATGAGTGCTGGTATGGATACTGTTACTGAGGCAGTGTTGGCAATTGCGATGGCTCGCGAGGGCGGTATCGGTATTATTCATAAAAATATGTCCATTGAACAGCAAGCGGTAGAGGTGGATCGAGTTAAACGTTCGGAGAGCGGTGTTATCACCAATCCATTCTCATTGACTCCAGATCATTTGGTGTCCGATGCTGAAGCAGTTATGGGTAAATACCGTATTTCTGGTGTACCTGTTGTAAATGAAGAAAACAAACTGGTGGGTATTATTACTAACCGCGATCTTCGCTTTATTCACGATTTTAACCTTAAAATCAGTGAAGTCATGACGAAGGAAGAACTGGTAACTGCACCTGTGGGTACGACTTTACAGGAAGCGGAAGTCATTTTGCAAAAGCATAAAATTGAAAAGCTCCCTTTGGTCGATGATGGAAATTATCTCAAAGGCCTTATCACCATTAAAGATATTGAGAAAGCTATTCAATTTCCGAACGCAGCGAAAGATGCACAAGGGCGTCTTCTGGTCGGTGCGGCTGTCGGCATTTCCAAGGATACATTTGATCGGACTGAAGCACTTGTAAAAGCTGGTGTGGATATGATTGTTGTGGACTCTGCTCACGGCCATCATATTAACATTATTGAAGCGGTCCGCAAGCTGCGTGAAGCTTATCCTGATCTGACGATTGTAGCAGGTAATGTAGCTACTGGTGACGGAACGCGCGAATTGATTGAAGCAGGAGCATCTGTCGTAAAAGTCGGTATTGGTCCAGGCTCCATCTGTACAACACGCGTAATCGCAGGGATTGGTGTTCCACAAGTAACAGCAATTTATGATTGTGCAACAGTAGCACGTGAATATAATATTCCGATTATTGCAGACGGTGGTATTAAATACTCCGGTGAAATTACAAAGGCCATTGCGGCAGGCGCTTCTGCGGTAATGCTGGGAAGTCTTTTTGCAGGTACGGAAGAAAGCCCAGGCGAATCTGAAATTTATCAAGGACGCCGCTTTAAAGTATATCGTGGTATGGGTTCTATGGCTGCGATGAAGCAAGGTAGTAAAGATCGTTATTTCCAAGATGACGACAAGAAATTGGTACCGGAAGGCATCGAAGGACGCGTTGCTTATAAAGGACCACTTTCCGACACTGTTCATCAGCTGTTGGGCGGTCTTCGTTCCGGTATGGGTTATTGCGGTACAGCTAATATTGAGGAGCTTCGTAACGATACAAGCTTTATCCGTATTACAGGCGCTGGTCTGCGTGAGAGCCATCCGCATGATGTGCAAATTACGAAAGAAGCACCAAATTACTCTCTATAAAGTTCGGCTGTAGTAGACTTGACGACAGGCAGAGCGTATTTCGCTCTGCCTGTCTTTTTTTAGAGATACCCCTGTGATAGAATAGACAAGTGTCCGCCTTTTGGACGAAATTATTGACGAATTAGGACACGTAGGTCTTTTGGACGATTCCTACCAGTAAAGAAGATTCGAGCAGAAAATGCTCATGACAGGATACAACTAAGCAAACGAAGTGAAACTGGATTTTATAACACTTAAACATTAATTACATTGGCCAAGTAGAGGCTGTAACCACCGTCTCGTTATTCATAGCGATCGGGTTAAGGTACGAGAGGAGTTTGTATTCATTTGAAAGCGAACAATTTAAAGCAAAATAAAAAACGCAGCATGATTAAAAAGAGTGTGACTGCAGTCATGGTGCTTAATATGATGTATATGTCGGCATTGCCTGTTGTAGGCAATTTCGATTCGAGCGTGGCTACTTTTGCAGCTGGAGCGGCAACAGAGGCAACCAATATTACGGGGACAGGTTCTATTAATCCTCCTAGTCTGGCACTACGTTCCGCCATTTTGATCGAGCCTTCCACTGGGCAAGTATTGCTGTCTATGAACCCAGATGAGCCACTTCCGCCAGCAAGTATGACTAAAATGATGACAGAATACATCGTGGCTGAACAGGTTAAGCAAGGTAAACTCAAGTGGACGGATAAAGTTACGGTTAACGAGAATGCTTCTAAGAGCATTGGATCACGTATTTTTTTGGCTCAAGGGGATCAACATACGGTAGAAGAGCTTTATATTGCAATGGCGGTAGGTTCTGCTAATGATGCAACAGTAGCCCTTGCTGAACGAGTATCTGGAACTGAGCAGGACTTTGTAAAACTAATGAATGAAACAGCTCAGAAAATGGGCATGAAAAATACGTATTTTATCAACTCGACTGGTTTGGATCGTGGTGATATGCCGAAAGGCTTCCAGCCGGATACAGACCGGGAAACTGTGATGACAGCGAGAGATGCAGCTACTCTGGCTGGTTACATCATTAAAGATCATCCAGATTACACACGATTTACGACAATTCAATCTTACAAATTCCGTCCTACTGACAAGGCGCCAATTATTAACTATAACTGGATGCTAGAAGCAAACAAAAATATTACTAACTTTAGAAAGTTTGCTTACCCAGGTTTAGACGGGATGAAAACAGGCCACACGGCTAATGCTGGAAACTGTTTTACAGGAACCGCTGAACGCAACGGAATGCGTCTCATCAGTGTAGTTATGGGGGCTGATTCAGATGCACACCGTTTTACAGAGACAGCTAAAGTGCTGAACTATGGTTTTGATAATTTTGAAGTGAAGCAGGTTATTGCTCCAAAGACGGTGGTTAAGGGTGTTGAGAATGTGCCAGTGACCAAAGGTACGGAAACAGAAGTACCGATCGTCACCAAGGATGCAGTAAGCTTTATCGTACCTAAGGGTGCGAGCAATCCTAAGGTAACCTTTACAACGAATATTACACCAGCAAGCTCTCTGGTGGCACCTTTGAAGCAAGGGGCCAAAGTCGGAACAATTACGTACACGTACAAGACAGACGGTGTGGATAAAGGGCAGACGAAAACCGTGGATCTGGTTACTACGACGGCAGTAGAAGAGGGCGGCTGGTTCCGAATGCTTTTCCGGGCAATTGGTGATTTCTTCGGAGATCTGTTCCAGGGAATTAAGAATCTCTTCTAAAAAAGCGAAGCTAAGCGATCTACCTTGTTTTTCATTACTTATTTTGCAGCTTGAAATGATTGTGTATTTGGCATTCGTGCGGTAAAATATTAAGTTAGAATCTAAACGTAACCCTTATAGGAGGCAACGACATGGAAACGGGAACTTCGCGTGTAAAAAGAGGTATGGCAGAGATGCAAAAAGGTGGCGTAATCATGGATGTCATGAACGCTGAGCAGGCTAAAATTGCAGAGGCAGCAGGAGCTACAGCTGTAATGGCTCTTGAACGGGTGCCTTCGGATATCCGTGCAGCTGGTGGGGTTGCTCGTATGGCTGACCCAACGATTGTGGAAGAAGTTATGAAGGTTGTTTCTATTCCTGTTATGGCTAAGGCTCGTATCGGTCACTATGTAGAGGCAAAGGTACTGGAATCTCTCGGTGTTGACTATCTCGATGAAAGCGAAGTGCTGACACCTGCGGATGAAGTTTTCCATATTGATAAGCGGGAGTTCACCGTTCCATTTGTTTGTGGAGCCAAGGATCTGGGAGAAGCGCTGCGTCGTATTGGTGAGGGTGCATCTATGATCCGTACGAAGGGCGAACCGGGGACTGGGAATATTGTTGAGGCCGTTCGGCATATGCGTTTTATCAATGGTCAAATTCGCAAGGTGCAAAACTTGTCGAAGGACGAGCTGTATGCAGAGGCGAAAAACCTCGGAGTTGCATATGAACTGCTGTTGGAAGTGCATGAGCTTGGCAAACTGCCAGTGGTCAATTTTGCAGCGGGTGGTGTAGCAACACCTGCCGATGCCGCGTTAATGATGCATTTAGGCGCTGATGGCGTCTTTGTAGGTTCTGGTATCTTCAAGTCGGATAGCCCTGAGAAGTTTGCACGTGCCATCGTGGAAGCGACCACTCATTATACGGATTACAAGCTGATTGCAGAAGTCTCCAAGAATTTGGGAACTCCTATGAAAGGCATTGAAATTTCCAAACTGGCACCGCATGAGCGCATGCAGGATCGTGGTTGGTAAGAAAGAAGGGACCGGCATGAAAATAGGTGTATTGTCGCTGCAAGGCGCTGTAGCTGAACATATACGTAGCGTTGAACGTGCGGGTGCGGAATGTATAGCGGTGAAGAAGATCGAACAGCTCAATGAGCTGTCCGGTCTTATCATTCCCGGTGGTGAAAGCACCACTATTGGTAAGCTAATGCGCAAGTATGATTTCATAGAGGCTATACGTCAGTTTTCCAATCAAGGCAAGCCTGTATTTGGCACTTGCGCGGGATTGATTGTACTGGCTAAAACGATTCAAGGACAGGAAGAAGCACATTTGGGACTCATGGATATTACAGT
This sequence comes from Paenibacillus sp. SER-28, assembly GCF_052906305.1. Classification (NCBI taxonomy): domain Bacteria; kingdom Bacillati; phylum Bacillota; class Bacilli; order Caryophanales; family Paenibacillaceae; genus Paenibacillus; species Paenibacillus sp. SER-28. The sequence continues at coordinate 19,450 of NZ_JBRECM010000020.1, read as the reverse complement.
ATCGCGTAATGCATTTGGTCGCCAAAGAGAGAGCTTTGAAACAGACTTGAACATTAAAGGGATTGACGAACCGGTTCGTGCTGTATTTATACGCGCGCCATTAATACAGTCTGTTGGAACGGGAGTAGATGTGCTGTCTGAGTATAACGGCGAGATCGTGGCAGCCCGTCAGGGTCATTTGCTGGCTTCATCCTTCCATCCGGAGTTAACAGACGATTACCGGTTACATCAATATTTTGTGGATATGGTCCGCGAATAGTGAAAGTCAGGCTTGTAGTGTAGGAGGGATTACCTGTGTTAGATATAAAGATTTTACGTAATGAGCTTGGTCGGGTTGAGAAAGCTTTGCAGAACAGGGGGAAATCTCTGGATCTGATTAATGGTTTTACAGATCTGGATGTAAGCCGTCGTGAGTTACTTCAGGAAAGTGAAGGGCTCAAAAATCGTCGGAACGTGGTATCCGGTGAAGTAGCCAAGTTGAAGAAGAACAAGGAAAATGCGGATGATCTTATTGCAGAAATGCGTCAAGTCTCCGATCGTATCAAAGAATTAGATGAGCAAGTACGCGAACTGGAAGTTCAGATCGATGAATTGGTGATGTCTATTCCGAATATTCCTAATGATACAGTACCTGTAGGTGCATCGGAAGAGGATAATGTAGAAATCCGTCGCTGGTCGGAGCCGCGCGAGTTTTCTTTTACACCCAAAGCGCATTGGGAATTGGCTCAGGATCTAGATATCCTTGATTTTGAGGCAGCAGCCAAGGTAACGGGTTCTCGTTTTACGTTCTACAAAGGACTGGGAGCAAGATTAGAGCGTGCGCTGATTAACTTTATGATGGATCTGCACAGCAGTGAGCATGGTTATGAAGAAATGCTTCCTCCATACATTGTAAATCGGGACAGCTTGTACGGAACGGGTCAACTTCCGAAGTTTGAAGAAGATTTGTTCAAGCTGCGTGATACTGAGTATTATCTCATTCCTACGGCTGAAGTTCCGGTAACGAACTACCACCGTGAAGAGATTATGAATGCGGAGCAGCTTCCGAAATATTATGTGGCATACAGCTCTTGCTTTCGCTCGGAGGCAGGATCAGCAGGACGTGATACCCGTGGCCTGATCCGTCAGCATCAGTTCAATAAGGTAGAGATGCTTAAGCTGGTTCACCCGGATACCTCTTATGAGGAATTGGAGAAAATGACGAATAACGCTGAGCGTGTTTTACAGCTGCTCGGACTTCCATATCGCGTGCTGGCACTTTGCACTGGAGATATGGGTTTTACGTCTGCCAAAACGTACGATCTGGAAGTATGGTTGCCTGAGAGTGGCATGTACCGTGAGATTTCTTCCTGTTCAAATACGGAAGACTTCCAAGCGCGTCGTGCGAACATCCGGTTTCGTCCAGATTCGAAGGCAAAGCCTGAATTTGTACATACGCTGAACGGTTCAGGATTGGCTGTAGGGCGGACTGTGGCTGCTATTTTGGAGAACTATCAGCAAGAGGACGGAAGCATCGTGATCCCAGAAGTGTTGCGTTCATACATGCGAGGCATTGAGGTTATTGCTCCTAAACAGTAAGTGTTGCATTCTTAGAAGTTCTGTGGTAAAATAATTTTGTTGCGCCTGAGTATGTTTAAAAGGGAAGCAGCTTTATCCATTTACCACCTGGAGAGGTACCGAAGCGGTCATAACGGGGCGGTCTTGAAAACCGTTAGAGTGCAAGCTCACATGGGTTCGAATCCCATCCTCTCCGTCAGTTTAATAATTTACTTGCTGCATAAGGATTTGTAGCAAGTATGACTAAAACGCACTTTACCGTTGGATAGCGGTGTGGTGCGTTTTTTTGTGTTCGTGACCGTTGGATAAACATCTGACGGAGGTATAGGATTATGAATACAAACACGGGGGGCAAACCGCGTAAACGCGGGCAGCGGAAGAATAGTTTGGACATTCCCCAGCGGTTTCTCGACCGTCTGAGTCCATCGGTTTTGGAAACGTCTCGGGTGGCGCAGGATGAGAGAGCGAGCGTATCGCCTGAGATTCTGACACTGGAGGGGCTGTTCAAACGCTATTACACCGCATACTCTATTTTTTTCATACATCAGTTTGCAGGCCTATAATCAATTGCAACTAATATCTCGACAGGTCAGATCATTGTATACCAAATATATCTTGCAGATAGTTATCAAGAATACGAAGGGGCTCGTGTAAAGCTTGGTTTGGAAACTTATGAGTTACCTTATAGCATATTCTTGGAGGCACCGATACCGATAGTTTCTGAAGAACAAAATCTCCCATCCGCATCATATGTGCGCCAATCGAAGCGGGAACTATCGACCATTGTCTAGCGTCCTTTAAAAAAGTAGTGATGAGTCCCGCTGAGTCCAGATGAACACGGGACGGGCAAAGAGGGTCCCACCACTGGTCATGTCTGAATTGAAACTCTCTATTCCAATTTATGAAGACTTCGTCTTGCGCCGCCAATTCTTCCATTTCAACAGTATCTCCGGCCTGCCGCCCCGACACAGCCAGGCGCAACAGCATCATTTCTTCAGTAAAAAACGGTTTAACAGTGACACTAGGCGACACGATTTCTCGCACCACAAACGCCACATCCATCTCGCGCCGCTCAATACTATCAAAAGCTTCCTGAGTATGCTGCGTACGAATTTGCAGTCGGATGGACGGGGTATGCTGATTAAGCATTCTATATACAGGAGGCAAAACAAATTGACTTATACTTTCGGCAGCGCTTATTGCCAGACTTAACTGCGAACCGCTAGCCTGCAAGATTTGTGTTTCCCTCCAGAGAGCATCCCATCTTTCCGCAATGCTAAAAAAGTTTTCCCCTTTTGGGGTCAGACTGGTTTTGGGTGCCCCTTTTCTTCGCTCAACCAAAAGGCCACCCATTTCCTGTTCCAATGTCTTTAACCGATAGCTCACCGTAGCTTGTGACAGGTGCAGCAATTCGGCCGCTTTGCTTATACTCTCGGTCCGTACGATAGCTAAAAACGCTTCAATCCCAGGAAAATACATAGAATACCTCCTCAATATATAGAAATGATTAATATAGTTCACAAAATATTTGAGTTTTACAACATTATTCTTTATGTTTAAAATTATCGTTAATAAAGACGAGGGGTCAAATGTTATTATAGTACGTTTTCATATTCCCAGGTATTCATGCCGGTAATATGGGTTGTAAGGTAGCGCAGCGTCTTGGAAACTTTGAGGCATATGGTCCGATCCTGCAGCGCCTAAATGCACCGATCAATGACCTTTCAAGAGGTTATACTGCCGATGAAGTCTATAATATGGAAATAATCACTTCTTCTTCAAAAGGGTAAAATGAAGATCATCAAACGGGTTTTCTTCGAAGAATGGTATAGGCAATGAAAGGTGGTTTAGCAATGAAGATTCTCATAGTTGGCTATTTTAGCGAGACCTCGAAATCAAATATTGTAAGGTATTTTCCTCAAGACTGGAATGTTGTAATTGTGCCGCCCGGAAAAGAAATGCTGCATCATATTGAAGATTGCCAGGTAATCATCCCTGAACATATTAAAGTGGATCACAGTCTGCTTTCTATCGCGAAAAAATTAAGATTGGTACAGACGGGTGCAGGATTTGATAATGTAGATGTCCCTGCCTGTACACAGCTCGGCATTTGGGTGGCCAATGCTGCAGGAGTAAATGCACAGGCAGTGGCCGAGCACGTAATGGCACTGATATTGTCTTATTATAAAAACATACCGTTTCTTGATACTTTCATGAAAAACAGGATGGATGAAAATCAATTGGACTATACAGGGAGTGAATTAAAAGGCAAAACGATTGGGATTATCGGTTTGGGCGCTATCGGAAAAAAAGTAGCTGCATTTTGCAGGGTTTTTGATATGAATGTGCTGGCTTATGCGAGAAATGCTCTTGTACAATCTGACGGTTTTGTGAAAATGACGGATTTCGATACTCTTGTAAGCACATCGGATATAGTCAGTGTACATGTACCCTTGAATCAGCAGACCAAACAACTGATCAACAAAGCGGCATTCAAGAAAATGAAGAATACCGCTCTTTTTATCAATACAGCCCGCGGCGGGATTGTCAACGAAAGAGACTTGATTGATGCATTAAAAAACGGGGATATTTCAGGCGCATGCCTGGATGTGTTTGAATCTGAACCGCTTCCTATTGACAGTGAGCTCCGGAATCTGGGTAATGTGATACTTACTCCCCATACAGCAGGAATGCCTGATGGTCGAAAATTTCATAAAAAAAGATATGATTTTTTTATAAACAATATAAAACGTGTAGAAAATGGTGTAGAGCCTGAAAGCAAGCTCAATCAGTTATTATAGTTTTGGTGCAATAAAAATGAGCTATCGGGGCAGCTCCATGTACCTGGTTGCCCCCAGATAATGGCAAGGGGACACGGCGGCGTTGCAGACAGGCCAGCAGTTGTAGCGGTTCTTGCATTAGACTTCACAAACCCAGTCATACCAAAGGCTCGGCGGCTTTCCATAGGTAGTAACGGTCTTGAAAACCGTTAGGGTGCAAGCTCACATGGGTTCGAATCCCATCCTCTCCGCCATACTCTAAATAAACCAAGCCATTCAAATACGATAGCACTGATACATTGGCCTTTATAAGCTAATGATTAGGAATCGTGGAGATTGGCTTTTTTGTTGTATAAAAAGCTCGTTTTTTTCACACGTTATCAGATGTGGAGGTGCTGGCATGAATCGAGAAATGACAGTAGATCAGCAAAAGCTGGTAGAGGCCTGGCAGGAACAACTGCCGATTCTTTTGAATTCAGGGGACAAATCACAGGTACAGGCAGATGAAGCTGACAACCGGGCTATACGGATCCATATCGAGGTAGAAGGCCGACAAATGTACTCCTTTGATTTTGCATGTACTTATGTAGACTCCCGGGAAGTACAGGTTACTTTAGTCGATGTAGAACGGGACGGACAGTCTGTGGATGAACGAACAGATATCATTCAGCAGTTAGTGTCCGATTATACTCGGCATATTCACCAATGTGCCCAAACATTACAGTCATTGACGCACTCGTAGGTCATGAAGGAATGAGGAGGAAGACTACATGACAAAAGCCAAAAACGGTCTGGATAAAAACCTGTCTAACATTGTTGATGATTTGGAGCAACGCCCAGTTAATAGTCATCAGGCACAGCAAGTGCAGCAGGATCGTAATGATCGCCGTCATCAGGATTCACTAAATCATGATAAAACGGAAGATCTACACCATCTATAGTCCTATTTTAAATGGTAATAAACGGATTCGTTGATGTACCACAAATATAGACTGAGAATGGAGGATGCATAAATGGGCAAGCCTAAAGCCATTCCTGTCCCCGAAGCACAGGATTCTGGTGGAAGTAACGAAAAGCGGGAGCGTAGTCATCAGCAAGAGCCGTTATCCGGTTCCAAGAAGGTGAAACAGCGGAATCACGTGGATCATCATAATAGAGAAGGCTCATAAGCAGGCAGACCTTTCTCCTAAAATATATTGCATAGTGTAAGACACCCTGGTAAGAGAGCCAGGGTGTCTTTGTGCTTATTGTAAGAAAATTTTCCAATAAGTGTTTCGCCGTTTGAGAATATGAGTTAAAATAGGAGGTGTGTATTTTTTTTGTTAGCATAAAAAAGGGGTTAATTACGAGAGGAGAGAATCTACACAATGAGTAAAAAGTTATCCGTCTTGGTACTCACTATGGTGTTGCTTTTGACGGTAGCCCTGGTAGGTTGTAGCAAGAAGTTAGAACCGAAGGAAGCTGTTACGACCGGTACAGCTAATGCAATGAAGTTGAACTCTTATGAATCCAAAAGTCAATTCACGATTAAGGAACTGACCATTACATCCGCTTCTGTTCCAAGTGAGCAAAGTGCAATGGTAACTAGCATGCTGAAAAATGCTGATATTACGCTGGATGGTGTATACCAAAAAGAACCTTTCCAATCTGAAATGACGCTCGGCATTCATTTGAAAGGTGATCTTTCCACCAGCTTCACGATTCCAATGGTAATGACTAAAGATAAACTGTACGTTAAAATTCCTAATATTCCATTTTACCCACTTCCACAGGATGTTGTAGGTAAATTCCTGGTCATTGATCCACAAGAACTGGCTAAACAATCAGGACAAGAATTTAATCCTGCAGCCATGGATCAGGAAAAATCGCAGAAATTTGCGAATGAAGTGATTGCTGCTATTATGAACGAGTATGATCAAGCTACGTACTTCTTTGATATTGATCCTAAAGACGCTAAATTGCCACAAGGCGTTGAAGCTAAACAAGTCGTTCAATTCAAAATTACGAACGACAATGTGAAGCAAGCTACCAATACATTTATCACTAAGGCGCTTCCTAAAGTCCTTGATGTGATGTCTAAAGATGAATATGCTAGCATGCTTCAAGTGAAGAAGGAAGAGCTGGCTGAAGCGAAGAAAGAACTGCAATCCAACACCAGCGAAGTTAGCAAAAAGCTGGATGAGTTGAAAAATTACTTGACAGTGAAACAGTTTGATATTAACACAGCTTTGAACAAGGATAACATTCCTGTGTATCAAGACCTGAATGCGAATGTAGAGATGAATGATCCGGCCACAAAAGACAATGTAAAATTGTCCGTAACAGGCTACACGCAATACAGTAAAATCAATGCTAAAGCAGCATTTAAAGTGGGTATTCCAACAGGTGATCAAGTCCTGACTATGGAACAGCTGCAACAAAAAATGCAAACTGTTGCTCCTTAAGTATGGGATGACATGATTGTATGACATCATTTTTTTCGAATATGATGTAAGAAAACCGCTCGGCATAAGCCGGGCGGTTTTTTGTTTACTGTTAATGTTGTCCCTGTGCAGTCATTTAGCTCTGCCACACGTCATCCTCAGCTAAAAGTCCAAACATCTGGTGATCCTGCCATGTGCCCTGAATTTGTACAAGCTTGCGAGCAATGCCTTCTGGCTGGAAGCCGCACTTTTTTAATACACGTTGTGAGGGATCATTATGCAAAAGGGTACCCGCTTGGAGACGATGTAGAGATAAGGCACGAAAGGCATATTGTATGATCAACTTTAAGGCTGCGGTCATATGCCCTTTACCCTGTTCATGATGATCCATCATGTAGCCGATATCAGCGAATTGTCCAACTCCACGTACTAGATTGGAAATAGAGATATAACCGATGAGCCGTTCTTCCTTTAAGAGAAAGATACCAAACACGTAACCTCGATCCTCTTCGGCCTGACGCAATTTCTGACGGATATAATCCTGCTGTTTCTCTAATGTGAAAAATGAATCCTCGTAAAGCGGCTCATAAGGCGCATGGGAATCCCTATTACGGTGCCTAAGGGCGAGAAGGGCTTCGCTATCCGCCAAGCTAAATGGCCGTAAAAAGATACCTTGAGGCGTATTATACAAGCTCATAGGCATGGGTTGGTCTCCTTCCATGGGGAATTAGCAATGAGATGAAGTGTTTTGGACTTTTCCCCCTCAGGATGAGGATGGGGGAGGAGACAATCTGGCTGCCGCTCTTTTTTGCCGGAGATGCCGAAAAAAGTTCGTTAGCAGCGAGGCGCATTCCTCCTGCAGTACACCACTGGTTACTTCTGTACAATGATTGAACCGAGGCTCCTGCAATAAATTCATTAGCGTGCCTGCGCAGCCTGCCTTGGGATCTGTAGTTCCGTATATCAAATGGGGAACCCGTGATTGAACAATGGCTCCGGCGCACATTGGACACGGCTCCAAAGTGACATACAGCCTACAATCCAGCAGGCGCCAAGCACCTAAGTGCTCACTGGCCTGACGAATGGCAACCATCTCTGCATGTGCGGTCGGGTCAGCATCCGTCTCGCGCAAATTGTAGCCGCGACCGATGATTTCATTATCTTTTACGATGACAGCCCCGATGGGGACTTCACCTAACATTTCTGCCTTATACGCTTCCTGAATGGCTTCTTTCATCCAATAGGCGTGATCCATGGTGGTCACTGGGAAAATGCTCCTTTCAAAACGCGGAATTATCCAACGAACAAATATTCCGTTGTTAACATGATGTGAATAAAATTGTGGATAACATGGCACTTGTCCACAGGTTTATCCACAGTTTATAATAAAATCTGTGTATTTGTGGACTACTTGTGGATGATTATCTTCTTATATTGTAGGCAAACCCTCGTCTATTGACAATACTGTACACAAGGTGTGTATTTATGTATATCCGGTAAATGTAAATGCTGGTATCACAGGCGCTATTACGGTATCATTGAGTTAGCAATTGCCAGTAATCGCCAGCATACGGCAAGAGGTGAGAAATCAGTGTGTCGATAAAAATCAGAATAACGATCATTTTGTCGGGGTCCGTACTGTTTATCCTTTTATTAAACATCGCCCTCAATTATTACACGACCCACGAAAATCTAAGAAGTGACAGTGAAACTAAAATGGTTCTGACGGCTAAAATTATCGGAGGAGCTATCGAACAAACCCAACATAGCTGGGAGGCCGTTGACAAGCAGCTCGGATATAATCTGTGGCTTTCTGCCACATTGGCTGCTAATCAGCTAGGTCCTGACATCCGAAATATTCAGCAGGAACAGCTTCAAAAGGTGGCCTCACTCCACAGAGATACTAATATTTCTTTGATGATTCGAGACGGGCAGGGGTATAAGGTTGTTAAATCCTCGGATCCAAAAGAAGTAACGCCATCTGATCCATTGACAGGGTATTGGAAAAATGCAGTTGACCAATTATATGAGCATGGACAGGCTGCAATGGCGCAAGGTCAGAAACTGGATCATTTTTGGACCGGATCATTTGACTACACCGGTTCAGGCTCCTCACAGATTAATAAATGGGGATTTTATTATGACCAAAAACGTAACTACTTAATTCGAATTTCCTTTCAGGATACTTCAGTGCAAGATTTCATAACCATCCTGAGCCCCGATGAGATTGTAAAGCAAACCCAACAAGTGGATTATCGCATCATGGAGATTACAGGAATTAACCCTGCAACCTTTGGTGGCGCTTCGATGGACAAGAACGGGAACGATTCGAAATACTATTACATGTACAATAAACCGATCCAATTTGGCACGTATCAACTAACGAGAGTGCAGGAAGATCGTTTGGCCGTGTCCAGGGCTATCCTCTCCGGGGAGAGTATTGTACAAGACTGCTATATCAAAGGCGAACGGGTTCTCGTCAGTTACATACCTTTTTACCCGGCTAACCGCGAAGCCTATGTTATCCGTATTGTTATGAATTATGATACGATTACTTCTGTTATTTCCAAGCAATTGATAAGCTTAATTGCTATTTCCATTGTCCTTTTGGAGGTTGTAATCATTGGAAGCTATGTGCTGGCAAGTCTGTTTGTCCGCCCAATTCAGTCGATTCTGGGGAAAGTGAACGAGATGGCTGATGGTCATTTTGATACACGGCTAGAAATAAAAGGTGGTCATGAGCTTGCACAGTTGGGTGAACGCATCAATGCGATGGCCTACAACCTAGGGATGTACACGAGAAGACTGGAACAGATGTATGAGGAGAACCGTTCTGTAAAGGAGCATCTGGAATCGGTTATTAATCAGACAGCGGATGCGATTCATGTAACCGACGAGGAGGATCGCGTCGTTCGGGTCAATCATGCCTTCGAAGCTTTGTACGGCTGGACCAAGAAGGAATTGGTTGGTCGTAAGCTGGAGTTTGTACCTCCGCAGCAACAGGAGGAGTATGAATTTCAGAAGAAGAGCCTGCTTCAGGGAGAGAGCATCGTATCAAGTGAGACCCTTAGAATGCGTAAGGATGGAAGTACAGTAGAGATCAGTATGAGCACGTCGCCTATTCTGGATGAAGAAGGCCAAATTTTGGGGTTTATCTGCGTGTCGCGTGATATTACGGGTCGCAACCGGATGGAGGAGCTGTTGCGCAGATCAGAGAAACTGACAACCGTCGGACAATTGGCGGCAGGCGTAGCGCATGAGATTCGTAATCCGCTAACTACGCTACGAGGCTTTCTCCAACTACAGCAGCAAAATCAAGTGTTGAATATGAAACACAACGATATTATGATGTCTGAGCTGGATCGCATTAATTTGATCGTTAGCGAGTTTTTAATACTGGCGAAGCCACAGGCAGTGCATTTTCAGAAAAAGGATGTTCGCTATATTGTGAGCGACGTGATTTCTTTACTAGATAGTCAGGCGCACCTGCTGGGCATTGTATTCAATCTTCAGGTCACGGACGAGCCTGCCCTGGTATACGCTGAAGAAAATCAGTTAAAACAGGTATTCATTAATTTACTTAAAAATAGCATGGAGGCTATGAGTAAAGGTGGTATCATCACGATTCATTTGTTCTTGGAGGGAGAAAGCGTTAAAATCTCTATACGGGATCAGGGAGCGGGTATTCCCGCAGAAATGCTGTCCAAGCTAGGAGAACCTTTTTTCACAAACAAAGAAACAGGGACAGGACTAGGACTTATGGTCAGTCAGCGTATTATACAGAGTCATAAAGGCACACTGGATATTGAAAGCACAGAGGGAGAGGGAACGACAGCCCTGGTGCAGCTTCCGATTGCCAAGCCGGAGTAACGGGCTGGGCGCAGGAGGAAGTGTGTTAGTAGAAATGGAGGGTACACAGGTTGCGCATTAACAAGTTTATCAGCGAAACCGGTTTTTGCTCGCGCCGCGAGGCGGACAAGCTGGTAGAGAGCGGCCGCGTGACGATTAACGGCGAAGTGGCTGTGCTGGGTAGTCAAGCGGAAGAAGGCGATGATGTTCGCGTGAATGGCAAGCCACTGCGCGAGAAGTCCGATCACGTCTACATTGCATTGAACAAGCCGGTGGGCATTACAAGTACAACCGAGAGCCATATTAGAGGCAATGTTGTTGATTTTGTGGGGCACCCACAGCGGATATTCCCGATTGGACGCCTGGATAAGGATTCGGAAGGTCTCATTTTACTTACCAATGATGGGGACATTGTAAATAAGATTTTACGGGCAGAAGGCAAGCATGAGAAAGAATATATCGTAACGGTGGATCGCCCTGTTATACCGTCTTTTGTGCAGGGCATGTCCAGCGGGGTGAAAATACTCGGCCAGCGGACGCTACCTTGTGAGGTGACGCGTGTATCTGAGTATGTATTCCGTATTATCCTGACTGAAGGCAAAAATCGTCAGATCCGCCGTATGTGTGCTGCCTTCGGTTATGAAGTTAAAAAACTGCAACGGCTGCGAATCATGAACATTCGGTTGGGGTCCCTTCAGAAAGGTGCCTGGCGTGACCTGACAGAGGCTGAGAAGCAGGAGCTTGGCCAGATGCTCGACTATACGCTTAGCTAATGCCAGAGGGGCTTTGTATAGCCTACAGCGTATGATCCTCGTATCTGACAAGTCCAGATTATAGGAAGCACTAAACAAAGAGGCACCAGCTGCATAAAAATGCGGCGGTGCCTTTGTTCATATAACATATGCATAATCAACCTTCATTCGAGCTTGAGGTAGGACTGATGACTTGTGTCCCGTTCTGATATTTGCGGAGAACAGATATTTCAACACGACGGTTTTTGGAGCGTCCTTGGCCATCTTGATTGCTTGCCAATGGACGATACTCGCCATAACCGATGGATACAAACTTGGTTGGATCGAGATCTGGATTGAGCAACAAGATACGCAAGAAATTCAGAGAGCGCTGGGCGCTCAAATCAAAGTTGGACGGGAACTGGCTGTTGGAGATCGGTACATTATCCGTATGACCCGATACGATAACATCATAGCCAGGGAACTGCTGAAGCATACTAGAAATAGATTTGGCCAGCTTTCTTGCTTCTGGCTTTACGTCCGCCTGCCCGGATGAAAATAAGGCATTATCACTAATGGTGATCATCAGCTGGGATTGGTTTAGCTTGGTATTCAGCAACGGGGTTAGGCCGTTATTTTGAATATATTGATCCATTTGTTTTTTAAGCTTTTTTAAATCTTCTTCTTCCCGCTGAGCAAGCTGTTTTTGCAGTTCAGAGGTAGAAGTAGCCTTCGATTTTAAGGGTTGTGATACTTGTTCTTTATTTTTGCCCATATCCATGGATTGTGACGACGGATTCGCGGCCGAGTGATCCAGCACGCCAGTGCCGCCACTAAAAGCTGAACTCAGGGATTGAGCCATAGTTTCAAATTTTTTGGCGTCGAGCGAGCTCATACCGAATAAGACAATGAAAAGAGCCAACAGAAGGGTCATTAAGTCGGAATATGGCAACAGCCAGCTTTCGTCAGCATGCTCTTCATGCGGTTCATGTCTCTTTTTACTCACTGGAATCGCCATCCTTCTGGGTCAATGTAGCCCGTTCGGTCGGAGTCAGGAAGATCGTCAGTTTCTGACTGATGGCAATTGTCGATATCCCCGATTGAATGGAAAGCAGACCTTCGACCATCATTAATTTAAGCTCTACTTCTTTTTTGGATAACCGTTTCAGCTTGTTGGACATCGGATGCCACAGGACATAACCTGTAAAAATACCGAGCAACGTCGCAATGAAAGCTGCTGCAATGGCATGAGAGAGCTTTTCCATGTCACTAAGGTCAGCCAGAGCGGCGATCAGACCTACAACCGCACCGAGTACCCCGAGCGTTGGAGCGTACATACCGGCTTGGGAGAAGATCAGTGCGCCAGAGCGATGTCGATCCTCGGTAGCATTGATATCCTCCATCAGAACGTCCCGTACGAATTCCTGATCATTGCCGTCAATAATCATTCGCATGCCGCCACGCATAAAGGGATCATCGATTTCTTCTACCTTAGATTCCAAGGCGAGCAGACCTTCACGACGGGTAATGGATGCCCACTCGGTAAACGTACCGATGAGCTCTTTGCGGTCTAACAGTTTTTGTTCGGTGAAAATAACCTTGAACAGCTTCGGAATCCGTTTGATTTCTGCCATCGGGAAGGCCATAAATATACTCGCTGCCGTTCCGACGAAAATAATCATGTAAGCAGCGGGATTATTGACCAAATTGACGACCGGAGCGCCTTTTAAGATCATCCCGACGACCAGTGACATAATCCCGAGCACAAGTCCGATAATGGTTGAAATTTGCATGATACACCTCATCCATGAGAATAGATTTTGAATCCTTTCATGCCGCCGGGGTCGTCCTTGCCCCAAGCGCGTCATTACAAGACGGATTATAGTATTTATCGACAAAACTCTCTTTTTTGTTAAGTGCGAATTTCCGGTATAATAAGGTGATTATGTATTGAATGGCGGAACCATTGGAGGAAATGGCATGGGAGTAAAGCATGGGCGTGAGTATGAACAAATTTTGAACGATTTGACAGAGGCTGTGGGGCGCATCCCAGATAGCTATGAATTTTTTGAGATGGAAGCAGAAGATTGGGACAGGCTGGACCCGGCGGGACGTCAGGAAGTCAATGAAGCTTTGGCAGAAGATTTATTTTATGCACTGGGTACAGAGCCCACAATCACTGTAGGGAGTAGCGTTGTGATCTATGAGCCGGAGCAGCATCGCATCTATGTACTTATTGGGGACGAGGAGCTGACGTCAGTCCCTTTGATTTGAGGTCCGTCTTATGGATTTATCAACGGGGCCGTGGTAATATGTACACCAATATATCGTAGTTTTGGCCGTATTTAAGCGGTCGAAAGGCTTCCGTATAAACGGGGAGGAGTTCGTAACATGCCTTTTACACAAGAAGAGATTGAAGCACATCTGGAGAAACTGGAGGGCTGGGAACTGGAGGAAGGACGTTGGATCGTCCGAAAATATAATTTTTCCAGTTTTATGAAAGGGATTGCATTCGTGGATGAAGTTGCCGCTATATCTGAAGCATTCAATCATCATCCATTTATTACGATTGATTATAAGACCGTGACTCTGCGTTTGACCTCTTGGGACGACGGCGGTATTATGGCCGTGGATATTAAGGAAGCCCAACAATATAATGAAGCTTTTGAAAAAATGCGCAGCAGTCATTGAGCTTGTAATGATCTGTCGTATGATGATAAAAGCGCCTTCGCTATACAACATCGTGGTTGTATGCCGAAGGCGCTTTTATCATAGAATTTGGGTTGGGTGCTCGGGACGATATACCATACAATAAAATGGTTTTTTGCCATCAGGAGTCTGGCGTTCATAGGTATCTGTAAGCTCAAATCCAGCCGCCTTGTAGGCCCGGATAGCGCGCTCATTCCAAGTGAGCACCTCTAGATCAATTTCATTCTTCGGGTTGCGTCGTTGAGCTTCCTCTGCAATGGCACGGACAAAATCAGAGCCTTTGCCATGTCCGCATCTGTCAGGATGCATTCCAAGACCTAGCCGGGTCACACCGATCATAGGAAAATATTGAGCAAATCCTGTTAGCTTGTTCTCTTCATCCAGTACGGCAACATATTGCTCTTGGCGAAGCGTGGGACTTCCAAATTCGACTTCAAGCGCCTTCATTTGTTCCCAGGGGAGCCAACCGTATATGTTATAAGGTGGATCATAGTGCCACTCACAGATTGCAGCCGCTTGATGCTCGTCCATCGGTACGATCCGATAGTTGGATATTGAGGCCGGCATGTGTTCCATCCTCCTTTTACACAGGTACTTCAATCATTAACAACAGATTGTAGACAAGTTGCAGAGGAATGGCAAGCGTGTTTATTTCATACCTAAGTCGGGTATACATTCAATAAGAAGGAATTACTGCTCATATGCTCCCCCAGCGGTGACGGTAAAACCGACGATGTTCGCTACAATTGAAACCTTTTGAGGTCTCAGTTCGTCAGTAAAGATAATAATTGCTGATGTTGTGGACATAAAAAACCGCAATTCGATTCCGGCCAGAATCAAATTGCGGCTAGGGTTAGCTTGCTGTGCGTTAGTTATTCTACGTTATCGTCATCAGGAATGTCTGAAGCTACAGAATGGTAAGCGTCTGTGCTCATAATTCTTTTTGCACCGACATAGCGGTTAGCGTAATAATTTTCGTTCAGTGAGCTAACTACTACACCACGTGAAGTCGAGGAGTGGGCAAATTTCCCTTCACCTACGAAGATACCTACGTGGGAAATGCCTCTTCCTGTGGTGTTGAAGAACACCAGGTCCCCAGGTCTCATTTCATCGCGGGATACAGAAGATCCCATTTTGAATTGTGATCCAGATTGATGCGGAAGTTTAATTCCCAGTTTGTTGTATACGTACATTGTGAAGCCGGAGCAATCGAATCCCTCGAGTGTAGTGCCTCCGCTTCTGTAGTTCGTTCCTTTGGCATCTTGGATGACCTGGTCCATCTTAGAGTCTGCATATGCACTGCCGCCACCGAATGTAAAAGATGTAAAGGCAATGGCAAGACCCATAGCTGCGATCGTTAGCTTCTTCTTCAAAAAAAATATACCCCTTCCAATGCCTGCGAGGTTAGCTTAAGGATTCGGTAGAAGGTTCCCCTATGACCACTCTGTTGCGAGATCAATTCACCCAAAACTGGTTCCCCCGCTTCCTAGGTGCCAGGAATTAGGCTTAACTTAAGATGTGCACCTTGGAGAGCAGTATTCACAATAACGTTATTTTTGAGATAAAGGTTACAATAAAGATTACAAAGTTGTTACTATCAGTTCACTGCGATTATTGTAACAAAGACGGCTGGCTTTGGCAAATGTTTCATTGCAAAAAGTTACAAAAAAAATCTGCTCCTAATGTCCCAGGAACAGATCTTGTTAACAGTATTCAGTTATGTGTCGTTTGCGCGAGTATGAATCAAGGTTTTTCGACAGACGGAAATGAAGTAAAAAACATAAAGGCAGGGCTTAGCTTCTACTAGAGATATCGGTATGCCATAGTCTGTACTGCGAACTGATATGCCACAGCCTGACCAGACTAGTAACAAAATGATACGATTGCTGGAGAATGAGCGCCAGCATGCCAGTCCAAATCATCGCCACGGTGCCAAATAGACCCAAGACCAGCAGCACACAAGCACCGAGCAAAAGGGATATACCGACAGCTGGGAGGAGCTGGCGAAAGAAGGCGAGCAGGGACGATAGTATGGCGTGACCACCGACAGTACCCAGTTGCATATACAGGATGCACTGCCGAATGAACCATCCGTATGCCATCCATCCAATGACATAGGGCAATAAATGCAGCAGATAAGAGGAAGATTGAAGTGCTCCTGCTACAATAGGGTAGAGTCTCGGTACTACCCAAAAGGCGGGAAGCAGCAGCAGTCCCAACTCGATGGTGTAATACAACAGCGACGACATGCCATGGCGTTTCATACCCTTGAAAAAGGACAGGCTTTGCGGTTCAGTCGCATCGGTATGCAGACTTTGATATATTCCGGCTCTAATGAAGGGAGTGATCAGTATGCGTAGTACAGTCGCCCCTAGTAGTATCCACAAATACACATGTACTTCCCGGCTGTCCATCAGAGCAATCTGGCTCTCCATCCAAAATAAGGTCTGTCCCAGCTCGTTCTGACCCTGATCAGGATAACGGAGCAATAGCGGGATAACGGCAGACTGCACCAGCCGATAGAGAAACACCCCCCACAGTAGTCGATACAGAAATAAAATGATAACGATATAGAAACGTATGCGCACCAGCGCCCAGCCCTCTTTTATAACAGTCCGCATCTATAGACACCTCACCATGACAGACTTCCAAGCAGTGTCTCCAACAGCTTGGTTACACTTATACTCCAACGGGTTTGTTGCTTTTCGTCCAATTCGGCTTTTAGGCTATTGTTAATATGCTTGTTCTCCAGTGCAATGGTATATAAGGGATCAAGGGTTACATGGGAAACGGGAGAAGTACTTTTGATCCGAAAAGTTATGCTTTTGCCCGCACCGTCCCAAGCCTTGAATATCGTGGTACCATCCTTGAAGGTAAATTGGACAGGGATCTTGGGGTAATCCGCCCCTTTTTTGCTGACCGTCACGACTGCTTCATATCCATTCTCCAGCTTGTGGTTTGTGATGTGATCCACTGAAAAGTCCGCCATCTGGCCGTCATATACATACTGTTCAAAATAGTGGCTCCATGAGCGTCCGGTGACTCTCTCCACGATACGTTGAAAATCCAGTGAGGACGGATGCTTGAATCGGTACGTCTGGACGTAGGTCCGCATAATGCGATCCATTTTTTTCATACCCACCTGACGTTCAATGCCCCGTAGTACCAGCTTGCCTCGAGAGTAGGCATTTTGCGCGTACTCAGCAGCTGAGCCGTACTTCCATGACTCACGGTTTAGCGGCTGTGGGGAGGCTACCTGTCCCGATTGTAATGGCAAGTTAGGGGTAAGCCCATATTCTTGCTCCATAAGCCGCTCCTCTGCATAGGAGGTGAAGCCTTCATCCAGCCACGGCTCCTCAAATTCATTATTGGCTACCATTCCGTAGAAATATTGATGTCCAATCTCATGAACTAATGTCCGTTCCAGACTATAGCCAGGATTCAGATTACCCGCAGCAGCGGCCGTGATGAGTGTCGGATACTCCATACCGCCGGCTCCATTGCCTGATTTGGGTGGAACCACGATGGATAGGGTGGAATATGGATAAGGCCCATACCATTTGCTGTAGTACGAAAGGGCGGCCTTCGCTGCGCTCATATAGCGCCCTTTGAGCTCCTTGTGCGACGGGTCAAGGTAGAGCTTGATTTTGACACCAGGGACTTCAGCAGAAGAAAAGGGTTCTTCTACGGTTACAAAGTTGGGTGAAGCGGACCAGGCAAAATCGTGTACATCATCGGCATAAAATTGATATATTTTTTGGCCGTTCTGTCGGACGGCACCACGGGTGGGAAATCCGGTCGCTGCTACGATATGAGTTTCAGGCACCCGAATCCGTACACTGTAAATTCCAAAATCGGCATAAAACTCGGAGTTACCATGATACTGGTGGAGGTTCCAGCCCTCCTCGGCGCGTCCACGCTGTCCTGCAGTCTCGTAGACGCTGAGCTTCGGGAACCACTGTCCTGCCATTACAAAATCATCTGTCGCGCCCATACGAGCGAAGATGGCGGGCAGTTTTACCTCAAACTTCATATATAATGTGATTTCTTCGCCACCTCGTACCGGCTTGGGTAGACGCACCTTCACGAGCGAACGGTCGCCTGCGTTACCGTCATCTGGCTGCACATATTGGATGCGGTGCATGAGAGATAAACCGTCTTCTGTTTTTAGTTCAGTCAGCGTCATGGAGCCAAAGCCGTCTTTGGGCATGGTGTCTCCGCGCAGCTTTCCACCGGATTCCTTCATAAAGGTAGTTTCCATGGAAGAAAAGGCATTCGGGTATAGATGAAGATACAGATCATTCACGGTTTTCTTGCCCGGATGCTTCCAGGTCAGTGTCTCAGTGCCTCGCAAAACCTGTCCTTTTTCCAGAGACACATCAATGTGGTACTCTACCACCCTCTTGCTGAGGATTTCTGTAGCGGGCTGTGGAGGGTTCTTGGGCAGGTCAGGCACGATGTTTGCCCCTAGAGGCTTGCCCATATTTGGGGCAAGCGCAGACTCAGACAGGGAGCCGTATAGTGGTTGGCCTATGGACTGCGGGTCGGATTGCGGTTGGGGCTGCCAGGCAAACCATAACGTCCCTGCGAGGAGACCGAGGGCTAGTGTAGACAATAAAACGATTTTAGTGCGTGCTGGGGTCATACAATGGATACCTCCCGTTGACAAGCATCTACAGCATGTATATGTTTGCTTTCAGGAGATTATTAGTTAAAATATTTATAGTGTAGAATGAGTGTGAAGACGGAAAATGGAGGTCTAGTGACGCATGAGTGAAAATCAGCCGGACGGCAAAAAACAGATTGCACTGAACATTGTCAGTGGCAAGAGTAAACATAAGGGTTTCGGCGCAGGCTCAATCGACCTGAACAGCATGTCTCCGGTTATCATTGACCGAGGAGAGGCGAAAATTGATATCGGTGCCATGCATGCCAAAAGTAAAGTAGAACGCGGTATCAAGTTCTCTACGAATAAAGAGGATGTACCGAACGGGCGCCAAGTATGGCTCGTATGGGTAGCTGTGGATCGTACGCCCGAAGGGCGTATGTACGGCGGTGCCACCGCCTGCGAGATGCTGATTGACGACGAAGCCAAACGCGGCTGGAAAATCCTCGCCGATCACGTCAACCGTATGGATTACGCGCTCAAGCGTCGTTTCATGCTGGATGATCTCGGCAGTGAAGATAAAGCAGCGCTCAAAAGCCTGCTAATTTCGCATAACGAGGAATGGTGGGACGCTTCGCCTGAGGAATTGAAGCAGGCGCTGGAAGGATAGGCCCAGCGTTAACGCAGTAATAATAGTGTAAAAAAGCAGCCACATCTGTGAACTGCACCCCATTTGTTAGACACGACTAACAATGGAGGTGCAGTTTTTTGCCTAAATTCAGTTTAGATGAGAAA
>NZ_JBRECM010000019.1:0-42758 GCF_052906305.1 Paenibacillus sp. SER-28 | reverse complement strand
TGAGCCCGGTACAATACCGAGCTCATGCCCAACTGGTTGCATAAAAATAGTTGTCTAACTTTAAGGGGTCACTTCAATCTGTGGGCTGCTTTTTTTTATTGCGAAATAGCTTTCAGCATGAACGTATGATCGTGGTGATGGTATAGAAAGAATATTTTTCTGATTTGACACTAACCTTTTAGTAAGTAGTTGTACTAAAAGTGCATACTTACATATTTGTAGTGCGCGCTTTATACTCAGAAAATAAATAATACTCAAGGAGGATAAGTCTTTGAAAACTCTTGTTATCGTAACACACCCAAGCATAGAAACATCTGTGATAAATAAGCAATGGGTAGGAGAACTCAAAAAATATCCAGAAAAGTATACTATACATGAATTGCATACGATTTACCCTGACGGGAACATTGATGTGGAAAAAGAGCAGCACTTAATTGAATCGCATAGTAAGCTTATTTTACAGTTCCCTGTTTATTGGTTTAGTAGTCCGCCTCTCCTTAAAAAATGGCTTGACGATGTTTTTGCTTATGGCTGGGCTTATGGTTCAAATGGAGGAGACAAATTAAAGAATCGCAAAGTTGCTTTAGCTGTATCTGCCGGAATTAAAAAAGAAGATTATAGTGAAAAGGGAAGATATCGCTATACACTTGAGCATCTACTATCCCCTTTTGAAACAACCTTCCTATATTGCAGTGCAGATTATCGTTCGTTCTTTGCGTTTTATGGTACAGAAAATGAGCCTGGCGCAGATGCCCCAGGTTTGTCCGAAAGCGAATTGGAAAAAAGCGCACGAGATTATTTGAGTTTTATTGACAGCCTGTAATAGGAATGCCTATTGCTGTCCGTCCTCCAGAGCTGGCAAACCATTTTCCTCTCCCCACTCGCACATCATATTTAACAATGGAATGAGAGAAAGGCCACGCTTAGATAATGAATATTCAACTTTTGGAGGTATCTGGAGAAATTCCTTGCGTATGATAAGGCCATCTGCCTCTAGCTCTTTTAACATAATGCTTAGTGTTTTGAAGGAAATGGTGCCGATACTTCGTTTCAGCTCGTTATGCCGCATAACCTTATTTTCAGAAAGCCAATATATAATGATCATTTTATATTTACCGCTTATTAAGGACAACGTATATCCAAAGCCAGTGTCTTTTAGGACCACGCCAGACGGAACACAGGTTTCACCCATAAGTTACACTCTCCTTTAGGTAAGTATATAATATAAATGTGCATACTTTACAACTGATCATTATGCAATCTTGGTGAAATGATGTAAAGTATGCTCGTTATAAATGTTTCTGTATCTTTAAATAGAGTGATTTTAGAAACGGAGAGGATCGCCTTGACATCCTGGAAAGGCGTTCACTATAATTCAGATAGAAATCGCCTCCACTCTTCTTTTTATTCATTTTGTGGAACCGGTTCCTTAAAAGATGTAGTTAAGTCCATTCACTGTTTATGAATGTAATCTCTAAATAAGGTGGCATCGTTATGTTTAAATGGTTGAAAAAGAAGGCGACTCCTCGTATTGAACAATTCGACATGGTAGCACCAATCAAAGGAAAAGTGGTTTCCCTTGAAGAGGTTCCAGATCCTGCGTTCTCTACGAAGGCTATGGGGGAAGGTATCGCTATTCATCCGACTGAAGGTAAAGTGACTGCTCCTTTCGCGGGTAAAGTCGTTCACGTGATGGAGAAAAGTAAGCATGCTCTGATCATTGAGCATGAATCCGGTGTGCAAATTTTGATACATGTCGGGATTAATACAGTTTCCCTCAAAGGACAAGGGTTTAACCCTCACGTTCAAACAGGAGATAACATTAAAGCAGGGCAATTACTGATGGAGTTTGATCTAGACGCGATTCAACAGGGTGGCTTGCCTGTAATTACTCCGGTAATCGTTCCAGACGGGCAAGAGATGATCAGTCATGTGGAAATCTTGGAAGGTACATCCGCCTCTTCAGAAGTACCCGTATTAAGAGTTCACTTAAAAGCCTAGTTCTCATTCAGAAAAGACTAACCAGGAATTCCTGGTTAGTCTTTTCTTTAGATGATTCACTGACTGGTCAAGGATCGGGTATGACCATGTGATCAAAAGCTAGGATTCACATATTTCAGATATCCGCTGATTACAATTGCCTTCGTACAGCCCTCCATGAAAGCAGATCACTTTTTTTATATCATATGGCAGCAGGTTTTTAAGAGATTCTTTGGCCATATTGAAATCACAGCAGTATTGCGGGTCTGGAGCCAATAATTTGCCGCTTACCACGCGTAGAGCATCTCCTGCAATCAGGGTTTGACTGGATTTATGATAGAAACTTAGGTGTCCTGGTGTATGTCCAGCAGTATCTATAACTACGATCCCCCCGCAGAAAGGTAATTCCTCTCCGGCAACGATGGTGGAGTTTACAATAGCCTTTGGGGGATTTTCAAGTGTACGCCGGAATGCGTGTCTCCACTCTACCGGAACGGATTCGGGCATGGCGCTTACAGCTTGATCTATTGCTTCTGGAGTCAGCTTTATAAGCTGTTGTTCTCCCTGTATATAAGGCTTTTCGATAGAACTGGCTAATACTTGAACTGGGGATGAAGAAGCCCGGATTATATCTGCTAAACTGCCGATATGATCAAGATCCTGGTGTGTTATTAATATGAAGGTAAGTTTATGGATTGTTAATCCGGTGCCTAGAATAGCCTCATGCAAAAGTGAGAGTTGCCCGGGGTAAGCGGTATCAACTAAAATCATGTTATCTTCGTCCCACATTAAAGTGGGGTGAATACTCTCTATACTTCCCATAATGTTAGCAGAAACCTGGAGCATGTGTATTCCCTTGTCTAATTGCATCGAATCCCTCCATAAGAGTTGATGTAATACAAAGGAATCGTATCATGAAATATAAATATGTAAACATATATTATATCACAAAAATAATTATTTGTAAATATGTAGAATTTTAAATTTGTGTGACAGTTAGGAGTGATGACGTGAAGAAAATTTATTTTGTCAGACATGCCCAAGCAACAGGACAGGAACCAGATGCCCGACTTACCGATGAGGGTACCCGACAAGCTGAGCAGTTAGTTGATTTTATGGAGAACGTAGGTGTGGAATATATTGTGTCCAGCCCGTGGAAACGGGCCGTGCGAACCATTCAGCCCTTGGCTGAACGGAAACAGTTGCAGGTGTATACTGATGTACGTCTTCAAGAACGGGTACTTAGCCATGAGCATTTGGACCATTGGCTGGACGTGCTGGAACAGACCTATTTGGACGAGGACTTGAAGCTGGAGGGAGGGGAATCATCCCGTGAAGCAGTAGATCGAGGAATCCAGCTTGTTCAGGAGCTTATAGAGCGGGCGGAAAAAACGGTTATCATTGTAACTCATGGAGCTTTACTATCTCTTCTCATTCGACATTACGATCCGCAGTTTGGGTTTGAGGACTGGAAAAAGCTTTCGAATCCCGACGTGTATTTGCTAGAGCTGAAAGAAGCAGAAGCCAAGATTCACAGAGTGTGGAATACGGGTTGAAATAAATAAAGCACGTTCACCATAAGTGCAGAATGGAATCGAAAGGGGAGGCGCATGTTGAATGCAAACCGTTTTTTAGAATTAGAAAAGGCGTTGTTTCAAGCTTGGTCTTTGGAGTCTAGTTCTAAATGGACAGCAAATAATCCTGCGGCTGGACAATGTGGTGTCACAGCGCTTGTCGTTCAGGACAGGCTTGGCGGCGATATTTTGAGGACATGGCTGGATAGTGGCTGGCACTATTACAACCGCATTGGTGAGGACATTATAGATTTTACGAGGTCGCAATTTTCAAGCCTTCCTCAGTATCAGGATGTATACTCCAACCGGGAGGAAGCTTTTTCGGACACCAATGCAGGGCAGTATGCAGCCTTAAGCCAGAGATTAAAGGAATTTCTAAACGAAGAAGAATAAGGGGATTTAAATCTGGATGCAGTCATAAAGACGTGATTTTTGAACCTGATCCAATGGAAGGTACTTTTTGTTGCCCAATATACATTAAAGAGCTGAGTAATCAGTAAAATTCTTGAAGATAAAAGCTGTATTTACGTTATAAAATGGGCTATACTGAGGTAAGAATAGTAAAGGAGTCGTGCGCTAACACGACTCCAGTATACAACCACTGCTTAAAGAGCAGTCGGCAGTAGGGTCCAACAATAGACCGTTACCTTGGATCGGGGCGGTCTATTTCTTTTTTATGTAGGTAGGCAATGCCAGAATGAACATGCCGAACATGATCATCAAGGAAATTGCGTCTTGAGATATTAATTACTTAATTACGTATTTTCTTGGAGAGTACTATAAAATAAACTCTAATGCAGCCAATGACCGGGAATGCTTAGAGAAGGGGGCAGTTTGGTTTTACAATTGCCCTTAGCCGAATTTAATTGCGCCTGTGTAAGAAAGATACTTCCTTCCAGATTAGCCCCACTTAAATCAGCATCTCTAAAATCCGTACCGATCAAGTCTGTCATTCTCAGATCAGCCTCTCGCAGATCAGCAGCAATAAGTAAAACTCCTCTCAGGTTGGTACCTCTAAGATTAGCGCCTCTCAAATTGGCCCCGATAAGGTCTCTACTCCTGATTTTTTTACTATATTTATTGTGCTCCACGTTTTTCTTAACTTTTTCTCGTACTAACTCACTTGTTTGTAAAAGTAAATCATTGACTAACGCCCTATGGGTTGGTACATGAAGATTTATGAGGGATTTTGGATCTTGATCCGTAAGCTGCTCGGTTTTCGCCATAGCTTTTTGTAAGTCTGTATAGATGGGTTGAGTTTCTTTTAAGTTAAGGGCTTCATTGAGGTAATAAAGCATTTCATGAAGCTGTTGCATGATGGGAAATAGATTGAACATTTCCTCAGCTATTGCCGGATCGTCTCGCCAGCTTTTTCCCTTGTATGTAACTTGGGAAACTTTTTGACCTGCTCCAAAGCAATCATATACCGTACAGCCTCGCAAGCCGTTGTTTCTTAGATTCTTATGAATATCACAACGATAATCCGCATTGAGGTTTTGACAAGGGGTTCCTCCATCCTTATTAAAAGCAAAATCAGCTGATTTTGCATAAGGCAAGGCTACACAGCATAAACCAAAACATTGTTCACAATTTGCACTATACAATAAACACACATCCTTTTACTGGCACCTATTAAATGTAATATTACCAAAAAAAGATGGGGTATAGTATATTGTTTTTTCATAGACTTCTAGAGTCTGCTGGATCGTTTAGAGAAGAAATCTAGTCTTTTGCCAGGTTCAATTGCCATGAGACTCCGTATTTATCTTCAACCCACCCAAATTGTTGGCTTACGGGAGAGGCTTCAAGGGGCATTAGAACTCGGCCTTCCTGAGATAGCTGGTCAAACACGCTATGGATTTCTTCTTCCGAATCACAAGTGACGAATAGCGATAGAGCTGGGGTAAAAGGGTGTTTGTCCTGATGGTTATAGTCTATAGCCATAAAAGTCTGCCCTTTGAGGTTGAATACGGCATGTAACACGGTCCCATCTTCCTGATGAAAAATGCTCATGATACCAGACGGTTTAAATACAGAGGTATAATATTGCATGGCTTCTTCTGCTTGACCGGAGAACATGAAAAATGTTGTGATTTTTGGACTGGAATCATGCATGAGATCAACTCCCTAGATTGTATCGTAGATGATAACATCTTTCCTCTTTTTTAATAGAAATATTCAGCATTAGAGAAGTGCTTCATGAAGATGTACACACGTGAAAGGAGAAAGACAGGATAATGGACGCGACAGCAAGACTTATGGATATGTTCGGCTCAGCTAAGAAGCTGGATGCCAGCATCATTTCTGCCTATACGGATGTGGTTGCCCAATATGGGACAGTGGAAGATGCGAGGGAGTTATATAGGCTTTTTGTAGAAGATCCCCATCATTATATCCGGGGGTTGCTCCTTCAGCCGATCATGAGATGCGGGGATGTTACTTTGGCGCAGGATATGTACGAGCGTTACGTCCGAAATCAGGCATCCCCAGAACATATACCTGACGGTGTGCTGTATGCGCTAGGTTATTTGGGTTATGTGGAGGCTGCTGCTGATCTCGTCGCTTTGGTGAACGGACCGTATGGAGCTGTGTCTGTGGATGCCTGTTTAGGACTGGTACATCTTCCATGCGAACCGTATCGTGAGAAACTGGCGGCTGAATTGGAAAAAGCGCTAGATCAGAATTTGTTTAATGAATTCTTACCTCTGTTAAGCTTCAAATGCACGACTGAAGATATGATTCCGCGATTGGTACATTGGGGAGAGCAACATGCTTCCGTAGACTGTAATGCAGGAATTATTGCTGGAATCGCATTGTTTGGAGAAGGGCAGAAGGATACGATTCGATCTATCCTGTGGAATCCGTTTTGGGAGGCTCATGGAACGGCTACAGGCAGTTGTGTGTGGTCTTATTTTGCTATGCAGCATGTAGGACTAACCTTTAGGGAGCTTGTTCAGGATATAAAAAGCTACGATACATCCAAAAAAGATGTACAGACATTGGAATACCGTTTGGACGTGCTATATGAGATGTTGGAACTAAAGCTAAGCTATACAGCCCGACCGATCCGGTTCGCTCGCAGCAATGAGGAATCATTTGGTCAGCTATATAGCGATTTGTTTAGCTGGTCTAACGAACATCACGATGACTCTATTGTAGGCTGGATGAACGAACAGTTGGGGGTTGAGCACCGACTGTTGGATCAGTATGATGAGCTAAGGAAAAAAATCGAGATTAAAATGGTGCATGAAATTGAGCTGGAGCATGTTCGGACAGGGAGTTAATCGGGTCGGGATATAAGAATTTTTGATGTAAAAGGACGAAATGGCGGAGTTTGGCGGCGATATGGGGATTCGCCCAGTCCGCGGGCTGATGTCCCGCATAGGATACATCAGCCTAGAACACAAGGAGTGAAACACATGTCTTTACTGCCACAAGTTCCTTTCGGAACGCAACCGGGTACTCCGGGTCCTTTCACGCCGTCAGGTCCTTCGATTCCACAATTTCCTGATATGCAGGATTCCTTCCCATCTCCGATGGGTCCGCCACCAGGCCCAGGACCATTTTCGCCACAGCCGTTCTCACCACCGCCGCAGGGGCCATTCGGTCCGCAAGGTGGGCAGCAAACTCAAGCACCAACTTCCCCACCACCGCAATTTACACCACCGAAGCCGCTGGTTTCGGCGTATGCGGTTGACCCTGGAGCCATCTTTGGTTGTTTGTTCCGCAACACGTTTGTATGGCTGACGAACGGAGAGCGTTTCTGGATGTACCCTGTCTTTGTAGGCAGGACATCCGTAGCGGGTTTTCGGTGGAGTGGACGTTTTTGGTTTTATTATGGTGTAGACACTAACCGTATTGAGTCGTTTAGCTGTTATTGGTAATAGCGTAGCTTTAGGGAAGAGCGGGGTTTAACGGGATGATGGCTGATGGCACTGGCAAGAGAGTAATTGGGCACATGAGGTAAGTGAAGCGAAAATAAAAAGACTGAGAGAGCGCTCATCGCGTTCCCCCAGTCTTTTTTTGCTATTAATCCATCCACCAACGTTTAAAATTGCCCCACCATGATTTCTTTTCGGCTTGTCGCTCCGCTTGGTCAGTTGGTGTTGATGCCGGTGGGTTATCTTGCCCCGACAGCGTCTCCTTCGGCTCCGTGCCGCTGACAAATACCTCCAGCCGCTTATCTGGGCTGTCCGGTGCAGCCAGTTTGCCGCTGGCCGGATCAATATAAGCGCTGACTACGCCGTCGGGGATAGGAAAGATTTTGGGCGGCACATTCTCCAGCGCTTTCTCCGTATATTGCGCAAAAATCGGAGCCGCCCGTCGGGCATCCTGTGTGCTGATGTCCTTGCCCTTGTCATAGCCAACCCAGACAGCGGTGGATAGTTCGGGGGTAAAGCCGACCATCCACGCATCGGTGTTGGTCGTGCCGCTCTTGCCGGCAACCGGGCGCTTAATCAGCTTCGCGACCCGGTTGCCGGTGCCGCCTTCTTCGAACACGCCTTCCATGAGGCGTGTAAGGACATAGGCGGAGGCGGGCTTCACCACCTGCACGGGCGCGGCTTGGGGCGCTTCGTACAGCGACCGCCCGGCCGCATCGGTGATGCGCAGCACTGCCACCGGAGCCACCTTTTGCCCGCCGCTGCCGATGACCGAGAAGGCCGAGGCCATCTCGAACGGGCTGACGGGCGACACGCCCAGCGCCAGCGAAGGTACGGGCTTAAGCTCGCTTGTAATGCCCATTTTGCTGGCGAGGTCCATGACCTTGTCCGTTCCCACCTTCAAAATGGTGCTAACGGCATAAATATTATCGGACGCCGCAATTGCGCGCCGAAGATCTATTTCGCCCAAGTATTTGTCTCCAAAATTTTTGGGCTTATAGGTCTTGCGGTTGTTATCGTAGTGGAACAACGTCGGTCGGCTTTCGAACTTGGACGTACTCGTCAATTCGCCGGAATCCAGCGCGCTCAGATACATAATCGGCTTGAAGGCTGAGCCCGGCTGCCGGGTTGTGGCCAGCGCATGATTATATTGATTCCCGACATAGTTCGTTCCGCCGACCATGGCCTTGACATGTCCGTTGCGCGGGTCCATGGAGATTAACGCGGTTTCCAGTCCGTTGCTGTTCTTCATGCCTTCGTTTACAGCCGCCTCGGCTGCCTGCTGCATGTGCATGTCCAGCGTGGTATAAATACTCAGTCCGCCATGCTCGAGCACCCCTTCGCTAATCCCAAGTTGATGAGTCGCCAGCTGGCGGACGTAATCGCGGAACCAGGGAGCGGTTTCCACTGTCCGGCGCTGGCTCTCGGGCCGCAGGGCCAGCATTTCCTCATAGGCCTTGGTGGCTTCGGCCGGAGTAATCTTGCCGGTGAGCGCCATGGAGTCCAGTACAATTTTCTGCCGATCCTTTGCATTTTTCATATGATTATACGGTGAATAGTAGGTCGGTCCTTTCGGAATACCTGCTAACAGGGCGCTTTCGGCCAAATCCAGCTCTTTTGCGGATTTACCGAAATACATTTGCGAAGCTGCTTCAATGCCATAGGCGCCGTGACCATAGTAAATTTCGTTCAAATACATTTGCAGCAGTTCATTTTTGGTGTACTTCATTTCAAGCTGTGCGGTATAAATGGCCTCCTTGGCTTTGCGCGTCCACGTTTTCTCATGAGATAAGTACAGATTGCGTGCAAGCTGCTGAGTCAGCGTGCTGGCCCCTTGCGACATATCCCAGCGGGTCAGATTAACGATTACCGCCCGGCCCAGACCTTTGAAATCAAAGCCAAAATGATCGTAAAACTTCCGATCTTCCACAGCCAGGGTGGCTGCAATCAAATCGGGTGAAATGTGATCAAGCTGGACCGGAATGGATTCCTTGCCTCCAGCAGAGAAAGTGGCGATGACTTGTCCCTGACTATCGAGCAGACGTGAATTCCTATCCGTATCCGCGAGCGGAAGGCTGGTCGTGTACAAATAGGCGAGCAGGATGCAGGCGGCGATGACCGTCAGAATAGTGAGAGACATTAGTCCTTGAAAGCATCGAAGCCAAAGCGGTTTACGCTTGGGGGATCGCCCGGTCGTATCGGTCATCATGCCACCTCTTTCCATAGTTGATGTTCTCAGTATAGTCAATCCGAAAGCGTCTATTCATCAGATACACACACGTGTCTATTTTAAACAAGATTAAATCTCCAAATTGCTTTTGCAGTCCATTCAGGTATCACTTATAATGCAAAAAGTGTGAAATTCCAATGCGTTTGGTACAATAAATATAGCAAACTCGGCGTTTGCGTGTTGCTGATATAAGGAAAGTCAACGTTTATGCTACCGGATTGCCGGACACATACTTTGATCAGAAAGAAGGTTGGAATGATGGACTTGTGGTTTACGGAGAAGCAGACTCCCTCTTTCGGTATTACAGCAAAAATCAAACAAACCTACGTCTCTGAGAAAACGGATTTTCAGGATCTGGCTATGATCGAGACAGAGGAATTCGGCAATATGCTTGTTCTGGATGGCATGGTGATGACAACGGTTAAGGATGAATTTGTGTATCACGAAATGGTAGCACATCCGGCCTTGAATACACATCCGAATCCGAAAAAAGTTTTGGTTGTGGGCGGTGGCGATGGCGGCGTTATTCGTGAGGTCATTAAGCACCCTGAAGTAGAAAAGGCGGTATTGGTTGAGATCGATGGTAAGGTGATTGAATATTCCAAAAAATATTTGCCTGAAATCGCAGGGAAGCTGGACGAGCCTAATGTAGAAGTGCTAGTCAATGACGGATATATGCACATTATTGAACACAAAAATGAATACGACGTCATTATGGTCGATTCGACGGAGCCGGTAGGTCCGGCAGCCCCGCTGTTTGAGCGCGGGTTTTACCAAGGCATTTTTGAGGCGTTGAAGGAAGACGGCATTTTCGTTGCGCAAACGGATAACCCGTGGTTCAAGGCAGACCTGATTCAGAAGGTCAACAAAGATGTGAAGGAAATTTTCCCGATTGTGCGTGTGTATGGTGCGAACATTCCGACCTATCCGAGTGGTCTTTGGACATTCACGTTGGGGAGTAAGAAGTATGATCCGCTCGAAGTAGACGAGACCCGAATTCCAGAAATGGACACCCGATATTACAGTCCGCGTCTACACAAGGCGGCGTTTATACTACCTAAGTTTGTAGAAGATTTAACGAAGTAAACATTTTAAAAAGCGCCTTAGTGGTCTTTATTGCCTGTTTTTGGGTGGGAAAGAGCGCTATAGGCGCTTTTTTGTGTTGGATAAGATTTGAAAAAGGGTATAAAAGCATACTGGACACTGGATTTCCTTTTAAGATAAAAGAAGGAAATTTAAGGGTGTGCGTAGAATATACAAAAAACCAGACATTTAACAGATTTGTAATGTCAACAGGAACGGTTTGGTTATGGAAATACATAAATCGGCGATGTACCAAAGAGGGGGAAACTTTTTTGATCAGACGCTCTTTTTATTACCTGTGGGGGTCTCAGACAATCTCCAACGTAGCAGATATCATCTACATGTTGAGTGTAGTGGTATTGGTGTTCAGTTCAAGTAATTCCTTAATGACGACTATTTTAATTCCGTTGTTCCGATTGTCTGCCCAAGTACTTAGTGGGCTCGTTGCACCGATCGTCCTTGGCCGATTTCAGCTAACGCGCGTGTTGCTATTTTCCCAGTTTGGGCAGTTTGTCATTTTTACGCTGCTGCTGCTTTATTTGTGGATCGTACCTGAGCAGAGGTCGTTTCTATTTATTTTTGTGATGGTGTTTGGTATGTCTTTTCTGGATGGCTGGACAAATCCCGCGCGTAATGCGCTTGTACCCCGTTTGGCTACGGGTGAAGGACTAATGCGGGCCAACGGCATGGTAGCGGTCAGTGATCAGGTGGTCAAGTGTGCAGGCTGGGCGTTGAGCGGAATTATTGTGGCTTGGCTGGGTTCCCTGAATACGCTTGTGATCGCATCCTGTTGTTATCTTGTGGCTGTAACTGTCACGTCCTTCATCCGTGATCCGCTGGATCAGAAGGAATTAAGTCTTGAAGCTTCGGATTCCTCAACAAATCTAGTAGAACCTGCAAAGGGAAAGGAAAAAGGCTCCCATTGGAAAGAGCTTGGGGAAGGCTGGAAAATCATTTGGCATAACCGTCGTATTCGTTCTCTGATGATCGTCGATAGTGTGGATAGTATTGGGGGAGTCTCCTGGCTCGGCGTATTTATTTTGGCGTACGTCAGCCAAGTGCTGCATCGGGATGCGAGCTGGTGGGGCTTTATGAATGCGTCCTTTTTCTCGGGCACAATTTTGGGTGGATTGATTGTCGTTGGTTTGGTCAAGCGCTTGCAAAAGAACAGCTTTTTATACATGCTCGGAGCGTTGCTGGTGTATGTACTGATTACAATTGTATTTGCGCTGAATACAATCCCCGTTGCTGCACTTATTCTTTTTGCTGTATCAGGCTTACCTGTTCAAATGGCAGGGATTATTCGCCGCACCTTGCTGCAAACCAGTGCACCGGCAGCCCAGTTGCCCAAAGTGATGGCAGGAATTGATGTGATTACAAATCTCGCTTTCGGTCTGTCCTTGTTATTCATGGGCTGGTATGCAGATCGTTTCGGTATGGTGCAGGTGTATTTGTTGGCTGCGATTATGACGACCATTGCTATCTTGATCGGCTGGTTGTACCGCAGGGATTTTCAGGAAAGTGGGCAAATGGACCATCCAACCGCTACGGGCGCTGGGATTTAAAATTGGGGTTCTCGTTAGGCGTGACAGCATTCATTGGATGAGTACATAATTAAATGCAGGTGTAAAAGTGAACGTGACGATTAGGTAGAATAAAAGCCTGCAATTCTCCTCAATTCTACAGGAACCCCACTGGAATAACGTTGACGGTGGTGTTCCTTTTATAACTATTAAATTAATTGGTATGTCTGTTGAGCAGTATGTGCCATTGCTAATGTCAGGTCCGTTTGCTCGTGAGATATGTTTTGACGGCAGGAGGAGTGTAATTTGTAAATTGCCGTAGGATTCCTTGCGGAGTAGTATCCGTAACTACCATCGCACGATATTTTTCTTGCATAAATTGTTCCTGAGCCATACGATCAAACAAGGAAATAAGAGGATCGTAATAATGGTTAATATTTAAAAGACCGCATGGCTTTTCATGCAAGCCTAATTGCGCCCATGTGAAAATTTCAAAGTATTCTTCCATTGTACCTGGGCCACCTGGTAAAACAATGAATCCGTCCGCAATCTCTGCCATTTTAGATTTTCGTTCGTGCATGGAATCAACAATGATTAATTCGCTCAGGCCATTATGCGCAATTTCACGGCTTTGCAAAAAGTGAGGGAGCACACCGATGACGCGACCTCCTGCATGAAGTGCCGCGTCAGCGACTGCACCCATTAAACCAACACTTGCTCCTCCATAAACCAGGCTTATTTCCTGTTCGGCAAGTGCCTTGCCCAGAGCAACAGCATGCTCTCGATAAATCTCAGACGCTCCATTACTGGAACCGCAAAAAACAGCAATGCTTTTCATATGAGATTCTCCTTTATGTATATCTTTTTGCAAGTTTTTGCTGGTGTGTTCGAAATATATCCTCCAAGGTGATGTCATACTTGTTGGCGATCACGATGAGATTACCCAGTACGTCTCCAAGTTCTTCAGTTAAATGCTCCTTGTTCTCCTCGAATGAACCATCGATCTCATCAGGCCGGTCTCTGCCAATCTCCAGGGCGCGAATAGCTCTCGCAACCTCCCCGGTTTCCTCTGCCAAGAAACCAATTCGGACGAAGATATCTAAATCCGACCAGTTTCTCTCCTGATAATATTGCTTGACCCACTTTTGAAATTCATTAATATCCATATTCAGCCTCCCAACTGAAACCCACGCATAGGTGTTGGCTATACACAAACCATAAGGTTTAGATGAAACGGAAACGTTTGTTCGTGTTTTATTATATAATATAAGGGGGGATTTATCAAAGAGAAATTAAAAAGCCGTTTGCTTAAAAAGCAACCGACTTTTTTTAAAGAACGTTGACCTTAATGATGCGACCGTATCCGTTCAGTCTTTTAAGCTGTAGTGAACTGGCTGTTATAGAGCGAGGCATAATGGCCACCGCTGGCAAGCAGTCCCTCATGGGTACCACTTTCGACGACATCGCCGTTTTTCATGTATAAAATCAAATCCGCTTCGCGGATGGTTGATAGTCTGTGGGCGATCACAAAGCTGGTGCGTCCGGCAATCATTTTCATAAATGCTTTTTGGATACGCGCTTCTGTCAGGGTGTCTATGCTACTGGTCGCTTCATCCAGGATCAGCATAGGTGGATCGACCAGGATCACCCTCGCGATGGTAAGCAGCTGTTTTTGGCCTTGCGACAGGCTGTCGCCTGACCCGCTAATGACCGTATCGTAGCCATGAGGCAGTCGCTTGATGAAGCTATGCGCATTGGCAGCTGTTGCAGCCGCGATGACTTCTTCGTCCGTGGCGTCTGGCTTCCCGTAAGCGATATTGTCCCGAATGGTCCCGCTGAACAGCCATGTATCTTGAAGCACCATACCAAAGTTAGTCCGTAGGCTGTCCCGGCTCATGTCGTTGATATTCACCCCGTCGATGGATATCGAGCCGCTGTCCACATCGTAAAATCGCATGAGCAGATTGACGAGTGTGGTTTTGCCAGCTCCGGTCTGCCCGACAATGGCCACACGAGTGCCTGGCTTTACCTCCAAACTAAAGTTTGTAATGAGCGTACGTTCCGGGTTATAGGAGAATTTGACATGATCAAAAACAATCGTGCCTTTGCTGCGCTCCAGCTGTACGGCGTTCGATTTTTCGGGCTGCTCTGGCGGTGAGTCCAAAATAGCAAATATGCGCTGAGCAGAAGCTGTAGCTGCCTGGAACTGGGTCAGCACACCCGTAATTTCATTAAAGGGCTTGGCGAACAAATTGGTATAAATCAGAAAGCTCGACAATCCGCCTACCGAGATCCCACCCAAAATAATGGAGATACAGCCAATCATGGCGGTGACTGAAAAAGTCATGTTGTTCACCAATCGGGTAGAGGGGTTGGACAATGATCCGTAAAACTGCGATTTCACCCCGGCTTGATACAATTGTTCGTTTCTGGCGGAAAATTCCTCAAGCGAGCGGTTTTCATAATGGAAAGCGGTAACTACCCGTTGTCCGCCGATCATTTCTTCCACATAACCGTTCAGGCTTCCTAAAATTTTGGCCTGTTCGCGGAACATACGCTGCGATCTTGTGGTAATGAACCGTGCTACGCCATATGTGATCGGGGCAGACACCAATACGACCAACGTCATGATCGGACTAATATACAGCATGAGTACAATGGAGCCTATAATCGTAATAATCCCGGTAATCAATGTGGAAAAGCCTTGTAGTAATCCATCCGACACAGCATCCATATCGTTCACAAAACGGCTAATGCTGTCTCCTTGCGGATGAGTGTCATGAAAGCTTAACGGAAGGATATTAAAATGATCAAATAACTCCCGCCGCATATCATTTACGGTCTGAAAAGCAATACGGTTCGTCAAATACGTGAGCAGCCAGCTAAATAGACTGCCTACAATATATACAATGCCTAATCCAGCTAGAATCTGCGTAATACCTTTAAAATCCACTGCTCCCTTATCCACCATATGGTCGATAGCCTGACCAATCATGTAGGGTCCGATCAGACTGGCAAGCACGCTGAGAATTGCACTGACGATGACCCAACATGTTGTTGTTTTATATTGACCCACATAGGTTAACAATCTTCTCCAGGTTTCCTTGCCACTCATTGGTCTACCTCCTGCGTTGAGAGCTGGGAATGATTAATTTCCTGATATACATCTGAGCTGCTCATCAACTGTTCATGTGTGCCGATACCAACAATCCGTCCCTCATCAAACACAATTATTTTATCAGCATGCTGTACGCTGCTTACTCGTTGCGAGACCAACAGGACGGTCATGCTGGTGCTATTTTCCCGTAGCGATTTACGGAGGGCGGCGTCGGTTGCAAAATCGAGTGCGCTTGAGGAGTCATCCAAAATGAGGATTTGCGGATTGCCGACAATAGCACGGGCAATGGTAAGTCGCTGTTTTTGTCCTCCTGACAAATTAAGCCCCCCTCGGGTGATCGGAGCATCGAATTTCTCCGGCAGGTTGGAAATGAACTCATCCGCTTG
The DNA here is from genome assembly GCF_052906305.1 of Paenibacillus sp. SER-28. Classification (NCBI taxonomy): domain Bacteria; kingdom Bacillati; phylum Bacillota; class Bacilli; order Caryophanales; family Paenibacillaceae; genus Paenibacillus; species Paenibacillus sp. SER-28. The sequence goes on along the minus strand of NZ_JBRECM010000019.1, from coordinate 26,983 downwards.
CGCGATTGCTGCGGCTTGAGCGACTTCCTCATCGGTGGCGTGTTCATGCCCCCAACGGATATTATCCGCTATAGTACCAGTGAACAGCAGTGCCTTCTGAGGGACAATTCCGATTTTCTGCCGCAATTGCTCGAGCTTATATTGCCGAACGTCAATGCCATCAACCTGCACACGACCCTCTACCGCATCATAGAAGCGGGGAATAAGATTCACAAAGGTGGATTTCCCAGAACCTGTTCCTCCGATGATGCCGACCGTTTCACCGGGATAGATGTTTACCACTATATCGCTCAGTGCCAGTTGTCCTGTCTTATTGTATCCAAAGGAAACATGATCAAAAGAGATGGCTGGTACAGCGCCATGCTCACTTGTTCCTTCCCTGTCTATAGATGTAGAAGTAGCAGCAGTGTCGGAAATCGAAGCTTGCGTGTCTAGGACCTCCTGAATACGCGCTGCTGAAGTGGCAGCTTTGGTGAACAAAATAATTAAATTGGTTACCACAATCAGAGCCAGTAAAATTTGCGTAATGTAATTAATAAAGGCAATAATCTCCCCTTGTGTAAGAGATCCATATTGGATATGGATACCGCCGATCCACAGGATAGCAATAATAGCTCCGTTCACCACCAACAAGGTGGCGGGGCTTAGCAAAGCAGAAATACGTCCGACACGAATAGCAGTCTGGGTCAGGTCATCTGAGGTGGCATTGAACTTTCCTCGTTCAGCTCCTCTTTTGGCAAATGCACGTATGACCCGTACGCCTGTAAGATTTTCGCTAAGTACCAGAGCGATTTTATCGAGTTTTTTCTGGTATAGCTGGTACAGGGGAGAAGCCTTCGTAATGACTACATACAGAATCAAAGCCAGAATCGGTGTAGCCGCCAACAGCACCAAAGCAAGGCGGAAGTCCAGAATCATGGACATGATAATCGCCCCGATACAAATAAAAGGAGCGCGAATGACCAAACGAATCAACATCGCTACAGCTGTTTGCAGCTGATTGACATCATTCGTAATCCGGTTGATGAGCGAGGGTGTACCGAATTTATCGAGATCAGCATAAGAAAACGAAGAAATATGCTTAAACATCGTATTGCGCAGCGTAGTTCCGAATCCTTGAGAGGCACGAGCTGCGTAAAACTGACACACTAATGAACTGCCAAAGCCCAGTATAGTCATGAGTAACATCAAAAGACCCATCTGCCAAACATAATGGGTGTCTCCTTTACCTACGCCATGATTGATCATTAAAGCAACCATAGTAGGCAGCAATAGTTCCAAGATGGCCTCAATCAGTTTAAACAGAGGCCCAAGAATCGTTTCCTTTTTATAGGGTTTCAAAAAAACAGCAAATTTCAGCAAATAAACCATCACCTAACCTGAATAATGTATATAGCCTCATGCCGCAATAGCATAACTGAGTTTGATTATGGCATATCCCCAACCATATGAATAATATTTAATATATATTAGAGGTATAGGTTTTACATATATCAGTACCGGAGGTCCATAATGATGGAATTGAGACATCTCAAGTATTTTTTGGCGATTGCAGAGGCCGGACAGATTACAGCGGCAGCCAAAAAGCTGAAAATTGCACAGCCTCCCTTAAGTCAGCAACTCATGCAGCTGGAGGAAGAGCTTGGTGTAAAGCTCGTGCATCGAGGCTCACGAAGTATCCAATTGACGGAGGCTGGCATCATTTTACAGAACAGGGCCAAGCAGATTTTGGAGCTGACAGATGCCACGACAAGAGAGATAAACGATTTTGCCATGGGGATGAAAGGTACGCTCACCATTGGAACGGTCTCCTCCTCTGGGGCAACGTTGATGAAAGACAGGCTTTCCGAATTTCATAAAACCTATGCGGGTGTAAAATTTGAAATTCATGAGGGAAATACGTTCATGATTCTCGATCTTTTGAACAAAGGAATTGTCGAGGTCGGTATCGTCAGAACCCCTTTTAATACTACCGATTTAGGGTGTAGATATGCGTCCACTGAGCCGATGATAGCAGTGATGACAGAAGAATATGACTGGAACCCCGAACAGAAGACCATTTCATTGTCTGAGTTGAAGAACAGGCCGCTCATCGTATATCGCCGCTTTGAACAATTGATCCACGATACCTGTATGAAGCATGGCTTTGAGCCGAATATCTTTTGCAAAAACGACGATGCTCGCACCACGCTTCACTGGGCTAATGAAGGGCTGGGGATCGGTATGATTTCGCGGTCTGCGTTGTCACTCGGAAGCAATAACCAGTTAATCGTTAAGGAAATTATGTGTGAGGAATTGCATACGCGTGTGGCGGCTGTCTGGCTGAAGGATAAATACATGTCTTCTCTAGCCTCTCGATTCATCGAAAGTTTTAGCCAAGCATCCGATGGAGCTGACTTAAGGTAGCTGAATTTTTTGGATGAAAGCATCTTTTTGTAAAAACTCATTTGAATTGCAATCGGGAACTGGATATAGTAGTACAGTAGGATAGCAATAGAATGGAGTTTGAATACATGCCACATAATGCAAAGGTCCGAATCCGTCTTCATAGTCACCATGACGGAGAAGATGTGGTACAGGAACTTCCCGGAGAAGCGATCGTGCGTGGGAAGCATCTATATATAAGGTACGATGAGCCGCAAGAAAGTCCTGAGGGCGGTACGACACGAAACACAGTCAAAATCGGATCGGATGAGCTAAAACTGATTCGTCACGGTGAGGTACAATCAGAGCAGTCGTTTGCGCTGGGACGCAGGTTGCCTGGATTTTACCGCTCGCCTTATTTAAACCTGAACATGTCTGCGCATACGCAGAAGCTCGATATTCGGATGGATGGTTTCACCGGACATGTGAGCTGGACCTATGATCTGTACGTATTTGAGGATTTCTCGGGGCATTTTGCCATCAGTTTGCATATACAGGAGGAGCAATAATCATGACAAGCAATCCACTGGAACTTATTAATCAAAAGGTGACTTCAGCAATCGAGGCGGCGGTGCTGGCTATCGGAATCGTGAGCCGCGAAGAGCTGCCGACCATTACGCTGGAGGTGCCAAAGGACAAGTCACACGGTGATTTGGCTACCAACGCTGCGATGCAGCTCACCCGCATTGCGAAGAAGAACCCACGGCAAATCGCTGAAGATTTGATCGCGAATATGGATTTAGCTTCCGCTTCTATTGAAAGTGCGGAAATCGCTGGACCGGGCTTTATTAACTTCCGCCTGAACAAGAGCTACCTGTATGCAGTTATTGGACAAGTGCAGGAACAGGGGGCAGATTACGGGCGTATACAGGAAGGTGCAGGCAAAAAGGTACAAATCGAGTTTGTCAGCGCCAATCCGACAGGTAGTCTTCACTTAGGTCATGCACGTGGTGCAGCCGTAGGGGATGCTCTCTGCAACGTGCTTGATTTTGCCGGATACAAAGTAACTCGTGAATACTACATTAATGATGCGGGCAACCAGATTTACAACATGAGCCGCTCTATTGAAGCGCGTTATTTGCAGGAGCTGGGACAGCCTGCGGAGATGCCGGAGGATGGTTACCATGGTGAGGATATCATCGGGTTTGCCAAGGAACTGGTGGCCGAAAAGGGCGATTCTCTGTTGTCCATGGAACCGGGAGATCGCGCAGCTTATTTCCGTGACTACGGTCTGGAAAAGGAACTGAACAAGATCAAGCGCGACCTGGAGCTGTTCCGTGTACCTTTTGATTCCTGGTTCAGCGAAACGTCGCTGTATGAAAACGGTGAAGTGCTTAAAGCGCTGAATGAGTTGCGTGACCGTGAGGAGATTTACGAGAAGGACGGAGCTACATGGCTGAATACGACCAAGTACGGCGACGATAAAGACCGTGTCTTGATCAAAAATGACGGTACATATACGTACCTGACCCCAGATATCGCTTACCATCGCGATAAATATGCTCGTGGGTATGACACGATCATCAACATTTGGGGAGCGGATCACCACGGCTACATTCCACGGATGAAGGCAGCAATGGAAGCACTGGGCAATGATCCAGATAAGCTTAAAGTGCTGATTGCCCAAATGGTCAGCTTGTTCCAAAATGGGGAAAAAGTAAAAATGTCCAAACGTACCGGCAAGGCCGTGACGATGGAAGATCTGATGGAAGAAGTGGGTGTAGACGCGATCCGTTACTTCTTCACTATGCGCAGCATGGATTCGCACCTGGATTTTGACATGGATTTGGCGATTTCCACTTCCAATGAGAATCCAGTATTCTACGTACAATATGCGCACGCACGTGCATGCAGCGTATATCGTCAAGCCGAAGAGCAAGGTATTGCTGTGCTGCCGTTGGCAGAAGTCGACTTGTCCAAGCTGACGGCTGAGCATGAATACGATCTGCTCCGCAAAATCGGCGAGCTGCCGGAAGAAGTATCGGTGGCGGCTGCAAACTTTGCACCACACCGTATGATTCGCTATGTCTACGAGCTGGCTTCATTGTTCCACAGCTACTATAAGGCAGAGCGCGTCATCACAGAGGATGCCGCTCAAACGCAGGCACGCTTGGCGTTGTTTGGTGCGGTGCGCACGACCATTGCCAACGTACTGAAGCTGGTGGGCGTGTCTGCACCAGAACGTATGTAAGCAAGCAACTTTAAGATCATGACTTTGTAGTCATAAATAATAATAAAAGGAACCGTTCGTATCACCCTCAACAGGGTGGCGATTCGGTTCCTTTTTATGTTGGATTAGCTTAGTAGCGTTCCAGTACCAAATTCGTTTTCAGGGAATCGGCGGGAACCAGCCATCCTTTGGATTGCAGCAGGTTCATCAACTTGGTGCGGTTGCTGGCGGCAACACTGTAATCCGAGGTTTTGAAGGAGATTTCGATAATATGCTCTGTACCTGATCCGTTTGCGCTGCGAATAGGCCATATTTCAACGTCGGTATCCAATCCCTGAAAGCTACCCTCGTATTTACTGACCTGTACAGGACCGCGTACTCTGGAGTCTGCCAAGGTTTGTTTGCCCCAATTGCTGTTTTTCCAGTTTTGCAGCTTGCCCGGAAGATTATCCTGCAGTTGCTTTAATGCTTGATCTGGAGAAGGCAGAGCCAATCCTTTGGAGGCGTTTGTTTTTTTATCATTGGAAAAGCTTAGTGTTTGCTTGCTGTATCCCCAATCCACCTCAGCCTCATAATTATCATCAGATGCGCTGAACCCTTCTTTATTCGCTTGGGTGAGCGCCGCGTCGATATTTCCATTTGTGACCGTATAGCGCTTTTTGTAGGTTAATTCATAATTTTTTTTGTCTTCTTTTTTACGAAATCTCACGTTCCAGCCTTCGTCATTTAATTGCAATGAATTTGTATCAAAATACTCGACGCTCAATCTTTGTGCATCGTTGCTAATTTGAAACTCGTTCACGATGCCACTTTTTAATGAGCCATCCGCATTGAGGACCTGAGCCGTATCCAATAGTAGCTTCACCTCATAGCTTGGTGTGGCATTGGCGGCGGCTTGTATCGGTTCTGCTCCTTTCCATCCTGTTACGAGCAGTACTGCACTCAGAGTTACTACCGACATCAATTTGGTGATACGAAGGCCTGTTTTCATTTTATCCTCTCCTGTTCGTCCGAATAGGTTACACGCTACACTTTACGGGTGTATTGTCAGTCGTATGTCAAAGCAAAAGGGGACTCCGGTTAAAAAATTACATAATTTCTATATGACAGGTAAGATTTAATCTTGGTTCCATGACAAATATTCGGTGAATCTGTGAATGAGCGCCGAGCGATGACGGTCTTTGTTGCTGACCATATAGATGTACCGCTCAACAGACTGCCCCGGGATAGGTCTTACAACCAGTAAGCCCCGCTCAACCTCTGACTGAACGGCAATGCGAGAGACAAAAGAGATGTGTTCTCCCAGCATAACCGCCTGTTTGATGGCTTCCAGTGAATCCAGCTCCAGATAGGAAGGAAGTCGCCGACTCCCACGTTCCAGCCATTTGTCGGTCACATGGCGTGTGCTGGATTCCTTGCCATGTAATACGAAGGAGGAAGAAGCGATCAGCTCGGGCGTCAAATCGGTTTCGTTGGCGAGCGGATGAGTGGGTGAGCAGATGAGTATCAGTTCATCTTCGCCCAAGGATTCGGAGAGTAGCGTTGGGGATTGAAACGGCTCTGCCGAAATGATGCCGAGGTCAATTTCGTGGCGAGCGAGCATGTCCTTGATCACGGGCGCTGTTTTCACAGACAAGGCGATGTGAATGCCCGGATGCTCACGGGCAAAGCGGTGCAGCACAGCAGGAAGCAAGTAGGTAGCGGGTACATAGCTTGCGCCAATACGTATACTTCCCCGCTGGAGCGTATCGAACTCGCGGACGACTCGCTCAGCTTCAGCAGCCAGTGCATTAATTTTGCTGGCATAGTGCAGCAGTGCATTTCCGGCATCCGTCAGGATGATTTTGCCCATACGTGTGTCAAACAGCTTTACTCCGAATTCACGCTCCAGATTTTTCATATGAAAAGTAACGGTGGGTTGCTTTAGGCCAAGAAGCTCGGCGACTGTGGTGATTTTACGGTGCTTATTTAGCAGCTCTACAATATGTAACTTTAGAAGACTTAAGTTCACTTAGAATGCCTCGCTTTCAGGTTAATCGAACAATCATGCCTATTTCTATGGGTAGCAGCATCAATCCCCTCTATATAGATTAAATCTATGAGTGTTAACACAATTCATTGAAATAATTAATTTTGTTTTAACTTTCCAATAACACAGGTTGCGACTTCAAGTTTTACACTGGGGTCAGTCAGAAGAACAGGCAGGTAATGCGATGAATCAGGATCTATATATTCACGGATTAAGTAAAACCTTTAGCCAAATAACAGCGCTGCATGAGACGAATCTGGTAGTACGACGGGGCAAATTCACAACACTGCTCGGACCATCCGGCTGTGGGAAAACAACGCTCTTGCGCTTGATTGCTGGTCTGGAGACACCGGATACCGGCACAATCACGATGGGAGAGGAAATTCTTTTTTCGGCAGAACGCAAAAAGGATATTCCCGCCCATCTCCGCCACTTTGGCATGGTCTTTCAGGATTTCGCGTTATGGCCGCATATGACGGTGTTTGAAAATGTGGCCTTCGGCCTGCGTGCGGGCAAGCGAGGGAAAGGGTTCGCCAGCGTACGAGACAAGGAACTGCGAACCGTGGTGCTGAAGGCGCTCGACATGGTCAGATTGTCAGGGATGGAGGATCGGTATCCTCATCAGCTGTCCGGTGGCCAGCAGCAGCGGGTTGCCTTTGCAAGAGCGGTTGCTATCCGGCCTCGACTTGTGTTGTTCGATGAGCCGCTCAGTGCGCTGGATGCGGTGCTACGGGAGGAGATGCGCATTGAGATGCTATCGCTTGTGCGCGATCTGGGGCTGACCGCCCTATATGTCACCCATGATCAGATCGAGGCCATGTCCATGTCTGATGAAGTGGTTGTTATGAAAAGTGGACATATTTTGCAGACCGGAACACCAGAGGTGATCTACGGTTGCCCAGCTCATCCAGAGGTGGCGAGGTTTATTGGCAAATCCAACTGGCTGGAGTTGGAACGGACACTATTTCGTCCTGAACATGTGCGTTGGGAACAGGAGCAAGCAGATCAGCATGCTTTTACAGTAGAGATCCTGCATGTCAGCTATGTCGGCGATCGTTATGAAATTCGTATACTAGCCGAGAACGGCGAGCAATGGACTGCATATCATTCCAGCCGCTTGCCCATAGGTCAACAAATGCACGTTTGGGTATCACCGCAACACATCCACCAACTTGAAGCATAGGGAAAAGGGGTATTTACAAGATGATGAATAGGCATGTTTTTCGTACAGGATGGAAAAAAGGGACGATGCTCGCATTCACATTGACTTTTGGACTCACTGTGGCGGGTTGCGGAACAGCAACGCCATCCAAGGATGGGGCGCCAGCTAATGGATCAGCAGGACAAGCTGAGGCGGCATCCACCGATCAGAAGCTGGTGGTCTACAGCGCAGGCCCCGATGGACTGGCGAAAAAGCTGGTAGCAGGGTATGAGGCGCAGAGCGGAGTTAAGGTAGAGCTGTTCCAGGGAACGACAGGAAAAATTTTGGCCCGTATGGAAGCCGAGAAGACGAATCCGGTAGCGGACGTGGTTGTGCTGGCATCGCTTCCGTCTGTACAAGGCTTGAAAAAGGAAGGACTCACGCTGCCTTACCCGGATGCCAAGAACGCAGACAAGCTAAATCCAGACTGGTCCGATAAGGAAGGCAACTACTTCAGTACCAGTGCTTCTGCTCTGGGCATTGTGTATAACACGAAGCTGGTGAAAACACCACCAACTTCATGGGCTGATTTGGCGAAGCCTAAGTACAAGGATCAGGTTAATATTCCCGATCCATCCCTGTCCGGCTCAGCGTTGGATTTTATGACAGGCTATCTGAGCGCCAAGGGCGATGGAGGCTGGACGTTGTTCGAGCAGTACAAGGCTAACGGTGTTGCTATGGCTGGTGCCAATCAGGAAGCGCTGGACCCCGTGATTACCGGAGCTAAAGGTGTAGTCGTCGCTGCGGTCGATTACATGACCTACAAGGCTAAAGCCAAAGGTGAGCCGATTGATATCGTCTATCCGACAGAGGGGACAGTCATCAGCCCACGTCCTGCCGCAATTCTCAAGTCAACGCAGCATGAGCAGAATGCGAAGGCATTCATTGACTATCTGTTGTCGGACGAGGCACAGAAACTAGTAGCAGATGCCTCCTTACTCCCGGGCCGCACGGATGTCAAAGCCGACAAGCGTGCCAACCTTGACGAGATCCCATTGTTGAAAACCAATTGGGAGTGGATGGGTGAGCACGGATCAGACGTGACGGAGAAGTTCACGCAAATGTTCAAGTAAGCCGATGGGAGGCTTATCCGTTAAACACATCAGAGCGTGGTGTCTGACGCTGGCTCTAATCGCGCTTCTTTTCCTGATTGTGATGCCGTTGCTGCAAATCTTTATCCAAAGTGTGTATGTTGATGGGAAATTCCAATGGGATGCGCCTTTTCGAACGTTAGCTGCTTCACCATTTGCAGGCGTGCTATTCAGTTCAATTTGGCTTGGCATCTGCGTGATTGCAGGAACGACGGTACTTGCACTTCCGCTAGCCTGGATCATGTCCAATACTCGCCTTGCACACTGGCGCTGGCTGGATGTCGTGCTGCTGATTCCGTTTATGACCCCGCCCTATATCGGGTCCATGGGCTGGATTCTGTTTATGCAAAAAAACGGATATCTGGAGCAATTGTTCCCGGACCTGCATTTCTTAACGCCGTCCTTCTTCAGCCTTGGTGGCATGGTGATGATCATGAGCCTGCATCTGTTTCCATTCCTGTACCTGCTGCTGCGCGGGGCGCTGGTGAGGATTGGCGGGAGCCTGGAAGAGGCGGGTGCCGTAATGGGCGGCGGCTTTCTGTACAGGTTCCGTCGAATCATTTTACCGCTACTGCTATCAGCTTACGGAATGGGCGCGTTGCTCATTTTCGTTAAAACGATTGCCGAGTTTGGTACCCCCGCTACCTTTGGGCGACGTATCGGGTATGAGGTCATGACTTCGGAAATTCACAAATATATCTCCAGCTGGCCCATAGATTTTGGCAAAGCGACGTCAATGGCCTCGGTGCTGTTAACCGCCTGCCTGCTCATGTGGTATGCGCAGTCGGTGATCAACCGAAAGTTTACGTACAGGCTGGTAGGTGGTAAAGGTTCGCGTCCGTCCCGTCTCCGTATATCCGGCTGGACTACGGGGCTGAGTGTTGCATTTATTCTATTGTTGCTCATTGCGTCCATTGGCATTCCTTATTTTTCAATTCTTTCAGCCTCGACGATGAAGCTGAGGGGAATGGGGCTTGCCTGGGATAATTTGACGCTCGACTCTTACAAGGAACTGCTGTCTTGGGGATCAGAGAGCATGGAGGCGCTCCTGAACAGCGTATTTCTCTCTTTGGGCGCTTCGACGCTTGCTGTGGTACTGGGCACTTGGTTTGCGCTTGTCATTGGGGGCTCGCGCACGAGAATCCAACGGACAGTTGATGCATTCAGCTTGCTTCCGAATACGGTTCCGGGAATTGTTATGGTGGTCGGCCTGATTTTGTGGTGGAACTCGCCGTGGATGCCGATCCCTTTGTATAACACATACGGCATGGTCATTCTGACGTATGTTATCTTGTTTGTTCCTTATACGGTGCAGTATGTCAAAAGCGCCTTTACACAGGTGGACACGGGGCTTTTTCAGGCGGGACAGGTATTTGGCGGACGACCGTCTTACATATTCCGCCGGATTGTACTGCCGCTGATTGTACCGGGAATGCTCGCTGGTTGGATGATGACATTTACGATCGCTTCACGCGAGCTGGTAGGATCGTTGCTGATTTTGCCGCCATCCGTTCAGACGTCTGCAACCTACATATTTGCACAATTTGAGCAGGGACAGGTGTCACTTGGGATGGCGATGGCCGTCATATCGGTCGGAATGACCACACTGCTGCTGATCTTAATCGAAAGCTTAAACTCGCAAAGAAAGTGGAAATGATCATGACCAAGCTTAGGATTTGGGGAGGAGCGGGCGAACATGGCCGCTCCTGCTATGTTTTTGAAGGAACGCAGCATCGCGTCATGCTCGATTGTGGCGTGAAAAAGGAAGGAACCGGACAATATCCGGTTTTTCCGCTGCAAAAGGCGGAGGGACTGACTACTGTATTGCTGTCACATGCACATGAAGATCATTCCATGGCGCTCCCCTTACTGTACAAGTATGGATACCGGGGAGTGGTCTGGACGACCAAGGCCACCGCTGAGCAGTTAGGCTCCTATTTTCGCTCCTGGCATACGTATGTTGAATCGAGAGGAGCCGACTTGCCATACGACGAACAGGATATCCAATCCATTGCTTATCGCTATCTAGAAGATGAAGCGCCAGCAGGAGAATGGCTTGAGGCTTGTCCGGGTGTGAGAATCATGTGGGGACGCAGTGGACATTTGGCTGGTGCAGTGTGGTATGTGGTAGAAATGGAAGGGAAGCGGTTGTTTTTTTCTGGAGATTACAGCCGCGAATCTGAACTTCTTGCTGCCGATGCGCCAGACTTGGATGTTGGGGAGGGGCTGCATGACCTACCTGAATGGAAGTCAGAGCCCAATCTAGCGGACATATCCATTATGGACAATGCCTATGGCATGGATATAGACCCGCAGCCTGTTAAGCTGGAGCGGCTGAGGGTCGAGATGGAGCGGATATTATGGTCTGGAGGTCATGTGTTGTTGCCGGTGCCTGCCTTTGGCAGAGGACAGGACCTGATCGTATGGGCTAGCGAGCAATTCCCTGAACAGGCAATAATTGTAGAGCACGACATATGGCAGGGATTAAAACAGTTAAACCGCTGGAAAGAATGGCTGCGTCCAGAAGCCCCGGCGCGAATAAAACATGTGCTAAACAGTGACAGGGTCTTCGTGCCTCGTGATGCTGCGGAACGAGTGAGTCTGCTGGAACAGAACCCAACGGTTATTATCATAACAAGAGACGGCATGATGGATTCCCCACAGGCGCGTTGGTACTATCAGTATCTTTCGGATAACCGCAACATGGGGGAGGGTGAAGATAGCGGAGAAAGCATTAGCAACAGTGTTATATTGACCGGACATGCTCCGCAGGGTTCTTTTGGCAAACATCTGTTGGAACGTGCGGATGAAAATAACAACTGTGTAGCTCGGCATTTGATTTATAAGGTGCATCAGGGATTATCAGATGTGCGGCAAATGCTGAAGGAGTTGCCTAGCAAACAGGTTGTACTCGTTCATGCGCCGAAGCTGCAGACCGACCTGGTGCGAGATGAGTTGATAAGAGAAGGAAATGGTGGATGTGAAGGTCCTGCCAGAAAAGTTCACTCTCTGGAGCCGGGCGCTACACTAGAGGTTTAGCATCACATCGTCATTCACTTTGTGCCCTCCTGCATCAATCGGAAGGCATCGACTTCTCCAAGTTTGGTCGAGATAGAGCTACGTCCGGCGCTTTTACGCAGACGGAGCGGTGTGGCGGTACGCTTAAGCAACGCCTTGATTTCTCCAGGCCCCAGTTCCGGTCTCAGTGAAAGGAGAAGTGCGATGCTTCCGGTCACATGGGAAGTAGCCATAGAGGTACCGCTCATTTCGTGATGCTTGCCATGGATCCAGGAGGATGTGATCTTTTCGCCAGGTGCGTACACGTCTACAAATTGCCCCCGGTTGCTGAAAGGCGCGATGCGTCTGTATTTGTCGGTAGCCCCCACTGAAATCGTCTGAGAATAGCGGGCTGGATAGTCAATACTCCGGCGCTTGCCCTCATTTCCCGAGGACGCTACAATCACAATGCCGTTATGATATGCTTTATTCACCATATCAAGTAGTGCCTTGCTGCGTGACTTCATACCAAAGCTCATATTGATGATATCGACACGATTTAATACACACCAGTCGATACCAAGGATGATATCGGAGACGTAGGCGGCTCCATTATGATCAAATGCTTTTACGGGATGAATTAAAGCCCGTGGTGCTACGCCGACCCTACCTTCGTCATAGTTGGACGCCGCGATAGTTCCAGCAATATGAGTACCATGGCCGTTATCGTCATAGGGTAACATGGTTCGGTTAAGCAAATTAATACCTCTGGCGAGAGAATGACGAAGATCAGGATGTTGAAAATCCGCTCCTGTGTCGATCACACCGATTCTGACCCGATTCCCTGTCGAGGAAGGCCAAGCCTTGTATGCACGTACCTGTTTGACTCCCCATGGCATGGAAAGGTTCTTTTCTGCTTTTGGTATATGAGCAGTTTCAGCGTGGACCTTCATGCGGGTATCTTCTTCAACGGTAACACCGTTGTGATATTTGCCCAGCCTGTCTCCCCCTGAAAGCGGAGCGATTAAAGCACGGATTAGTCTGGCCGGTTGTACTTGCCGTAATCCCGCAAGCTCGGGTTTCAGCTTCCTGAGATAGGACAGGCATTCCCGGTATTGGTGAGGCTTATCGAACGTGATGATCTGTTTGTTCCGTCCACTGCCGGACGGCTCCGAAATACCCTCATGCAAACGCTGCAAAAAATCCGGATAGTCCATTTGAGACGGTCCCCCTCCGATGAGCCATGCTGAGGTATTGTATGAGCAAGCGTCAACTGCGGCATGGGAAACCTGCCCCTTTTTTATGGAAATAGGCCTGCTTGTCGTGTCAAAGTGGCCGTGGACACATACGATACATGGAGGGCATAAGCTCTTGTGCAACAACTTTGGGGGGTTCTCCCGGAGCGGGTACAGTCGAAGACGGGGGGGACCCCGTCTTTTTATGTATGCCGTCTTGTTTAGAGGGATATTCCTGGAAATTATGACGATACCCATCTTTAACTTGCAATTTGCTTCCAAATAGGTTTTACTTAGTTTTGATAATGGATATGTTAGTATTGCATGTATCGTGTATGCTCTGAAACATGTTCTTGTGAATTACGTGTGAGAGGAAGTGTCCCTAGGTGAGTACCCCACTCAACTTGAAGATTGACCCGGAGAAAGTCCACGAGACTCCAATGGTGGATTTGGCATTTATGGTATTGAAAGCAGCCAATACTCCGTATTATTACCGTGACCTGATGAAGGAAGTCGCCAAATTGCGTGGCTTTTCCGACGAAGAAATTAATGACGTTATTGCTCAGCTATATACTGAAATCAACATTGACGGGCGTTTTGCCTGTGTCGGTACGAATCTGTGGGGCTTAAAACGTTGGTATCCGGTAGATAAATCCGAAGATGCCCTGACAGGCGCCAAGCGTCCTCGTATTATTAACGACGAAGACGATGACGACGAAGATGACTATCATGAGGAAGAAGAAACATACAACTCTGATGACGACTTCGATGCAGATAGCGAAGACGAGGATGGCGAAGATGAGCTGTTCGACGGAGAAGAAGATGATGATGATAGTGATGAAGACGTAGTTATAGACGATGAAGACCTCAGTGATGAGGAAGATTCAGAAGATGAAAACGACGATGAGTCGACGGAAGACGACGATTCGCTTCGTTAGGAACAGGCTGCAAGGGGAGATGCGTTCTCCCCTTTTTCATGACCGTTTTCTTGAAAACCTCTTCTGACTTTAAAGCTTTCAGGTGGATTCTCTCCAATCTGGTTCAATGGACAAATTAACACGGATAACTTCCTTGACAGCGGATTGGACACGGGGTAAACTATTGCTTGGGCTTATGATTGATTCACTTATATGTTTGCTTTTTGTATAAAAGTGCCCCGTACTACGGGAGTGCTTTTTTGTTTTTTATAGGGGTGTTTTCACTCATGAAAGAGGGCTAAGGGCGGCGGACATGGAAAATGATTCCGCTGCCTTCTTCATGGATGATAATCCGTGCAAACGGGTTACGATAACATCATAATGTCGCCTGAATTTTGCATCTTATCTAGGAGGGTTTTGAACAGTGACAAAGTATATTTTTGTGACAGGCGGGGTTGTGTCTTCCTTGGGCAAAGGGATTACGGCAGCTTCACTGGGGAGGCTTTTGAAGAACAGGGGACTGAAGGTAACGATCCAAAAATTTGATCCTTACCTGAATGTCGATCCGGGTACGATGAGTCCTTACCAGCACGGTGAAGTGTTTGTAACGGATGATGGTGCGGAAACGGACCTTGACTTGGGACACTATGAGCGCTTTATTGATATTAATCTGTCCAAGAACAGCAATGTCACAACAGGCAAGGTATATTCCAGCGTAATCAGCAAAGAGCGTCGCGGAGAATATTTGGGCGGTACGGTGCAGGTTATCCCTCATATTACGAACGAAATCAAGGAACGCGTGTATCGTGCAGGCCGTGAAGCAGGTTCGGACGTAATTATTACAGAAATCGGCGGTACTGTGGGTGATATTGAAAGCTTGCCATTTTTGGAAGCTATTCGTCAGCTCAAAAGCGAAGTTGGGCGCGAGAATGTGATGTACATTCACGTAACACTCATTCCTTATATTAAAGCTGCTGGTGAGGTTAAAACCAAACCAACTCAGCACAGTGTAAAAGAACTGCGCAGTATCGGTATCCAACCGAATGTCATTGTTTGCCGTACAGAGCATGAACTGTCCTCCGATATGAAGGCTAAAATTGCATTGTTCTGCGATATTGATGCGAATGCAGTGGTAGAATGCCGCGATGCTTCAACCCTCTACGAGGTTCCGTTGAACCTGCGTGAAGAAGGCTTGGACGAAATCGTAGTTAACCACCTCAAGCTGACAACACCTGCACCAGATATGACCGAATGGGAAGGGTTAGTTGATCGAATCAGCAAGCTGGATAAAACGGTTGAGATTGCCATTGTTGGTAAATATGTCGCATTACATGATGCGTACTTAAGTGTGGTTGAATCACTTTCCCACGCTGGATTTGATGCGAATGCAGACGTAAAAATTCGTTGGGTGAACGCTGAAGAAGTGACGGACGAGAACGTAGCTGACATGCTGGGCGGCATTGGCGGCATTCTCGTACCGGGTGGCTTCGGCGATCGCGGAATTGAAGGCAAAATTAGTACCATTCGTTATGCACGGGAGCAAAAAATTCCGTTCTTCGGCATTTGTCTGGGTATGCAGGTATCTGTCATTGAGGTTGCCCGTTCCCTGGCTGGTCTCGAAGGAGCCAACAGCTCGGAAATTAACCCGGCTACTGATTATCCTGTCATCGATTTGCTTCCTGACCAAAAAGACATCGAAGATTTGGGCGGTACGATGCGTCTTGGCTTGTATCCATGCAAACTGGTGGAAGGTTCCCTGGCTTCGGCTTGCTACAACGACGAGCTGGTGTACGAAAGACACCGTCATCGGTACGAATTCAATAACGAATATCGTGAAGTTATTGAAAAAGCGGGTCTTCGTATTTCCGGTACTTCACCAGATGGACGCTTGGTGGAAATTGTGGAGCTCCCTGAGCATCCGTGGTTCCTGGCGGTACAATTCCATCCAGAATTTACTTCCCGTCCGAATCGTCCACAGCCTTTGTTCCGTGAATTTGTAAAGGCAGCATTGCAGCTTCAAGGTTAATGCTATGGCTTGTAAGACCTCCTCAGGGAGGTCTTTTTTTATCCCATGCTTCCTGATTATGAAAGAATATTCCACAATTATGTATAACAGCAGGATTTTCTTTTTGCAGGAGCGAATATAGTTTTAGGTATGGGACGGATATTGTACGTCATCGGACGCTGTTATGGCAATAGCTGCATGATCCTCGTTTTAAGATCTTAGGAGGTTAAAACATTGGAAAAGAAGAAAGTATTAATCGTCGATGACCAGAATGGAATACGGATTTTACTGATGGAAGTGTTCGGAAGTGAGGGTTATGAGACCTTTCAGGCGGCGAACGGGAAAATTGCACTTGAAATTGTTGAGAAGGAACCACCTGATCTGGTTCTGCTCGATATGAAAATTCCAGGTATGGACGGACTCGAAATTCTGAAGCATCTAAAAACCATGAATCCTGATATCAAGGTTATTATGATGACAGCATATGGAGAACTGGACATGATTAAAGAGGCGACGGAGCTAGGTGCGCTAATGCATTTTACCAAGCCCTTTGATATTGACGAAATGCGGATCGCTGTGAACAAACAACTCAGAGGTGATTAGGTGAGTCACTATGGTTGAGAACTCTGTTAACACAACAGGGTTTTTTGTTTGTGATTATGGGAAATACTGAAAGTAAATCCTCTCCTTATACAATTCTATGAAAAAACGGCGTCCTAACGTGATTTTTGTATGTGTTGATATGCAAAAGCTTGTTTAGTATTTAACATGGGTTGTGGTATAATAAGCCCGTATGTGATGTCGGCTAAAATATAGACAAACCCAAACACCTTTAGGAGGACTGTAACCATGCCATTGGTATCTATGAAAGACATGTTGAACAAAGCACTCGAAGGAAAATATGCAGTAGGTCAATACAACATTAATAACCTGGAGTGGACTCAAGCTATTTTGGGCGCTGCTGAAGAAGAAAAATCCCCAGTAATCTTGGGCGTTTCTGAAGGCGCAGCACGTCACATGGGCGGATTCTACACTGTTGTTAAAATGGTAGAAGGTCTTATTCATGACATGAAAATCACCGTTCCAGTTGCGATCCATTTGGACCACGGTTCCAGCTTTGAAAAATGTAAAGAAGCTATCGACGCTGGTTTCACATCCGTTATGATTGACGATTCCCACAGCCCGATCGACACAAACATTGCTACAACGAAAAAAGTGGTTGAATATGCTCATTCCAAAGGCGTTTCTGTTGAAGCTGAAGTTGGAATGGTTGGCGGTCAAGAGGATGATGTTGTCGGCGACGTAATGTACGCTAAGCTGGACGACTGTCTGCGTATCGTTAACGAAACAGGTATCGATACACTGGCACCTGCACTGGGTTCCGTACACGGACCTTACAAAGGCGAGCCAAACCTCGGATTCAAAGAAATGGAAGAGATCTGCAATGCAATCAAACTTCCACTCGTTCTGCACGGTGGTACTGGTATCCCAACACATGACATTAAAAAAGCAATCTCTCTGGGAACTTCCAAAATCAATGTAAACACTGAGAACCAAATCGTATTTGCGAAAGTGGTTCGTGAAGTGCTTGCTGAGAAACCGGATGCTTATGACCCACGTACATTCATCGCTCCAGGTCGTGAAGCGATTAAACAAACCGTTATCGGTAAAATTCGTGAGTTCGGTTCCAACAACAAAGCGTAATAATGAATCAACTGGTCGTGCGTCTGCACGGGCTTAGATGTATTTCTTAGTTGTAGCTGTAGTTCTGCTGCACAAAATATTTAAATCTGTACAGTTGAATAGTTTGGTATGGAAAGCACACCGCTTAGCCGGTGTCTTTCCATTTTCACCACTAAAAAAGTTAAAAGATTTATGATTTGAGATTATTGTTTGACCGACTGCAAAACACGTAGGGGGACCCTCAAGCTTATGGAAAAATTGATGATCACCGGTGGACGGCCGCTTCAAGGTACAGTTTCCATCAGCGGTGCCAAAAACAGTGCCATCGCCTTGATTCCCGCAGCCATTCTGGCAGAGTCGGAAGTCATTTTGGACAATTTGCCGCTGTTGAGTGATGTGGCGGTGTATTCCGAAATACTGGAGGAACTTGGTGCAACGGTTACCTGGGAAGGTAGCCAGATGAAAATAGATCCTTCCTCCATTAAATCCATTCCTATGCCGAATGGGCCTGTTAAGAAATTACGAGCCTCTTATTATATGATGGGCGCCATGCTGGGCAGATTCAAGGAAGCGATCATCGGTTTGCCAGGAGGGTGCAATTTCGAACCCCGGCCCATTGATCAGCATATCAAAGGTTTCGAAGCGCTGGGTGCCACGGTAACGAACGAGCACGGCGCTATTCATTTGCACGCAAAAGAACTGCGCGGAACCAAGATTTATTTGGATGTTAGCAGCGTAGGTGCTACCATTAATATTATGCTGGCGGCTGCACGTGCCAAAGGCGCCACAATTATCGAAAATGCGGCTAAAGAGCCTGAGATTATAGATGTAGCAACTCTTTTAAACTCGATGGGGGCTATTATTAAAGGTGCCGGTACGGAAACGATTCGAATTGAAGGTGTGTCGGAGCTGCATGGCTGCCGTCATTCCATCATACCTGACCGTATACAAGCGGGCACATATATGATTGCTGCTGCGGCAACCCGTGGAAATGTATTGATTGACAACGTAATCCCCAAACATATGGAGGCTCTCACTGCAAAAATGCAGGAAATGGGCATCGGCATCGAGGAATATGATGAAAGCATTCGCGTACTGGGTGCACCTTCCTATGAACATGTCGACGTTAAAGCCTTGATATACCCCGGATTCGCTACAGATTTACAATCTCCCATGACCAGCTTGCTTACCCAAGCGCAGGGTGTCAGTGTATTGAGCGATTTTGTGTACAGCAATCGTTTTAAGCACGTCCCTGAGCTGGTGCGTATGGGGGCTAAAATTCGCGTAGAGGGTCGGTCTGCTATTATAGAGGGTGGTCAACTGAATGCAGCTAAAGTAAAAGCGGCAGATCTGCGCGCCGGAGCGGCCCTTGTCATTGCTGGACTTACAGTAAGCGAAGGTGTAACTGAGGTGACGGGTGTCGAGTACATTGACCGTGGTTATGATCACCTTGTTTCCAACCTGCGTCTTTTGGGCGCGGATGTATGGCGGCAGACTGAATAATTAAACCATGCCATTTTTTCGAACTCCCGGAACGAAAGCGATAGAACGGGCAACACCTATGCAGCCGCTGCTTGATACAAGATTGTGGTTCATACCTAACAATCTTTTATCGGAAAACCGGAATAATTCGGTATAATTCAGGCAGATGGCTGCATAACTTTATTTGTTTTGGTTAAAATTATGTTAATGGTGTTTATGATATCATTGTCTATCATTTAGATGTATGAATGGACTTAATAATTGAATAGGTGGTTATTATATGGATCTGCAAATTTCCGATCTGGAAGAAATGAAGCTGACCGACCTGTACAAGCTGGCCAAGCAATACCAGATCCCGTACTACGGAACGCTCAAAAAGAAAGAATTAATATTCGCGATCCTGCGCGCACAAGCTGAGAAGAGCGGATTGATGTTTATGCAGGGGGTTCTGGAAATCCTTCCCGAAGGTTACGGCTTTCTGAGGCCGATCAATTATCTCCCGAGTACCGAAGATATTTACATCTCTGCTTCACAAATCCGCAAGTTTGACTTGAGAACGGGCGATCTTGTTTCTGGTAAATGCCGAACGCCAAAAGAGAATGAACGATATTTTGGATTGCTTCAAGTTAACGCCGTCAATGGAAGAAGTCCTGAGCAAGCTGCTGAGCGGCTACATTTTCCTGCACTGACTCCACTGTATCCGCAAACCAAATTAGTCCTTGAAACTTCCCCCAACCATTTGTCTACGAGAATTATGGATGTACTGGCCCCTGTCGGACTTGGACAGCGCGGACTCATTGTAGCACCTCCCAAAGCTGGGAAGACGCTTCTCCTCAAAGAAATTGCCAATAGCATTTCTACTAACAATCCCGAGATCGAGCTTTTTGTCTTGTTGATTGATGAACGCCCCGAAGAAGTGACCGACATGCAGCGTTCTGTTAAAGGTGAAGTTGTGGCCTCTACATTTGACGAACTTCCTGAAAATCACATTAAAGTGGCAGAACTCGTGTTGGAGCGTGCGCTGCGTCTCGTAGAACATAAAAAGGATGTTGTCATCCTGTTGGATAGCATCACACGTTTGGCTCGTGCGTACAATCTCGTTATCCCTCCTTCTGGTCGTACTTTGAGCGGGGGTATTGATCCGGCGGCATTTCACCGTCCAAAGCGCTTTTTTGGTGCGGCTCGGAATGTGGAGGAAGGCGGTAGCTTGACGATTCTTGCTACAGCGCTGATTGATACAGGATCACGCATGGACGATATCATTTATGAAGAGTTTAAAGGTACAGGCAACATGGAGTTGCATTTGGACCGCAAGCTGGCAGAACGTCGTATCTTTCCTGCGATTGATATTCGTCGTTCCGGCACACGCCGTGAGGAAGTGTTGTTGAACAAGGAAGAATTGGATACCATCTGGGCCATTCGTAAAAACATGACGGAAAGCCATGATTTTGTGGAAGGCTTCCTCAAAAAGCTGCGTAATAGCAAAACTAATGCTGAGTTTTTGGCTTCGTTTGATTTGACGGCACCTTCCTCCGGTAGCTCGCAAAGCAGTTCTGGTGGGCAACAACGGAGAACTGCGCGTTCTGCCACAGCGTCAGTCCCGGCCACAACCAACTAAAACCCATTCATGTATTTTATCTGTTCCGTAAGTACACAGTCGTTACCATTCATTTTGTTAATGGCGTAGGCTTAACGGAGCGAAAGGAGCTCCATAATGTATTTGGTGTATGCCGACGAAAAAGGCAATGTATATGATCATGCTTCTTTGTATGGGCTTGCCCGTAGTGCAGACATGATTGTTGAAATCATGGAGGATGAGCTTATTCCGTTACCGGAAGGAGCTACATTGGTAAGCCTGCCCAGTACTCGCCCGGTCGGTATGAACCCTGAAACAGGGGAAATGGTTTCTCTTCCCGGAGATATGCAAGCAGTAGGGGCTTTATTGCCGCAAGGTTTTACGCGCTTGTGCCTGCCGGGATATGTGAAGACCGATAAGGAGTACAAACTTCCCTTGTTCGGTTATTCGGCCGTAGTCTGGAAAGACGGGGCATTTTATGTAACGGCAGAGCAGAGTGACAGTCCATCCAAGTGGAATCCGGAAAACTGTGACCGTCATCAAGTTAAACTGGGTGTTCAGCGGATGACGGAGCAATATCCCGAAAATCGGCTGTACCAACATTTGTCTAACTGTGCGCTGGGCTACGAATGTCTTACTTCCTCGAACACATTCCTGAATCGCTGGGAAGGAGGAGTTCCGGTATCCTATTCGTGTAATGCGGGTTGCTTTGGCTGTATATCTGAACAGCCGGATGACAGTGGCTTTGTATCTCCGCAGACAAGAATGAACTTCCGTCCCCGTGTTGAAGAAATTGTAGAAGTTATGCTGGAACATTTGAAGACACCGGAGTCCATCATCAGTTTTGGCCAAGGTTGCGAAGGCGAGCCTTCCACACAAGCCAAACTGATTATTGATTCGATCAAAGAGGTGCGCTCCATTACTGATATGGGATACATCAATATCAATACGAATGCGGGATTGAGTGATCATATCCGGGGAATCGTGGATGCGGGTCTTGATCTGATGCGCGTTAGTACCATTAGTGCACTGGACGATCACTACAATGCGTATTACAAGCCGCGCGGCTACACGTTGGCTAATGTGGAAAAATCACTTCGTTATGCTTCTGAACAGGGAGTATATACGTCGATTAACTATTTGATTTTTCCGGGTGTAACAGACCGAGAGGAAGAAATTGAGGCAATGATTGAATTTGCCAAACGTACTAAGCTCAAGCTGATTCAAATGCGTAATTTGAATATCGATCCTGAAAGCTATCTGGAGTTGATTCCACCTGCTCAAGGTGAAATCCTTGGCATGAAGCAAATGCTTGAGATTTATCGTGAGGAACTGCCTGATGTAGTCATCGGTTCTTACACTCATGTACCCCCACAAGGGCTGGCACGTCCCAAATTTGCCAAGGCCTAAAACTGTCAATAGCAACTTGAAACTCACCTATTTTACGCCATCTTTGAATGCGGAAAAGAGTTGTTGAAACGCTCATATTCAAGTGCTATAATGTGAACATGTGTTCATACAACTCTGGACTGATAGGACGTTCAGGGCGGAAAGAGGTGAAAGTTCAATGCAACAAGCTATTCAACCGAAATTTAACGTAACTAATGTCACTTGTGCTTGCGGAAATTCGTTTGAAACTGGTTCTGTGAAAGGATCTCTTCGTGTGGAGATTTGCTCCGCCTGCCACCCATTCTTCACAGGCAAGCAGAAATTTATTGATGCTGGTGGACGCGTAGATCGTTTCAAAAAGAAATACGGTATCTAATGGATTACCGCAGGTTATAAAGTTATTAGAGCCTTCTGCAACTGCAGAGGGCTCTTTTTGTAATAATGTGTATTTGCTTTTTATGCGGCCTTAAGATATACTTATTTTCACCGTGCTAGATGGGGAGGTAGCGGTGCCCTGTAACTCGCAATCCGCTATAGCGAGGTTGAATTCCTGTTAGAGGTGTTGTTGATGTGAGGCTGGTCCCTGCGCACAATGTTGACGGCTGGGTCCTCCGCAATGAGTACTTGTGAACCTGGTCAGGTCCGGAAGGAAGCAGCCATAAGCAAGCCCACTCTTGTGCCGGAGGGTTGCCTAGCCCGAGTTGTTGTTCAGGGTTGCCGCTCGGATCACAACGATCAATAACAGGTGCACGGTATATATTAGTGATTAGAACATCTTGGCAATCATTGCGAAGATGTTTTTTTGTGTTTTATAAATTGGAAGGTGTCTGGTTTAGATTCGGACGGGAGTATAGTATAATGAAGTGACCATGAATGGTCATGAAAGTGAATGGGAAAGAGGGTAACGCGCATTGGAACATATAGCGTTGTACCGTGCTTGGCGGCCGCAGGCTTTCAAGGACATGGTAGGACAACAGCATATTATCCAGACATTGCAGAATGCCATCCGCGAAAATCGCACGTCCCATGCCTACCTGTTCAGCGGTCCACGAGGAACAGGTAAGACGAGTGCGGCCAAAATTTTGGCCAAGGCTATCAACTGTGAGCATGGACCTGCGCCGGAACCTTGCAACGAATGCGAAGCCTGTAAACGGATCACGGCCGGAGCGGTCATGGATGTACAGGAGATTGATGCAGCCTCCAACCGGGGCGTTGAAGAGATTCGTGATTTGCGCGATAAAGTCAAATATGCGCCCACAGAAGTGCGGCACAAGGTTTATATCATTGATGAAGTGCACATGCTGACGACGGAAGCGTTCAATGCGCTGCTCAAGACACTAGAAGAGCCGCCGCCACACGTGATGTTCATATTGGCTACGACTGAACCACATCGGATTCCGGCGACAATTATTTCGCGTTGCCAGAGGTTTGACTTCCGGCGGGTATCGCTGGAAGAACAGACGGAGCGGCTTGACCTGATATGTCAACAGGAGAACATACAGGCTGATTCAGATGCACTGCAGTACATTGCGCGTCTTTCAGATGGCGGGATGCGAGATGCAGTTAGTGTTTTGGACCAGATATCCTCGTTTACAGATGGTCGGGTTACTTATCAGCAGGTGCTGGATATGACGGGAGGTATTGCGTCCGAGCAATTCGGTAAGCTTGCCTTGGCATTGCTGAAAGAAGATGTGGGCACGGTGCTCCAAATGATCGAGAACTTTATGCAGGAAGGTAAAAGTGCGGATAAGTGCATGGAGAATCTTCTGTACTATTTCCGAGACCTGCTAATGATCAAGATGGTGCCTCAGGCAACCAAAATGACGGAGCGAGTGCTAGATCCAGAGCGATTTAAGGAAGTGGCAGATGCTTTTACCAAGGAGCAACTCTTTGCGATGATTGACACCCTTAATCGTTATCAGAGCGAGATGAAATATGCCGTTCAGCCTCAAACTTTGTTTGAGGTAGCTCTGTTGAAACTATGCAGTATTCCGGGGGGAGCAGGAGCTGTTGTTCAGCCGGCCGCACAGCGCTCTGGTGCTGCAGCTGAGCAGGAAGATGTGGTAATGTTGAAGCGCCAGCTTGCTGAGTTGGAAAAGAAACTGGAGCGCGCGCTGCAAGGTGGATTGGGCGCTGGAGCTGGACAGGAAGCGTCGTCGGGCGGCCGTCAGGCTTCCGGGGGTCGTGCCCCTGCTCCGCGGATTTCAGCGCCGGCCAAACTCCCCTCTCAGTTGGATCGCTATATCGCTGAGAAGTCGAGCGAAGCATTCGCAGCAGCGGGGCGTAAGTGGAGTCAGATTTTACAAGGGGTAAAAGAGGCGAAAGTTACGGTTCATGCCTGGTTTATGGACGGTGAGCCAGTTTCTGTGTTAGAGGACAGTGTACTGGTCGCATTTAAGAACAATATTCATCGTGAAACTACCGAAAAGCCTGCCAATAAGCAGGTCATCGAGAAAGTATTGCATGAGCAGTTGGGCCATCCTTATCGTTTAGTAACGATGATGCAAAAGGATTGGAATGCTGCGATTGAAGGAGTTTCCGACCAGCCTGCCGAAGAATTGCAACTGGAGCCGGAGCATGATACGCCGGGAAAGTCCAAGGAGCCCTGGATTGATGAAGCTATTCAACTTTTCGGGGAAGATCTGGTAGTCATTAAAGATTAAATCAAGTGTCTAGATGTATACTTCATTAAAGGAGATGATTGAAATGAACAATATGAACCAAATGATGAAGCAAGTGAAAAAAATGCAGGAACAAATGCTGAAAGCCCAAGAGGAACTTGGCGGAAAAGTAATCGAAGGTACTTCTGGCGGCGGTGTTGTGACGGTGGAGGTAAATGGACATAAAAAAGTGTTGTCCATCACGATCAAACCGGAAGCCGTAGATCCTGATGATGTAGAAATGCTGCAAGATCTTGTACTGACTGCAGTCAATGATGCTTTGTCCAAAGCAGATGAACTGGCTAATGATGATATGGGTAAATTTACAGGCGGCATGAAAATTCCGGGCTTGTTCTAGTCTGCTGCATAAAGGAGAAACGCGCTATTGTATTATCCGGAGCCGATTGCAAAGCTAATTGATGCTTTTACGCGCCTGCCGGGAGTAGGGCCGAAGACGGCTGCCCGGTTGGCCTTTCACGTACTGAAAATGAAGGAAGATGATGTGATTGACTTTGCCAAAGCGCTGGTCAATGTAAAACGCAATCTGCACTTCTGTTCAGTCTGCGGCAACATTACGGATACGGACCCTTGTCGGATCTGTCAGGATAAGACGAGGGATGCTTCCGTCATTTGTGTTGTTCAGGATTCCAAGGATTTGGTGGCTATGGAGCGTACCAAGGAGTTTAATGGTTTTTACCATGTGCTTCACGGGGCGATATCTCCTATGGAGGGAATTGGTCCTGAGGATATCAAACTCAAGGAATTGCTGAACAGGCTCAGTGATGAACGCGTCAAGGAGCTGATTTTAGCTACGAACCCGAATATTGAAGGAGAGGCCACGGCCATGTACATTTCTCGGCTAGTGCGTCCTTTTGAAATCAGGGTTACTCGTATTGCTCACGGATTGCCAGTGGGTGGAGATTTGGAGTATGCTGACGAGGTTACCCTGTCCAAAGCGTTAGAAGGCCGTAGAGAGCTCAATTAATAGGTGTATTTATACGTTATAAATAGGGAGGGAATGTCCTTAGGGTATTCTCGACTCACTTGGGGGAGCCGCTATGGCTCCTTTTTTATTTGCGGTGATAGATGGCAGTATAGATCGTTCCTGGTTCTAAGTTTGTCCTTTGTTCAATAAGTATGAATAAGGTAATCTTGCAGACTGTGCACATAATTCAGCTTGTGAGGAGGATGAACGGATGTGGGAACGGATGAAACAAAATTTCCGTCGTCAGGAGAATGGCAAATCAGAAGCGGAGTATCGGCAGGAGTTGTTTGCCCAGATTCGGGCTTCGCATGCGGAATGGTTAAGAGCGCATCGTTTATTTCATGAAGCAACGGGTAAAGATGAGATCGACTACGCTATATTTGTTCTAGAAGCTGCAGAACGTAAATATCAGATACATTTAAAAAGTGCGAAACAGCAAGGCCTGCATCGTTTCCATCTGCCTGCAGACGAACCGGGGTATGCCAATGATACGGATCGTGTTCACAAGCGGAGAGCTGAATGAAAGGGGCGGTCTGGCTTGTTTTGATTGCCTGTGTCGGGATGTTACTATTTCTAATCTTAAAAAAACGTTTGGGTATCAGCTGGCTTGTAGTATTCG
The DNA here is from genome assembly GCF_052906305.1 of Paenibacillus sp. SER-28. NCBI lineage: Bacteria > Bacillati > Bacillota > Bacilli > Caryophanales > Paenibacillaceae > Paenibacillus > Paenibacillus sp. SER-28. The sequence continues at coordinate 520 of NZ_JBRECM010000019.1, read as the reverse complement.
GAGCACATATGGGCCTGGCAGCCATCGCATTGTATGTTATCAATTATTCAGGGTGGATTACGCAGGTGTACATCCCGATCAATCCAGTGACAATGGGGGCGGTAACGATATTAGGTTTGCCTGGGATTGTCCTTTTACTGGGATTGAAAATAGTATTATTCGGACAGGCTATATGAAAACTTAAATGTTATTGTTTCTATTTTTAAAATATAGTTGACGGCGAATTCAAAAATGTGATACATTAATTCTCGGCCCTTAAAGCCCGGGAATTTTTTTGTGAAAACAACATTTAAATGAAATTAAAAAATGATTTTAAAAAAGTGTTGACTTAAATCCCGAATGTGTGTTATATTAATCAAGTCGCCGCTGAGATGCGGTGGTGAAACAAAGTAAGACATAATGCAGATTTGATCTTTGAAAACTGAACAACGAGTGAGTAAAACGATTTTGCTTGCAAAATCAAACAAGAGATATTTTATCTCGTCAGTTTCAAAATGAGCTTATCGCTCTTTCTATAAAC
>NZ_JBRECM010000018.1:0-59038 GCF_052906305.1 Paenibacillus sp. SER-28 | reverse complement strand
TTATACAACATTAACGCGGTGTCGTCTTAAACAAATTGAACATAAAAAAAGCTGTCGAGACTTTCTCGACAGCCTGAGGCTGGTTTAATAAACCAGCCTTTTTTCTTTATTCAGATTCCGTGTGCAAAATCGTAATCTGAGCAGCAATATCATTGTAAATGGTCCCCGTGGCAGACTCAGATTTATATACAGATGGAGAAAAGTCGGCCTCTGACGGATGGTTATCTGGAATACCCAGCGGAATTTGAGCAAGAAGTTTTGTATGAAGAGTGTCTGCCAGCATAGCCCCCCCTCCTCGCCCAAAAACATAGTCCTTTTCTCCAGTGGAGGACACATAATAAGACATGTTCTCCACAACGCCGATGATCTTATGATCCGTTTGAAGCGCCATTGCGCCTGCACGTGCAGCTACAAAAGCCGCCGTCGCATGTGGAGTAGTGACAATGATTTCTTCACTCTGCGGAATCATTTGATGTACGTCAAGCGCTACATCGCCAGTGCCTGGTGGTAAATCGAGAATCATATAGTCCAGTTTTCCCCATTCGACATCACTAAAAAACTGTCTGAGCATTCTCCCCAGCATGGGACCTCTCCAGATCACCGGGTTGTTTTCTCTAACAAAGAAGCCCATAGACATGATTTTGATACCAAATCGCTCCACTGGCTGAATGATACCATCTTCGACAGTAGGCACATCCTCTACTCCAATCATATCCGGCACACTGAATCCATAGATATCCGCATCAATCAAACCCACACGCTTCCCCTGTCTAGCTAAAGCAGCCGCCAAATTTACAGCTACTGTCGATTTTCCGACACCACCTTTTCCGCTTGCAATGGCAATAAATCGTACGCCAGATGCTGGGCTAAGCAGCTCATGTTCTTCCATACCAACAGCATGTCCTTTGGTCAAAACCGGGTCAGCCGCTTCCTCGGCCTCCTCTCCATTTTGAAGGGCAGACTTTTCATGCTCAGATGCCTCACGAATACGAATATGAACGTGACTTAATCCCGCCTCTTCTAATGTCTGCCGTATTTCTCGTTCCAACTCTTTCAGCGTCTCTTCCTGGCTATTCAGGGTAATGGCAGTCAAGGATACCCGATCCTCTTTAACCACCACATCCCGAATAAAATGGAGATCGACTAGACGGCGTCCTGTATGAGGCTCCCGCACTTGTTGAAGTAGCTCTATAACTTGCTCTCTTGATTGCATGAATTATCAGCACCTCTGCTTTAATGAATTACGGAGTGGTAAACACTTACAGTATACCACTATCTGGCTTCAGGTGCTGGTGAGATCCCCTTTTCCCCGGCACTGTAACGCAAAATCCCCTTATATATGGACGCCGCCACCTGCCTTTGATAGTTCACGTCACTAAGTCGTCTAGCTTCCTCAGGATGGGACAAAAATCCTACTTCTACAAGAGCTGATGGCATTTTGAGAGCTTTCAATAAATAAACTGTGTTCACGGTCTTAGCCACTCTGTCCGTATTTTCCAAGTTGCGTTTGATCTCTTCCTGAATTAAAGACGCCAAATTCCCGTTATCTGCATGGTTAGGTACGTAAAAGGTTTGGGCTCCACTCCAACGGCTCGACGGAATACTGTTCATATGGATACTTAGAAAGAGGTCTGCTTTCTGCTCCTCAATTATACGCACACGCTGCTTCAAATCCTCCGTTTTTCTTCTGGAATAACCTTTCGTTTCTTGCTGCGCCAGGTCGCGATCATCCTCACGTGTCATGACAACAACAGCACCTGCTTGCTGTAAATAATCCCGCAAATAAAAAGCGATTGCCAGATTAATATCCTTTTCAATAATCCCTTCTTTGCTAACCGCCCCTCCATCAGGCCCTCCGTGTCCAGCATCTAGGGCAATTACTTTACCAGTAAGGGGTAAACTCCAATGGGTCCAAGCTCTCGAAGCAGGTATCTCATACAATGCCAGTGTAATAAATAGAACGGCGAGACAACAGCCCAACAGCATTTTTTGCAACGTCCGATAGCGAATCCACAGTGTAACCTCGTTTTTACGATTATTTTTTTGCATAACAAAACGCCTCCGTCCTATACAGATACTAATAATCTATATGGGACGAGGCGTGTAGATAGTACAACTCAGGCATGAACAAATTCTTTCATACCTTCAATCAGCACTTGAGCGACTTCTGGTCGTGTAAATTCAGGTGGCGGGCAAACCCCAGAGCGCAACAATTCCCGTACCTTGGTGCCCGAGAGCGTTAAATGATGCTCCTTGGGATGTGGGCATGTTTTACTTGAGGCCATATTTCCACATTGGGTGCAATAAAAGCTGTGTTCAAAGAACAATGGAGTAATCCCTAGCTCTTCAGGTGTAAAGTGCCTGAAAATTTCCTGTGCTTCGTAGGTACCATAATAGTCTCCTACACCAGCATGATCCCTTCCAACAATAAAATGGGTGCAGCCATAGTTTTTTCGCACAATAGCATGGAAAATGGCCTCTCTAGGACCCGCGTATCGCATGGCAGCAGGAAATACCCCCAGAAAAGTCCGATCAGCCGGATAATAATTGTCCAACAGCACCAGATAGCTCTTCATACGCACATCTGCCGGAACGTCATCTGACTTGGTTTCACCAACGAGTGGGTTTAGAAACAAAGCATCCACAATCTCCATCGCGCTTTTTTGAATGTACTCATGTGCCCGGTGTACCGGATTTCGTGTTTGAAATCCTACTACTGTTTTCCAGCCTTTTTCTGCAAAATAATCGCGTGTCTGTGATGGTGTATAGTAAAACTCACTAAATTGTGTGGGCTCCGGCCGATTCAGCACTTGCACAGATCCACCAACATACGTAGCAGGTCGATCTAACAGTTTTTTTACGCCAGGATGAGCCAGGTCATCCGTCTTGAATACTCGTCTGGCTTCCTCAGCCTGATCTACCTGATAAATACTTTCAATATCAAGTACAGCATAAATAGTACCGTCTGTTTCACCCACCAAAGCCACCTGCTGACCTAATTTCAATTCACTGGCTACACTTTCTGCAACTGCAAGAGTAATGGGAATACTCCAGACTGTACCATCGGCAAGACGCATATCTGTTACCACTGACCGATAATCAGATTCATTCATAAACCCCGTCAAAGGAGAGAATGCCCCCACTCCAATCAAATCCAGATCAGAAATGGTCCATGAGTTTACATGGATTGGGAACAATTCCTCTGCGGCCTGCAAAAGTGCTTTTTGCTTCGATCCTGTAATGATTTTATCAACAAGTGTTCCGCCATGCGGAAGAATTGCAGTCATAATGCACTTCCCTTCTCTTCATAAATATGACTCATAGCTACCTGGATACCATTTTATTGATGGAGCCCACACTCCGTTTTCTCATTGCCTGACCAGCGACCTGCACGAGGATCTTCACCTGGTAGGACCTCACGGGTACATTGCTCACAACCGATACTGGGATAATTGCGGTCATGCAATGGATTATACAGCACTTCATGAGTACGGATATAGCTCCATACATCCTCGGATGTCCAGCTTGCCAAGGGGTTAAATTTAACGAGTCCAAACTTTTCGTCGTACTCTACCTTTTTTGAATTCGCACGGGTAGGGGCCTGATCCCGGCGAATACCGGTAATCCATGCATCGTATTGTGACAAAATACGTGTCAGCGGCTCAACTTTGCGTATACCACAACATGTGTTTGGATCTGTTTTCCACAGTTCCTCTCCATGCTCAACCGCTTGCTCTTCAGGAGTAATTAAGGGAGAGACCCTAACAAAATCCAAGTTATATCTGGCTTTCATCTGATCTCGCGTATCATAAGTTTCTTGAAAATGAAAGTCGGTGTCCAAGTAAAAAATGTCGGTGGAAGGGCTAATTTTTTGAAGCATATCTACTAGTACTACATCTTCTGCTCCGAAGCTACAAGCAAAGGTAAGATTGGGAAATGTAAGAACAGCATACTGGATAATTTCCTCTGGCGTAGCCTCTTCCAGTTCAATTGCCTTGACTCTAATCAACGCTTCTTTCTCCAATAAATTCATTATCAATGCGCCTCCATATGAAGATTCATAAATAAGTGTCACTCCAATACCGACTAAACTAATAAGATTAAATACAGTATAAAACTTTCACAATCATTGTCAATCCACAGCAAAATGCCCTGATGCAAGCATTTATCCACCTAAATTTGCAGGAATGTTGCTCTGTCAGCATTCTTTAATGCTTTCTTGCGTATCCAATCAAGTTCATTGACTTTATATAAAATATTCTTATACCAAACATTTGAAAAATGGCCCATAGGCCCAGTGCGCGGCAGCCATCGGTAATGCTGAACAGCTTTGGGTTGCTTTGATCAAGCAAGAACCATCTGTAGAAGAAAGCAAGTGAAACCCACTCTACTATTCTGGAGCTCTGGCGTCAGCGATGCCTTCATTCTGAAAATTATAAAAGGAATGACTGCGCGCTGAACTCTTAGTATACCTCTATTCAATCCTAAAGCGCTCGTAGCGGCAATTCCCGAGGAATTGATCACTGGACACAAGCAAGACTCTTATCGCTACTAGAAGCCTATTTAAAGCCTGTCATCAATGAGGGGCGATATTATGAGGTTAGACAGTCGGACAATACATGGTGCTCCCAGTTATAGTTTGGAGCGATTGCTGTGTAGACTATTTCTATTACCAGTAACATGTACATCGGCGTTGCAATTGCAGTAGCCTAGGAAGCGGACACTGCTAGGCTAAGGACCGTCCTTCTGCTCCGTGCACACAAATAAAAAGAGGTATTCCTTGCCGTATCCCTAGCTACGCCCAAAACAGCTGTACAAGAGGCATAGACAGTGCCAGCCAGAACATATCAAGGAGGACTTTACATAAACAAGTGAAAGCAAAGTATCCTCGTGAAACAGCACTTAGCAGAAAATATTAAGATAAGGCTATATTGAATAACCGAACATTATATTTTTAGCCACAGGTTATAAACATTACAGAATAAACTGCGTTGAAATAGCAAACTGTATTTGTGTATAACAATATCATCTTCAATTCCATGGTGGATAACTTTTCGTATTCCGTGCATTTGCATGCAGTTATTTATGTATTCGCTGAAACATGCTGAAGCTTGTAACTTTTAGAGCAGGTCTACTTATCCACATGTGGATAATGATCAGGAAATGACTAAATAAAAAAGAACCCTTTCCATAAGGAAAAGGTTCTTCTGTATTCGAAATATTAACGTTTCGAGAACTGTGGTGCACGACGAGCGGCTTTGAGACCGTATTTTTTACGTTCTTTCATACGTGGGTCACGAGTCAAGAAACCTGCTTTTTTCAAAGCTGGACGGAATTCCGGATCTGCTTTCAACAGAGCACGGGAAATACCGTGGCGAATTGCGCCGGCTTGACCAGAGATACCACCACCATGAGCGATAACGAGTACGTCATAGCTGCCAACTGTTTCTGTCAGGTTCAGTGGTTGTTTTACGATCAGTTTGAGAGTTTCCAAACCAAAATATTCATTAATATCACGCTTATTGATGACAATGCGTCCTTCACCCGGTACGAGACGAACACGAGCTACCGAATGTTTACGACGACCTGTCCCATAGTATTGTACTTGTGCCATGAAACTGTCCTCCCTTTTAATTATCCGCGAAGTTCGTAAACTTCAGGTTTTTGTGCTGCATGTGGATGCTCAGTGCCTCTGTAAGCTTTAAGTCTCAGCTTCATTTTCTCGCCTTGACGAGTTTTAGGAAGCATACCGTGAACAGCCAATTCCAACATGCGCTCAGGCTTGTTCTTAACCATTTCTTGTGCAACCGTTACTTTCAGACCACCCGGATGCAGGGAGTGACGGTAGTATTTCTTGTTCTCCATTTTTTTACCGGTCAATACGATTTTTTCCGCATTGATTACAACAACAAAATCACCTGTGTCCACATGTGGTGTAAATTGTGGCTTGTGTTTGCCGCGAATCAACGCAGCCGCTTCGCTTGCCAGACGGCCGAGCGTTTTGCCTTCGGCATCAATGATGTGCCAGTTGCGCTCAACTTCATTTGGCTTCGCCATATACGTAGTACGCATGAAAAGTATCCTCCTTAAGTTCGTTAACAGAAATCATCATTTATCTTCGTTCGTTAAGTTGCTGCATTATTGATGGATTAGATGTTAATTTAAAGTGATTATCTTAATTGGGGCTGTGGGAAAGCCATTAAGAAAACACAACTTTTATATTACAGGATAACCATCAATTCCGCAAGGGTAAAATCAATGTTTTTTGATGTTTTCGTCGTACTCTACATTCCAGAGCGTTAAAGCGTGTCCAACGGCCGTAGGTCCAGCCTTTGAACGATTTTTCGCCTCCAAAATGGAAGGAATATCATCCGACGATTTTTTGCCTTCTCCCACTTCCAGCAAAGTACCCATAATAATCCGAACCATGTGCTGTAAAAATCCGCTACCTGTAATATAAGTATGGATAATTCCCTGATCATCCGAGCCCGGACGTGAAAAGGAATGGTCTACTGTCATATAGGCTTCGTAAATAGTGCGAACATGATTCGTCTTTTGGGAACGTCGAGATGCGAACGAAGTATAGTCAAAGGTGCCCACTAAATGAGCCAACCCTTCCTCCATCGCTCTTACATCCAGTCTCGTTGGATGATGGGCCTGTGTACGACGGTGAAAGATGTCCGGAAACCGGTTCGCATTAATGCTGTACCGATATGTCTTCCGCTTCGCCATGCGGCGTGCATGAAAGGACAGTGGCACCTCTCTCGCATCCGTAACGATGATATCACGAGGCAACCAGGCATTAAGTGCCAGACACCAGCGCTGTAACGGAATCGGCGATTCAGTGTGAAAATTGAATACCTGCCCGTATGCATGTACACCTGCATCTGTACGGCCTGAGCCTGTAATTTTAAGACGCTCGCCCGTCAATGAGTAAATAGCATGTTCAAGGCAGTCCTGAATGGTGTTACCGTCAGGCTGCGTCTGAAAGCCATCATAGTGGGTTCCGTCATAGTTCACCTTCATGCACAAGTTCCGCATGTTTCTCACACCTTTATAGGGGTAGTCTCTGGCCTTACAAGGAATAACCGAACATAACAAAGGAGAAGCCCCTCAAGGACTCCTCCAAGAGAAAAAAAGGGTTGTTCAGAATCAAGCCGATTCTGTCCACCCTTCCCTCATCTTCGCCTGTCTACGCGCGGTCAACCAATTCCAGATATACCATTGGAGCGGCGTCGCCACGACGAGGTCCCAATTTCAAGATACGAGTGTATCCACCTGGACGCTCAGTGTAACGTGTAGCCAATTCGCTAAACAGCTTTTGGATTGCATCCTGCTCACCATCCAAAGTTTCACGGCGAACGAACGCAGCCACTTGACGACGTGCGTGCAGATCTCCTTTTTTCGCTTTGGTGATCAGTTTTTCAGCAATAGAACGAACTTCTTTCGCTTTAGCCTCAGTAGTTTGGATACGCTCATACAAGAACAGATCGGTTACCAAATCACGAAACAAAGCTTTACGGGCACTGGAGTTACGGCCCAATTTTTGGTATGCCATGTAATTTCCCCTCCTTCACAAAAACGTTGCTGTACTATTCTTCCGTACGAAGTCCTAAACCAAGTTCCTCAAGCTTCTCTTGTACTTCTTCCAAAGATTTGCGACCCAAGTTACGGACCTTCATCATATCTTCTTCAGATTTAGTCGTGAGTTCTTGTACCGTATTGATACCAGCGCGCTTAAGGCAGTTATAGGAACGGACGGAGAGATCCAGCTCTTCGATCGTCATTTCAAGAACTTTTTCTTTCTTGTCTTCTTCTTTTTCAACCATAATTTCAGCATCTTTTGCCTCGTCCGTGAGACCCACGAACAACATCACATGCTCGGTCAAAATTTTGGCTCCAAGGCTCACTGCTTCCTCGGGACGAATACTTCCGTCAGTCCAAACCTCAAGTGTCAGCTTGTCGTAATTCGTAACCTGGCCGACACGCGTATTTTCTACGCCGTAGTTCACGCGTGCAATCGGAGTGTAGATGGAGTCGACGGGAATGACGCCGATCGGCTGGTCATCACGTTTGTTCCGATCCTGCTTAACGTAACCGCGACCGCGATTGGCAAAAATACGCATGTGAAGTCTCGAACCCGGTCCGAGCGTAGCAATGTGAAGATCCGGATTAAGAATTTCCACATCACTATCCGCACGGATATCTCCTGCCGTTACAACTCCTTCGCCTTCCGCATCGATTTCGAGTACTTTCTCTTCATCCGAGTGGATTTTAAGCGATAAAGCTTTCAAGTTCAGAATGATCTCCGTTACGTCTTCCTTCACACCGGGAACCGTTGCAAACTCGTGCAGAACCCCATCGATCTGAACCGATGTGACTGCTGCCCCCGGTAACGAGGATAACAGAATACGGCGAAGCGAGTTACCCAACGTCGTACCGTATCCGCGTTCCAGCGGTTCTACTACGAATTTTCCATAGGTGCCATCATCATTGACGTCAACCGTCTCAATTTTCGGCTTTTCGATTTCTATCACTGCAATATCCCTCCTTCAAAACGTCGCTCCTATATGAAACATTCACCTTATCCATAGTCTATCATGCAGTATACCTAAACATCCATTCTTGGCAGTTTGTGCCGGATCTATACTACACGCAGAGGAGAAATCTCATTAGACGCGACGACGTTTTGGAGGACGGCATCCGTTATGAGGTACCGGAGTTACGTCTTTAATCAGGTTAACTTCCAAACCAGCAGCTTGCAAAGAGCGAATTGCTGCTTCGCGACCTGCACCAGGTCCTTTAACCATGACTTCGACAGTTTTCATGCCGTGTTCCATAGCAGCTTTAGCAGCAGTTTCTGCGGCCATTTGCGCTGCGAATGGAGTAGATTTACGGGAACCACGGAATCCCATGCCGCCTGAGCTGGCCCAAGAGATTGCGTTACCGTGTGGATCTGTGATCGTAACGATCGTGTTGTTGAACGTGGAACGGATGTGTGCCACGCCAGTCTCGATATTTTTACGGTCACGGCGTTTTGTACGTACAACTTTTTTCGGTTTAGCCATTGAATGTTATCCTCCCTTCTTATTTCTTTTTGTTCGCTACAGTCCGACGAGGACCTTTACGGGTACGAGCATTAGTTTTAGTACGTTGTCCGCGAACAGGCAATCCACGACGGTGACGAACACCACGGTAGCAGCCAATCTCAGTCAGACGTTTAATATTCAAGGAAATTTCACGACGCAGATCGCCTTCTACTTTAACTTCTTTGTCGATCGTTTCACGTAATTTGCTCACTTCATCTTCAGTCAAATCACGAACACGCGTGTTTGCACTGATGCCTGTTTCCTTCAAGATTTTCTGAGAAGTCGTTTTACCGATTCCGAAAATGTAAGTCAAGGCGATCTCAACGCGTTTGTCACGTGGCAAATCCACACCAGCTATACGAGCCATTTTACGCTACACCCCCTTCTATTAACCTTGTTTTTGTTTGTGTTTCGGATTTTCGCAAATAACCATTACATTCCCTTTGCGGCGAATGACTTTGCATTTTTCGCAAATAGGTTTTACAGAAGGTCTTACCTTCATGTTGATTACCTCCTCCAAGCTTTACCCTGGTAAAACTCGCTTCGTGAACATTCACATCGTTTTGCCGAGCAAAACAAGTTTTTTTAAATGACATACGTTTAATAAAAACCTGCATGAATTACTTGCGGTACGTTATACGGCCTTTGGTTAAATCGTAAGGCGATAACTGTACAACCACCTTGTCGCCTGTCAAAATACGGATAAAGTGCATCCGCAGCTTTCCGGAAACATGAGCAAGAATTTGATGACCGTTCTCCAGCTCTACCTTGAACGTAGCGTTCGGTAGTGGCTCGATTACCGTACCTTCAACCTCAATGACATCTTCTTTGGCCAAAGTCAGTCTCCTTTCTCTTCAGCTTGGTATTCGGACGAGTCCAGGAAAGTTTTCACTGCATGGCGCAGCTTTCCGTTCGTCACCCGACCGCTTTCGTTTAAACTGTTTACAATCTCGCTACTAATCTTTGGCTGAGGCACCAAATGAAGAACATTTTTCTTCTTCGCTTGATCAAACTTTCGTTTATCCCCATCCGCAATATATACAAACCTGCTATCTGCTACTGAAACGACAACCGCAATCTGTCCGGCACCTCTGCCCTTCAGAATCTTCACCAGCTGACCGATTTGCAGGTTTCCTTGCTGAATCATTCCAATCACCTACGCACTCAGTTTCGTGAAAATGTCCATGCCGCCCGTTTCGCACGTCACCGCTTGCTCGTTATGAGCACATGAGGTTACGTTCATCGTAACGACCGTCCAGTTGTCTTCCAGCGTCCCTACATGGTGAGAACCTATCTGAATCATAGATTCAATAGCCAGCCCAATGCCGGTTTTCAGCCTCGGCCCCTGCTCAGGAATACCACGGTTTGGATTCTCAATATATTGCCGAATGGCATGCGACATTGTAAACTGGCGAGTTTTCGCGATGATATCGCCTTTGTTTAACTTGCGTTTGCCGGGAAATCCGTGCACCAGTTGTTCGTTGACTGAAGCGCAAATGCTAGCAGGAAAACCGTTATAACCTTTAAAAGACGGCACAGCTCCCTGACTGCGAATATACCGATCAGCTAAATGATCAAGTTCACCGGTCGTAATACCGGGCTCGATGTGTCCTGCCAAGAGATGATCCGTCTCCGTATCTATTCTCTTAGCTTTCCTCATTAAGCTTGATTCCGTCCCCGACTTGCAAATGATCATTACAGCTAACCCCGCAACAAGGACACGATATTTTGGGAAACCACATCAATATCCTGTTCTCCGTCAATATGACGCAGAAGATTCTGGTTCTCATAAAACGTGAGGAGTGGTGCTGTTTTATTACTATATTCTTCAAGTCGTGTTCTTACGCTATCTTCATTATCGTCAGGACGCTGATAGAGTTCCCCACCGTCTTTATCGCAAATGCCTTCAACCTTAGGAGGATTAAAGACAATATGATAGCTAGTTCCGCAGCTTTTACAAACCCGCCGTCCTGTGATTCGTGCCAACAAGTTGTCACTATCCACTTTCAAGTTGATGACGTCATCTAGCTTCGTATTCAAACGACCCAAAATTTGATCCAAGGCTTCAGCTTGAGCCAAAGTTCTTGGAAAACCGTCCAGCAAGAACCCTTTCTTGCAATCTGGCTGTTGTAGCCGTTCTTCAACGATACCGATTGTTACGTCATCCGGAACAAGTTCACCCTTGTCGATATATTCTTTAGCTTTAATGCCAATAGGTGTTCCCTGTTTCATCGCTAGGCGAAAAGCATCACCTGTCGAGATATGAGGAATGCCGAATTCCTTCACAATGACATCTGCTTGTGTACCTTTACCAGCCCCCGGAGGGCCCATGATCAAAATATTCACAATCTGTCACTCCTCAAGACGACCCCTACACAAGAAACAGCACAAAAGGTGCCGGTAAGCATGCGAACATCCTAAGCCGGTACCTATTGCCTATTTGTTGATGAAGCCTTTGTAATGGCGTTTGATCAGTTGGCTTTCGATTTGCTTCATTGTATCCAGTGCTACACCAATGATGATGAGCAATGAAGTACCGCCAATTTGCACGGAACGAGGCAAGCCCGAAAGCGAACCGAAGAATACCGGCAAAACGGATATGACTGCCAGAAACAAAGCTCCTGTCATTGTCAAACGTGACATTACTCGTGTCAAGTATTTCTCCGTGGCTTTACCCGGGCGAATTCCCGGAATATAACCGCCGTTTTTCTTCATATTGTCGGCCATTTGCTGCGGATTCATCTGTACAAAGGTATAGAAGAATGTGAAACCGATAATCATTACGACATACAAAACCATGCCCAGCGGCTTGTCATAGTACAAGTAAGTGGTAATCCACTTAGCCCAAGCATGATCTGCCCAGAAACTCGCAATAATTGTCGGGAATTGCAGCAATGATACCGCAAAGATTACCGGAATAACGCCTGCCGCATTAATTTTCATCGGAATATGCGTATTCTGGCCACCGTACATTTTGTTGCCAACTACACGTTTCGCGTATTGTACCGGGATTTTCCGAATACCTTGCTGGATGTAGATAACACCAACAATAATCAGAACAATCACCAGGGCAATTATAATTGCCTTCAGAATATTCATAAACAGCTGATCTGCCTGAATAAACTGAGATTCTACAACCGTCCGAATATGTCTTGGAATACCCGCCGCAATCCCTGCGAAGATAACAATAGAGATACCGTTGCCGATTCCCTTTTCAGTAATTTGCTCACCGAGCCACATAAGGAACGTAGTTCCTGCTGTAAGCACAATGGCAATAACCAGATAATCTGCAAAAGTGGCTCCTGGAATCATCGCTGCACCGTACAGTCGATTAAAGCCAATCGACGTTCCGAATGCTTGAATCAGGCCAAGTATTACCGTACCATAACGCGTAATTTGAGCCAACTTCTTTTTACCATGCTCTCCTTGTTTAGCCCATTCCGCAAGTTTCGGAATCACGTCCATTGACAGCAACTGTACAATGATGGACGCTGTAATATATGGCATAATCCCGAGGGCGAAGATCGAAAACTGATACAATGCGCCCCCTGAGAAGGTGTTAAGGAGTCCAAACAACTCGCTTCCTGCCTGATCCTGAGAAGTAAAGACTTGCTTATTCACGCCGGGAACCGGCACGAAGGAGCCAATACGATATACAAAGAGTATAAACAGGGTAAACAGGATTCGGGTTCTAAGATCCTCAACCCGCCATATATTTTTCAGGGTCTTGAACATTAGATCACCTCGGTTTTACCGCCGGCAGCTTCAATTTTCTCTACCGCAGATTGAGAGAACTTGTTCGCTTTAACTGTCAACTTCACAGTGATTTCACCGTTACCCAGAATTTTAATTCCGGATTTGGCGTTTTTCACAATGCCATTGTTCAGCAAAAACTCAGGGCTTACTTCTGTACCCGCTGCAAAACTGTTCAAATCTTCGATATTCAAAACCGCATACTCTTTACGAGTAGGATTTACGAAACCGCGTTTAGGCAAGCGACGATACAGTGGGTTTTGACCACCCTCGAAGCCCGGACGTACACCACCGCCGGAACGAGCGTTTTGACCTTTATGACCACGACCAGAAGTTTTACCCGTACCGCTACTAGGACCACGACCCAAACGTTTACGTTCTTTGCGGGAGCCTGGAGCTGGGGAAAGCTCATGTAACTTCATCGTTCGTTGCACCTCCTTGATTATTGTTAAAATACTTTATTTCTTAAGCCTCAATTTCTTTAACAGAAACCAAATGGCTAACTTGATTAATCATCCCGCGAATAGCTGCATTGTCGGGTTGAACTACTTTATGGTTGATTTTACGCAAGCCGAGCGTTTTAACAGTCGTTCTCTGATTACCAGGACGGCCGATCAACGAACGAACGAGGGTAATTTCTAATTTCGCCATGATATTCCCTCCTTAGCCCAGCAGCTCTTCGATGGATTTGCCGCGCAATTTTGCAACTTCTTCAGCGCGTTTCAAGCGGGACAAACCTTCCAAAGTCGCATTGACCATATTCATGGAATTCGAAGAACCCAAAGATTTTGTCAAGATATCACCTACACCAGCAAGTTCCAGTACAGCACGAACCGGACCACCAGCGATAACTCCAGTACCTTCCGATGCCGGTTTCAACAGAACCCGGCCAGCACCGAACTTACCTGTAACAAGGTGAGGAATTGTTGTTCCTACGAGTGGAACGTGAACCAGGTTTTTCTTAGCATCTTCAATACCTTTGCGAATTGCATCAGGTACTTCGCCAGCTTTACCGATTCCAGCGCCTACCCAGCCGTTGCCGTCGCCCACTACTACCAGAGCACTGAAGCTGAAACGGCGTCCGCCTTTGACAACTTTAGCTACACGATTAATATTTACTACTCTTTCAGTCAGTTCCAAAGTATTCGGATCTACACGCAAGTCGTTAACCTCCTTTTGAGAAATGTCTTAGAATTCAAGGCCTGCTTCGCGAGCTGCATCAGCCAAAGCTTGAATCCGTCCATGATACAAGTATCCACCACGGTCAAATACGATGTTAGCATGACCTTTTTCTTTCGCACGTTTAGCAACGAGTTCGCCAACTTTACGAGCTGCTTCTACACTACCGCCGTTTTTGATTTCGCTGCTCAGTTCTTTATCCATAGTGGATGCAGATACCAATGTTACACCAGCTACATCATCAATCAGTTGTGCGTAGATATGCTTGGAAGAACGGAACACGTTCAAACGAGGACGTACAGCCGTACCTTCGATTTTCTTACGTACACGCAGATGTCTTCTGACACGTGCTTTATTTTTATCTTGTTTTGTAATCATCTCAAGTTTTCACTCCCTTCAGTTTGCCTTTTAAAACTTTATACTAAGACGCACTGGGTAAAAAAGAAGTACGAAGTCTTTCCAGCAGAAAGACCGCACAAAGTCGGTAAGAAACTTATTTCTTCTTACCGGCTTTACCTTCTTTACGAATGATGCGCTCGCCTTCGTATTTAATCCCTTTACCTTTGTACGGTTCAGGTTCACGAACGGAACGAATTTTAGCAGCGTAGGCACCTACACGCTCTTTATCAATTCCGCGAACGATGATTTTAGTGTTCGAAGGAACTTCGAATTCGATGCCCGCTTCCGGTGTGATTTCAACCGGGTGAGAGTATCCAACGTTCAGAACGATTTTATCTCCGGATTTGCTTGCACGATATCCGACCCCAACCAGCTCCAGAGATTTTGAAAACCCTTCAGTTACACCACTTACCATGTTGTTGACAACGCTGCGGGTTGTTCCATGCAAAGAGCGGTGAAGTTTGTTGTCCGAAGGACGAACTACATTAATTTCATTGTTTTCCACAGTAACGGACATGTCTTTATGAAGCTCACGAGTCAATGTTCCTTTAGGACCTTTAACTGTGATTGCTGTGTTGTTCAAAGTCACGTCAACACCACTTGGTACTGTGATTGGTTTACGACCAATACGGGACATATCTGTTGCACCTCCTATCTTTTAAACGTTATCTTACCAAACGTAGCAAACAACTTCTCCGCCGGCTTTGGACTGACGCGCTTCTTTGTCAGTCATGATACCTTTGGATGTTGAAATGATTGCGATCCCGAGTCCACCCAGTACGCGTGGAATCTCATTGCTCTTTGTGTAAACGCGAAGACCTGGTTTACTGATTCTTTTCAAACCTGTAATAACACGCTCGTTGTTCGCACCGTATTTCAAGAAAATACGGATGATCCCTTGTTTGCTATCTTCAACAAATTCCGCATCACGAATGAATCCTTCACGTTTCAGGATGTCGGCGATTTGTTTTTTCATTGTAGATGCAGGCATTTCTACTGTTTCGTGACGAACTGTGTTCGCGTTACGAATACGAGTAAGCATATCTGCAATTGGATCAGACATAGTCATTGTGTATAAACCTCCTTCCCAAACAGGACTTTTTACCAGCTTGCTTTTTTCACGCCAGGAATCTGGCCTTTATAAGCTAATTCACGGAAGCAAATTCTGCAGATCTTAAACTTTTGCAGTACCGAATGTGGACGACCACAACGCTCGCAACGAGTGTAAGCACGAACTTTAAACTTTGGTGTGCGTTGTTGTTTGACTTTCATTGAAGTTTTTGCCACTTAGCCTGACACCTCCTAAATAGTTTCGGAGAACAGGGTGTCTTTAAAATCAGACGCCCGAAACGTTATGCCAACATTATTTTGCGAAAGGCATGCCCAGCTGAGTCAGAAGCTCACGGGACTCTTCGTCAGTTTTGGCAGTCGTTACGATAACGATGTCCATACCACGAACTTTATCAACTTGATCATACTCGATTTCCGGGAAGATCAACTGTTCTTTCAGACCAAGCGTGTAGTTACCACGTCCGTCAAAAGCTTTTGTCGATACACCATGGAAGTCACGTACGCGAGGAAGAGTAATGTTGAACAATTTGTCCAAGAAATAATACATACGCTCGCCACGAAGTGTTACCTTTACACCGATCGGCATGTTTTCACGCAATTTAAAACCTGCAATAGATTTTTTTGCGCGAGTGATTACTGGTTTTTGACCAGCGATCAGCTGCATGTCGTTGAGAGCTGAATCAAGTACTTTGGAGTTTTGGACTGCGTCGCCAACACCCATGTTGATTACAACTTTCTCGATTTTAGGCACTTGCATCACTGTTGTATAGTTGAACTTCTGCATCAAAGCAGGAGTGATTTCTTTCAAGAAACGTTCTTTCATTCTTGTTGTAGCCATGAATCATATACCTCCTTTCTTCAAAAAATAATTAGTCGATCACTTCGCCAGAACGTTTTGCAATGCGCACTTTTTTTCCGTTGTCCAAAACTTTGTAACCAACACGGGTTACTTTTCCGCTCTTCGGATCAATGTGCATAACGTTGGAAACGTGAATCGGAGCTTCTTTCTCGATGATGCCGCCTTGTGGATTCAGCTGATTAGGCTTTTGGTGTTTTTTAATCATGTTAACACCTTCCACAAGCACACGGTTTTGACGAGGGTAAGCAGCGATAACGCGACCTTTTTTACCTTTATCTTTACCTGTAATCACCAGAACAGTGTCGTCTTTTTTGACGTGCAGCTTGTTGTTATGGGATTCCAGAACTTTTTTCACTTTTGGCATTTCGTACACCTCCTACGGGCACATTTTAAGGTGAGTTTAGATCACTTCCGGAGCCAAGGAAACGATTTTCATGAAGTCCTTGTCACGAAGTTCGCGAGCAACTGGTCCGAAAATACGAGTACCACGTGGGCTCTTGTCTTCTTTAACGACCACTGCTGCGTTTTCGTCAAATCCGATGTAGGAACCGTCTTTACGGCGGATAGAACGTTTAGTACGAACAACAACCGCTCTTACTACATCACCCTTTTTGACAACGCCGCCTGGTGTTGCTTGTTTTACGGAACAAACGATCAGGTCACCAATTTGAGCTGTACGACGTCCCGTACCACCGAGCACACGGATACACATCAGTTCCTTCGCGCCGGAATTGTCAGCTACAGTCAAACGTGTAAATGGTTGAATCATTTATTTATCCTCCTTTCGGAAAAACTACACTACATTAGATTATAACAGCTTTTTCAACGATTTCGACCAGTCTCCAGTTTTTGTCTTTGGACAAAGGGCGAGTTTCCATGATTTTAACAGTATCACCAATTTGTGCGGTGTTGTTTTCATCATGAGCTTTGAATTTCTTAGTTACTTTAATGCGTTTATGGTAGAGATCATGTTTTTTGTAAGTTTCTACAGCAATCACAATCGTTTTATCCATTTTGTCGCTGACTACTTTACCGACTAATACTTTACGGGCATTACGTTCGCTCATTGTTGGCCTCCTTCCTAATTACAGGCGGATTTTCCACCCGGTCTGATATCTTAGCTAATCCCAAGTTCTCTTTCACGGATCACAGTTTTAGCACGAGCAATTTCCTTACGCACAGCGCCGATCCGAGTCGGGTTATCAAGCTGACCGGTAGCGAGTTGAAAACGAAGGTT
This sequence comes from Paenibacillus sp. SER-28, assembly GCF_052906305.1. NCBI lineage: Bacteria > Bacillati > Bacillota > Bacilli > Caryophanales > Paenibacillaceae > Paenibacillus > Paenibacillus sp. SER-28. Next base: position 41,451 of record NZ_JBRECM010000018.1, on the reverse strand, counting down.
GAAAAGTTCTTCTTTAAAACCGGAGATCTTTTGTTCGATTTCAGCAGTGGTTAGGTTGCGGAATTCACTAGCCTTCATTTGCTTCACCACCCAATTCTTCACGTTTCACAAACTTAGTTTTGATTGGCAGTTTGTGAGCGGCAAGACGCATTGCTTCACGAGCAATCTCTTCCGGAACACCAGCAAGTTCAAACATAATCTTGCCTGGTTTCACTACTGCAACCCATTTTTCTACGTTACCTTTACCACTACCCATACGAACCTCAAGAGGCTTCTGAGTAATTGGTTTGTCAGGGAAAATTTTAATCCAAACCTTACCACCACGTTTGATGTAACGAGTCATCGCAATACGAGCAGCTTCGATTTGACGGTTAGTAATCCATGCAGGTTCAGTAGCTTGCAAACCGTACTCACCAAAGTTCAGTGTAGTACCGCCTTTTGCACGACCCTTCATATGACCACGTTGTTGTTTACGATGTTTTACGCGTTTTGGTACCAACATGATTAGTTGCCTCCTTCCTGAGGAGCTTGTTTCTTAGCTGGAGGAAGAACCTCTCCACGATAGATCCATACTTTTACGCCAAGACGACCGTAAGTAGTATGAGCTTCCGCTGTACCATAGTCAATGTCGGCACGAAGCGTATGCAGTGGAACAGTTCCTTCGCTGTACCCTTCGGAACGAGCGATTTCGGCACCGCCAAGACGTCCGCCTACTTGAGTTTTAATTCCTTTTGCTCCGGAACGCATAGTTCTTTGAATTGCTTGTTTCAAAGCACGACGGAAAGAAACACGACGTTCCAATTGTTGTGCAATGCTTTCAGCAACCAGAATTGCATCCAGTTCAGGATTTTTAATTTCAGAAATATTGATGTGTACCTTTTTACCGCCTGCGATTTTAGTAATTTCATTACGCAGATTTTCAACTTCGGAACCACCCTTACCGATAACCATACCTGGTTTCGCAGTGTGAATCGTTACGTTGACACGGTTAGCTGCTCTCTCGATTTCAACACGGGATACAGCGGAGTCTTTCAATCTTTTTTTCAGATGTTCACGAATTCTAACGTCTTCCAGCAAAAGATCACCGAAATCTTTGCCTGCATACCATTTGGATTCCCAATCACGGATAATACCGATTCGGAGTCCGACGGGATTTACCTTTTGGCCCACACGTTTTCCCTCCTTATTTTTCAGATACCACCAGAGTAATATGACTGGTGCGTTTGTTGATGCGACTTGCACGACCCATTGCACGCGGGCGGAATCGTTTCATTGTAGGACCTTGGTTTACAAAAACCTGAGATACTACCAATTTATTTACGTCCAAAGAGTAGTTGTGATCTGCATTTGCAATCGCAGAATTCAACAATTTCTCAACGACTGGAGAAGCGGACTTTGGAGTGTGACGAAGAATTGCGATCGCCTCACCAACCTGCTTACCGCGAATCAAATCGATAACAAGTTTCACTTTGCGAGCAGAAATCCGTACGGACTTAGCATGTGCTTTTGCTTCCATTGAGTTTACCTCCTCTCAAACACTACGCTGTGTTGATTATCTTCTTGTTTTCTTATCGTCATCCGTATGGCCTTTGTACGTACGTGTTGGAGCAAATTCGCCCAATTTGTGTCCGACCATATCTTCCGTTACGTATACTGGCACGTGTTTACGACCATCGTATACACCAAACGTATGTCCGATAAATTGTGGGAAAATCGTAGAGCGACGGGACCAAGTTTTGATTACCACTTTTTTGTCCGACTCGTTCAAAACCTCTACTTTTTTCAACAGGTAACCATCAATGAATGGTCCTTTTTTGAGACTGCGACCCATTTATGAATCCTCCCTTCGTTAAAACGTAGTCGTTCCTTAATATGTTAACGTGCGACTTAAGCGCACGTTTTATTACTTAGTACGACGACGAACGATGTACTTATCAGATGCTTTACCTTTTTTACGCGTCTTGTAACCAAGGGTTGGTTTACCCCATGGAGACATTGGAGATTTACGTCCGATTGGAGCGCGACCTTCACCACCACCGTGTGGGTGATCGTTAGGGTTCATTACAACACCGCGAACTTCAGGACGTTGTCCCAACCAGCGACTACGACCAGCTTTACCGATTTTCACCAGTTCGTGGTCTTCGTTACCTACAGAACCGATTGTAGCGCGGCAAACTTTCAGAATGCGGCGAACTTCACCAGAAGTCAAACGAATTGTAACATACTTTTCTTCTTTACCAAGAAGTTGGGCTTCCGTACCAGCGGCGCGAACGAGTTGACCACCTTTACCCGGTTTCAATTCGATGTTGTGGATAACCGTACCTACTGGAATGTTTTCCAGCGGCAAGGAGTTACCGATTTTGATATCGGAACCTGCACCGGATACCACTTCGTCTCCTACTTTCAGACCTTTAGGAGCGATGATGTAACGTTTTTCACCATCCACATAGTGGATAAGTGCGATGTTGGACGTACGGTTTGGATCATATTCGATCGTAGCAACGCGGCCCGGTATTCCATCTTTGTTACGTTTGAAGTCAATAATACGGTATTTACGTTTGTGTCCGCCGCCTTGATGACGAACTGTAATTTTACCTTGGTTATTGCGTCCAGCTTGCTTGCTCAGAGGTGCCAGCAACGATTTCTCGGGCTGATTAGTTGTAATCTCCTCGAAAGTAGATACAGACATAGCACGTCTGGCCGGGGACGTTGGTTTATACTTTTTAATTGGCACTGAGTTTCCCTCCTTACTTTACAGTTTCAATTATACCGTTTCAAAAAACTCAAGCGGCTTACTGTCTTTGCTCAGCGTTACGAACGCTTTTTTCCACTCGCTCGTATAGCCGGAATGACGTCCGTAGCGTTTTGGTTTTGCAGGAACACGAAGCGTATTTACGTTACTTACTTTCACGTTAAAAATGGCTTCGATTGCTTTTTTAACTTCGACTTTGTTAGAACGAATGTCAACCTCGAAAACGTATTTCAAGTCATTCATCATACCAGCCGTACGTTCGGTGATAACCGGACGTTTGATAATATCACGAGGATCCTTCATTACGCGAGCACCTCCTCTACCTTCTGAACTGCTTCCTTCGTAATGATCAGTTTGTCGTGTCCGAGCACATCAAGAACATTAATGCCGTCTGCGGCTACAAACTTCACACCAGGAATATTACGAGCGGACAGTGCTACATTATCATCATAGCTAGGAGCTACAATCAATGCTTTACGATCAGCTTTAAGGTTATTCAAAATGGCTGCGAATTCTTTCGTTTTAGGTCCGTTCAGTGTAAGAGCGTCCAATACGATAATTTCATTCTCAATCACTTTGGATGACAACGCCGATTTGATCGCCAGACGACGAACTTTTTTAGGCAATTTGTAAGCATAGCTGCGTGGAGTCGGACCGAATACAGTACCGCCACCAACCCATTGCGGTGCACGGATCGAACCTTGACGAGCGCGGCCAGTACCTTTTTGTTTCCAAGGTTTACGTCCGCCACCACGTACTTCAGAACGTCCTTTTACTTTGTGAGTACCTTGACGTAGGGAAGCCAATTGCATAACAACAGCGTCATGAAGAACGTGCTTATTCGGCTCGATACCGAACACTGCGTCGTTCAATTCAATTTCACCAACTTGGCTGCCGCTAATATTAAATAGTGCTACTTTTGGCATTTCGTGTTCCTCCTTTCTTCAGTTGTTTATTTTTTCACCGTTTCTAATACTTTAACGAAGCTATTTTTAGGTCCTGGAATGGAACCTTTCACGAGCAATACATTACGTTCTGTATCGATCTTAACAACTTCAAGACGTTGGATCGTTACCGTTTCATGCCCCATGTGTCCTGGAAGGTGTTTACCTTTAGGAACGCGGTTAGCTTGAATGGAACCCATAGAACCTGGACCTCTGTGGTAACGCGATCCGTGTGCCATTGGTCCGCGGCTTTGTCCCCAACGTTTGATAACGCCGGCAAAACCTTTACCTTTAGAAATACCTGTTACGTCAACGAACTCGCCTTCTGTGAAGACATCAGCCTTCAGTTCTTGGCCAACCTCGTACGCAGCAAGGTCGATGCCACGAAGTTCACGAACGTAGCGCTTAGGTGCAGTATTTGCTTTTTTCGCATGTCCTGCTTCAGGTTTGTTGGATCTTTTTTCTTTCTTATCAGAGAAACCGAGTTGGATAGCTTCGTATCCATCGTTTTCCAGATCTTTCTTTTGCAGAACAACACAAGGACCTGCTTCGATAACCGTAACAGCAAGTACGTTACCTTCAGGGGTAAACACTTGAGTCATTCCGAGTTTTTTTCCTAAGATACCTTTCATGTTGACACCTCATTTCTTTTCCTAATTACATATTACAATTTAATTTCGATATCTACACCGGACGGCAGGTCCAAGCGCATCAAGGCATCCACAGTTTGTGGAGTCGGGTTAACAATGTCGATCAAACGCTTGTGTGTGCGCATTTCGAACTGCTCCCGGGAATCCTTGTACTTGTGTACCGCACGGAGAATAGTAATGATTTGTTTTTCAGTTGGCAGCGGAATTGGCCCGGATACACCTGCGCCCGAACGTTTAGCTGTTTCAACAATTTTCTCAGCGGATTGATCAAGAATTCTATGATCGTAAGCTTTCAAACGAATACGAATTTTTTGCTTTGCCATTTTAGTCCCTCCTTCTATCGCCCAATTTGGTATCGGACATACTCCGTGAAAATTTTCCGACAGCCCTCCCATGGCAAAGGGGCCGGGTGTGTCAGTAACCTCTCACATCATCGCACAGTCACAAACAACATTAGTTATTATATCGAATAGTTCTGCCTATTGCAAGCAAAAACGAAAAAACAATGCATCTTATTTTCAAGAGATGCAGTTGTGCTCGCAGCTCGCGATTTTTCCCAAGAGAAAAGCCCCCGCACCAGGGCAGGGGCTCGTTTAGCTTCGTTCCAATACAACGTTACTCGTTCCAGTACACTGTTGCTCTATTTAAAGGCTAAAGCCTTCTTATTTGGAGATTGTTGCTACAGCACCAGCGCCAACTGTACGTCCACCTTCACGAATAGAGAACTTAGTTCCTTCTTCGATAGCGATCGGGTTGATCAGTTGAACAGTAACTGTGATGTTATCACCAGGCATTACCATTTCGGAACCTTCTGGCAAAGTAATGATACCAGTTACGTCAGTTGTACGGAAGTAGAACTGTGGACGGTAACCAGTGAAGAAAGGTTTGTGACGTCCGCCTTCTTCTTTAGTCAAAACGTAGATTTGAGCAGAAAATTCTGTATGTGGGTTAACAGAACCTGGTTTAGCCAATACTTGGCCACGCTCGATTTGTGCACGATCTACACCGCGAAGCAGTGCGCCGATGTTGTCACCAGCTTGAGCGGAATCAAGCAATTTACGGAACATTTCTACGCCTGTTACTACGGATTTACGGGATTCTTCTTGAATACCGATGATTTCGATTTCGTCGCCCACTTTAACTGTACCACGCTCTACACGGCCTGTAGCAACTGTACCACGACCAGTGATGGAGAATACGTCCTCGACAGGCATAAGGAAAGGCTTGTCAGTGTCGCGTTCTGGAGTTGGGATGTAAGTGTCGATTGTTTCGAACATTTCAACGATTTTTTTAGCCCAGTCGCCATCTGGGTTTTGCAGTGCTTCACGAGCGGAACCGCGAGTGATTGGAGTGTCGTCGCCTGGGAAGTCATACTCGCTCAGCAAGTCGCGAACTTCCATTTCAACCAATTCCAGCAACTCTTCGTCTTCAACCATGTCGCATTTGTTCAGGAATACAACGATGTAAGGAACACCAACTTGGCGGGACAACAGGATGTGCTCACGAGTTTGCGGCATTGGGCCGTCAGCTGCGGATACAACCAGGATCGCTCCGTCCATTTGTGCAGCGCCAGTGATCATGTTTTTAACATAGTCGGCGTGACCTGGGCAGTCAACGTGTGCATAGTGACGGTTAGGTGTTTCATATTCCACGTGTGCAGTGGAGATTGTGATACCGCGTTCGCGTTCTTCTGGAGCTTTATCGATTTGATCGAATGCTACAGCAGCACCACCGTAAGTTTTGGACAATACAGTTGTGATTGCAGCAGTCAAAGTAGTTTTACCATGATCGACGTGACCAATAGTACCGATATTAACGTGCGGTTTGTTACGTTCAAACTTAGCCTTTGCCATTTGAACAATTCCTCCTCAATAACTTGTTTTATTTTAGGCTGCCGGATGCCTTTTTGGTAAAACCTTAAGCATACCGGTCAGCTGATACATTGTATTACTCGCCGCCTTTGGTTTTGGCAACGATCTCTTCAGCAATGCTCTTCGGTACTTCTTCATAATGAGAGAGTTCCATGGAGAACACGCCGCGTCCTTGTGTACCGGAGCGAAGTGTAGTCGAGTATCCGAACATTTCGGACAAAGGCACCTTCGCACGAATGATTTGAGCTCCACTGCGGGAATCCATACCTTCAATCCGACCACGACGGGAGTTCAACATACCCATTACGTCACCCATATATTCCTCAGGAACCGTTACTTCAACTTTCATAATCGGCTCGAGCAATACTGGTTTACATTTGTCTTTCGCTGCTTTCAGCGCCATTGATCCGGCAATTTTAAATGCCATTTCATTGGAATCGACATCATGGTATGATCCGTCCACGATTGTAGCTTTAACGTCCACAAGCGGGAAGCCTGCGATAACGCCGTTTTTCATTTGTTCCTCAATACCAGCAAGAGCAGGAGCGATGTACTCTCTAGGAACAGAGCCGCCGACTACCTTACTTTCGAATTGACTACCAGTACCTGGCTCGAGCGGTTCGAACTCAACCCATACGTGACCATATTGACCACGACCACCGGACTGACGAACGAATTTACCTTCGACACGTGCTGGAGCACGGAACGTTTCACGGTAAGCAACCTGTGGTTTACCCACATTTGTTTCTACCTTGAACTCACGACGCATACGGTCAATGATGATGTCCAAGTGAAGCTCACCCATCCCCGCCAAGATGGTTTGACCTGTTTCTTCGTTAGTATGAGCACGAAGAGTTGGATCCTCTTCAGTCAACTTACCGAGAGCTACAGACATTTTATCTTGGTCAGCTTTGGTTTTAGGCTCAACCGCGATTTCGATAACCGGATCAGGGAAGTTCATGGACTCGAGAATAACAGGACTCTTCTCATCACACAGTGTATCACCTGTACCTGTATCTTTCAAACCTACGGCAGCCGCAATATCACCAGAGTAAACTACAGTGATTTCTTGACGACTGTTCGCATGCATTTGAAGAATACGTCCGATACGTTCGCGTTTACCTTTTGTTGCATTCAATACGTAAGAACCGGATTGAAGAACACCGGAGTATACGCGGAAGAATGTCAACTTACCAACGTAAGGATCCGTCATGATTTTGAATGCCAATGCGGAGAATGGCTCTTCATCGGAAGAGTGACGTTCAACTTCCGTACCGTCTTCCAAATGCCCTTGAATACTTGGCACATCAATAGGAGCCGGCAAATAGTCGAGAACAGCATCCAACATCAGCTGAACACCTTTATTGCGGTAAGAAGATCCACAGATAACTGGGAAGATTTTAACTTCTACAACACCTTTACGGAGAGCGGCTTTAATTTCGGCAACCGAAATTTCTTCGCCTTCCAGGTATTTCATTGTCAATTCTTCGTCCAGTTCAGCAACCTTCTCGATCAATTCATTACGAAGTTCTTCAACTTGATCTTTGAATTCCGCAGGAACTTCTACTTCTTCGATATCTTGACCAAGATCATCTTTGTACATATGAGCTTTTTGTTCAACGATATCGATAATACCAGTAAAATCATTTTCTGCGCCGATTGGCAATTGAATCGCAACTGCGTTCGCTTGAAGGCGATCACGCATGTCAGAGACAACATTCAGGAAGTCGGCACCAATGATATCCATTTTGTTCACATATGCGATCCGTGGAACGCCGTAGCGATCAGCCTGTCTCCATACGGTTTCGGACTGAGGCTCAACGCCTTCTTTCGCACTGAAAACACCAACTGCTCCGTCCAATACACGAAGGGAACGTTCAACTTCAACAGTGAAGTCAACGTGCCCCGGGGTGTCGATGATATTGACGCGGTGACCTTTCCAGGCAGCGGTCGTCGCAGCGGAAGTAATCGTGATTCCGCGCTCTTGTTCTTGTTCCATCCAGTCCATTGTCGCAGCGCCTTCGTGAACTTCACCGATTTTGTGCGTACGGCCTGTGTAGAACAAGATCCGCTCTGTTGTTGTGGTTTTACCCGCGTCAATATGAGCCATGATCCCGATATTACGTGTATTTTTCAAGGAGAACTCTCTTGCCATGAAATGGGTCTCCCTTCAAAATTGAAGTTATTTTTTTGAGCTGAATCCTACCAACGATAGTGAGCAAACGCTTTGTTCGCTTCAGCCATTTTGTGCGTGTCTTCACGTTTTTTCACGGAAGCGCCTGTGTTGTTGGAAGCATCAATAATTTCAGCCGCCAAACGCTCTTCCATGGTTTTCTCACCGCGGTTGCGGGAGTAGTTTACGAGCCAACGTAATCCCAGGGACGTACGTCTTTCTGGTTTTACCTCGATTGGTACTTGGTAGTTGGCACCGCCGACACGGCGTGCTTTAACTTCCAGGACTGGCATGATATTCTTGATAGCTGCTTCAAAAACTTCCATCGGGTCATTCCCCGTACGTTCTTGGATAAGCTTGAACGCATTGTACAGAATGCTTTGAGCAACGCCTCGTTTTCCGTCGAGCATGATGCGGTTGATCAAGCGGGTAACCAACTTGCTGTTGTATACCGGATCTGGCAACACGTCTCTTTTGGTAACTGGACCTTTGCGTGGCATGGATATCCCCCTTTCTTACATGTTAAACCGACATACGCGGTTTATATTCATTAGGATTTTTTAGCTTTAGGGCGTTTTGCGCCGTATTTGGAACGAGCTTGCATGCGGTTGTTTACGCCTGCAGTATCCAAAGCACCGCGAACGATGTGGTAACGCACACCCGGAAGGTCTTTTACACGACCGCCGCGAATCAGCACTACGCTGTGTTCTTGAAGGTTATGTCCAATACCTGGAATGTAAGCAGTCACCTCTACACGGTTCGTCAAGCGAACACGAGCATATTTACGAAGTGCGGAGTTTGGTTTTTTCGGAGTCATAGTACCTACACGAGTGCACACTCCGCGTTTTTGCGGGGCACTGATGTCGGTAGCTTCACGTTTCAAGGCATTAAAACCTTTTTGCAAAGCCGGTGATTTCGATTTCTCGATTTTGGCTTGACGTCCTTTACGAACCAGTTGGTTAATAGTTGGCATGTTGGTTGCCACCCCCTTCCTCAATTTTTGCTGTTACTTTACAAACCTTATCTAAGCCCACAGACCCAGGCGGTTCATAAAAGAACAAATGAAAAGTCTTTGCCGCCAAGAATAACAATTCCTTAGACAAAAACGTTCCTTACCCTATTGTTTTACGATAGCAGCCATTGCGGCTCCCACTTCAATCCCACATGCAGCTCCGAGATTTTTCATTGTGTCTACGAGAGTCACTTTGACTCCTTGCTTGTTGCACAAAGCAATGATGTTGGAAGTGAGACGCTGATCTGCGTCTTCTGCCACATATACTTCTGAGGCAAAGCCCAATTCTACCATACGAATGGTTTGTTTGGTACCGATTTTGACATGAGCATCTTGCAGTCCTTGTTCTTTAGACATATCTCATTCCTCCGAAAAGACCCAATAGCATATAGGCTGCTCACGCACCTTTGCTATATTAGCATTGACTATAAGTAATGTCAAGACAATTATAAACTATAATTCATTTGAACAGAATAGTTCGTTTCATTTTTGAAAAAGCACCGGAGCACCGTCTGCTGTAGCTTTTATGCAAAGCTTATGTCTACGGTGTTCCGGCAATCATACTATTTTTATATTACTCGGCCGAAATTGGTTCGAGCTCCTCAGATGGAGACTGCCCCTCTTCCGGTTGGGCAAATTTCACGCTACGGTAACGGTTCATACCTGTTCCCGCAGGAATCAATTTACCAATAATTACGTTCTCTTTCAGTCCAAGCAACTGATCGACCTTGCCTTTAATAGCTGCATCAGTCAGGACACGAGTAGTTTCCTGGAAGGATGCTGCTGACAAGAAGGAGTCAGTTTCCAGAGATGCCTTGGTAATACCGAGCAGTACCGGCTTGGCTACCGCTGGTTCTTGGCCGCTGAGAATCGCTATCTTGTTTGCATTTTCATACTCATGGACATCAACAAAGGAGCCTGGAAGTAAGATCGTGTCGCCCGCATCAATGATACGGATTTTACGCAACATTTGACGAATCATAACTTCTACGTGCTTGTCGTTGATTTCTACGCCCTGGTTCCGGTATACGCGTTGAACTTCCTGAAGGATATAGTTCTGTACCCCGCGAATACCTTTAATACGCAGCATTTCTTTAGGATCAATCGAACCATCCGTCAGTTCGTCCCCAGCTTCAACAGTCATACCTTCGCTTACGCGCAGGCGGGAACCATACGTTACTGAGTATGTTTTCGTTTCGGCTTCACCCTGAATGTCGATCTCACGGCGGTCTTTACCTTCACGAACTTCTTTAACTGTACCGTCAATTTCACTAATAGTTGCCTGACCTTTAGGATTACGTGCTTCAAAAAGCTCCTGGATACGAGGCAAACCTTGTGTAATATCGTCACCCGCTACGCCGCCTGTGTGGAACGTACGCATAGTAAGCTGTGTTCCTGGCTCACCGATGGATTGTGCAGCGATGATACCAACTGCTTCACCAATCTCAACGTGTTTACCAGTAGCCAGATTGCGACCGTAACATTTCTTGCAGACGCCATGTTTAGCACGGCAACTTAGTACAGAACGAATCTGAACTTTGTGTACACCAGCTTTAACAATCGCTTCAGCTTTATCGGAGTCAATCAATTCGTTACGTCTAGCCAAAATCTCGCCAGTCTCAGGATGACGTACTGTTTCAAAGCAATAGCGACCTTCCAGACGGTCATAGAGATCCTCAATTACTTCTTTACCGTCCTGGATACGACTTACTGTGAAGCCTTTATCCGTTCCGCAGTCTTCTTCGCGCACGATAACATCCTGCGCCACATCTACGAGACGACGAGTCAGGTAACCGGAGTCAGCCGTACGAAGGGCTGTATCCGCCAAACCTTTACGCGCTCCGTGAGTGGAGATGAAGTACTCGAGTACTGTCAGACCTTCACGGAAGTTTGATTTGATTGGGAGTTCGATAATACGTCCGGATGGATTGGCCATCAGACCACGCATACCGCCGAGCTGAGTAATCTGTGATTTGTTACCCCGCGCTTTGGAGTCCACCATCATCATGATGGAGTTGTAGCGATCCATGGACTTCATCAATACTTCGGTAATATCATCTTTCGCTTTAGACCAAATATCGATAATCCGGTCATAGCGTTCTTCATTCGTAATCAGACCACGACGGTACTGATTCGTTACAACTTGCGCTTTGTCTTCGGATCCCTTAAGAATCTCTTGTTTTTCTACCGGCACGATTACGTCCGATACAGCAACAGTTACCCCTGCACGAGTGGAATACGTAAAGCCAAGCTGCTTGATTTTGTCCAGAATTACAGCTGTTTCTGTTGTATGGTAAGTCTCAAAACAACGGGCAATGATATTACCAAGGTAATCCTTGCCTACCCCGCTAGCTTGCGGAGCGTTTTGAATGGCTTCTGTAAGATTTACACCCTTCTCGTAAACAAAGAACTCCTCCGCAGTACCATAAAGCAGGTTCGCACGGGTAGCATCATTGATGTACGGGAAGCTTGCCGGGAAAATTTCATTAAAGATAATTTTACCAACCGTTGTGATCAACATCGCTTCCTGTTGTTTTTCCGTAAAGCTCGTTTTATTCAAAGCTTTAACCGGAATAGCTACACGAGCATGAAGTCCAGCTGTACCACGTTGGTAAGCCGATATAGCTTCATTCATGTTGCGAAGGATCATATTGCTTCCTTCTTCTTCTTTGTTATCCATAGTCAGATAGAAAGAACCAAGAACCATATCCTGGGAAGGTGTAACAACTGGCTTGCCGTCTTTCGGATTCAAAATGTTCCCGGATGCTAGCATAAGCAAACGAGCTTCAGCTTGGGCTTCCGCAGACAACGGAACGTGAACAGCCATTTGGTCACCGTCAAAGTCGGCATTATATGCAGTACATACGAGCGGATGCAGACGAATCGCACGGCCTTCAACCAAAATCGGTTCGAACGCCTGGATACCGAGTCTATGCAGCGTAGGGGCACGGTTCAGAAGAACTGGATGCTCCTTGATTACTTCTTCCAGCACATCCCATACTTCTGCACTCACACGCTCTACTTTACGCTTCGCGCTCTTGATATTGTGCGCCAAACCTTTGTTCACCAGTTCCTTCATAACAAAAGGTTTGAACAGTTCCAGTGCCATTTCTTTTGGCAAACCGCATTGATACATTTTCAAGTACGGGCCTACAACGATAACGGAACGACCAGAGTAGTCAACACGTTTTCCGAGCAAGTTCTGACGGAAACGTCCTTGTTTACCTTTCAGCATGTGGCTGAGGGATTTCAAAGGACGGTTACCTGGACCTGTAACAGGACGACCACGACGACCATTATCAATCAAGGCGTCAACAGCTTCCTGCAACATCCGTTTTTCATTTTGCACGATAATATCTGGCGCACCTAGATCTAACAACCGTTTCAGACGGTTATTACGGTTAATAACACGACGATACAAGTCGTTAAGGTCAGAGGTAGCGAAACGACCACCATCCAACTGTACCATCGGACGAAGCTCAGGAGGAATAACAGGAAGTACATCCATGATCATCCAATCCGGTTGGTTGCCGGAGTTACGGAATGCCTCAATAACTTCAAGGCGTTTGATCGCACGGTTACGACGTTGTCCTTGAGCTGTACGCAGCTCTTCTTTCAAGAATTCTAATTCTTTGTCTATATCCAAATCTTGAAGAAGCTTTTTAACCGCTTCAGCACCCATACCTGCCTGGAAGCCATAGCCGTATTTCTCACGGTAGCTACGGTATTCTTTCTCGGACAGGAGTTGCTTTTTCTCCAAAGGCGTATCTCCTGGATCGGTTACAACATAAGATGCGAAGTAAATGATCTCTTCCAGAGATCTTGGAGACATATCAAGAGCAAGACCCATACGACTTGGAATGCCTTTAAAGTACCAAATGTGCGATACAGGAGCAGCCAACTCAATGTGGCCCATACGCTCACGGCGAACCTTAGCACGAGTAACTTCTACTCCACAACGGTCACAGACAACACCTTTATAGCGTACACGTTTGTACTTACCGCAATGACATTCCCAGTCTTTCGTAGGTCCGAAAATTTTCTCGCAAAATAGTCCTTCTTTTTCCGGTTTAAGCGTACGATAGTTAATCGTCTCCGGTTTTTTGACTTCTCCGCGGGACCAAGAACGAATCTTTTCGGGGGAAGCAAGCCCGATTTTCATATATTCGAAATTGTTAACGTCCAACAAGGAGCAACCCTCCTTAACCAAATCCTGAGTTTTTAGGTTTGATACCGCCCAGCAGCACCGGGCGGTATCAAGAAACCTGATCCATCCTAGAATGGATCAAGGTATATAACAAAGCTGATATGAGTCAGTCAGCAGTCAAACTACTCTACGCCAACCTCAGAGCCTTCCAGATTCAAACTCAGCTTATCGCCGGTTGTTTCATCCTCATCATCAAGCTCTCTCATTTCGATCTCTTGTTCGTCTTCAGACAGAATCTTCACGTCCATACCCAAGCTTTGCAGCTCTTTGATCAAGACCTTAAATGATTCTGGAACACCCGGTTCAGGTACATTTTCACCTTTGACAATGGATTCGTAAGTTTTAACACGTCCAACCACATCATCAGATTTCACAGTCAAAATTTCCTGAAGCGTGTACGCTGCGCCGTAGGCTTCCAATGCCCATACTTCCATCTCCCCGAAGCGCTGTCCACCGAATTGAGCTTTACCACCCAATGGTTGTTGCGTAACGAGAGAGTAAGGACCTGTAGAACGAGCATGGATTTTATCATCGACCATGTGCGCCAGTTTGATCATGTGCATGACACCGACAGTAACTTCACGTTCAAAACGATCACCCGTACGTCCGTCATACAACACAGTCTTACCATTACGCTGCATGCCTGCCTCTTCCATTGTATCGAATACGTCATATTCCTTGGCACCATCGAATACTGGAGTTGCCACATGAATACCAAGACGCATTGCAGCCATACCCAGATGGACTTCAAGCACCTGTCCGATGTTCATCCGTGAAGGTACGCCCAGCGGGTTCAGAACGACCTGTACTGGTGTGCCATCCGGCAGGAACGGCATATCTTCTTCAGGCAAAATACGAGCAACGACACCCTTGTTACCGTGACGTCCAGCCATTTTATCGCCTTCGGAGATTTTACGTTTTTGAGCAATATATACACGAACCAACTGATTTACACCTGGTGGCAGTTCATCGCCATTTTCACGTGTAAATACCTTTACATCTACAACAATCCCGTCTGTTCCGTGAGGAACTCTCAAAGAAGTATCGCGAACCTCGCGTGCCTTCTCACCAAAGATTGCGTGTAAGAGACGTTCTTCAGCTGTCAATTCAGTCACACCTTTAGGTGTTACTTTACCAACGAGAATGTCACCTGCGCCAATTTCGGCACCAATACGTATGATTCCACGCTCATCCAAGTTGCGAAGCGCTTCTTCACCGACATTTGGAATGTCGCGAGTGATTTCTTCAGGTCCAAGCTTCGTGTCACGAGCCTCGGATTCGTATTCCTCAATATGGATTGAGGTGTATACATCTTCCTTAACCAGTTTCTCACTCAGCAAGATCGCATCCTCGTAGTTGTAACCTTCCCAAGTCATGAAGGCAACGACAACGTTACGTCCCAACGCCAACTCACCCATCTCTGTAGATGGACCATCCGCAAGTATATCGCCAACTTTGACAATATCTCCTCTGTTCACAATCGGACGTTGGTTGATGCAAGTTCCTTGGTTAGATCGCATAAATTTGTGTAATTTATACTTAACAATGTCGCCCTTCACTTCAGCGCCATCTACAGTTTCGATACGACGCAACCAAATTTCGTTAGCCGAAGAACGTTCGATAACTCCGTTGTATTTGGATACAACGCAAACACCGGAATCTTTTGCAGACTTGTGCTCCATTCCTGTTCCGACCAATGGAGACTTCGGAATCAGAAGCGGGACAGCCTGACGCTGCATGTTGGAACCCATCAATGCGCGGTTAGAGTCATCATTCTCCAAGAACGGAATCAGTGCAGTCGCGACCGATACGACCTGTTTAGGCGATACGTCCATGTAATCGACACGGCTACTAGCCATCGGAATAATGTTATCAGACTGTTTGTTATAACGGACAATGACAACCTCATCCTTAAAGGTGTTTTCCTCCGTCAATTCCGCATTCGCCTGAGCTACGATGTAGTTATCTTCTTCATCAGCAGTCAGGTAATCAATCTGGTCTGTAACTTTTCCGGTTTTTGGATCTACCCAACGATAAGGAGCTTCGATAAATCCATACTCGTTAATGCGTGCAAAAGTGGACAAAGAGTTGATCAAACCAATGTTTGGTCCCTCTGGTGTCTCGATAGGACACATACGGCCGTAGTGACTCGGATGGACGTCACGCACTTCCATGCCCGCGCGTTCGCGCGTCAAACCGCCGGGTCCGAGTGCGGACAGACGACGTTTGTGCGTTAATTCAGCAAGCGGGTTCGTCTGATCCATAAACTGAGACAACTGCGAGCTACCAAAGAACTCTTTAATCGAAGCAATTACTGGACGTATGTTAATCAGCGCTTGTGGCGTAATTACATTAGCATCCTGAATTGACATTCTTTCACGAACCACGCGTTCCATACGGGATAAACCGATACGGAACTGGTTTTGGAGCAACTCACCTACAGAACGCAAACGACGGTTACCCAAATGGTCAATATCGTCCGTACTTCCGATTCCGTGAAGCAAGTTAATAAAATAACTGATGGAGGAAATAATATCGGCAGGCGTAATATTCTTAACCGATTTATCAATATTTCCGTTAGCAATCAGTTTTACTACTTTACCATCCTCAATTGGTGAGAACACATCGATTGTTTGAAGTGGAATATCATTGCTTTCTAGCACACCACTCGCAACATGATACGTACGATGTCCTACTGATTCCTCCAGTTGGGCCAAAATCTCGTCCAACAGGCGGCGATCTACCATTTGACCGGCTTCAGCGATGATTTCACCAGTTGTTGTATCAATCAAAGTCTCAGCAAGTCGTTGATTGAACAAACGGTTTTTAATGTGAAGCTTTTTATTGATTTTGTAACGGCCTACGTTGGCCAGATCATAACGTTTAGGATCAAAGAAGCGAGCAACTAGCAAGCTCTTTGCGTTATCCAGTGTAGGCGGCTCACCTGGACGAAGACGCTCATAAATTTCAATCAGCGCTTTCTCGGTGGAATCCGTGTTGTCTTTATCGAGTGTGTTGCGGATATATTCGTCATTGCCGAGCAAATCCAGAATCTCAGCATCAGTGCCAAAGCCCAGCGCACGCAGCAACACCGTAACCGGAATTTTACGGGTACGGTCAATCCGGACATAGATAATATCCTTCGCATCCATCTCCAGTTCGAGCCAAGCCCCCCGGTTAGGAATTACCGTTGCGGTGTATGTTGTTTTCGCATTCTTGTCGACTTTTGTGCTGAAATAGACGCTGGGAGAGCGAACCAACTGGCTGACAATAACCCGTTCCGCACCGTTAATAATAAACGTACCCGTTTCAGTCATCAGCGGGAAGTCTCCCATGAATACTTCCTGCTCTTTCACTTCCCCGGTTTCTTTATTAATAAGCCGGACTTTTACCCGAAGCGGTGCTGCATACGTAACGTCGCGTTCCTTTGCGTCGTCAACGGTATATTTGGGTTCTCCGAGAGAATAGTCGATAAACTCCAGAATCAGATTTCCAGTGAAATCCTGAATTGGAGAAATATCCCGAAACATTTCCCTTAATCCTTCCTCCAAAAACCAATCATAGGATTTTTGTTGGATCTCAATCAGGTTCGGAACCTCGAGTACCTCATTAATACGTGCATAACTGCGCCGAGTGCGTCGACCATATTGAACAAGATGTCCTGCCAACTTAAACTCACCCCTCATGTCTACTCACTTTAAAAATACATTGCGAACCTCTGTTTGTGACCTTATAATAAGACACATACAGAAGATTCAATCTTACAAATACAGAAAAGCCCTTACTCGAATGCATTCGAAAAAAGAGCACCGTATCTGCAGAATCCTCTTACCGGAAGATCTTCATCACTTGTAGATTTGCCCAAAATGGTTGTATTATACGTAATAGAGATAAATAGTATACCTACTACGCATAAATCTATTGACATTTCAACAAACTAAAGCCATGGAGGGCATCCTAATACTGACATTTTATAATAATATCACAGACCAGGATTCAAGTCAATGGTCCTATTGCATTTTCTTAAAAACTTTTTTCAGCCTTCAAAATTCGATAACCTTTATCCTTTGTAACTTCCTCTACATGACCGAAAAGGCTCTCTATCTTAGCACTCGCCGAAGGGGCCCCCTGCTTTTTCTGAATGACTACCCACAAAGCTCCACCTTCGTTTAAATGCTCATAAGCAAGCTCAAAAATGGTATGCACTGTTTCTTTTCCTGCACGTATAGGAGGATTCGTCAAGATCACGTCAAAGCGTTCACCCTTCACTTCCGCAAACAAATCGCTTTGCTTAATGGTGACATTCTTAACCCCATTACGTTCCGCATTCTCTATCGCAAGTTGAACGGCTCGCTCATTAATATCAACCATTGTGACGTGTCCCTCTGGGACAAGCGCGGCTGCCGCCAGACCAATCGGGCCGTAACCGCATCCTACATCCAATACCGAGGCTTGTGCAGGAAGCTGCATCGCTTCAATCAGCACACGACTCCCGTAATCAATTCCCTGCTTCGAAAAAACGCCTGAATCGCTGGCAAAACGGTATGACCGCCCCCGCAGCACTGTTTCCAGGCTCCGTCGTTCATGCGCCGTCTCTGGCCGCTTGGAGTAATAATGATCAGCCATTCATGCCCACCTCTTTCGGTTGTACTACCATCATAGCCTTTACAATAACCTTTCAGACATGCTGGTACTACCGTTTTACAGCAACAAACCCCTTGAAGATCACCTCAAGGGGTTTGTTTTAGTCCATTGTCTGCTAGAAAGCAGTCAATTATTTTACTTCTACAGAAGCGCCTGCTTCTTCCAATTTTGCTTTAATGGATTCAGCTTCTTCTTTAGCGATTTTTTCTTTCAGTGGTTTTGGAGCGTTGTCAACCAGTTCTTTTGCTTCTTTCAGGCCAAGACCTGTGATTTCGCGAACTGCTTTGATAACGTTGATTTTGGAAGCGCCAGCGCTTGTCAAGATTACGTCGAACTCGGATTGCTCAGCTTCAGCTGCGCCACCTGCTGCGCCACCTGCTACAGCTACTGGAGCTGCTGCAGTTACGCCGAATTCTTCTTCGATTGCTTTCACGAGATCGTTCAGTTCCAATACGGACATACCTTTAATTGCTTCCAAGATTTGCTCTTTACTCATGGTTGAACCTCCATTTAAATTCGTATTTTTTTGTTCTCAACTGCTATACAGCAGGTTTAATCCCTAACTTATGCGCTTTGCTCTTCTTTTTCTGCAACAGCTTTAACTGCAAGCGCGAAGTTGCGCACAGGAGCTTGAAGCACGCTGAGGAGCATGGAAAGGAGACCTTCGCGGGATGGCAGTTCTGCCAGTGCTTTGATTTCCTCAACACCGATAACGCGACCTTCTACAACTGCACCTTTCAGTTCCAGTGCATTGTTCTTCTTAGCGAAATCGTTCAAGATTTTAGCTGCAGACACTGCATCATCTTTGCCGAACGCGATTGCAGTAGGACCTGTCAATACTGCGTCCAGTTCAGTCAATTCTGCTGCCGCAGTTGCACGGCGGAGCAGTGTGTTTTTCAGCACTTGAAATTCGATTCCGGCTTCGCGAAGCTGCTTACGCAGCTCAGTTACTTGGGCAACATTCAGACCGCGATAGTCTGCAACCACAGTCGTTACGCTCTCGCGCAATTTTGCAGCTACAACTTCAACAGCTTCTTGTTTTGCTTGAATCACCTTTGCATTTGCCAAACTGTACACCTCCTGATCAATTTATCCGCTTTGTTCGAAGCACCCAATCTGGTGATCTTACAAAGCTTGCTTTCATAAGCATGAAAAAAGCCTCCGTAGAGTACGAAGGCTTGATAAATCTACATGGACGGGACAAGCCCGTCACATGAAACGTTCTATCATAACACCTCGGTAGGAAATTAAGCCCAAAGGCACCTACTGTCTACGGTAAGCATATTCAACTTTAATGGTCAGTCACAAGGACTCACAACTTTTATAGAATAACAAATTTGATTGAACATGTCAACCAAAATATTATCTGTAAACAGATGCGTTCACACGTGCACTCGGTCCCATAGTCGAAGAAATAGCGATGTTTTTCAGGTATACACCTTTAGCAGCCGCTGGCTTCGCACGGTTCAAGGCTTCAACCAAGGCTTTAAGATTCTCGTTCAGCTGTTCAGCACTGAAGGAAGCTTTGCCGATTGGCGCGTGAATTTGACCGGCTTTGTCGAGACGGTATTCGATTTTACCGGCTTTAATTTCTTGAACAGCCTTGGCAACGTCGAAAGTAACTGTGCCTGCTTTAGGGTTAGGCATCAAACCTTTACCACCGAGCAAACGACCCAGTTTACCAACCTCACTCATCATATCAGGTGTCGCAACGCAGACGTCGAATTCGAACCAGCCTTGTTGGATTTTGTTGATCATATCTTGATCGCCAACAAAATCAGCGCCAGCCGCTTCCGCTTCTTTCACTTTGTCACCTTTTGCAAATACCAGAACGCGTTGTGTTTTACCCGTACCATGCGGCAGGACAACAACACCACGAACAGCCTGGTCTTGTTTACGGGAATCTACGCCCAGACGAACTGCTGCTTCAACGGTTTCGTCGAATTTAGCAGTCGCAGCCTTTTTCACCAGTTCAACGGCTTCTAAAGGCTCGTAAGTTGCTTCGCTGTCAATCAGCTTAGCAGCTTCCAGGTACTTCTTACCATGTTTAGCCATAATGTTTTCCTCCTTATGTGGTATTAGCGGATATTCCTCCCACACTTGCCGGACAGTCAAACTGCCGGCACACGTAGATTAATAAAATTAATCTACGATGGTGATACCCATGCTGCGAGCAGTACCTTCAACCATACGCATTGCCGATTCTACGGAAGCTGCGTTAAGGTCAGGCATTTTTTGCTCTGCAATTTGACGAACAGCAGCGCGATTTACAGTTGCAACTTTCGTTTTATTCGGTTCACCGGAACCTTTTTCGATTTTAGCAGCAACTTTCAACAGAACAGCAGCCGGTGGAGTTTTGGTGATGAACGTAAAAGAACGATCCTCAAATACCGAAATTTCAACCGGAATAATCAGGCCTGCTTGATCAGCAGTACGAGCATTGAACTCTTTACAGAATGCCATGATGTTGACACCTGCTTGACCCAAAGCTGGACCTACTGGAGGCGCTGGATTAGCTTTCCCTGCAGGAATCTGCAGTTTTACCATTTTAATTACCTTTTTTGCCATGGATGACACCTCCTTGACTCAATAGTGGTAGACGGACCTATCGATCCTCCCACAAGAAACCTGTAAGAAAAATCTATATTTTCTCCACTTGAGTATAATCCAACTCAAGCGGGGTTTCCCGTCCAAACATGTTGACGTGAACCTTAAGCTTGCTCTTCTCAACCAAAATTTCTTCCACGGAGCCCACAAAATTCGCAAAAGGACCAACTTTAATTCGCACGGATTCCTTAACATCGAATTCAATCTTCGGTTTCGGCTCTACCATGCCCATATGCTTCAGAATCTGTTCAACTTCTTCTGGAAGCAATGGCGTCGGTTTGGAACCCGAGCCTGTCGACCCTACAAATCCCGTAACACCTGGTGTATTGCGTACAACATACCAAGAGTCGTCGGTTTGGACCATTTCGACTAAGACATAACCAGGGTAGACTTTACGCATAACGGTTTTTTTCTTACCGTCCTTGGTTACCAGTTCTTCTTCCATAGGAACAAGAACACGGAATATCTTGTCTTCCATGCCCATGGACTCAACGCGTTTTTCCAAATTGGCTTTGACTTTGTTCTCATACCCTGAATAGGTATGAACGACGTACCATCTTTTTTCCATATCAAGCCACCTGGAACCCTTCCTAGATAATCGCTTCGATCACAGCGGAAATGCCGATATCGAGAACCCAAAAATAAATCGTGACGAACGCAATTGTCCCTATGACAATCAACGTATAGTTGGTCAGTTCTTTACGATTGGGCCAGCGAACCTTCTTGAGTTCAGCCCAGCTTTCAGAGAAAAAGGAAAACAGAGACTTGAAACTGCGTTTCACGCCGACTACACCTCCAAAAACTATCTGGTTTCCCGATGAGAAGTCTGTTCGTTACAGGACTTACAGAATTTCTTCATCTCCATGCGGTCGGGGTGATTACGCTTGTTTTTCGTCGTTGTGTAATTTCTTTGTTTGCATGTTGTACAAGCCAAAGTAATAATTACCCGCATGATGTGCACCTCCCGAAGACATCCAACACCGGAAGTCTCATAATTGATCCTAAAAAAAACCGCGAATTTAGGCCTACCTAAAACACTTTATCACACGGGGTTTTCCATGTCAACGAATGTTTGCATACAATTCGCAGTCCCGGCTGTGGTGCATTTTAACATCTGTGCATCCTTTAAAACTGTTCTCTGAAAAGCTGCTTCAAAAATCAAGGCGATATCTATTATTCATCTTTTTTAGTATAAATCATTTGTAACACTTATAAACCTGCATAGCCTACCTATAACGAATAAAAAAAGACTCGGACTCGAGCCTTTTCCCTGTCAGCCTCTACTTTCAACTATCTCTTACTTCCAGATACTTTTCAAGTTTACGCTTGACCCGTTGCAGCGCGTTATCAATGGATTTCACATGGCGGTCAAGATCCTCTGCAATCTCCTGATACGAACGTCCGTCCAGATACAACATAAGTACCTTGCGTTCCAGCTCGCTCAGAATCTCGGACATCTTGTCCTCAAGGCCCACAAACTCTTCCTGATTGATTATCAGCTCTTCAGGGTCACTTACTTGTGTTCCGCAAATCACATCGAGCAACGTGCGGTCTGACTCTTCATCATAGATGGGTTTGTCCAGAGATACGTAAGAGTTCAGAGGAATGTGCTTTTGTCGTGTAGCCGTCTTAATTGCCGTAATAATCTGTCGTGTAATGCACAACTCGGCGAAAGCCTTGAACGAAGCAAGCTTGTCTCCCTTAAAATCACGAATGGATTTGTAGAGACCAATCATGCCCTCCTGAATAATATCCTCGCGATCAGCACCAATCAAGAAGTAGGATCTGGCCTTGGCCCGCACAAAGTTCCGGTATTTGTTAATCAGAAACTCCAGCGCTTCCCCATCACCTTCATGGACTGCTCCGACAATGTCTTCATCATTTTTGTAATCAAACTTTGACAACATGATATCCTTGAGGTCCACACTCACTAACAATCCCTCCGGCTGCAACGCAAGGTACCCGTTACTCTCTCAAATATACGACAAGTATACGCGATGTAACCTGATACCGTCAACCACAACAACCTAAAAAAGAAGAGCGCTAACAAAATTGTCAATGGTTTCAAAATGGAGGAGTGCCCAATTATTGGTTTATTCTCTTCTCCATCGTTCAAACAACTTTCGAAGCTCCGGACTCAGTTTGGCATCTAGCGAGTTACGGGACAATTTGGCACTATCCTGCTGGATTCGCTTCTGCACTTCCCTTTCGGATTCCTCAATCTCGATCAGTAATTCCCGCGCCGACACCCTGAGTGCACCTTGTCCAAATGCGACATGTTGCTCTACCTGATCGCTTGTCGCTACGTAAATACTTCTTCTTTTACTGCTCAGCTCCCGAACCAATCGCTCGATGCACTCATCAGCAGTTTCTTTTTCTCTGGTAAAATAAATCTGGACTTTGCTCTGAGCAAAAGTTTTACCTAATCCTGGCACCCTGTAAGCATCAAATACGACGATGACTCTTCTGCCGGAATACGCCTGATGATCCGCCAGTCGTTCAAGAAGTCTGTCCCTCGCCTCCTGCATACCAGATTGTACCAGTGCGGAAAGTTCGGGCCAGGCTCCAATCATGTTGTAACCGTCCACAAGCAGAACATCCCGCGTGTCAGCCATATCGTTAGCCCCGTGCCTGTCGTCCGCGCAATACTTCGTACATGACAACACCCGCAGCTACAGAAGCATTAAGGGAATTAATTTGCCCCGCCATTGGCAGCTTGACGAGTACATCGCATTTTTCACGGATCAAACGGCCCATTCCTTTATTTTCGTTACCAATGACAATGGCTACTGGCCCCGTGAATACTCCATTCCCAAAGACAGGATCTGTCGCTGTAACATCCGTGCCAACTACCCATACACCTTCTTCTTTAAGACGATCAATGGTTTGTCCCAGATTGTTTACACGCGCCACCGGGACGTACTCCACAGCACCTGCCGATGTTTTGGACACTGTTACAGTTACAGCTGCAGAGCGCCTTTTCGGCACAATAACACCATGTGCTCCCGTACAGTCCGCTGTACGAAGGATGGAGCCCAAATTATGAGGATCTTCAATCTCATCCAGCAAAATTAAAAACGGCTCTTCTCCCTTATCACGAGCAGTGGCGAGCAATTCTTCCACTTCAACATAGGCAAAAGGCGCAGCTTGCGCGACCACTCCCTGATGCTGAATGCCCGGAACCATTTGATCCAGCTTACGCTTGTCTACCTGCAAGACAATAATTCCTGCTTTTTTGGCCTCGGCTGTAATCGGCAGCGTCAAATGTTTTTGTGCATTATCCGCAATCCATATTTTATTTATCGTTCTGCCTGAACGCAATGCCTCCGTTACCGAATGCTTACCGGCAATCCATTCTTCTTCCATCTCTAGCTTCCTCCCGGGACACGGCCGATGCTTGTTCCATCCAGTCCGTTCCCATTTATGATTTTTCTGTATTTTCCATCTGTGCAATTCCGTACGTAATCAACTCTCTTAATCTGTCCAAATGTCCATCACAATAAAGAGATCCAATTAACCCTTCCAGTGCAGTGGCATGACGATACTCAAGCACATCAGCATTTTTAGGCAAACTTCCTGATTTAGCATTTCTTCCTTGTCGGACAATATCGCGTTCTTCTTCCGTCAGTACCTTTTCCAATAGCCCCAACATACGACTCTGCGCCTTGGCGGAGACTAGCCCTGTGGCTCGGCGGTGCAGATGATTTGGACGCAGGTTGGGCTGTGCCAACAAATATTGCCGGACAGCTACCTCATACACTGCATCACCAATATAAGCTAGTGCAATGGGAGGCATCAAACGAGCTGGCTTGGACGCAGGGTACGGGAACCAGTTCCCCGTACCTGCCGATGCTCCTGAGTTCAGTGGCTTATCACTCATTTTTGCCGCCACCGCATACCCTGCGCTGTATCTTCAAGCACAATGCCTTTTGCAGCCAACAGATCGCGAATTTCGTCAGCTCTACCCCAGTTTTTGGTCTTACGAGCTTCGACACGTTCTGCAATTAACTGCTCAATTTCGTCATCCAGCAACTCTTCACTCGGTTCCGAATAAATGCGAAGAACGTTATTCATCGATTGAAAGGTATGCAATACAGCTTGTAGTTCCGCCTGATGTACGACATCTCGCTGCAACAAATGGTTTGCTTCGCTAACCCAATCAAATACAGCAGTAATCGCATCAGGTGTATTGAAATCATCATTCATTTTTTCGCCAAACTGCTGCAAAATTCCGTCGAGCTTCGTTTGCAGTTCCGTCGATACTCCCCCATTACCTTCCAGCGCATTAGCTAAACGATGCTTCACATTGGCAACTGCATTGGCGATCCGCTCGACGCTGTTCTCTGCCTGACTCATAGTCTCTTGGTTGTAGTTCAACGGATTCCGGTAATGCGTCGACAACATAAAATAACGTAAAGCCTCCGGCTTGTGATGAGCGCGCAAATCTTTAACCAAAATACCATTACCGAGTGATTTCGACATTTTTTCATTATCTATGCGAATATAGCCGTTATGCATCCAGTAGCGAGATAATGGCTTACCCGTGATCACTTCGGATTGTGCGCATTCACATTCATGATGCGGAAATTGCAGATCCTGTCCGCCCCCATGAATATCCAGTGTATCCCCCAAATAATGGCGAGCCATAGCAGAGCATTCGATATGCCAGCCTGGTCGCCCATCTCCCCAAGGGCTCGACCAATAAATTTCGCCCTGTTTCGCTGCCTTCCAGAGTACAAAGTCCTCAGCATTTTCCTTGCGCTCATCCACATTGATGCGAATACCGAACTGAAGCTCTTCCAGATTTTGACCTGACAGTTGTCCGTAATCTTTGAACTTTTTGGTTCGATAGAACACATCGCCATCATTCTCATAGGCATAGTCCTTGTCTACCAATTCCTTAATAAAATCAATAATCAGGTCCATGCTCTCTGTTACACGAGGGTTCATACTGGCAGCAGGAACATTCAATCCTGCCAGATCCTCATGGTAGGCAGCAATAAATTTCTCAGCAACTGCCGAAACCTCCATATCAAGTTCCCGAGCTTTGCGGATTAATTTATCATCGACATCCGTAAAATTCACCACATAGTTTACATCATAGCCCAAGTACTCCAGGTAGCTGCGCACCACGTCAAATACAATTACAGGTCGTGCATTGCCAATATGAATGTAATCATACACGGTAGGTCCGCATACATACATTTTAACCTTTCCAGGCTCCAGTGGCACAAAAGGCTCCCGACTCCTCGTCATTGTATTATAAATTTGAAGCGGCATTGTTATGTTCCTCCCTCATGAAAATCATTTTTCTAATTTATTCTCTTGGGTCACCTGATGTTTCTGAGCAGATGCCCCATCCTTCAAATCAGACATTTCTGCACGCAAACGTTCTATTTCCCGTTGAAGTTCTCGCATAGAGTCCACAACCGGATCAGGCAATTGATGACTAAGTCGGTCTGGACGCCTACCATCCTGTCTGACAACTCGCCCCGGGATGCCCACCACCGTACTGTTTGGTGGAACTTCTTTGAGCACAACCGAGTTAGAGCCAATGTTGGATTGTGCCCCAATCGTGAAAGAACCTAATATCTTTGCACCGGAGCCGATAACAACATTATTCCCAATGGTCGGATGGCGCTTCCCTTTCTCTTTCCCAGTCCCACCGAGTGTGACCCCCTGATACAATATGACATCGTCGCCAATCTCACAGGTTTCACCGATGACAACTCCCATGCCATGATCAATGAACAGCCGATCTCCGATACGAGCGCCAGGATGAATTTCAATGCCTGTCATAAACCTTGATACCTGGGATATAACACGGGCTAGAGTACACCAGTTTCGCAAATAAAACCAATGTGCGATTCGATGTGCCCAAAGGGCATGAACGCCGGAATACGTAAAAATGACCTCCAGCTTACTCCGGGCGGCCGGATCATTATCCAAAACAGTCTGAATGTCGGATTTGAAATGTCTGAACATGTCGCCCTCCTATTCCCTTCATATCCTTGCCGCATCATCACTACACTTCACGTTCCGCCAATTTTCGCATCCACCAGCACTCTTCGACATTTTTCAATCTATAACGAGTCTGAGTCTGATAAAAAAGAAAAAGCGTCTCCGCAGCCTAAGCTGCAGAGACGCATGAACGTGGTCCCACTCTGCTTCGAACATATCTGCTGCATAAAAAGCAGACAGTCCGTCTTTGGCGTCCTGTAACGGGAACGACTCGGCACGCCCTTGTCACATCAGCATTTGACGCTAATGAAAGTTCGGGCGCACGGCTCCCAGGCGCATTTCCTCCGCAGGTCATCTGGACGGCTCTCAGCCTGGAGTTTCCCCTCGACCGTCCTCTCTGGCAGATGCCCATATGCAGTGTACTTCTCCTGTTCGCAGCCTTTACACGTAAATATCAATCCGTATCAATGGAGTCATTATAGCGAAAAGACAACAAATTGACAAGAAATATCAGCCTTTAATTTGTGCCTTGAGACGATCCAGTACCTTGTCACGTCCGAGCAAAAAGATGGTTTCATTCAGATCTCGTCCATGCGTTTGGCCTGTAAGAGCCACACGAATCGGCATGAATAGTTGTTTTCCCTTAAAACCCGTTTCCTTTTGAACTTCCTTGATCAGCTTAGCCATTTGTGGAGCTGTAAATTCCTCACTCGTTTCAACTTTACCTGCAAAAGCTCTAAGTACCTCAGGAACCTGCTCTTCGGCCAATACAGCTGCTGCTTCAGCATCCAGCTCCAGATGTGAACGGAAAAACAACTCAGACAACGCTACAATATCGGATGCAGAAGTCATCTGTTCCTGGTATAAACGAACAAGGGCCTTAGCCCAATCCAGTTGTTCCGAAGACAGTTCAGTCGGCAACAGCCCCGCTGCCTGGAGATGTGGAATCGCCATGCTGGCAATTCGCTCAGGATCAGCCTTTTTAATATAGTGATTATTCAGGTAAGCAAGCTTATTGGTATCAAACACAGCTGGACTTTTGGACAAACGATTAGGATCGAAAATCGAAATCAGTTGTTCCCGATCATAGATCTCTTCTTCGCCTTCCGGGGACCAGCCCAGTAGTGCAATGAAGTTGAATATAGCTTCTGGTAAATAGCCCAACTTGTCATACTGCTCCATGAACTGAATAATGGATTCGTTACGCTTACTGAGCTTTTTGTGATCCTCGCCTACAATCAGCGTCATATGACCGAAGCGTGGCGGTTCCCAGCCGAGAGCTTCAAAGATCATCAACTGCCGCGGTGTATTGGAAACATGGTCTTCGCCCCGTAGTACATGCGATATTTTCATCAAATAATCGTCAACCGCTACAGCGAAGTTATATGTCGGAATACCATCCTTTTTGACGATAACAAAATCGCCGCTTTCCTTGGAATTAAACGTAATTTGACCTTTAACGATATCATCAAACGTATATTCACGATCTTCCGGTACGCGAAAACGAATACTTGGTACACGGCCCTCTGCTTCGAATGCCTGGCACTGTTCTTCTGTTAGATCACGATGTTTTCCAGAATAGCGTGGTGTCTCCCCACGTTCCGTCTGTTCTTCACGCTCGCGCTCCAGCTCTTCTTCAGTGCAGTAACAGCGATAAGCCAAACCACGATCCAGCAAATCCTGCCAGTACGTTTTATATATGTCCAAGCGTTCCGTCTGACGATAAGGTCCAAACTCGCCTCCCACGTCTACGCTCTCATCCCAGTCCATACCCAACCATTTCAAATATTTAAGTTGGCTTTCTTCTCCGCCCTCAATATTGCGTTTCACATCTGTGTCTTCAATACGAATAATAAATTTTCCACCTTGATTGCGAGCAAACAAATAATTAAATAATGCCGTTCTGGCATTTCCAATGTGCAGATGCCCTGTAGGGCTTGGTGCATAGCGTACACGAACTTCCGTGCTCATATAATCTCCTCCAAATTGAATTACTCAAGATGATAGCATTTACTTGATAAGACAGACAACCGATTGAGCCGCGATTCCTTCACCCCGTCCGGGAAACCCGAGTTGCTCTGTCGTGGTCGCCTTGACGTTCACCTGGGATAGCTCCTCTGCTTCCAGCGCCCGTGCGATGACCTCATTCATCTGCGGAATATACGATGCCATTTTGGGCTTTTGTGCGATAATCGTAGAATCAATATTCCCCAAGCGATATCCTCGCTCTTTAGCTAGCCCCCACACATGCTCCAGTAGCTTAAGACTGTCGGCATCCTTAAATTCTGGGTCATTATCCGGAAAATGCTTCCCGATGTCTCCCAAGCCAAGCGCGCCTAGGATAGCATCACTAATGGCATGCAGCAGCACGTCTGCATCGGAATGGCCCAACAAACCTTTTTCATACGGAATATTCACACCTCCGATGATGCATGGCCTTCCTTCCACCAGCTGGTGGACGTCAAATCCTTGTCCCACTCTGATCATTTGATATCCTCTCCCTCTGTTTTTACCCATAACGCCGCCATATCCAAATCCTCAGGCGTAGTAATTTTGATGTTCTTGTAGCTGCCTTGAACGACAGTAACCGGAATTCCTAGCCGCTCTATCAGCATAGAATCATCTGTTCCCAAGAATCCCGACTGCTCCGCTTCCTCATAGGCTCGCAGCAGATCGGAAAGACGAAAAGTCTGTGGCGTTTGAATACTCCACAGACTTCGGCGATCCGGCGTTGCTGTAATGATACCATCCCCGTTCACTTGCTTGACTGTATCCTTTACAGGTACTGCCGCTACAGAAGCACCAGTACGCTGGGCTGCCTCAAGGCATGAACGTACAAGCTCAGGTTGAATGAGTGGACGCACACCATCATGCACCATCACCCAATCCGCTTGTAAGTGGCGCAGACCGCGATAAACCGAATGCTGGCGTTCATTGCCACCAGCCACCACCCGTACATTTTTACCGATTTTGTATTGATGAATCCAATCTCGGCAGCGTTCCACATCTCCTGTCCCAGTCACCATCACCATTTCATCCACTTCGGGCATAGCTGCGAATATTTCAAGTGTATGTATGAAGATGGGCTTGTCCCGCAAAAGCAGAAATTGCTTGCTCTCCTGCGTCCCCATACGGGAGCCGCGCCCTGCTGCCACAATGACAACTCCTACCCGATTGTTCATTCAAATAACTCCTGCCCTGATCGCTTTGGACGATCCGTATGATAACACATCTACTTCATCATACCGCGTTTATTGAGCTTTTTCCAATAATTTTGGTTTAGCAAAGATCATACGACCGGCAGAGGTCTGAAGTACACTCGTGACCAGTACCTCCATCAGAGAGCCAATATAGTCACGTCCGCCTTCTACAACAATCATCGTGCCATCATCCAGATAGGCTACACCCTGCCCATGCTCCTTGCCGTCTTTAATAATCTGCACCATAATTTCCTCGCCGGGCAATACGACAGGCTTCACTGCATTCGCCAAATCGTTAATATTTAGCACCGATACACCTTGCAGTTCGCATACTTTATTCAGGTTAAAATCATTAGTTACAACTTTACCCTGCAACACCTTTGCCAGCTTGACCAGCTTACTGTCGACCTCTGAAATTTCCTCAAAATCACCTTCGTAAATGAGCACATTCACATCCAGCTCTTTTTGGATTTTATTCAAAATATCCAGACCCCGGCGTCCACGATTACGCTTAAGTAAATCTGATGAATCTGCAATATGCTGAAGCTCCTCCAGCACAAATTCAGGAATCACAATCGTTCCTTCAATAAAACCTGTCTTGCAAATATCTGCAATACGTCCATCTATAATGACGCTGGTGTCCAATATTTTATGTTCCTCCAGCTTGCGTTCTTCTACACCCGTTCCCCGACCAAAAAAACCAGAACTCCAAAAGGATGACAGCTCGTCCCGCTTTTCTAGTCCAACCATCAATCCTACATATCCGCATATCACGGTAACAGCGGTCTGGATAAGTTGACCTGGGGCCCCCAACCATGAAAAAAGCGGATAAACTGCTAAGGAAAGCGTCAATCCCACCGCTAAACCAATCACACCTGCCATCATCTCGTTCATCGGAATTCGTACCAAGCCTTCAATGCCCTGCTGCAATCGATTTGCCACGGATGCCCCTGCGAATGAACACCCAGCCATAAATAGCACTGCTCCCGCCATCATCCAAACAATCATTCCCGGTAAAGACCCATCACTCAACCATTGTGGCATCCACGATACAATGCCTCCTACCCGCTGGTATAACGTATAGCCAAACCATGCTCCGCACAATCCTGTAAAAGTTAAAATAGCCTTTCTCCACATTGAGTCTCTATACCTCCTTTATTTTCTTTGCATATAGTCTGCTGCTTGTTGGATACATAGCATTTCTCTTACCAGTATGATCCATTTCCCACATAACTAACCCTGTAATTTCACTTTTTATGCATAAAAAAAAGCATTTATCTCCCTAAAATGATTCAAGGAAATAAATGCTTATTCTTGTTCTTGCTTGATACTAGCGCTGTGAATGACGATATTGATCGTCCTGTTCTTCCTGACTGGAACGCTCCCGATCACGTCCACGTCTGCGTGACAGCTTACGAATGTTCAGCTTCATACCATACAATGCATACAGCACCAGCGGCACAAAAATCAGCTTCGACAGCTGGTCAGGGAATTTAACAGCCAACACCACCGCTGCAATTACGACCCATGGAGCAACCCAGATCGCTTTTTTCGGAAGGCCGACCTTTTTAAAATTCGGATATCTCATGGAGCTGACCATCAAATAAGAAACCAGCAACATGGCAATCGACATGTATAACAATGAAATATCGTTATGGAATAAGGACAAAGTGGCTAATACGCCACCTGCTGCCGGAATTGGCAACCCCGTAAAATAACCTGGTACACCAGGACGTACGTTAAATCGAGCCAAACGCAACGCTCCGCACATCGGGAAAATGGCAGTAACCGTCCAAGCGAGAGCCGAATTCGCATCATGAAAAGCAACCATGTACATAATAACTGCGGGAGCAACACCAAAAGATATCATATCTGATAAGGAGTCCAGTTCTTTACCGAATTCGCTTTGGGCATTCAGGACCCGGGCCATCCTACCATCCAGTCCGTCCAACAACATGGCGACAATAACCATAATAGCGGCAAGACTGTATTTTCCGTCTACAGCCAATAAAATGGCGATCATTCCGAGAAACAAGTTACCTAAGGTACACATGTTCGGAATTGATTTGGTAATCATCTCTTCACCTCAATGTATGAATTGTTCCATTATAATCCTTTCACTGTATTACATTTACATTTGCCTGTCAATGAAAACTTGTTCCTGCAAACGTTTAAGACCTTCTTTAATCGTACGCGCACGAACCTCTCCAATACCATCCACTTCATCCAGTTCTTCTATCGTTGCTGTGATGACATGTGGAAAACGTCCAAACCGCTCCACCAGATTATGAATAATCACATTCGGCAAACGCGGTATCTTGTTCAGTACCCGATAGCCACGTGCAGCAATATACTCCTCTGATGTCGCAGCTGAAGAAGGGTAGCCTAGTAAACGTACAATATGATTCACATCCAACAATTCGTCGTCCGTAGAACGTTTGAGTCCCAATATAATTTCACGAATCTTCTCGTCGCTATCGTCTTTGGCATAATCCTTATACAGCAACCAAGCTTCTTCCTCAATGTTGCTGACAAGCTCTTCCATCTGCATACTAATCAGACGGCCCTCATTTCCGAGCTCGTTAATAAATCGTTTGATTTCCATTTTGATGCGCAGCACCATTTCGATCCGCTGGATGACATTAACGACTTCCGGCATGGTAACCAGCTCTTCAAATTCAGATGCTGTCAAATTCGTAGAGGCTTGCCCCAACACGGATCTATATTTTTCTAACGTCTGAATAGCCTGATTGGCTTTCGTTAGAATAACCCCGATTTCCTTGAGCGCATACCGTAATGTCCCCTGATACAAGGTAATAATATTACGCCGCTGGGAAATAGACACAACTAATTTGCCAGTTTGCTTTGCAACTCGTTCTGCTGTCCGGTGCCGAATTCCTGTTTCAATTGAAGAAATGGAGGAGTCCGGAATCAGTTGTGTATTGGCATATAAAATTCGTTTTAAATCCTCGCTCAATATGATTGCGCCGTCCATTTTAGCCAACTCATACAAATAGTTCGGTGAAAAATCACAATTGATGGAGAAACCGCCATCCACGACTTCCATAACTTCTGGGCTATAGCCAACGACCAGAAGAGCACCCGTTTTGGCACGCAAAACGTTTTCCAACCCGTCGCGAAAGGGAGTTCCCGGTGCCACAAGCCGCAGCAAATCGTTCATTTTATCCAGTTGGCTCGCTTCTTTCATTCTCAATGCCCCCTAATCTAATGCGGCTGCCAGTGCATCTGCCACCGTTCCTACTCCTATAATTTGTATCCCTTTCGGATGTGTCCAGCCCTTCAAGCTTTTCTCCGGCATGATCACCCGTTTGAAACCTAGTTTCTCCGCTTCTCGTACTCGCTGTTCTGCTCGGGATACCGCGCGCACCTCACCTGTCAGTCCAACCTCGCCAAAAATCACATCATACGGCTTTGTAGGAGCATCCCTAAAGCTGGAAGCAATACTCACAGCTATAGCCAAATCCACCGCCGGTTCATCCAACTTCACGCCTCCCGCTACGTTGAGATAAGCGTCCTGGTTTTGCAAAAACATGCCCATCCGCTTTTCTAGCACGGCTATGATTAATCCCATTCGATGATGGTCGACTCCTGTGCCCATTCGGCGTGGAGAGGGAAAATGTGTAGCTGCAATCAATGCTTGCAGTTCAACCAATACAGGCCGGGTTCCTTCCATACTGGCTACAACAGTAGAACCTGCCACACCCAGTGGTCGTTCAGACAGGAAAAGTTCAGAAGGATTCGACACCTCACGCAAACCGCTTTCAGCCATTTCAAAAATACCAATTTCATTTGTAGAACCGAAACGATTTTTAACTGCACGCAAAAGCCGATACGTATGGTGACGCTCTCCTTCAAAATAAAGTACACAATCAACCATATGTTCCAACAAACGCGGACCTGCAATGGCCCCTTCCTTGGTCACATGTCCTACCAATACCGTAGCAATACCGAGCCCCTTGGCAATTCGCATAAAGCGTGAAGTACACTCCCGCACCTGAGCCACACTACCTGGTGCACTCGTCACCTCAGGCAAATATACAGTCTGTATCGAGTCGATGACCAAAAACTCCGGCTTCAAGCTGTCCACTGCTTCTTCAATCGTCTCCAAATTCGTCTCACATAATACGTATAGGCTGGGGGACAAGGCACCGAGCCGATCTGCACGTAGTTTCGTTTGACGGACAGATTCCTCACCAGACACGTACAGCACCTTTAAACCAGTTAAAGCCAGTTCATTAGATGTTTGCAGCATGAGCGTAGATTTACCGATTCCCGGATCACCGCCCACCAAAACGAGTGAACCCGGCACCACACCTCCACCGAGTACTCGATTCAATTCGCCAATTCCCGTCAAAATTCGTGTTTCTTTGCCACTCTCCACCTCTATAATAGGGAGTGGCTTGTCTTTTGTGCTATGAGTAAGAAGGGAAGATCCCATTCCTTGAGTTTTTACAACGCTTTCCGTTTCTTCGACCATGGAATTCCATGCCTGGCATCCAGGACATTTTCCGTACCATTTGGGCGATTCATAACCACATTCCGTACAGGAAAATTTAGTTTTCACTTTAGCCATACTTTGTTCCCTGGCTCCTTATGACGACGATGATGTCAAATTTATGTTCATACAGCCCAGAAAGAGCTGTAACAATAAAAGTTTACCATTGAAGCTTGGCGGACGTAAAGCAATATCACAAACTTTCCCAAAGCATTTACCCAACCTTTTCACCGTGTTTTATACACAAAAAGGGTGTCTTCGCAATAGCTTTCCAGCTTGCGAGACACCCTTTTCTACTATTTATTTAGTAAACTGCTTTAGGACTTGGCAGATACATTATCCTTTTTGGTTACAGTCAATGCACCGTTCTCCTCATCAATGAAGAGAGAGTCACCTTTAGTAATGTTGCCAGTCAACAGTTCCTCGGACAGGCGATCTTCAATATGCTTCTGGATTGCACGACGCAAAGGACGCGCACCATACGCTGGATCAAAACCTTCCTTGGCAAGGAATTTTTTAGCGTTGTCTGTCAACTCGAAGTCCACCTCATACTCATTCAGGCGCTTACGCAGCTCCTCAGACATGAGTGATACAATTTCGGCAATATGTTTTTCTTCGAGAGAATGGAAAACGATAATTTCATCAATCCGGTTCAAGAACTCAGGACGGAAGCTTTTCTTCAGTTCATCCATCACTTTGCCCTTCATATTATCGTAATCCGCTCCAGCGTCCACTACAGCTGTAAAACCAAGCGTGGAGTTACGTTTAATCGCCTGTGCACCAACATTAGATGTTAAGATGATGAGTGTATTACGGAAATCAACGACACGACCTTTGGAATCTGTCAGACGACCATCTTCCAGCACTTGCAGAAGAATATTGAATACTTCTGGGTGTGCTTTTTCAATTTCATCCAGCAACACAACAGAGTATGGCTTACGACGTACCTTCTCA
Source organism: Paenibacillus sp. SER-28 (assembly GCF_052906305.1). Classification (NCBI taxonomy): domain Bacteria; kingdom Bacillati; phylum Bacillota; class Bacilli; order Caryophanales; family Paenibacillaceae; genus Paenibacillus; species Paenibacillus sp. SER-28. Next base: position 5,960 of record NZ_JBRECM010000018.1, on the reverse strand, counting down.
GTCAGTTGACCGCCTTCTTCATATCCAACGTACCCTGGAGGCGCTCCTACCAGACGGGACGTGGAGTGTTTCTCCATATATTCGGACATATCGATACGGATAACCGCATTTTCATCTCCAAACATGGATTCAGCCAAAGCACGTGCCAACTCTGTTTTACCAACCCCAGTTGGACCGAGGAAAATAAAGGAACCAATTGGACGCTTCGGATCTTTCAGTCCGGCACGTGCCCGGCGAATCGCCCGGCTTACTGCCTTAACTGCTTCATCCTGTCCAATTACCCGCTCATGCAGCAACTCTTCCATATTCAACAAGCGGTGTGTTTCTTCCTCTTTCAGCTTGCTGACTGGAACACCTGTCCAGATTGCAACGACTTGAGCGATATCCTCTGGGGTAACTTCGGAATCTGTACGACCCTGTTGTTCTTTCCATTGGTTTTTCGTCACGTCTAACTCTTCACGGATTTTTTGCTCTGTATCACGCAGCGCTGCCGCTTTTTCAAACTCCTGACTTTGTACCGCTGAATCCTTTTCCTTACGGATATCTTCCAGACGGTTTTCCAGCTGTTTCAGGTTTGGCGGTACAGTGTAAGAATTCAGCCTTACTTTGGAGCCCGCCTCATCAATAAGGTCAATAGCCTTATCTGGCAGGAAGCGGTCGGTGATATAACGATCTGACAATTTTACGGCCGCTTCAATAGCCTCATCTGTGATCTTTACACGGTGATGCGCTTCGTAACGGTCACGCAGACCATACAAGATTTGAATCGCCTCTTCTGGAGAAGGTTGATCCACTGTAATTGGTTGAAAACGACGCTCCAAAGCAGCATCTTTCTCAATATATTTGCGGTATTCATCCAGCGTGGTCGCACCGATGCATTGTAGCTCGCCACGTGCCAGAGCAGGTTTCAGGATGTTGGACGCATCAATTGCGCCTTCCGCTCCACCAGCACCAATCAGCGTATGCAGCTCATCAATGAACAACACGATATTACCCGCTTGACGAATCTCGTCCATAATTTTTTTCAAACGATCCTCGAATTCACCACGATACTTGGTGCCTGCTACCACAGAACCCATATCCAGTGTCATTACGCGCTTGTCGCGCAACGTTTCGGGAATCTCATTCGCTATGATTTTTTGGGCCAATCCTTCGGCAATCGCCGTTTTACCTACCCCAGGCTCACCAATCAGAACCGGATTGTTCTTTGTACGGCGGCTGAGCACCTGAATCACGCGTTCGATTTCCTTGCTACGCCCAATAACAGGGTCCAGGTTGTTTTCCTTCGCAGATGCCGTCAGATCGCGTGCCAGACTGTCCAGAGTTGGCGTGCTGACATTAGCTGGAGCACCGTGATGGCTGGAAACAGCCTCGCTGCTACCGAGTAATTGAAGCACTTGCTGACGCGCTTTGTTCAGGCTAATGCCCAGGTTATTCAGTACACGTGCTGCTACGCCTTCGCCTTCACGAATAAGACCAAGCAAAATATGTTCTGTACCTACATAGGTATGGCCCAGTTTACGGGCTTCATCCATAGACAGTTCGATGACTTTTTTGGCGCGTGGAGTATAGGCAATGTTCGTCGGTTGCTCTTGACCACGTCCAATCAGCGTTTCCACTTCATCCTGGATTTTTTCCAGTCCCAGTCCTAAACCGATTAAGGCTTTCGCTGCTATTCCTTCACCTTCACGAATGAGGCCTAGCAAAATGTGCTCTGTGCCAATGTTGTTGTGTCCCAATCGAACAGCTTCTTCCTGAGCCAAAGCAAGCACTTTCTGTGCACGTTCCGTAAATCTTCCAAACATCATATATCCTGCACCTCCACAGTGTGTATTTCAGATCATTCTATATATTAAAGGGTTGTGCCTAATTTTTGCCGGATCAGCTTCGCCCGGTACATATCGCGCTCTTCGGTATTCATTTTATCCCCAAAGCTTTTTTGCAGGAACCCGGGTTGTGTCATCACATTCAGCTCATTCATCGCTGCGGTGGAAGGACGCTCCAAAATCCCCAAATCTACGCCAAGACGCACATCGGACAGCCGCTGTGCAGCCTCCTTGGAATCCAGTACTGCTGCATATGACAAAATACCGAATGAACGCATCACCCGATCTGTAATTCGCAGCATAGATTCATTCATTAGCCGTTCTCTGGCAGAACGCTCGTGCTCAATAATTTGTAGCACCACGCCATGTAGATTCTCTATAATTTCCGCTTCGGTTTGTCCTAGTGTAATCTGATTAGATACCTGAAACAAATTTCCGACCGCTTCGCTACCTTCACCGTAAATGCCGCGAACCGTAAGACCTACCTGTGAAACAGCAGACAATATACGATTGATTTGATGAGTCATGACTAATGCGGGCAAATGCATCATCACCGAAGCTCTCATACCTGTGCCGACATTCGTCGGACAACTGGTCAGAAAACCTCTCCGATCATCAAATGCATAATCAACATGCGCTTCAAATGCATCATCAATAATCATAGCGCGTTCCCAAGCTTCCCTAACCTGACATCCCGGATATAAGCACTGGATTCGCAGATGATCCTCTTCGTTTATCATAACACTAACCGATTCATCATCGCTAATTAAAACAGCACCGTTACGAGATTCGTTCGCCAAATTAGGACTAATCAAATGCTTCTCAACCAGCACCCGCTTGTCGATCTCATCCAACTCGGATATTTTCAACGTATGAAAAGTACCAAAACCACCTAAATCATCATACTGAAGGATATCCGTTAAGCGTTGAAGTGCTTCTTCCGACTGCTGATTGGTAGCAAGCATGGGAAAAGGCAGTTGCTGCAAGTTACGCGCAATTCTCACCCGGCTGCTAATGACAATCTCCGAATCCGCAGCATCACCACGCATCCAGTCACTTAGCGGCTTCTCCGTAAACCGAATACTGGGCATTACGCATCCCTCCTACTCTTCACAAACTTTACTCTTCAGTCATTTCTTTTTCAAGCTCTCTGATTTGATCCCTAAGCTCAGCAGCTGATTCAAATTCTTCCTGTACAATATGCTGTTGCATCTCTTTTTTCAAATCGTCAATTTGCCGTTTTACCTTCAGTCGGCCTCCAGTGCGAACTGGAACTTTACCAACATGATTCGTACTGCCATGCACACGCTTGAACAGAGGGTCCAGACGACTATCAAAGTATTGATAGCACGACGGGCATCCGAAACGTCCCAGCTTACTAAACTGTGCATAGGTCATGCCACAATCCTTGCATTGCAGGTTTTGCGGACCACTGTGGCCTGGAGACTGGCTCTTTGTACTGGAGTCAAAATCCAGCATCCCCGACAACAAGCTATGAATCGAAAAGCCGTTAGGTGTTCCAGGGATCATCTCCCCTTTTTCCTTGGCACACGTCTCACAAATATGAAACTCTGTCTTTTCGCCATTCACAATTTTGGTGAAATGCAAAGTTGCCGGCCGCATATTACATTCTTGGCACAGCATAAAAGCACCTCCTTTAATGTCAGGATTTATACCAATCCCTACATCCAAACGTTAGTCTCTATTCACACACTATTTGGTCGCCAGCAACGAGATCAGCATAGCCTTAAGCAATCTTGCTCGCAGTTGATCACGATAGGGAAGCTTCAGTAATAATGTATCCCTAGATAAAGCAGCCTTCATTAGATTAGCTTCCCTTTTGCTTAAAAAATGGGCCTCCTCTAACTGATAAATCAGTCCTTCTGCTGCTGATTGGCTAATTTCCTCCCCGATACTCTGATGAAGATGTGTATGGATGGCATGTTGTGCAGGCAGCTGAATTCGCTGAATGCGAATGTAGCCCCCGCCACCACGCTTACTTTCCACCACATAGCCTTTTTCCAGCGTAAACCGGGTGCTAATTACATAATTAATTTGCGACGGCACGCAGGAAAAGCGGTCAGCCAGATCATTGCGCTGAATCTCCACTAAACCTTGGGGACTTTCCAGCAATATACTCTTTAAATATTGTTCAATAATATCGGAAACATTGCGCATTTCATCATCCTCCACTAACGGAAACGCAAGTATTCAAGTACATTTCACGCTCCACAGAGTCCGCCGTATATTGAACTTAACCAAACGGTAAAGTCACGAATCTAAGCTGTATTCAGGCTGTTGCCTGTTCTACACTCATTGGAATTGTACCGTTTATTCTCTAGTGTGGCCTTTATTTGCGATTAGTCATACACTTCTCTTATTTTCATAAAAGGCAGTTCCTAACTATACGCAAATCATTTCGATCCTCGTTTGCTACTTTGCTATTAAAATTACTTTATACGGCCAATCCATCAAAATACTTCTACAGAACCTCACGAGGTTTGATTGACTTTGACTTTCTTTGACTATACTCATATTATAGCACATTATTCATTTTTGCCAAGGGGTCAATACCATTTTTCGCAATCTAATTATGTTTTATACAATACCATAAAAAAACTCTTCCCAATTACAGAAAGAGTTTTGTAAATTATAATAAGCACATAAGTTATATTCCCTGAAAAACGGGAACATAAGAAGATCTAAATGGGCCTTTATCAGAAAAAATCCAATAAAAACGTTTGTTTTACTGGTATTACACGTTTAAGCGCAGACACAAATTCACTGCCCCCTTCAATACGCCCCCACTTATACAGATCATCAGCCTGCTGGTAGCCAAGCATCAGAGTCGTCAATGACTGAATCCCAAGTTTCAAGTCAGCTACCATAGCGTTTTCAGATGAATTGCTTGTATCCACTCTCTCCAGATGTCCTTTCCCTTCCGTAGTAATTGTTAATCTCCATACTCCTTCATTCCATGGTGCATATCGATCTATCAGATTTAAGGTTAAACGTGTTTCCTCTCCAACCTGCTCAAAAGGGTATCTTTCTACAAAAGCAGCTGCATCCACAATACGGCCCATAAAATAAGGCACGGTCTCCTGTTGAATTCGCGGATCATCAAGTAAAAATGGCAGATTGTCATTTGCTGGAACGTAAATAAATTTACCATGGGTTATCATGGAGTCATGATTTGCAAAATAAGTCCATAAAGCCCGACGGGCCGTCTCATTTTCATAAACCAACTCATCACAATTCAACTGTTTATTTTCAATTTTGTACAGTGCATATCCCTGAGGATCGCCTGTTTCTGAGTAATATACCGCAGTTCGATAATTCTCATTTAAAATCCGCTCTTGCCACCATTCCTTATCTCGTACCAGCGTGCCATTATAACGAGATGCATACGCTTGATACACTTGGTCCAATTCTAAAATATCGTTGACATCGCGTTTGACTGTACCCTCTGTTTTAAGTTTTGCAGGGAATTTTTCAATGGGAATGACGTACTTTTTGTATTCAATATACGTTTCCCATCCAAATTTACGATAGAAGGCAAAGGAGAAAGGATGCAGAAAAGAAAGGCTTTGTCCCGCAGACTTCATCTCTTCAAGCGCATGCGTCAACAAACGTGAAACCATGCCTCCACGACGCTTTTCTGGCCATGTTGCCACACCAGCAATGCCTCCCATATCAAAAACCTGACCGTTTATGTATACCTGTAGCGGTAACAAAGTCAGTTTAGCATTCAAGTCATGTCCGTCGAATATTCCCCATGTTTGCTCAGGTTTGAATTTCTTCTTGGATTTTTCCAAGTCTTCCTGGGACATTGTAAACTGAAAAGCATATTGGGATAATTCAATAGCCGCTTCAAATTCCTCACGTTGTAATTGTCTGATCTCCATAACTTCGTCACCTCGCTTGTATACTTGGACAAAAGATTACACACTTAGAGTGTGGCAAACCCTATTCTCTCTGTCAACCTTAGAAACAGGTGGTCATCTAAAAACGCATAAAAAAAGGATGATAATCTCAATGAGATTATCATCCTTTTCACTTTTGCTTGGCGACGTCCTACTCTCCCAGGACCCTGCGGTCCAAGTACCATCGGCGCTGGAGGGCTTAACGGTCGTG
>NZ_JBRECM010000017.1:0-67736 GCF_052906305.1 Paenibacillus sp. SER-28 | reverse complement strand
CCACGCTGCTTGCAGAAGTGTATTGACCGTCACTTGCTTTTGCTTAACCAGCTTGTTCATCCGTTCCGTCACTTCGCAGTCCAGTGTAAACGAAAGCTTGTCCGCTTCATATTCTTTAGCGTGACCGTCCAGCTGTTTTACCTGCGGCAATACCGTCTGCTGCTCAAAGCCAGCAAAATAATCACTCCAGAACCGTTCAGCCTCCGCGTTGTCCTGCCGATCCAGCCATTCAATGTATTCGCTGTATGGTGTTACTGGGACAAGCTCCGGCTTGCGGTCTTCGAGTATTGCAAAGTACGTATTAAATGCTTCCCCTACAACAAGGAACAAGCACCAGCCGTCCATCAAAATATGGTGGAAGCTCCACACAAAACGATACGACTCCTCGCCTGTACGTAAAATAGACACCCGCATCAGCTCGCCTGAGCTGAAATTAAAGCCTTCGGCTTTGTCACGCTCAGCAAAATCAGCAATGTATGCGTCCTGCTCTCCTTGTTCCATCGAACGTACATCTTCAAAACGGAACCCGGCGTGCTTGTGACGGTACACCACCTGTAAAGGCTGCTCATTCCATCCGCTATAAAAATTCGTTCTGAATATTTGATGACGATCCACCAACTGATTTAGGCTTTCGGCAAAAGCCTCCACTTGAAAGCTGCCTTGCAGATCAAATGTCGCCTGCTCAAAGTACGCCCCCGATTGCGGCTCCATTAAGCCATGGAACAGAATGCCTTTTTGCATCGGTGTTAACGAATAAATATTTTCTAATTCTCCCGCAGCAGCCGTCTGCTCTACAATATGATCCAGCTCTCCAGCCGTCAGTCCTTGGAAGGACAAGTCGCTTGGCGTCAGCTCTGGCAACTCTTTTTCCACACAGTGAGCCAATACCTCACGCAAGCTCTCCTGCAGCAGATCAGCCAGTTTTTTGATTGATTTTTTCATAAACATTTTGTTGCTGTAGCTGATTGTCAGCTCCAATGCACCGTCCGTGATCATGCCGTTGATATCTAGAGCATACCGCTTGGTCAACGTGTCACTAATGGAAGCTCCGATGGAATAAGGTGACATGCGGAATGCATTATTCTTCAAATCCTGATCGAATTGTCCGAGATAGTTAAAGCTGATTTCCGGCTCGGCAACAAAAGCTGCTTCCCCTTCTTCGTCAGCAAGATATCTTAAAATCCCGTATCCAATCCCTTTATGCGGCAAACGGCGCAGCCCTTCTTTGACGTTCTTGACACGCCGTCCCACATTCCGATCCTCGCCCATATCGAGCACAACCGGGAATTGGCTGGTAAACCAACCGACCGTACGCGTAATATCCACATCCGGCAAAATAGCTTCCCGTCCGTGACCCTCCACATTTACAAGCACCTGACGGATGCCTGCCCACTCCTGAATTGCGGTGCCCAGAGCTGTCAGCAACAGGTCGTTTGCTTCCGTATTGTAGGCACGATGAGCTTGTTTCAAAAATTGTTCCGTTTCTTCTACCGTCCACGCTACTGTCAGTGTCCGATCATCGCGAAGCTGTGGCTTGGCCTGAGATTTACGAGTGTAATCTTTAGGCAAGGATGCCTGACTCTTCCCTGCTTGCTCAATCTGCTCCCAATACGCACGCTCGTACTCCAACGCTCCACTGCTCGCATAAGCGGATAGCTGATCAGCCCACAGACGGAAGGAATCCGTCTTATTGGGCAAACGGACAGACTCGCCCCGTAAAGATTGCTCATAGCCGGTTGCCAAATCTTCCAGCAAAATACGCCAAGACACGCCGTCGACCACCAAATGGTGGATCGCTACCAACAAATGGTCTCCATCGATGCAACGGAACAGACCCAGATTTACCAGCGGTCCTTCGGACAGGTTTATGTTGTTTTGAATTTCAGTTGCTTTCGCCTCAATCGTCGCGCTCAGAATGGCTGCATCTGTCAAATCCCTAAAGTCCAGCACGTCCAGATGATACAGCTCGCCTTCCTGTATTCCGCGGTTCCACGCTTGAAAGCCTTGCTCGGTCTTCCTGAACACCATCCGCAGTGCATCGTGGTGCTCCGTCAGCTTGATAAGCGCCTGACGCAAAGCAGCTTCGTCAAAGCCCTGCTCCCGGTGCAGCATAACCGCCTGATTAAAATGATGCGCATCCACTTGCTCTTGTTCAAAGAACCCGTGCTGGATCGGAAGCAACGCTGTTTCCCCGCTCACTTCTCCCTGATCTGCTATATGACTTGCCTCGTGCATGTGCGGTGCCAATGCTGCAACGGTTGGATATCGAAGCAGATCCTTCATGTCCAGCTTGTAGCCTGCCTGGAACGCACGAGATACGATTTGAATCGCCTTGATCGAATCGCCGCCCAGATCAAAGAAATTGTCCAACATTCCGACGGTTGGCACGCCCAGGACTGACTGCCAGACGGCTGCGAGTGCCCGTTCCGTTGCAGTGCGTGGCTCTACATAATCCGCTCCGCTTTGCAGGCTGCCTTCCGGTGCTGGCAAGGACTTACGATCAATTTTACCGTTCGGTGTCAGCGGCATCTGATCCAATTGAATGAAATACGACGGCACCATATAGCTTGGTAGCTCCCGCCCCAGCTCACTTCTCAGTTCGCTGGCTCCGAGTTCTTGACTCGCCACATAGTACGCCACGAGTTGTTTTTGACCCGTTTCGTCCGTATGGGCCACGACGACCGCTTCTCGTACCGATTCCACCTGCAATAGCTGCGATTCAATCTCGCCCAGTTCGATCCGGTAGCCCCGGATTTTCACCTGGTGGTCCATCCGTCCCAAATATTCAATGTTGCCGTCCAGCGACCATCTCGCCAAATCGCCTGTACGGTACATACGTTCATACCCGACTTTGCCTCCGGCAAACGGATTATCCACAAATTTCTCGGCCGTCAGTTCTTCGCGATTCCAATATCCACGGGCCAATCCTTCCCCTGCAATACATAACTCGCCCGGCACACCGACTGGCTGCAATTCCCCACTCGCATTCATGATATAGATTTGGGTATTCGCGATGGGACGTCCGATATTAATGTCTTGAGCATGAGTCAGTTCCTGTACGGTCGACCACACCGTCGTTTCTGTAGGTCCGTACATGTTATAAATGCGGGGACCGTTTATTTCTTGCAGTGCTGCGAGCAGCTTGGACGGAAGGGCTTCACCCCCGACCATAATTTCCTTTACGTCTCGCAGCGCGCGGAAACCTGATTCATGATCCATCAGCATTTGCAGCCGCGATGGTGTCATTTGCAACATATCAATATGATGGTGAGCAATCAACTCACCAAGCGCCTGAGGGTTCACCTGATGCTGGCGGTCGCCAAGCACAACAGTCATTCCACTCAACAGGGGCAGGATGGTTTCCAATACGAAAATATCGAATGAAATGGTCGTCAGTGACAAAATCGTTTTGTTCGCTTCAAAGTCGATGATTTCACGCATCCCGGTAATAAAGTTGAGTACCGAGCGATGCTGGAGCATAACTCCTTTCGGATTTCCAGTCGAACCAGAGGTATAGATGACGTAAGCCAGATGCTCTGGGCGGGCAAACGCCTCTAGGTTGCCGCTTTCTCCCTGATACAATGCTGCATCCTCAAGAAACATGGTATTGGCGATGTAATGATGTTCTTCTGCCAGATCACGACTGGTCAGAAGCACTTCGGCCTTGCTGTCTTCCAGCATGTATTCAATACGAGATGACGGAAATTCGGGATCGATCGGCACATATGCACCACCTGCTTTTAAAACGGCCAGCAGACCTACGATCATTTCCAATGAGCGCTGCACCATCAGACCAACCAGTTTGTCAGGTCCTACTCCTTGTGCTTGAAGCATTCGTGCCAATGAATTCGCCCGTTCATTCAGCTCCCGATAGGTCAGACACTGATTTCCAAACATAACCGCTGTCTGATCCGGTGTACGTTTTGCCTGTTCCTCGAATAGCTCATGAATCCCCACATTGTGTGGATAGGGCACTGCTGTCGCATTAAATACATCCATAATTTGTGCCCGTTCTTCGTCACTCATCAGTGACAACTCCTGAATCCGCTTCTGTGGCCCTTTCACCATATGTTCTACCACACTCAGGAATTGGCGAATAGTTCGGGCGATCTCCTGCTCGCTGAACAACTCGGTCCGATAATCCAGTTGCAATACAAGTTTATCGTCATCCAGCATGTCTATCATGGCAATATCGAAGTCACTCACCGTATCTCCGCAGAAATCGGTATGCACCTGCTGAACGGCTTCATCAAAACGGGAGAAGCTCAGTGTACGGTATTGAATGGTAACGCCAAACAGGCGGCGAATGTCCGTGCCGCTTTGCTGTTCACGCAAATCCTGCATGATTTTGTTGTACGGATAACGCTGATGCCGCAAAATGGACGCCTGCTCCTTGCCAACACCTTGCAGGAAGGTGAGTAGCTCGGATTCCGGCTCAACCCGCAGACGTGTAGCCACAGTGCTGACGAACATGCCCATTGTATTTTTTTCCTTCTTCAACGTACGGTTAGCGTACAATGTACCCACGGTTAAATCCTGTTCCCCTGTCATTTTATGCAAATAAATATACAGAGCAGCCAGGAAAAATGTAAAAATACTGATGTTATTCGCCTCGCAAAAAGCCGTGACACCACGATATAATTCGTGTTCCAGTGTATAGTTCTCCCGGCGTGCAGCCGTACTCACCGTAAGCGGATTGTATGATTTTAAACCTGTAACCTCCGGCAAATCGGCAAATTTCTCCGTCCAGTACGTCTTGTCCTTTTGATAGCGGTCCGATTGCTCATAGCTTTGCTCCACCTGAATAAAATCGAGATATGAATTCGCTGGAGCCGACGCATCTGAACCTGTACCATGCACAATATTCATATAATGGCCCGTAATTTCATTAATGGCCTGCTCCATGGTTACGCCGTCCGAAATAATATGGTGCATTTTGAAACTAAACCAGGTGTCTTCTGCCCCCAACCGCAAAATAACAAACCGATACAGCTGCGAATCCAACAAGGGGAACGGCTGTGCGTTATGATGGCTGACCCATAGCTCAGCTTCCTCCGGGGTAACCTGAAGCGTTTCTATGCTCTGAGCAGCAAACGGCTCCACATATTGATAGGGGATGCCGTCCCGAGCCGTGATTTTGATACGAAAAGAATCGTTTTGTGCAATCACCCGGTTCATTGCCTGCTGCAATGCATCTATTCGAACTGTTCCCTTGATTTTAACAGTGGTAATAATCGTGGACGTGTTGCGATTGGGATACACAAGCTCCGTGTACCAAATACGTTGCTGTGGTTGGCTTAATGCAAACAATTGAACATTGTGCTGAGTCATACGTATCTCTCCTCGCGAAATAGATGTGGGTAAAAAGTAACTCCTCATAAATGACCGTCCTTGTCAAGGAACTGGTCATGCGTACCTTTTCACCGGCATTAAATTGCCAATGACAGTCGGCAAAAGCGACCACTCCTGATATACCATTGAGATATGGGTGTCTTCGAAGAGCTGAATTTGAATAGAAACAAGCACATCTCTCTTTTTCATCACTCACACTTTCGCAGTGCAAGCTTTTTTAGTTGGGCGGACATAGTGAAATAACTCTGACTCTGGATGTATGAATATGTGCATGGAGTGAGAACATTTTTGAATTATGCTGAGAGTACATCTTGGTGGTGGGTTGTAGAATGGTTACCGCAGTGTTAACAACGTAGTGTATCGTGATGTGTGCTGTTTGAGTCTTGGCTGGAGGGTATCGATGCTGTGAGATGCATGAGCTGCTGCAGCGTGGTTAGGAGCGTAATTCTAGGATGAAAGGAGCGAAAAAATACTCACGACTGCGCTTATAACTTCCTGATTTTGTACATGGATGAAAAATGATGGTCATCGGACGAGCCAACGGGCTTCCCAGGCTGTTAAGGATATATTTCGCATACCTTAAAAATAATAGAGCTGTCTTTTGGAATACGGAAAATGATGTGAGACGGATTTACCAGATATGATGCTATGGACAGGGAATCTTGCAGTTTTGCCTATACAACTGCCATGCTGTTTCAATTACAATCAGTGCTCCCATACAGTGTCTAAAAAAGAAAACAGCTTATGTACTTATGAAGCCATTTCGGGAAGCCGTGAGGGCATGTTGTTCTGTTTGATATCCATGGAGCTTCTGCTGAACAACTTTCATGTTCTGTAAGCCATTCAGGTTTAAAGCCCCCATGTCGGGCGAAACAAAATAACTGGATCTTCTCAGTCAGATGGATCACGTTTTTAAAACCAAGACATGACCGAGTTGACATATAAATTTCTCATATCCTCTTACTGTCCAAAATCTCACAATAAATCCTTATATCCCTTTTTTCCTCCCAATACTTTCTAGCTATTTTAAATATACAAACTTTAAAACCGATTAGCATGGGACATAAGTTCCAAATTAATGGATTTCATGAAATCAATAAATAACCCATATTATTCCATTATTTTTAAATCTTCAAATGCAAGAATTTTACTTTTTTATTAAATTGAATACTGACCATGACTCGTTAATGTGATTCAAAACAAAATTTTTGATTTTATAAATTGATAAAATCAAAATGATGTAGGCTTGCAAGAAAGTCCAAAACCCTTGTGCGAAAACAAATTTTACGTTACATACCATTAACACAAATATAACAAATCAATCCTGACATTATCCGACAAATTTCAACTTTTTCAGCAATATTCTTTAATTACCTATATCATGGAATTTATTTTGCATTAAGCTGGAATGATTCAAAATTAATAACTCTTCACTTTTTAAATAGATAGTGACTTTTAATAGATCTTTTGAACTAATTTACATGCGGAATTTTCTTTAATTTTTCTCCTGAAATTTTAGTTCAGCTTAAATTTCCTCTAATTTAAGCTATAAATTTTATTTTTTAATTAATAGAAACGTTTTTATTCCCCTTTAAAAATATAAATTTTTAGAAAACTCATAACTTTGGAACAATTTTTTTCCGCAAAATTTAATGAACGGAAAATACAAAATAGCAAGTCTCCATGTTGCAAGAGACTTGCTATTTTAAAGTTTTGGCGACTTGACCCTTAAGAATGAAGTGAATACTCCCACAGCAAACGTACCGGAAACATTTGTTGTGGAATGTATACTGTGTACGAATCGAATCGTTTTTGTTGCCGAGCGCATCACAACCGAGTGAGCTTCTGCCCTGTGACCAGACAGGAAACGAATCCTTTGAAACCACTCACCAGTTATCCAGTCAAGCCCTCGTACATCACGTCTTTTAAATGACAAGCGCTTGCCGCAGCTGTTCACATTAACCGATTCAAAATGGTGTGCGTCAGGCAGGGAAATGATTCGTAATGCTTTACCCGTTGGGAAGCTCCAGTTTTTTTACGCAAAACAATCTCATTACTGTCTTCCTCGCTATACATCCCATCCAAACGAGCGCTGACAGCCCATCCTGACAATCCAAACTGTTCCGAACTGGAGATCTCCATTAATGCGCCATCCAAAGCAATAATTAAATCGCCGCTTTTTACCGTCAATGGTTGTTCGCCTAATTTACCAGCTTGCACTGCCTCCGTAATGAGAAACAGCGAAGCATCTCTAACCTAGCATGTTCCCCTTTTAGTTGATCCAGCTGTTAAGTCTCTTAGCATCAAGCCAATGGAATATGTATTTTGTGGTATGGATTATTCTTCCCAGTATATTGACATAATTAACAAAAATGCTGACATCTATGTAACTCGATGTCAGCAGGCAGAAATCAGCACTGTCAATTTGCTGTAGATATACTACGAAGTCAACTACCTTCAGCAGAATAAGAATAGTGAATAGTTCTTCACCCATCCACCACATCTGCTTGCAAATCTGTTGCAATTTCAATCATCTTAGGCACGACAGCCTCATCGGAAATAGCCACATACACATCACCCATGTAATGACGAAAAGGTATTTCTACATCAGCATACTTCCACATGAAAAAGTCTCCCTCGATCGACATGGTGCTCTCAGCACCTTGTATGATTAGTACTCGTGAATACGAAAAGTCTGGCTGGGATGCAAAGTAATCTTTGCACTCCTCCAGGGTAATGGATTGCTCCACAGGACTTTCCTGCATGGAACGGGTGATTCGAAAACGCTGGTTCATTGATCTGCCTCCACAATTATGATTAAAAAATTCTGGCTTTCATACCTTATAATGTCCACATGCTGCTGTCAATTTCGTTGGAATTATATGGATATTTAATATGCTTTCAAGCATTTACTTTTAAGATGCATGTTCAAACTGACTATTGTATAGATCGGCATAGAAGCCGCCTTTAGCCAACAATTCCTCATGGTTACCCATTTCGATAATGTCACCGTCCTTCATGACCAGAATCAGATCCGCATTCTTGATCGTCGAAAGTCGGTGAGCAATCACAAAGGAGGTTTTCCCCACAGTCAGCTGGTCCATCGCTTGTTGAATCAGCAATTCCGTACGCGTATCGACCGAGCTTGTGGCCTCATCCAGAATGAGCATGGGTGAATCTTCAATCATCGCTCTTGCAATGGTAATCAATTGCTTTTGACCGGCAGAGAGATTGGCTTTGTCATCCAGCACTGTATCATAGCCCTGCGGCAGTGTTTTAATGAAGCTGTGCAGACCCACCGCTCTACATGCAGCTTCCACCTGCTCATCGGTAACATGATCTTTGGAAAAGACGATATTGTCACGAATCGTTCCTTCGAACAGCCAGGTATCCTGAAGCACCATACAGAATAATTCATGAATATTCTCGCGCGTTAATTGGCTAATCGGGGTGCCGTCAATGTAGATTTCTCCATCGTTCAGCTCATAAAACCGCATGAGCAAATTCACGAGCGTGGTCTTACCAGCGCCTGTCGGACCGACAATGGCAATTTTCTGACCAGCTTCAGCTTTCATGGAGAAGTCCTTGATGATCATACGATCTGCATTATAGCCGAAACGGACATGTTTGAATTCGACATCCCCTTTGGCAGTGTCCAGCTTTATGGTCTTGTGACGCTCATCTGCCAATTCTTCTTCACCCAGAAATTCGAATACACGTTCACTGGCGGCAGCCGCCGACTGCAGATTGGTTGCAGCCTGTGCCAGCTGCGACAAGGGCTGTATAAACAGACGAATATACACCATGAAGGCGACAATAGTTCCAATAGTTATAGTCTGTTGGTTGACCAGCAAAGCTCCCACGACACAGACCGCGACATAACCAAAATTTCCAATGAACATCATGACTGGCATCATCAGACCAGACATGAATTGGGACTTCCATGCATTTGTATATAAGCGGCTGTTAATGCCATGAAACACTTCCTTGGCTGCTTGTTCCCCGTTATATACCTTGACTACGTTATGACCAGCATAAGTTTCTTCGATATGACCGTTGATCTGGCCAAGCTCCGCTTGCTGTGCTACAAAGTATTTCTGTGAATGCTTCATAATCACGCTCATCAGGCAAAAGCCGATCAGCGTAGCTATAATTCCGGTAACGGTCATGATCCAGTTCGTATACAGCATCATAATCAAGGCGCCCACGAAGGTAGCCAGCGCACTGACAAGCGTGCCGAGACTGTTGTTTAACGTTTGTCCAATGGTATCGACATCGTTGGTTACACGGCTAAGCACATTACCGTAACTCGTAGAGTCAAAATACTTCAAAGGCATATGATCGATTTTTCGAGACAGTTCTGTCCGCATCTTCTTTGTAAGACGCTGTGAGACGGTTGCTGTAATGAAGCCCTGAAAATAGTTAAAGATAAGACCAAATCCATATAAAAGCGCCAATACAAGAACAATCTTCTGAACAGCACTTACATCAATCCCGGTCACGATTCCTTCCTGAATCAGGTTGGCAATATCGCTGAGCTTATCGGGGCCAATCACGTTGAGGGTGGAGCCGACCAGGGCCAGTACCATAGCTAGTATAATCATAGGCACATAGGCCTTGCTGTAGGATACAAGCTGGCTGATGGTCTTTTTAAAATTATTCGCTTTTTCACCAGTACCCTTGCCCCCCGCGGGTCCTTTACCCATGGGACCTCGCTGATTCATTTTCATTTGCTGGCTGTCGACGGTGTGTTCATTCTTATCCATGTATGAGTTCCTCCTTAGAAAGCTGCGAATATGCGATTTCCTGATAGGTGCTGCAGTTCGTCATCAGCTCTTCATGCGTGCCGCTCCCTACAATCTCTCCCTGGTCCAGCACGATAATCCGATCAGCGTCTTTGATCGTACCTATGCGCTGACCAACGATAAGTGTCGTAGCGTGGCCGGTTTCTTTTTTGAGAGCGGAGCGCAGAATCCGGTCTGTTCTGTAGTCTAATGCCGAGAAGGAATCATCGAAAATATAAATTTCCGGCTGACGGTAGATGGCACGCGCAATGGACAGCCGCTGCTTTTGACCACCGGACACGTTCGCTCCACCTTGCGAAATTCTACCCTGATATTGACCATCCATTTTTTCAACAAACTCCGTTCCTTGAGCAATACCAACGGCTTCTTTAACGAGTTTCTCCGAAGCTCCTGCTCTTCCGTTATCGCCATACGAAACGTTGGATACAACCGTACCGTTGAACAGTACAGCTCTCTGGGGGACATACCCGATTTTGTTATGGAGTGCCTGCTGATTATAGTTCCTGACATTCACACCATCCACGAGTACCTCTCCCTCGGTCACATCATAGAAACGGGGAATCAGATTGATCACGCTGGTTTTTCCGCTGCCTGTAGCGCCAATAAAGGCAACCGTCTCGCCTTGTTTCGCCGTAAAGCTAATGTTGCGAAGCACGGCCTCCTCCGCGTCCGGATATTTGAAGCTGACATTACGGAATTCCACTTGCCCCATAACGCTCTCTTCTCCAGTCGTCTCATGCCCGTTAACGATGCTGGATTCGGTATTCAAAACCTCCATGATCCGTTTGGCAGAGATCGAGGCGCGAGGCATCAGAATGAATATCATACTTACCATCATAAAGGCCATAACCACCTGCATTGCATAAGAGGAGAATACGACCATATTGGAGAACAACGTGATGCGGTCTGGTACGGCCGCCCCGTTAATCAGGTAAGCGCCGATACAATAGATAGAGACACTCAGCCCTGACATAATAAAGGTCATACCTGGGCCAATCATCGTCATTAATCGGTTCGCGAACAGGTTTGTATTCGTCAACTCAACGTTAGCCTGCTCGAACTTCTCCTGCTGATACTGATCTGCATTATAAGCGCGTACTACCCGAAGTCCGATCAGATGCTCACGTGTTACCCTGTTCAGATTATCGGTGAGACGCTGGATTCTCTGAAAACTTGGAAGAGCGAAAACAACAATGACACTTAGCATTAAAATCAGAGCAACCACGGCCGCTCCTGTGGAGGCGGTCCACTGCCAGTTTTTATCCGCAATCTTCACAATAGCCCATACGGCCAGAATCGGTGCCTTGATGATCACCTGCAGCCCCAGCGCAACCACCGTTTGAATCTGCGTGACATCGTTCGTGGAGCGGGTAATGAGGCTTGCCGTCGAAAAGCTGTTCATCTCTTCCATCGAAAAGGATAAGGTCTTGTCAAAGACCATCGCACGCAGACGCATAGCCAGCCCAGCAGCCACCTTTGCCGCGAAATAGCCCACAATAATAGATGCAATCATACTGCCGACGGCACAAAACAACATGTAACTGCCGGGAATCAGCAGTTCGGACACAGGCGTTCCTTCCGTTTGCAGCTTGGTCGTAATTTCCGCCATATAATCAGGCAGCTTCAGATCAAGCCATACCTGAACAACGATGAAAGCTAGGCTGCAAAGTACGAGCATCCATTCATTTTTCTTGAGATATTTGAATATCTTTAGCATTCTGTTGCTCTCCTTTTATCTGATAGTCTTTGATGTTTGGTGAAGTATGGTGCGTCCTGCATCTGCATAGAAGTTCAGCTTCTAGAGACAATAAGCTTAATGAGTCGAATCAGTTCTTTAGCATCCTCTTCGTCTAACTTTCGAAGAACATTCTCGGTCCATGCAATTCCTTCATTATGCCTATCAATCATGAATTGCTTACCTGAATCCGTAATGAATACAATCACCTTACGTTTGTCGTTGACATCAGTACGCCGTACAACTAGTCCTTTCTTCTCCAGACTCTTCAGTGCCGTTGCTACCCGTCCCGTACTGACGGACAAGTATTCGCTCAAGTGGCCAGAGGTAACCCCGTCCTTATTGAAATTCAGACAAATGAGAATCCCCATTTCGCCACGTGAGAAGTGCCCTCGTTCCTCTAATGCCGGTTTCCGCGATTTGACGATATACTCGAATAGTTCTGTCGCTAATGCTTTATAATCCATTGGTCACAACACCTTCTCGCTAATACCTTATAGTATGAGATAATTAATCTTATAGTATAAGATAATAATAATGTCGAGTCACAAAGTCAATTAGAGAAAATATGGAATACAAAAAAATCCTCCGTAACTAGCTTGTATCTTTACCAATTTTTCTACACAAAGTCCAATGTAAAGACATCAGAGCTAAAACTGAATCTCTTCTTATGTATCTTCCTCTGAACATCTTCATTATTGTTTGTAAGGTCAAGTTCTACATGCCGTACTTTGATGAATCGTCTGGTCATCGATTCCGCCCATAGATTCAAAGCATATTCGGCAATCTTACGCGCTTCTTCCGCCACAATCGGAAACCTTCTTCCATGCTCCTGCCCAGGCAGCCAGCAAATTGGTTTGAGCAACAATATTCTGGATGCTCTCTGTGATCGCAGAGCTCATTAATTAGACCTTTTGTAGAGTACCTTGATAGAGTACTTTACAGAAGGTCTAAAGGACGTACTTTTTTTGCTTAATCGATTCGAATCGTTTTACTGACCCAAGCAGGCTCAATCAGTAATGTATACAGTCAGTCTTAAAACCCTGTAGTATACTGTGTAGGGATTGCGGTTTCTTTTTTCAATTTTGATGCTGCTTCCAGTGACCAATAAGGATTTCTCAACATCCCTCTACCCACAGCAACCAGATCAGCCTCTTCATTTCCGATAACTGCATTCGCCAAAATTGGATCTTCCAGTCTTCCAACGGCCATCACCGGAATATCCAGAGCTTCTTTGATATCTTTTGCCAAGGGGACTTGATACGCTGCGTGAGTTCCTGGTCTGCCCCATGCAGCTATAGGTCCCTCACCGCCAGATGAAATATCAAACATATCTACTCCTGCCTTTTGATATTCCTTGGCAAAAGCAATGCTTTCCTTAATACCATATCCACCTTCTACATATTCTTTGGCAGAAATACGCATCAACAGCGGCATATCTTCCGGCATTTCGCCCTTCGCTGCCTGAATGATCTCCCGACCAAAAAGGGTAAGATCTTTACCATATTCATCTTCCCGTTTGTTCGTAAGCGGCGAATGAAATTGATGAATCAAATAGCCATGTGCACCATGAATTTCAATGCTGTCGAATCCAGCCTTAACAGCTCGAGCTACAGCAGCACGAAATTTCTCAACGAGTCCTTTAATCTCTTCTGTTGCAAGCGCGCGAGGTTGTTTTGAATTTTCATCAAATGCAATAGCAGATGGTGCTACAGGGACTTCAGCATCTTCCGCCTTGCGTCCGGCATGCGCGATCTGGATTCCCACTTTGGCACCGTAGCTGTGACAAGCATCTACAATCCGTTTGAGAGCAGGAATCTGCTCATCTGACCATAAACCAAGATCAAAATCGGAGATACGACCATCTGGCTCTACATCTGTCATTTCAATTATGATAAAACCAGCTCCGCCTACCGCCCGGCTAACGTAGTGTATATAATGCCAATCTGTGGCGACCCCATCCTTTTTGTCAACCGAATATTGGCACATTGGAGGCATAACTACACGATTTTTCAATTCCAAACCTTTAATTGTATAGGGACTAAATAAATCTTTCATGTGAGAAAGACTCCTCTCTGATTTATATTATGAAATGCATCAATAAAATGCATGCACAAGCATATACATTAACATGTTTGTTTCATTTGTCAACTCTAGGTATGATTTCAAAACTTCAAAGTAATTGGTGCAAATAATTCTTTATTGTTTGGATTCACACTTGATCCTCATCTTCAGATTTTTTGCAATGCTTCGACAACTGAATCGTCACCAGTAATCAGATCAAATGCTCGCTTGTATGTGTTCTCCTCATCTAAAGCTGCCACAATGGCACGGGCTACATCCTCACGTGGGATACTGCCATAGGTGATATTCTCCGCGGCAGCCACTTTTCCCGTACCGATTTCATTTAAAAGAATCCCCAGTCTTATGATTGTGTAGTTCAAACTGCTGCTTTCCAGCTATGAGTAATGGCTATACTTAAGACAAAAGTTATTCTTACATTCCTAAAATTTCTAGTTATAAGTGATACTTTCTTGCTTTATAACTGAGACTTTTTACGTTTTTTTGGATTATAACTGAGACTTATCCTCCAACAAAAACATAATCACACCCTAATATGATCACTCGTCATTCTATAACTGTGAAGAGAAATGAGAACCAGTAGATTCCGAAGCCCAACCGCCGATGACAAATTGACATCGGACAATCTGTCCGATATAATCAAAACAAAACGGACAAACTGTCCGGATTTATAATATAAAGGGTGAAACTAGGATGAATATCAAAAAGTTGTATTTTTTACCTGTAGGTGAATGTTTCCTAGATCAATCGGCAGTTAATCGAACCCTTGCCCCCGGGAAATTAGTCGGAATGCCTGTGTGGTCTTTTCTATTGGAAACGACCAGCGGGCCGATACTCATCGATACGGGAATGCCCGACGCTTTTATCAACAATCCCGATTACTACAAGGGGACTAGACGTGAAGGGCGCGTCGTCCCCAACATGTCTGACGGCGACTCGATCGTAAATGTGTTAAAGCGTGTAGGTTATCGACCTGACGATATTCAAATGGTCATTAGCTCCCATTTACACTTGGATCATTCTGGGGGAAACGGGCATTTCCGCAATACGCCGATCCTTATTCAAAGGGCAGAGTATGATGCGGCCATAAACAATGAGGATTACTCTCCATTAGAGTGCAGGCTGCCCGATTTACAATATCAAATCATTGAGGGTGACCATGAATTGATTCCGGGGGTTCAAATTTTATTCACTCCGGGTCATTCCCCTGGCCATCAATCAGTCCTTGTCACAACGGAAAAGTCGGGTCCAGTGCTACTGACAATTGATGTTGCTTATACTCGGGAGAACTTCGAGAATAGCGTACCGTTCTTGACATTCGATCAAGAGATGGCTGCCAAATCGATTACTCGCATGCAGGAGTTAATTCAGGATGTTCGGCCGTCCTATGTTTTCTTGGGACACGATAGAGATCAGGCGCAAAAATGCCGCACCTTTCCTGACTTCCTGTAATGGAGGGACAGGCTATGGATACTCAATCAATGGCTTTATCCGGCAATGAGCGGAAATTAATGGGGACACTTTGCTTGCTCATTATTTTCGGAAACATCAATATGACCATGTTTAATTTGTCTATACCTTCGATTTCCGCTGACTTTGCCCTGACCTCCTCGCAGGTGAGCTGGGTTATGGTCGGTTACAGCATTTTGATGGCTATCGGCGCCGGTACTTACGGCAAGTTAACGGAGTCCTTTTCCTTTCGCCAGCTGTATGTCATTGGTTTAATCCTTTTAGCTTTCGGCTCTATGATCGGCTTTTTTGCAGCTTCATACTTGCAAGTCATCATTGGGAGACTGCTGCAGGCAGCAGGGGCCTCATCCATCTCTCCCCTGTCTTATGCGGCAGTAACCCTGTATTTTAAGCCTACAGTCAAGGGACGGGTGCTGGGAACCTTATCCGCCACAATTGCCTTTGCTTCCGGCTTCGGGCCTGTGTTCGGCGGTTTCGTGGAGCAATACTTTGGCTGGCGTGCTTTGTTCATCGTGTCCAGTCTGAGCCTATTTGTTATCCCTTTGATATTCAAGTATGTTCCTGACAAGAAACACGACCGCGGTTCATTCGATTTTCTCGGAGCTGTTTTGTTCTCCGCGGGACTGGCGTTGGTATTGCTAGGGGTTACGAACTATTGGTTTATGCTCATTGCAGGAGCAGCAGTTCTTCTATGGTTCGGTACTCATATTCAGAAAAAAGAACATCCATTTATCGATGCATCTTTCATGAAAAATGCTCCTTACCGACGAATTCTAGGGATTGGATTCCTTACCTTCGTATGCAACACGGGGTTAACCTTTACTCTTCCTGTCATGGAAGAATTCCTTTCATTTACCAACTAGTAAAATCGGTCTGCTGATGCTTCCCGGTGCCGCCTGTGCAGCCTTGCTCGGATCCCGGATCGGAGGTTGGACAGATCGTTTCGGAAGCTCCCGCGTGCTTGTCATATCGCAAAGTCTCGTCATCAGCGGATTTATACTACTGGGGGTATCCGTACATTTGCCGCCATGGATCGACGCTTTATTGATCATTATCCTTATGATTGGATTCAACGGTGTCCTCACCTCTAGCAGCAATTTAGTTTCGACGACACTCCGTTCGGCTGAGCTGGGTGTAGGGATGGGTATTTTCACACTGGCCTATCTCCTAGGCGGAGCATTCGGCCCTGCGCTGGTCGGCCGACTGATTGATCTAAAGATGCCTTTTTCTGTTGTTTATTTTACCATTTCCCTGTTGGCAATCCTGACATACTTATTCGCAAGAAAAGCAAATCGTAGCGGAAGCTATGGTAATTAGTTTGGTAGACTTACGACATGTCCGAAAGAGACGGAGGATGAATAGATGAGTAAATTAAATTTCCAACTGTCCTTTGCTGCTATTCATGAGCTGGCCGAGGGGATCCGAACAAGGGAAATATCCCCGGTAGAGATTACAGAACATGCGCTTCACCGCATCGAACGTTTGAATCCGAAACTGAACGTTTTCGTTACCCAAACGTCCGAACTGGCGATTGAACAAGCGAAGCAATCGGAACGCGATATTATGCATGGTCGGTACAAAGGGCCCCTTCACGGGATTCCCATCGTTCATAAGGATCTATATTACACTAAAGGGATCCGAACAACTGCCGGTTCAAAAATATTGAACAGCTTCGTCCCCGATTACGATTCGACGGTTGCAGCTAAGCTACATGAGGCTGGAACAGTTCTGCTAGGCAAAGTACAGACTCACGAGTTCGCTGCGGGATTGACAACAACTAGCCCGCACTTCGGTCCTTGCCTCAATCCGTGGAACACTGAACTTGTAACGGGAGGTTCAAGCGGCGGCTCGGCTTCTGCTTTAGCGGCTGGACTTACTTATCTGGGCACAGGCTCGGATACCGGAGGTTCGATCCGCATACCCGCTGCTTTGTGCGGTGTCGTAGGGATGAAGCCGACGTACGGTCGGGTCAGTCGGTATGGTATCATTCCAATGGCCTGGTCATTGGACCACTCGGGTCCGTTGACCCGCTGTGTCATGGATGCGTCCCTGTGCTTGGATGTGATGTCTGGCTTCGATCCAAAGGATGAATCGACTGTCGATCTGCCTGCGCCAGGTATCAAGATGTATCCGAATGGTCTCAGGGGTGTGCGTATCGGATTGCCGACAAACTACTATTACGAGGATTTGATGCCGGAAGTGGAAGCTGCGATGAAGGCCGCTATCAATAAATTCCGAGAACTGGGAGCAGAAATCATCGAAGTTAGCCTGCCCCTGATCAAACATGTTAGAAGTGCGACGATGGCCATTATGATGACGGAAATGTACTCGTACCACGAAAAGTGGCTTGAGACAGAATTGGAACAGTATGGACCGGACGTCCGAATGTTTCTTGAAAGCAGTAGAGATATTCCGGCTTCCATTTACCTTCAGTCTCAGCGGGCCCGGCAACTAATTGTCAATGATTTTTTGAATGCATTGTCCGGAATCGACATCTTGTTGACGCCGGCAACACCGATCACTGCGCCGCGTGCAGATGATGATGCTAGTGTATTCAGATTGAACTCATTTACGGTTCCGACCAATTTGACTGGCTTGCCTAGCCTGAGCATGCCTTGCGGCTTCTCACCTTCCGGTCTGCCGATTAATATGCAATTGATTGGCCGCCCCTTCGAAGAAGCGACAGTACTAGGTATCGGCAATACTTATGAAATGAATACAGACTGGCACAAGAGACATCCGGATTTGTAAGCCTGACTATATTTGATGGAGGGTAATCTATGGATCAAAAGCAACTTAACTCTGAAGTTAGCAGGAAAGCATCAACCGAAACCGGAACAGATACGACGAGCGACAAGAAAAATGCATACGAGCAGTTTATTCATACGATCGCAAGTTTAAAGGAACTGGACCTATCGGGCATTGAACCGCATTTGCCTCCAATTTACAAAAAGCACTATACCAAGAAATAAAAAAAAGCTCATCGGTCACCCAAATGAATGTATTTTTAATTTTTCACGAAATGTATTATAATATGAAGACGGACAACATGTCCTATACACGAAAAACGGACATATTGTCCGTTTTTCGTGTTAAATAACAGTTAAATTAATGATGAAGGGAGATGTTTATGATGAATTCAGAATCGCAATCTGTCTCTCTGAAAATTCCCAGAGAGGAGTTAAACCGAAGACGAATTTTGGCGGCGGCTAGAGAACTTTTCATCAAAAACGGTGTTGACAATGTCAATATGCATCAGATTGCGAAGACTGCTGGAGTAGGACAAGCAAGCCTATACCGCCGCTACTCGGATAAGGGCGACATATGTCAGGAGATCGCGTATGAAGAATACCAACCTTTGTTTGATGAAGTTCAAGCATTTCTTGATCAGTCCCCAGAAACCGCTGCCTTGGACCGGCTTTACCATGTAATCGTAAGATATGTATCTTTTTTAGAAGCGAAAGTTCCTTGGCTCTGTGAGGTCAGCCGGGCCTCAACCGGGCATCGTCCGTTACAATCTCCGTTATGTCAATGGATGCGCAATATAAGCAGAAATCTGCTAAATGAGGCCGTTGAACAGGGAGACGTATCCGGGGTGGACATTTCATATACTATTGAAGCCCTGCTGGCCGTGCTTCACAATATCGATTACCATCTCCAAGATGAAGGCTTTACAAGCCAACGAGTTCTTGATGGATTACACCGCATATTTATTGAAGGTTTAAGAGCTAATAGACATTAATTGTGGGGCTGGCCACAAAGCCACATAACATGGATGAGGGATAGTCCTGCGTAACTCCTCTTTTTATCTCATAATGGTATATTGAATGTACAAAGAAACCATATCCTTTCAAATGGTCGGGTGGTACCTCCATTTTACCCAGGAACGGTTTCTTATTGTTTTACAATTGGAGAACAGGACGTCCCTAGTCATTTTTATGACTTATGGGACAACCCTTTTTTTCTGCCAATGGCTGCTATGCGAATTGTCCGGATCGGACTTCCATGGCACGCTCTCCTTATTCGGTCTTCTTATCATCAGCAGCGCTCTTTCGTCTACTTCCTGTAGGCTTCGTAGCAGCAGGCTTAGTAGCCTGAGAATCCATGGAGAACAAGCAGGTTTTCATCTTATGTATTCCAAAGTTGCAGTTGAAGAGATTTGTACAGCACTTTTATCGTATGACTTCTTCTCTTGTTGCTTCTCAAGTTTCATCGAGGCTTCCAGTACAAAAGTCGGGTGATTCACTAAATCAGTAAAAAATATCTCTAGATCCTCACCATCAGGCCTCCTTAGCCACACATGAGGGGGATTTATGGTAACCACCTTGAACTTTTTCCCATAAAGACAACACTAAGCATATATCCTGATTTGGTTAAATGCCATACAACATTCCTCCATCTATTTTTTCTACTTGGGGGTTCACCTGTGTGTTTAGTAATATTATGCTACGGGATGAAATAAGCTCGTTGAGATTGGTGATTAATGTTCCTTTTGCGATGAGGTGATAAATCAATGGTTTAATTAAGAGGGGATCTGTATTGTTACGAATGTGGAGGCAAGATGGTCAACTGGACAAGACTCAAATACACTGAAGTCGATAGATAACAGGGTTATACCATTGTGAATAGTACTTTCTCTCTTTTAAAAAATCTTTCAAAAACTTAAGGTTACGGGACAGAGATATCGGCGGTTTTTTTGGGAAAACTACTTGATATTCCCAATCCTTTTTTGATGCGTATGTTCTACAATATTTATTACCCAATTCTGTTCGATCATTGTTTCGTTCTTCTTTGGGCTCCAGTTTTATTTAATAAAGTAATGGAATATGCCCTTGCCTAAAAACCAAAACATCAGGAACATGGAACCATTATGATAAGCATTAGCTTGTTCTTGTTTCCTAACCATCGCACGGACTGTGTGTTCTTTGTTTTCTTTCAAAAAATGGATAAGATGTTGTCCAATTTGTCCATTTGAACCTACCACCAAAACCTTCACCTAATCACTCCTCATTATTATATTTTTTCCTTTCCCATTAACTTAAATCACCATTCTTGGCTGTAAGGTCGATCATCTTGTTCTAATTAAACATTAAGTAACCGAATGGTTTAGTGAATACAAATATTGATTGCTTATTCTCCAGAAAAAATACGTCGATGATTTGAATAAACTTTGGTTCATCTTTGCTTTCTAAGTTCTCATTCTTCGGTACGTTAAACTTTGAGCGCTTCTGGTATCTACTAGGAAGCGCTCGTATTGTATATTAATTTTGATGTGGAGGAAAATCTATATTCTCATGCTCTCCATAAAAAAGCTCAATGCGTTGGACACCCACTTTTTGGGATGAAGAACAAGCTGAATTTCCAGCTTGAGCTCGGCATGCTCAAAGGGTAACACCTTTAACTCTTCCCGTTCAATCTCTTCCAGCGCAGCCATTAGAGGTAGAATGGATATACCCTCTCCAGTCTTGATGCTCCGTTTGATCGCTTCCGGATTACCCAGCTCCAGACTCACGCGATAGGTGATTCCATTTGCTCGAAGCACTCTCTCCAGCAGTTGTCTGTAGTTGCACGTATGCTCGGGCATGATCCACTCCGCATCAACCAGATCATTCAGGTCGATTCGCTCTTTAGCGATAAGCGGATGGTTCGGATGGACAATCAGCACAAGCGGTTCTTCTCGAATGGTAATCCACTGCAACGCCGGATTGCTTGAATCGTCCGCGAGGATCAACCCAACATCGGCCTCCCCTTCCCTCACCTGGTGCAAAATCATCTCTTCGCGATCCGTATGCAATCGTATGTTCAGATCTGGGTATTCTTTGCGAGTCGCCTGCATATACGGCGGCAGAAAATACGAAGCGATGGAATCCATAGTACCGATCGTCATGGAGCCTCCGCCCTGCTTGGCCAACTTTTCTTTCGATTGCTCGAAAAGCTCCAGCATTTGTCCAGCAAGCTTGAACAGCTCTTCTCCGGCGGAGGTAAGACGAATCTTATTGTTATTGTAGCGCTCGAACAATTTAACTTGATATGTTTTCTCCAGCTTTTGAATCTGGGTCGTGACGCTGGATTGTGCGTAACCGAGCACTTCTGCTGCTCTTGTAAAGCTTTCACGAATGGCAACTTCCCGAAATGTTTGAAGATAAATGAAATCCAATCTGGCCACCCCATCGAAAATTTTGATTAGAATCATCGTTTATTATAGATAACTCTGATGCTGTTTCCTATGTTACATTAGATTTAATTCAACGGGAAGGGATAACTGATGATGATGAACGAACAACATATTCATGGGATTTTCATACCGCTGATTACACCTTTTACGCGTGACTATAAGCTGGACATCGATTCGTACCGGAAGTATGTTACCTATCTTGCAGGCCATGACATCCAGGGTCTGGTCGTTAACGGTACGACAGGAGAGTCGCCAACCGTATCCTGGGATGAAGTGAAGCTGATGGTACATGTGACGCAGGATGTTCTGAAGAGCATGAACAAAACCATTCCGATCGTTATTGGCACGGGAACGAACGATACCTATTCAACGGTGCATCGGACGGAAATGGCGGCTGAATTAGGAGCGGATGCAGCCATGGTGGTCACTCCGTATTACAACCGGCCGACGCAGGAAGGAATATTGGAGCATTTCCGTGTCGTATCTCGTGTAGGCCTGCCTGTGCTAGTATATGAGATTCCGGTTCGCACGGGTAGTCGCATGACAATAGATACAATTCGCAAAGTGCTGGACCTGGATGGCATAATTGGGCTCAAGGACAGCACGGGCGGTCTTGATCTGCTCTTAAAATTGACCCAGTACGAGACCAAGCCTGTCCTCTGCGGAGAGGATGCCTATTTCCATGCCATGCTATGCCAGGGGGCTACCGGTGGTATGCTTGCATCCGCTCATCTCCATATCCAGAAGTATGTGGATATATACCGACGTTTTATGGCTGGCGACATGAACGGGTCGCGAGACAGTTTTATGCTACTGGAACCGATGATCCAGCATGTATTTGCAGAGCCAGCCCCGGCCGCGATCAAGTGGTGGCTTACCCAACAAGAGATTATTGCCGCCGAGCAATTGCGTCTGCCACTTATGCCCCTGTCGGATCAGGTGAAGCAGGGTTTCCTGAATTCAATCATATCCTGATAAATCAGCTTATCTCAGACTCCCCAATCATAACGTAGAAGAAGCATCTCCTGGACAGGAGATGCTTCATTTCTTAGCCGGAACAGGCAGCCTTTAGAAAAACGAATTTAAGAAGATACCCTCTATAGTAGAACGCTGTAAATTACTGGTCCAAAATAAGTGAAGATGTATGTGACGCATAGCAATTTGGTGTTTGTAGACGCTGTCATCAGGAAAACATTTTTTACAAGTCCCGCTATCTGCATTGGGTTGTTATACAAAGAGAATATTAAATAACTACATACTCAGCGTTTTCATCCTAATGAGGTCTGCAATCTGAAAAGCTTACAAGCAATAGCTGGAAAGTTATTAGTAAATCCAGCTGCAACATTCCTGTAAGCGAAATTATTGCAAAAAAAGGCTGCCGATGAATTTCACCGACAGTCCTTCTCTTTCAAGCAGTATACTCCTCACTCCTATTCGCTGGACAGCTCCTTGAGCGATTTGACTTTACCATGGGGATGCTGCTCTTGCTTTCGTGACTTCCAGGCTGCTTCTTTCCTTTTCTTCTGGTGAGCCATAACAGATATCCTCCTTTGGAAATTGTGATGTATACTACTTTCTTAAGTTGTCATTTCTCAGCTCTGTTCATTCATAAAACTAAATTCGTTGAATTTTCTCCTACATCTCACAATCCCAAATATAGGATGTCAAAATCGCTAATCATAAAAATGCACTCACGCACTTTATGTTTGCGGAGGTGTATTTTTATGATTAAGCAGATCATTGTTCTATTATAATCCATGTATGAACTTACTTATTTAAAATAGGTATCTCTCCAAGCAGATTCTTTAAGTTAATAGCATCCCACGGCATATGCTCCGTTATACCTAATCCAACTACATCTGTCTCTTCAGATAGTTCTTTAATCAGATTAAGTAGCTGAGGCATTTGCATTGTTCCCGCAGGAGAAAAATTATAGGGCGCTTCAGGGTTGGCGAACAGTAAAGAACGAAATGCTTTTGGGTCAAGCACATCTAAATCAAGGTGAATAGCTAGATGCTTAATGCCACTTTCTTTAATCCACTCTCTAATAGATTCAGTACTATTCGTTAACTCTTTGGTTCCTGCATTTTTAATCCCTAGTCTTTGAATCATTTCTGTGTCTGATTCTGCAGGAGCTATGCCTAGTCTTTGAAACGCTTCTGAAATGACTTCTGCTTCTTGTTCTGTAGGAGCCGCTAATCCCGCGATAAAGACATTTTCAGGTTTTAGTGGGATTTTCACATGTTTTGCGAACTCCTCATCTCCTTCTCCCAAAAGATTTCCGAGCGGTAATGTATGTCCGTTATCATAGCCCACATATCTAACTAAATCACTGTGAGCATCGATCCAAATTAAACCTAATTCCCCACCGTATCGTTCGTTCAAATAGGCAAATGGAGCTTGTTCCACTAAGCAGTCACCACCAAACATTACAATACGATCTGGCTTATGAGCATCAATGATATGCTGAGCAGCCTCTAACTGTTCAAGTAGCTGTTTTCTCCCATTCATACCGTTTTCGTTTTCAAGCGGAGTACCGTTATAAGCTTGAATGGGAACATGAATAAGGGGTTGATCATTATCCGGAGCTAGCCAAGCAAGCAGTTCGGCTCCAAAAGAGTAATTAGGATTGTTTCCCCCTTGCCATTGTGGCATTAACAGACGTATTGTTTTTTCAGTCATGTTTTTCTCTCCTTTACTTCAAAAGTAAGGTTAGTATAAACTGAACACAAATAAAAACGTAGTACGCACTATTTTGATAGGTACTACCCGAAAGGATATTGTAAACATGAGTATGGCTGAATTTAAAGGTAAAGTTAAAAACATTCAAGATACACCTTTTGGTTATACAGTTTCACTGATTGGTGGTAAATGGAAAATGGTTATTATTTATCTCCTAGCCGAAAACCGAACAGTTCGCTTTAATGATCTGAAAAGACAGATAGGGGCTATTACTTATAAAACATTGAGTTCACAACTAAAAGAATTGGAAGCGGATGGTCTGGTGAATCGGAAAGAATATCCTCAAGTCCCCCCTAAAGTCGAGTACAGTCTCACAGATAAAGCAGAAACGTTATTACCTGTTTTGGAAGGGTTATGTGAGTGGGGAACAAAAAACCAAAAAAATTAAATCCAGTTTTCTAATAAAAAGCCTGTATGCGAAAAGTTGTCCTGTTTTCCAACATTGCTATTCCAAGTTTAAACTCTCTAGTTAAGTGAATCCAGCAATGGCTGAACAACAGCATGCAACCGTTCTGCAAATTCTATTATCTTAATTATCGCTTCAAGCCAGATTTATTTCCCGAATCACTTCAAGCGGAACCTTCGGTTTTCGGTCTTCCGTCAACAACCCGTTGACTTCCTGCTGTACATCGGTTACCTGTGTATAGCAATAGCCCGAGAGATAGGGGGTCGCTTTAATTGCTCCGGTGATTGCACGGAAACGTTCGATAAAAGCTTCGACTGAAAGTCAAAGCGGATCATATGACGGTCGATATCCGGTGTTATCTTGACCTCATTGATTCTTACCTCATTCACATATTCAATCCACACACTTTTCCAGATTCCGGTCCTCTGTACATAAAAGCATTCAAAGTTTCGGCACCTCTCCCGGCGGCACCGTCCATGAGAGGATTCGTCATACGGCGGAATATATTCGTATGCATTGTCGGAACATGCTCGATTTGAAGACAATGGCTGCGACGTCAGGTTATAGCTCCTTTCATTTTAGCCGGCTCTTCCATCAGATCATGGGCAGCACCCCAGCTCAATATTTGCTCCAATGCCGAATAACGCTGGCCAAACATCTCCTTGTATCCACGGCACTCACTGTAAAGCAGATTGCACTGGAAACTGGCTTTCATCAAAGCAGCTATTTTATCAAGAGATTTCGGGAGCATACAGGCATCACGCCGGAGCAGTTTCGCCAGCTGAGAAGGATGGGTTAGTACAATCTAAAAAACTCCTTCAATAGCTGGGCATGTGTGTATGGCAGCGTACAAATCGAAATTACAAATTTTGCAGTTGAATAAAAGAATAAGCGGCTGCTTAGGACGTTTGGTTAACATGTCCTACGCTACCGCTTCTGTTAATGTTTTTTATTTCACTTATATATGGGATTATATTGTCTGTTTGGATATCGCTCCGAAATATTCTACAACTACCTCACGGAATTCCAGAGCAGCCCGCGAAATATACCGACTCCTGTGCCATAATAAAGCGATCTCCCGTACCAATTCGTGATTTTCTACTTGAAGATATTTAAGATGTTCCCGTGAATTTCTTGCCGTGCTTGGTATGAAGGCTATGCCAATTTCAGCTTCCACAAGTGTACTAAGCCTTGCAGGTTCATCCCCCTCATACACATACTTAGGTATAAAACCTTCCGATTTGCATACAGAGTCCACTAAATCGCGAGTACCGTAGCCTCTCTTTACACCGACAAACCATTCATCCCTTAGATCTGTCAACGTTACACTGCTTCGATCTGCCAGCCGATGCCCCTTTGGAACAGCTACAAGGATTGGGTCGATAAACACGATTTGGCATTCGATGTCATCTCCCTCTATTGGAGGTGAGGACAAGCAAAAATCGACCTCTCCTCTATGAAGCAGCGTTACCATTTCCTGCGTGGTCAGCATTTGCACATGAAATTGAATATAGGGTCGCTTTTTCCGAAACTCTCGCAGAATATTGGGTAATGTGCTTGCGGTGGTCACTGCCAATTCGAGAGTGCCATGTTCCGGGCTGGATAAATCACTAAGCTCCTGCTTCCCCTGCTCCAATTCAAATAAAGCCCTCTCTGCACGGTGAAGGAATCTGCTTCCGAACTCATTCAATCGCAGTTTCCTCCCTGTTCGATCGAATAGAGGAACCCCCAGATCTTCCTCTAGACGTTGAATCGTTTTGCTCAGCGACGATTGAGTAACGTGCAGACTTCGTGCAGCTTCGGTCACATGTTCCAAACGAGCTACCGTCAGAAAATATTGCAGTTGAAGAAGTTCCATTATGATCCCCCATTCATTCCCTCAAGTCAATGAGATTATAACATCAAATGCGTTGGAATAAATAATCGATTTCAAGTACGATGACATTAATTCGCTATGGGGGGACCAGAAATGAGCGTTCGCAGCTGGTGGTTAATGATTTCAGTTGGTCTAGGGATACTATTGAACCCATTAAATTCTTCGATGGTTTCTGTTGCTATTCCAAGTCTGCAAAATGTGTTCCAACTTGACTTTACAGGTGTTTCCTGGATTATTTTTTCTTTCTACATTGCAAGTAGCATCGCTCAACCTGTCATGGGAAAAGCCAGCGATTTATTCGGTCGTAGGAAAATATTTCTTACCGGGCTTGTTGTAGCCTTCATTGCATCATTATTAGCTCCATTATCACCAAATTTCGGGTGGCTCATCGTGTTCCGCATTGTGCTATCCATCGGAACAAGTATGATGGCTGGGGTTGGAATGGCTATTGTTCGAATCCATATTACAGAGAAACAAGCAACTGCGTTGTCTGTTTTGTCCATATTCCTATCTGGAGCAGCAGCGATTGGCCCCTTTATTGGCGGTGTCTTGATTCACTGGTGGAATTGGCCTGCTATCTTTTTCATCAATATTCCGTTTGTGGTGGCCAGCTTTGTATTGGCTTGGAGGAATATTCCTAAGGACGAACTGCCAACATCCGTAGCACGCAACATGTCCTTTCGTAAATGGTTTGAATTGATTGATGCATTAGGGATTCTGCTCTTCACAGTGGCTTTGGTTACCCTGCTCGTTGGACTACTCTCAGCAAAATCATCTGGACATATCTTATTAGGAAATGTCATTGTCGGGCTGATAGGTCTCGTTGCGCTGGGGATATTCGTACGACATGAGTTAAAAGCGACATCACCCTTTATTCCTTTACGTACATTTGCCAAGTATCCTGCGATGACTTGGGTTAATGTTGAATTCATGCTCGTTAATGTACTATATTACTCGCTCTTTTTCGGGCTTCCGTCCTACTTGCAAATGGTACGTCATGTCAGTGAGTTCCAAACAGGCATTCTCATGCTAAGCTTAGGCTTGTGCTCGCTAATTACTTCTCCAATTGCAGGACAATGGATCGATAAATCAGGACCCCGACCGGCATTGCTGGTGTCCGCAATTCTGATGACATTGGGGTCAGTGTGGCTCGTGACATTGAATCCAACTTCACCGGTTATCAGCGTGTGTTTGGCTTTAGCTGCATTCGGTATTAGCAACGGTTTGAACAATGTAGGTATGCAAGCAGCCCTGTTCCAAAGTTCTCCAAAAGAAATAATCGGTGTAGCATCCGGATTATTTAACACATCAAGATATCTGGGAACCATTATCTCTTCATTATTGATAGCTATCGTAATGGGAGGTGCGTTTAGCTTCAAGGGATTTCAAATGCTTGGGATTATCCTCACGGTAATTGCATTGTCTTTGGTATTCATGAGTCGGCAGCACTGGAAGTCAGCGCAATTGCATGAGTCGTAGGTCCACCAAGTTCATATCCCAAACCATTGCACGGCACCAATCATCATGCATCCAATGTCATTTATTTGGCGTAAAGAAGGCGTTTCACCTAAACAAACGGTTTTATGAAGTCGGTTGCATGAACCTTTGCACACTATTTTAATTGATTCTGATGTTTCTCTCTGTAAAGCAACCTTATTAGCTATTTTTTTAATAACTGCCATAATACCATTTTTCAGAAAACAAAAGCATATTCAGTGGTCGTTTGATCATTATCGCGCCCCTGTATTTCCCTTAAGCGGAGTGGGCTTGTCGAAGTGTTGAGCCAACGTAACACGGAAGTCAGTCTGCTCCAACGGGCTGGTATATTCGCCAATGTTTGAAAAATACTACAGATTTCTTCCCTCGCTGAAGCAAGGACAAGACCCTCGTTCCGGCTTGGCGACATAATCCAGCTTGTCATTATACCCTTCCGAATTCCAGGGATTAGTAGAACGTTCGCTACACATAAGTTCAGTCTCCTTTTTGTATGATTACAGGTCACAATAGTAGTGCAT
The DNA here is from genome assembly GCF_052906305.1 of Paenibacillus sp. SER-28. Classification (NCBI taxonomy): domain Bacteria; kingdom Bacillati; phylum Bacillota; class Bacilli; order Caryophanales; family Paenibacillaceae; genus Paenibacillus; species Paenibacillus sp. SER-28. The sequence goes on along the minus strand of NZ_JBRECM010000017.1, from coordinate 39,078 downwards.
CATTTTCTCACAAAAACCAGTACTTTATAGAATGTACCGACTTGGTAAAATTTCAAGTATTAAAGACTTAATAGATATATACTAACTATATTTTAATCAAAGCTAACCATTCCCTCTCGGTCTGTCTGACGCAAAGGCAATTAAATAAAGCATCGTGTGGAGTGCATTCTTCATTACTTTTGAATACTTCAGATTCCCCACTTCAATCAAGGACTTAATGGATCTATATTAACCTCGATTTCGTCGACCTGTCAAAAAACTTTCTAAAAGGTGCAGCTTGATCTTCCCCCATGTTCATACTAAAAAAAACCGCTGATTTGATTTGTTCAGATCAGCGGTTTGAAATCTCAATAATTCTTCCACAAATTCATTGACATACTTTTAGATTTGTTTATTTTCTGAATTCGGATTATCAAAACCTAACAGCCTACTCTTTGAGGTGTAAATGAAGCCATTTGTTGGATCTTTTTTTGCTTTTGTCTGATCATCATTGATTTAAAAATTACTTCGTTGTAGCTTCGTACAGACGCTGTAAAATGGTAACAGCTTCAGCCCGTGTGACTAGCGCTTTTGGGTGAAGGTATCCTTCATTAGCAGTAAGGACTCCCATCTTGGTTAGGGTGTAGAATGCTTCTGCCTTTTGATCCTGGGAATCTCCATCATAGTTGTACTCTTCTCCAGTCTTGTCGATGTACAGCACCGGATAGTAGGCCGAGAAATTGTCATTGTAATTGGCCTGACGAACTTTCATATCATTGTACTGCGCAGCTGCAGAAATCACTTCCTCAATCTCAGGATGAAGCGTCTGATTGGTATAATCCGTACGAAGAGAGGCGATCATCATCACATCCCAGCGGGTCAATGGTTTGTCAGGTTTGACATAGAATTGATAGTTTGGATATTTCCCACCAACACTTTCAGCATACGGCCAAACGTAGTCCCCGTTGAATATTGCTGCAAAATCTTTATTCGCCCAGTGTTTACGCGCATCCACAAAGTCGGAAGGTTCGCCGGAAGAATGATCGATTTCTGGAAAAATCTTGTGAAACATATGTACAAATTCCGCTTTCGTTATGGTTTTGCTTGGCTTGAAGGTCCCATCTGCATAGCCCTTGACAACCCCCTTGTCGACCATGGAACGAATCGATTCGGCAGCCCATTCATATTTTGTTCCTTCCACATCAGGAAACGTGTTTGCCGCGAATGCAGATTGACCGAAAAACAGTGTCGTCGCAACCAACGGGGTGATAAGCCATTTCTTTTTCAACATCTCTTTCCACTTCCTTTAGGTAAAGTTTATGTATAAAATAGTTCTCTAGACTCAATTTTATATCGGCATTTCAAAAGAAAATGATGATATTAGAGAGAAAAAAGCACTGTTAAACAGTATTTTGGAATATCGACAATTTGTGTTTAAAAAATGCTATGGATACAAGTTCTAAAGCCTCTCCATATTCGTGTAGACCCGTTGGGAATTGAGAAAGCTTGTGGAGGTCTTCATGGGCCGTTCTCGCTTTTTACTCTTTTGACCTAAGCCTGTACGTTCGACCCTAGCATCGATTAACCGCTTCATGCGATGAGGAATCTGCATTAGTGTAATCTGCCCGTTAGTTAAAAAACAGCCGAGCGCTCGGCTGTTTTTGGTAGCGTTGAACTATCATTTTTAGTTAGTTTAGCGAATTACACCCCATAGGACTGGGAACTTTTGTCCCCGGATATTGCTATTTCTTAGTAGCAATAAGCGAAATTAGGTTCATATACTTCCCGTCATCTGCATTCAGCAATGCGTTATTAGCACGTGCATAATCGTTGTTGCATTGAAGCCATTCATACCAAGCTTTCGAGAAGCATCTCATTTCTCTTACCGATTCAACGTAAATATTTGCCGACTGTTCCCATAATTTCTGCCACCAATCGCATGTATGCCACTGATTATCAACCTCACTAAGTGACAAGAACGGCTGCAGTTCCACGGGTATAACCCCATCAAACTCCATCTTTACCCCTGGCATCGCTATAGCCAATTTACCTCCTTCTTTAACTAGCGGCGCAAGATGGTCATCTAAGTACTGCTCATTCGCTCCAAAATATTGATACGCATCTACGCTTATAACTGCATCGAAGTATTGCTCTGCAAAAGGCAAGTGGCAGGCATCTGCATGGATGGGGGTAATTTGGCTTTCCAAACCAAACTCTCTGAATCTTCTATAGTTTTCAGTTGCAATAATCCATAAATCGACAGCAAATATGGTTATGTCAAACTTTTGCGCCAGATAGATAGAAGTAAGTCCGGTCCCACAGCCCAAATCCAGCACTCTCATTCCTTTCTGCAAAGTCAAATTTTTCGATAGCTCCTCGAGCATGATAATCGAACTAGGCCCCATTACATTTGCTCTTATGAAATCTACGTCATCTAGATCTCGACGGATCATTTCTGCTGACCCCCTCCTACTTTCTTCATTTGATATTTCCAATAAAGCAATTCTTCATCTTTGTGATCAATTTGAAATCCTAACTTCAATAACAAATTCTTAGAGCTGTTATTGTCAGGTACGCATCTTGCCGTTACGATTTGGACTTCTTCATGATTTAAGGACCACTCTATTAATTTTTGAGCGGCTTCATAGCAATAGCCTTTGCGGCGATGACTTTCATTCGTTGCAAAACCGATCTCAATCATACCGTTCTGATCAGGATCTCCTAAAAAACCAATCCCTCCAACAATTTCTTGGGTATCCTTCTCCACAATGATCCAAGAATCAAAACCTCTAGTGCCATTATTTTTTATCAAAAGTTCTCGAAAATAAGGTAAAGCTTCAAAGAAATCAGGACCCGGCCATTCATCACTGGTTTTATAACCCAAAGCTTCAATAGCACCTATATCACGTCGGGCTGCTGCTTCAATTAAATTAAGATCAAGTGTTTTTAATAGGAGCCGATTCGTTTGAAGTTTCATGTATTGTCCACCTTTCTATTTACTTAGATTGAATCTTTCATTCAAGAAGTCGGGTTGTATTTGATGACCAAATTGGAGTAATTCTCTTCTATCCCCCTTTGCTAAAAATTAGAAAAGGGCAGGAATGAACATACGTCATTCCTACCCTCATATCACCTGCTATTTTGCCACAAAAAAATCCGCGCTGAACCAGCACGGATTGGACTCATTATAACAGGTATCCCTAAGGATCTGGTAATATCCGTTGTTCTTAACTAATTCCGAAGCTTTCAAATCCCCACCCGTAATACAAAAATTGGGCAGACGAATAGTAGGTGCATGAAAACCTCTTTTTATGGAATTGGATTAGTAAAGAACAACTCCAGACAAAAAAATCTCTCCTTAGTGAATTACCCTTATTATACCAAGGCCAATTTTATCTGCCAACCTTTCACATGTTTCAAAAGTGTTTCATTAGGACTATCCTGCTGGTTAGCTTAAAAGCAACCGAGTGATCGGCTGCAGTGGTAGCAGCAACTGCATCATGACCCTACAGGCCTTTTCCCCCTAGAGCACGCAGTTTAATGGGCTCCGCTCCAATAATCAACGATCGGCCGCGTTGTATCGACGCCAGTACCTCTTCGTTCTTAAGGCTGGCTGCATGGGCATCTGCATCTTTCCACAGTTCGGTCACATACACCGCATTCGGGTCGTCGTCTGACACATTGACTATATACAAATAGCAGTCATTATTCGACTTCAACAGATCGGCCGCTTCTAGCAAGATGTCTGCAAGAGCGTCCCTTTGCCCTGGACGTGCCGTCAACTTTCCATACATAGCAAAATGGTTCATGATCCTCATCCTACCCTCGAGTGATATTTGACTTCATCTTATTATAATGTTCCGCAATGTCAGCGCTAATTTCAGCAAGCTTCTCCACAAGCGCTAAAAAATAGTCGGTACCATTCCCCCATCCATACGGATTGGAGAACCTTTAAATGCAGATGCATAAGGACTACATACAAATGTAGCTAGTCTACCTATTTCAATAGGCTTGATAAATCGCTGTATTTCAGATTGAGGCAGGTTTGTAACCATAAAATCTTTCTCTTTTTCTGAAAAAGTCATATTTTCATGAGGATACATACTCTCAATGATTTGGTGCACATTCTCAGAGAGTGTTGGTCCTGGCATGATCGTATTGACTGTAACTTCTGTCCCTATTGTTAATTTAGATAAGCTTTTTGACAATGATAACAACATAGATTTTGTCATACAATACTGCGGCATTTGTCCTGAAGGCATAATTGCTTCTTCACTCGCAATAAAAATAATGCGGCCATAATCATTTTTCAACATTTTAGGTAAATAAAATTTTGATAATCCATTTGCAGCAAGAACGTTAGTACGGAAGTATTTTTCCCATACTTCATCGTCTACGTCCTCATATTGCATAATTTCATAAATGCCCGTATTGTTAACTAAAATATCAATACTAGGGTATTTTTCAAATAAAGCTTCTCTTTGTCCAATATCCACAATATCGGCTGTCGCATTTTGAGGGGAGGTAGCTGGGAAATTTGACTTAATTTCATTTACAGTTCGTTCTACCTCTTCATAATTTCGTCCATTAATTAGTACATTAACACCTTCTTTGGCTAGTTCAATGGCAGTTGCTTTACCTATGCCTTTCGTTGATCCTGTAACTAAAGCTGTTTTATATTTTAATCCCATATCCATAATACACTTCTCCTTTTTTAAAACAGTCTTGAGCTCTGGATAGTGATTATATTATCTTGTCTGGATTGTCCAGTAACTAGCATATTGCGCCAAAGTTCTTGTTTAACACGCCAAATAATAAAACTCATTAGGCAGTCCTAACGTGCTCCTGATATCGAGTTTGTACCTAAGTGTTTAGTCCGCCAATTTGAAGGTGTATCACCCTCCCATTGGCGGAAGGCGCGGTAAAACGAATTCTGGTCTTCATATCCAATCAAAAATGCCACCTCTTTAATATCGAGCGAGGGGTCTGCCAAGTACTCTCGTGCCTGCTCATGCCTAGCTTGTGTCAATAGAAACTTGAAGCTCGTATTTTCGTCAGTAAGCCGGCGCTGCAAGGTACGATCGCTCATACTGAGCTCCTTCGCCACAGCCTGAATGTCAGGACGCCCTCCTGTAAGGCTACGTTTCAGGATCCATTTGACCATCTCAGTAATTGAGCGGCTGCGCTGCTGCTCATCCAGCGATCGGTCCAGAGCAGGAGTCAGGATTTCCAGCAACTCTTTGTTGTACGAGACAAAGGGACGATCCAGATCTCTTCGATGTAGCGTCAATCGGTTACATTTTGCACCAATTCGGATGCGACAGCCGAAGAATGCTTCAAGGGCTTGTACATCGCCCATGGAGTGCGAAAATTCAACAAGCTGCGCTGTCAAAGGTTGACCTGTCCCCCGGCGTCCAATCTCCAGAAGACAAGCCAGCGTAATACCCACCAGCATCGGCGGGCCAGATTGCTCGGGAGACAGCCATTCCAGATCAATTGTACAGTGCTCGCCCTTCTCAGTGATATGTAGGTTTTCCGGGGGACAGAGTTGTTTGTACCGAGCCATTCGGTTTAGAGCGTCGCGGTAGTCCCGAGCATGGTAAGTCGCTAAGACAGTCGGTGGGTACTTCGCTGTATCAAAGACGGTCGCAAGCTTGATGATTCCTTGTGCAGTGTCACCAATGAGATCAGAATATGCCTGCCAAATCGCGAAATATTGAGCGGTGGTGACTACTGTTTCAGTACTAATGGTGATCGGCAATCGTGCTTTGCGAGCTACGTCGTGGGCGCCAAACCCTAACTGACATAATCCTGCCCACAATCCTGGCGGGATTTTAATACGGTCAGAGGTATGAGAATTCATATATATGGGCCTCCTTTATCTACTTGCATATACATTAGTTTTGGTTGCGATGGGGTCCCTCTTAAGTACACATAAGAATACTCTTAAGTACGTTAAGGTGTCTACATTAACGTACTAAGCTGCGAAAAATGTTACATCTTCTTGTTATCTGTGCTACTTTCAATCAATGAAGAGGAATATGGCGAATTACTTAATCATAATAAAATTCTGTTAATGGCATGAACGACTCATCCTCAACACCAAAAAACACACCCATATGTTTATGAGTGTGTTTTTAAAACCTCAAATCACGACACTCCTAGGAATGTCATTCCTTCATGCTTCTTATATTTAAAAATTAAGGCTTCAAGAAAGGCCCGTTTTCACCGATCTTACTGGAGGCAGGATTATCCGGGAGATCAAGTACAATAAACCTTTTGCACCCCAGCAGCTAGAGTAGTTATACACAACATCCTGTATGATTTTAATATCTTTGTCGTGTGCAGCATTAATCAAATACTGGTATGTTGCACCTGGTGACTCTCATTGGATCACTGTTGGCTGCATTGCCGCTTGAAACATGATTCGCACCACCTCGGTTGTTCGAAGGGTCCCCATCAACGTTTTTTGCATTGATCAGCATTGATCGGCGTTACAACAATTACAGATGTTAATACAAGTATCCCCGTGACGATCTCTCCCTTCCTCTTTTCTCGTACAAATGATTATTCTATGTTTTTAAGGAAGAATTCAGAGTAGAATATGTTGATTTATAAGGAGGAAATAGCGGATTTTATGTAAAAACTTCTTTTCTCTTTACGTGTAAATTAAACCTATTCGAAATCTCAGCAACTTAAAAATGATCAAGCAATAGAATTCGGTTGTGGAGCGATACCCGCTTGGTTTTATGGTGGGCAAAATTATTTTGCTCACCATTTCAAAGGTTTACTGATTACTTAAATGCATCCCAAAATTTCATTAGATCAATACTGTTTGGTTCTCTCCAGGATCCTATGTCTCTCTCTTATGACGGATCGAAAAATAGAGCGGATTTAAATAGTTCTTCGAATCACGCTTTTGGTTGCTGCCGCCTCAAAAATCGTCTCAATCAGCACCAATACACGGTGTACTTCTTCATTTTTGATCGCAATCTCCGCTTTTCCTTCGATGGTGGAGACAAAATTCTCATAAAAGCTTTCCGCAGCAGCAGGTATTTTCTCAATCGGGAACCTAAGGGTGGATTCCTCAGACGGCGGCGCCATCGTTTTCGTCAATCCTTGACCTGCTTGAATCGGCTTGGGTTCCACGTGAGCGACATCTGGATTTCGGGTGACGATCTCTCCACTCAAATCCCAATCTCTAATCATTGCGGTTCCTTCAGTTCCTTTAATATACCAGCGCGGCAGCTTTACGTAATTGGTTGTACCCACTTCAATGACTGCGGTCAGACCGTCCTTGAACTCAATAAAGCTGGTAAAGCCGTCATCCACTTCAGTCCCCAAAATATAGCTAAGGGTAGCAGCTACGCTTTCTATTTTGCTGTCCGTAATCTGAAGCAGCTGGTCCAACAGATGTACTCCCCAATCCAGTAGCATTCCTCCTCCATACGCCTTTAGTTGCCGCCAGTCACCTGGGATGCCATTAGCCCCCTGAACTCGCGATTCCAAGTGGAAAAGATCACCCACGGTCTTATTGCCAATTATATCTTTAATAATTCGGAAGTCTTCATCCCATCTACGGTTCTGATGTACTGTAAACACACGATTTTCTTTCTGCGCCACCTCAACAATGTCCAATAAATCCGCGCTCGTTATCGTAACCGGCTTTTCACAAATGACATGTTTTCCGGCTTGCAGTGCCTGGATCGCGATTTCCTTATGAACATCATTAGGTGTTGCTATCAAAACAATATCCACGGCCTGATCGGCAAGGACGGAATCCAGGCTGGCATAGGTTTTATAGCCGGCAGCCGCAGCCAGTTCCATTCGGTAATCGACAATATCATATACACCGCCAACGGCAAGTTGCTGATTAGATTCGATCAATTGAACATGGTAGCTTCCCATGCCTCCATAACCGATAATGACTACATTGTATATACGATTGCCCATTTTCATCTTCCTCCACTCCTGATTTAAGCCCACCGCATATCAAGTGGTTGCTCATAGATCAATAAATTTTAATGTCCTCGTAACTCTCCCTTCACTTCGTCGGATAGCTCTATCATACAAATCTCATGAAAAGCTTTCCTCCTCATTTCTTGCTGTTTTATTCCCGAATATTGTCCTGCGGTATTTCAATGGTGATGTTCCTGTTGCTTCTTTAAAGAGATGATGAAACGTCTTTACACTACTGAACCCTGCTGCCTCTGCGACCTCAGTGATCGGATTGTTTTCATTCAACAAAATCCATTTTGCCTTATTCAGTCTGTAATCATTCAAAAATGCTACAAAGGTCATCCCCGTATTCTTCTTAAATAGCCTAGCGAAATAATAGGGACTGAACCCCATATAATCAGCGACATTCTTCAGCGAAATGGTTTCATGATAATGGCATTCCACATACTCAAAAATACGTTCCAGTTTATAAAGAGTGTCCTTTGATTGTGTTAAGGGTCTTTCAGAGATATCAGGAAGCCTTGGCGTCATGCTTCTCGGCACTTCACGCATAATAAGAGTCAACATCTCAAACAACTTCGCTTTGATCATATAGGCATGACCTTCGTGGTGGTTGACGTTCTCATCATAAATGCTTTGAATCAGAGGAAGCATTTTAGCTGCTGTTTCTTCTGGCCAGTTCCAGCTTGATTGCTCCATCTCCGTAAATATATATCTAAGAGGGCGTTTCTGATCACTTAATGTGGAAACCTCTTGAAAAAAGCTCAGATCAAATTGAATAACCACCCGTTCGCTGTCGGGAGAAGCCAAGAAATAATGAACATCACCCCCATTTATAAACTGAACTTCACCTTGTTTCATACGTATCGAAATATCGTTAATTCCCAGATCCAAGGTTCCCTGGGTCACATAAATAATTTCAATTTCTTTATGCCAATGAGGATAGCAAAGCACGTCGCCTTTATTAATAAAACTCCGGAAAGGAAAATGTCGGTCAAGCTCCGGGATTTCTAAATAAAAATTCATTTTGGTAGACTCCTTTTGTTGTAAAGTTCAAAAAAGCCGTACACATGACTATTGATAATTATGCTGCACTGCATTCCTTCTTCTCTTTTTCATTTTTCTCCTTCTCGACTTTCCAATAAAATTCCCTCTCCCTTTTAAATTATAAGCGGTTAACATTCTTTTTCCTACCCTATCAATCATAGTTGTATTAAGAAAACAACTATTAGGTATCCTTACTAACCTAATTTTGCAAACACAAAGTTATGCCTCAATTATGAGCGGTTTGGCGCCCGAAAACAATTTGGGCTGATCTTATTTCTCCCTTCCGCATGCAGTTTCTTCAGGTAAACTGGTTTCACCTTAACTGGATTAAGCAAATACGTGTAAAATTGTCGAACGATTATTTTTACATTTTTTATATAAATACGTGTGTACATTTCCAATAAAAAGGTATAATCTAGTAATGCAACAGAATCCATATAAAAAATATAGACTTATGGAGGGACGGACCTTGAAGAGACTATTCGCTTTAAGTTGTGCTTTCTATCTGTTAATCGGCATTACTAGTGTGGTGCTTGGAGCATTACTGCCGGTCCTACTGCCTTACTATGGACTGGGGTACAGCGATGGCGGATTATTGTTGTTCCTTCAGTTTTTTGGATTTCTTGTCGGTGTTCTGTTCTCCCCCTTCATGGCTCTACACATCGGTCGCAAGTCTATGCTGTCCATTGCCCTGGTTAGTATCGTAGCAGGATATGCCATCTTGGGGGTACTTCCCTCATGGACCTGGGTTATCGTGATGACCATATGGGTTGGCTTCGGCTCAGGCATCATTGAGTCGTCCATCGGAGCGTTCACGATTGAGTTCACCGAAGAGCAGAAAGCCGTAGCCATGTCCAAGCTGGATGTCTATTTTGCACTTGGCGCACTGCTCATTCCCGCAGTGGTAAGCCTGTATATCTGGCTTGGAGTGTGGTATTTGACCTTCTACACCATCTCCCTTCTGACGTTTATTCTGGGGCTGTTCTGGATTACCATGCCTACTTCCTCCTCTTCCCACCTTATCCAAGCAGATCTCCAAACCTCTGAGCGATCGGTCGAACAAGCCCGGTACTCTGTACAGCACCGTGTGTTACTGGGAATATTCATTGTATTCTTCTTTGTTTACATGGGGCTTGAACTGGGGCTCATGAACTTCCTGCCCTCTATTCTGATCGAGACCCTGCAGATTCGGGAATCCGTAGCTTCGTTGGGTGTTAGCATACTATGGATTGCGATGATCATCGGCCGCATGTTCTCAGGGAAGATTGCAGAGTCCGCAGGATATATTCCTTTCCTGCTTTGGAGCGGAATCGGAACTTTCTGCTTTCTGGTCGCAATGGCGTTTGTCTCCAGTCAGTGGGCTACATACCTTCTGATTTTTGGTGCAGGGTTATTCATGTCCGGTCTCTTCTGTATTGCCCTCGTCTATGCGAACGTGCTGATTCCGGGAATGACCGAGAGAACGACCAGCATTCTAATTGCGTCAGGCGGAATTGGCGGAGCAGTGCTTCAATATGTAACAGGCTGGAGCATGAGCGAATGGTCGGTGACGGCTACCCTTTGGATTTTGGCGGCTTTCAGCCTAATTTTGCTGCTGGCGGTCATTTTCTCGCATCTGTGGAATGGCAGGAGCAGACGGTTAGTTGACTCCCTTGTCCATCAGGGCAAGGAAGGATGAGATTCTTTATTCTTGGGGGAGGTGAGGCCCACCGCTTTATGTAGTAGCAGGGCAGTACATTTTTTAAGGATGTACTTAATGAGAATGTATATTCTGATATGGAGGGGAACATCGTGCATACCTTAACCAAAGAACGTTTCAGATACGGAAAAGGCATTACTCTGATTGACGATTCGGGTAAGGAATATTTAGATGGCGTATCTGGCACCTTCAATCTCTCACTCGGTTACAATCACCCTCATGTCGTCACCAAAGTACAGGAACAAGTCGCCAATCTTGCCCACATGTCCTCATCCTTTACCGAGCCCTATGTCGAGGAAGTCCTGGATCATTTGATCCAGTATACGCCGAACGGCATTGACGCGGGATGGATGAGAGATATTACCGGCTCTACGGCGAACGAATGCGCTGTGAAGCTAGCCCAGAAATATACGGGAGCGCTCGATATAATCAGCCTGTATCTATCCCATCATGGGCAGACCCAGTTCGCAACAGGCATATCCGGCAACGCTTTCCGGCGGAGGAAGTTTCCCAACTCGGCTGCAGCAAATTCCCTTCATGTACCTGCTCCCTACTGCTATCGCTGCCCGTTTAATTCTTCGCCTGACAAGTGTGGCTATCAATGCGTCGAAGCCATATCGGATGCTATTGAGTATGCAAGCTCAGGTTCTGTGGCCTGTATGATTATTGAACCCATCCTGGGCAACGGAGGCAATATCATCCCACCTGCAGGATATTTTAAACGTCTCCGTCAGCTGTGCAACGAGTACGGGCTGATCCTAATCGCTGATGAGGTGCAGACCGGGATTGGGCGGACAGGCTATATGTTTGCAAGTGAACTGTTTGATATCCAGCCAGATATCATTACTCTCGCCAAGGGTCTCGGCGGCATTGGTGTACCGGTAGCAGCAGTATTGATGCAGTCTCGTCTTAATGTCCTCGAGAAGCACGAGCACTCCTTCACCTCAGGTAGTAATCTAATCTCGGTTACGGCAGCTAAAGCCACGCTAGAGGTTGTATCTGAACCCGATTTTCTGGAAGCCGTTCGGTCCAAAGGAAGCCTGCTCGGAACCCTGCTGACGGAGATGGCCGACAAGCACGATTGTATCATTGGTGAGGCTCGCGGCGTCGGCTTGATGTGGGGACTGGAAATTGTCGACGAGGATAATGCCCCAGACGCAGTTAAGAGCAATGCGATTATCGACCGCGCTTTTGCCGAACAGCAGCTGATTCTCAGAGGCTCCCGTTACGGTTATGGCAATGTGGTCAAAGTGAGACCTTCTCTCACGGCTACAGTAGATGAGATTGTCGAAATTGTTAAACGGCTAGATGCCGTTCTTGCTACCCTTCACTAACCATCTGCCTAACAGGCAAAAGGAGGAATTATTCATGCTTGCACTGGTATACAAATCGGCTTGGGATGTCGCACTTGAGGAAAGACCTATCCCGGAGATAAAAAAAGATAACGATGTACTCGTCCGAATTCGGGCGACAGGCGTATGCGGTACGGACCTAGGTATCATTAGTGGCAAATATCATGCCGTTCCGTCCACTATCTTGGGCCACGAATCAGCGGGGGATGTGATCGCTGTAGGATCAGCCGTCAGTTCACTGCAGCCTGGGGACCGGGTGGTGATTGATCCAACATACTACTGCGGCCAATGCGAAATGTGCCGGACAGGAAGACAGAATCATTGCACACACAAATCCGTAACCGAGACCGGAGTTAGCGCCGACGGTACGTTCACCGATTATTATGTGACTGAGGACCGTTTTTTGTACAAGCTGAAGGACCATATCAGCTACGAAGAAGCGACGCTGACCGAACCGCTGAGCTGTATGCTGACCGGAATCAACCAGATTCACCTGCTGCCGAACTTCACAACCGTTATTTTAGGCGCAGGTCCGATCGGGATTCTGTACAGTTATGCTCTTGCTTCGAAAGGCATAACTGGTTGCCTTGTTGACATCTCGGAGGAACGGCTCGCTATAGCGGATTCTATTGCTCCCGAACGGTGGTCCGCGCACGCCACACTGGAGTCGGCCATTCATGAGCTGGCTCCGTTAAAAAATCAGGTGGACATGATTGTGGATACCACAGGAGTGGTCGGCACTGAGGTACTAAGCCAGCTTGCGAGCGGCGGGTATTTGATGCTGGTGGGGCTGAGAGATGGGATAAGTTCGTTTAATCCGAAAGAGGTAGTTGACCGTAGCCTTAAAATCATCGGCTCGATTGATTCTCTGGGCACGTTCTCCACGGCGCATTACCTGATTGAGCAGCAGATCGTTCCTGCCAAAAAAATCATAACCCACTCGTATCCGCTTGATGACTACCATGAAGCCTTTAAGACGCTTGGATGCAATATCAGCGAGCGGACACTTCAGCCTTCGTCTCAGGCGATCAAGATTGTACTGCAATCTAATGGCTCCGGCAACTAAATTTAGCTACTAACAAGGGAGAGAATGGACATGACGAGCATCCATCATGTTACACCGACCAATAATGAATGCACAGGAGACCTATCAGCGTCCGTTCCGGTCAAAGCAGTCATCTTCGACATGGACGGGGTGCTAGTAGACAGCGAACCGATTTATTTTGAGATCGAGCGCAGCTCCTTTGCCCATTTTGGTGCATCCATGACGGAAGAAGAGCACCATACCTATGTTGGAGTGACACTTGAATCTATGTGGCGTCAGGTACTGGACAGGCATCAGCTCACCAATACGGTGGAAGAGGCCCTGTCCTATCACCGAAAAAATGTGATGCAAACGATGATTGCGCACGAGGGCCTTGTGGCGATTGACGGACTGGAGCGGTGGCTGGACTGGCTGAAAGAGAAAGGGATTCCGGTCGCGGTGGCCTCTTCCTCTCCACGGGCGCTGATTGATCTCATTATGGAAAAGACAGGACTTGGCCGTTACTTCGACATTCGAATCACCGGTGAAGAGGTATTGCAGGGTAAGCCTGCACCGGACATCTTCTTATACGCCGCCGAGCAGCTAGGCATTGCACCGGCCCATTGCATCGTTATTGAGGATTCACAGAACGGGGTCCAGGCAGCCAAAAGTGCAGGAATGTACTGCATCGGCTTTCACAACCCCGGCTCCGGCCGACAGGATCTGTCCAGAGCCGATCGCTGGATTCTCAGCTATGACGACCTGTGGGCGATCAAAGAGAATCTACCGTTCGATGAGCAGTTGCTTGCTAAGAGCAAGAGCTGAAAGGTACCGGAAGGTATACCCCCTTTATAATTATATGGAATCGTCCGATCTTTACTATGATTGAGGGTATTAAATAATGCCCCTTGGAATATACACGGGAGAATGTCATTTATCCTTCCCTGTGTGTACTCTAAGGGGCGTGCTTTGCATCCAAGTGGTCTAGTTGAAACGAGTAATTTCCCGGTTCAACACACAACTGTCGTAAAAACTGTCTTTTTGGCATATAACTGATCTCCTGACGGTTTTAAATCCTCTATTCGTATGCAGCAAAACTTATATAGAAAAATGGGGTGCTGTTAACACCCCAAACTGGATTCATCGATATATATCCTTGCTTCATCTGAACGGTAATTTTGCCCTATATTCAGCTCTTTCTGTCTTCTTCGGTAATTAGAGAACTGTAAGCCGGAATTGTAACTGTTCCTTTCTTCACCTTTACATCCTTTGAGGTGGAAAAGATCACTTTCCATTTACCCTTATCGAAATCTTTTATCTGCAAGGTAACCGACTCTCCAGACAGGTTATGATATACATACATTGTTTCTTTGCCTGAAGTACGTTTAAACGCGGTCACGCTGGCAGAACCTGCTTGTATAGGTTGCAGACTGTCGCTACGTAAAGCTTCATGTTCTTCCCTCAGACGGATGAGTGTGCGATAGCTCTCCAGTAAGGAATCATCGTCCCTCAGCTGCGCTTCCACCGATACCTCGCCTGTGTTGTATTTGGGTTTCTCCCACGTCGTTTGACCAGGGCCATCTCCCTTGTACCAGCGCATAGGCTCACGAAGATACTCATCAGGCTTCTCTCCCTTCATGCCGATTTCTTCCCCGTAATACAGGAAAGGCTGACCCGGAAGCGTCAAAAGAATGGAAGCGGCCAGCTTGGCTTTTCGCACATCCCCGCCCAGTTCGCTCATGACACGGGTCTGGTCATGGTTGCTCAAGAACGGAGCATCGAGTGCTGCCTTATTATACGATTTGTACAGTTGCAGCGTTTTCTCGGCGAATGTCGCGATACCCTGATCTCGGCCGTTTTTCACGGAGTTCAAAATCGTTCCACCCAGGTCAAAATTAAATAGGGAGTGGAGTGGTCCGAAATAAGGAGCTATGGTCTCCGGTTTGTCCCATACCTCTCCTGCCAGATATACATTTGGATTCACCTTCTCCATCTCGGAACGGAATTCATTCCACCAGGCGATGTTCTTATCCGCACCATCCTTCGTCTGTCCTCTAAAAATATGCATCGCCGCGTCAAGCCGGAACCCGTCTGCACCCTGCTGCAGCCAATACTTGCCTACTTTGATCATTTCTTTGCGGACTTCGGGATTGTCAAAGTTCAGATCCGGCATGCCCGACCAGAATGTACCGTAGAAATATCCTTCGCCGTTCGGATTCTTATGCCATACCTGCTGACCCCACGATCCCTTTTCTTCCAGATCCGTGTTCTCATCCGCCCATACGTAATAGTTGTGGTATTTGCTTTGTGGGTTGGCACTGGCCTCCTTAAACCATGGGTGCTCGCTGCTCGAATGATTGATAACAAGGTCCATGATCACCTTGACGCCCTTTCGGTCCGCTTCTTTCATCAAGGTGCGAAAATCATTTAGACTCCCATACTGCGGGTCCAACTGATAGTAATCAGTTACATCATATTTATGGTAGCTTGGAGATGGATTTAGGGGCATAAGCCAGAGGCCGCTGACCTGCAAATCCTTACCCGAATGGGGTTTGCCATCGTTTAAGTAATCAAGTTTTTGTGTGATTCCTTTCAAATCACCGTGTCCGTCTCCATTCGAATCATAAAAAGAATTGATATAAATTTCATAAAATACGCCGCTTCCAGTAGAAACCGGAGGCTTATGTCTGTTCAATTCCTGCTCTGCCATTGCACCTGAAGCGAACATCGTGAGCATAGGCACCGTTAACATGGCGGTGGACAATCTTCTTAAGCGTTTGTTACGTGTCAAAACAAATCAGCTCCTTTGATTGTTATGGGTGCGCTTTCATTATAAATAGAAACAATCCAAAAAAAGGGGATATTTATTATCTATTATGGTGGAAAATATCGATCTTATTGTTTTATCTCTATATCAAGCAAAAAAGAGCAGACTGTATGTCTACTCCGCTTTAAAAAATCATTCTTTTTCTTAGATTTAGTACTTTCGATTTGCTGAATAAACGATTGTCTGCTGTCGTCCAAATCAGTTCAGGAAATATATCTTAATTTAATGCGTTTTGAAGCTCTGTGCAGCGAGGACTTTACCGAATTTTCACTCTTGTTTAAGATTCTAGCCGTTTCTTTTATGGAGTATCCTCGGACTACACGCAATTCAAGTACCGTCCTTTGCTCGGTATTACTTGCCATCAAAAGAATTCGATTGACCTCCTCCTGAATTTCAAAATCGACGGTATCCCAGTGATAGTAGAGCAGCTCCTTACGTAAGTTGTATTCATCCATCTTTTTTCGTTTTCTTATTAAATCTATAGCTAAATTTTTGGCAATTCTCAGAAGATAAAATCGAATACGATCTTGAGGCAAGTCAGGTGAAGCTCTTATAAACCGAATAAAGCACTCATGCAACAAATCTTCGGCATCCTGTTTGTTATGCAATATCCTCAATAGATATCCAAAGAGATCTGATTTGCAAGATAAATATAGATCCTCCACACCTTTAATATCCATATTATTGCTTGTCCCTTCTGTTTTGTTTGGAATCGGCAAGTCACTTTATTGTCTTAAATTCATATCCCTGCTTATTATTCGTATCTCAATGCATCTATAGGCTTCAAACTTGCTGCTTTATAAGCCGGGTATACTCCAAATAGGATGCCTGTGCCTGCAGAGCTAAGAAACGAATATATAATAGGCGAGATCGTAAATTCAATGGTCATATGTGCAGTTGCTTCAAGTATTTTGGATGCCCCTATGCCTGTTACAACCCCGATTGTACCTCCTAATAGACCAAAGATGACCGCTTCAGATAGGAATTGAATCATAATATCTCTCGGCTTGGCGCCAATAGCTTTTCGAATACCGATTTCTCTTGTACGCTCTATAACCGACACCATCATAATATTCATAATTCCGATTCCCCCTACCACGAGCGATATCGCGGCTACACCTCCTAGCAAGCTGGTCATGATATTATCTACACCTGAAGCAGCACCTGCTGCTTCTGACAGACTCATAATTTGAAATTGATCCGGTTCCGACGGTTTTAGCTGGTGCGTTAAACGCAAGCTTTCCAATATGTCTGAACGAGTCTGATCCATCAAAGCTGGTGACTTGGCGGATACGTCTAATCCTGTAATGTTCTTCTCACCCAGACGGTTCATTATGGTTGTAGCAGGGATGTAAATTTGTTCATTAGTGCTGTAGCTTAATTTCGTTACTGGCTGAGTATTTAATACTCCAATTACCTTGAAAGGGATCTGTTTAATTTGAAACGTTCGTCCCAATACATTTTGGGTATCTCCACCAAAAAGACGTTGAACCGCCTGACTTTCAAGAATGGCGACATTCATGCGTTTGTCCATCTCATCGTTGGTAAATGTTCTGCCCTCGGCAAAGGAAAACTTTTTGACTTTATAGAATGAAGCGGAAGTCCCTACAATAGTGGCGTTATAGTTGTATCGCCCCCACGTAGCTTTTGAATTGCTCGTTATATTTGGCATCAATGCATCTATGGAATTCTTTTGTTCCAACGCCTCGACATCAGCCCAAGTAAACGATGGAGTGTTGTCATAATCTATTTCACCATCGACCATTGTCATAGCTGGCGCAACCATCAATACGTTATTCCCTAATTTATTAATTTCCGCCTTTATGCGGGTTGTAGAGCCGTTTCCAATCGCCATAATGGCAATAACCGCTGCCACGCCGATAATAATACCGAGTATTGTTAAAAAGGAGCGTAGCTTATTGGTTGTTAAACTGTTAATTGATACACGGATCGTTTCCATTAAATTCATAGGCTTGCCATCCTTGATGAAATTCTTCTATTCATAATGCTCTCATCCCGCTCAATATTCCCATCACGAAAGCTGATCAGGCGCTTGGCATATTCGGCAATTTCCAGCTCATGAGTAACTAAGACAATGGTTTTCCCCTGTTCATTCAAACCTTGAAACAGCTCCATAATCTCGACACTCGTCTTTGTATCTAGTGCCCCCGTTGGCTCATCCGCCAGCAGAATAACAGGATTATTCACCAACGCACGCGCAATGGAGACACGTTGCTGCTGACCACCAGATAGCTCATTAGGCTTGTTGTACATCCGTTCTGCAAGCCCAACACTTCGAAGCGCCTCCACAGCTCGTTCCCGGCGTTCCTTGGCAGGTATACCTGCATACATCATTGGTAGCTCTACATTGGCTAATGCTGTAGTTCGGGGAAGTAGATAAAATTTCTGAAATACAAAACCCAGTTTCTGATTTCGAATCTCGGAAAGCTCGTTCTCACGAGCATCTAAAATGGAATACCCATCCAAATAATACTTCCCCGTATCAGGATGATCGAGGCAACCAATGACATTCATCATAGTGGACTTACCCGAACCAGAGGGGCCCATTATGGCAACAAACTCACCTTCGCTAATAGATAAATCAACACCACGTAGAGCCTGAATCTCCTGACCGCCCACCTCATATATTTTTTTTAGTTCTTTAATTTCAATAACGCTTTTATTCAAACGAGCTTCGTTCATTGTGCCTGACCTCCATCAGGGTCCTGACCCTCTTGACTGCCATTCGGACCAGCACTACCACCCTGGGGCGGAATAACAATGGTTTCGCCTTCCTTGACACCGGACTTGATTTCGGCCTGATCCGCTGTATAGACCCCCAGCTTCACTGGTCTGAATTCATAATCTGCAGGGTTAGCCGGGTTCTTCGCTACATATACTCCATCCACTCCACCTTCGGATCTCAATGCGAACAATGGAACAGACAACGCATCTTTATGTTCAGCCAAGAGGAGTGATACATCCATGTTCATCCCTGGTTGTAGTCTTATCTTTTGACTATCCAAAGACAATTCAATTTTGTATGTAGTCACATTGGATTCCGTAACCGGCTCTGGAGAAACAAAGAGGACTTCGCCTTTAAATTGTTTGTCAGGGAATGAATTCGTGTGTAACGTAGCCTGGAGCCCAGTCCTCATTTTAGCAATGTCACTTTCGTTAACCTTGGCACTAACCTTCATAACGCCTGTATTGGAGTTGTTCATAACAATGAAAGGTGCTGTAGGACTGGTACCCACATCGCCATTAACCTTCAAAATAATTCCATCCCACGGTGCCGTAACCTGTAATTTGTTCAGAACACTTTTCTTCTGTTCCAATTCCGTTTCAGCCTGTTGTAAAGAAGCCTGTGCGGATTGAATATTGGAAGCATCAGGCGGGGACTGCGCTGCCTTTAATTGTATTAAAGCTGTTTTATAGCCCATTTCCGCATCCTCAATCGCCTGAACTTGTCGATTCTTTGCCTTCTTGTATTGAAGTTCGACATTATTCATATCCAATTTTGCCTTATCCAGGTTTTGCTTGGCCGTCGTCAGGTCACTTTCTGCAGCTGCATCATTCTGGACTAGATAAGTCTGGTCATCATAATCCTTCTGGGCTTTATCCAAAATCATCTTGGCCGCCACTTTTTGTGCTGCGACTTCTTCCAGCTCCATGGAATCCTTGGCTGTTTTAATCGCCATCTGCGCCTTTAGGACATTTGCCTTCTGGAGCTCAATATCACTAGACTTTGGTCCGCGCTTGGCTTCCTCCACCTTGGCTCGGGCAATCGCTACATTGGATTCAGCATTTTTAATTTGTAACTTGGAATCCGAATCATCCAAACGAGCCAACACCTGACCCGCTTTGACACTATCTCCTGCTTTAACATTGACGGCAATGAGCTTGGCACCCTCAACATTTGTAAAATTGATATTGACTTCCTTAGAAGCCTGAACGGTTCCAGTTACTTTAAGCGATTCGGTCATGTTTGTTTTCTGTACCTGTAGGATCTGGTTCGCAGGACCCTCCATGGGCTTTTCCTGACTTCTATTCATATAAACAGTACTGCCAATTCCCGCTATAATAATCAAGACAAGAATACCTATGATCCCTTTCAATCTTTTTTTCCTTCTTAACACTTGCAATGCATCTTTCTTTTCTGTTTCTGACAATGTTATATCCCCTTAAAATGTATTTTTTCTAAAACCTATACGCTCCACGGTTTGTTTAAAGCATGTTGCAGCATTGTCATTTGAATAATGAGTTCATCCTTATTCCGTTCAATTTGCTTCACTTTTAACTGATTCGTGGCAACCTCCGTACCTGTGGCAAATCCACGTTCCCTTTTTTTACGAGATATGTCCAACACTTTAATAGCGTTCTGTAAATTACTTTGCATTTGTTCGTATTGTTCATCATTTTGCTGTAAGTTAAAGTAGAGACTCTTTAGTGATTCTGCCAATTGATCCTTGGTATTTTTGAGTCCACCTTCCGCTGAGTCTACATCAATCTGTTTAATTTCATAATCGTCCGTTCCCGAGTTCCATGTGTAATATTTAACTTCCATTTTTGCCAGCTTGACAGCCTCCTCCTGTCTCCATACCGAAGGACTCGCCGAGATTGCACGCGTCACAAGCGTATCCAAATTCGTGTTATCCATTTTCCGGTAAGCGGGTCGATCAACCAGTTCATATACCGTACCTTGCGGCTGCCCCATTTGGGTGTTTAGCACCTCTAACGCTTTTTGCAGTGCAGATTTTGCAATCTCTACATTCTTTTCAGCTTCTAAACGAGTCTGAATAATGGTGCTTTGTTCACCTGGAGAAATTTTTCCACGGTTGGCTTTCGCCTCAGCAGCTTTTTCCTCCAATAACGCAAGCGAAAGTGCATCCTCACTACTCTTCACTTTGTTGTCAGCCAAAAGTACGTCGTAATAGTCCTTCATTGTGGTGTAGTCTGTCTGATCTTGAGCAAGTTCGATTTGCTTCTTGGATTCCAAATAAGAAACCGTCGATGAGGCATACCCCTTCCAAGCAGAACTACTAGCCGCGTCCTCTTCACCGTTGCCTGCACCTGCTGGAATGAAATCCAGATTCTTACCTGCATTTTTTAGGTTAATCCGGTTACGCTCTATCGTTTGCTGGGCTTCTTTCAAACTAAAGCTATTAGACCGTGCCCATAGCTGGGCTTGACTCAATGTTAGTTTCACACTTGCATTGGAAGCCAATTGCTGCCCCTCTGCTTGAACAAAGGACCCTGAAAAAGAACTGGTTGATAAGACCAACAACAATAAAATAAACACACTTTTTTTCATAGATACCCCCCTCTTTCTAAGTTTATTAAGTCGAATAAATACGTTGTTATATGAATTACAATTCTTCCTCTACACTACAATTTCTTTGTATGACTCCCCATCAAGGAAATCGTGAATTGAGAGCTGCATCGTCTATAATCCGTGGAGATTCCAGAAAGGAGGAACCACTCCTCCCCTTCTGCAACTTTTTTGCACACAGCTTATCGTTCCTTATAACATCTTCAAATCCAATTGACGAAGGTACATGAACCGTACAATAAGAAAGGAAAAGAATTGGATTGCCCAAAAGCACAGCATAATCTGAATAAGCGTAATGCGAAAGGGTACTACATATATTCCAGATGGTTCTGACATAACTAAACAAAGCACTATTCCTATGGATGATACGACTAATGGCAGAAGAAATAAGAAAGCAATTTGTCTGGATGCAGCTCGTCTCATTTCTCTTGAGTTTAGTCCGATTTTCGATAAAGCTCGGTATATTTCCTCATCCCGTTGAAGATCTACATACAATCTGAAATACAATAGACTTACAGTGCTTGCCAACATAATAATGGCGATAAATCCGCCAATAAATTCGCTAATATTCAGATCCATCTCCGATGTCAAATAATCCACTGCTCTAGAGTTAAGCACCCCTTTATTCACCTTGTGGGCCAACACGGAATACAACCATATCTCCTGTTGAGTTTCTGAAGTATCTAAAGAAAGTTGACCATTCTTCCATTTTGGCACAAAGTAGTAAACAGATTTGTATGCCAATGGATCATTGAAATACCGTTGTTCAATTAAATGGTCGTAAGTTCGATCTGGAACAACAAGTAACCGTGCTAGTTCAGAGATGATGTTTTCATCAGACTTTAAGTTATGGTCCAACTTCTGAGTATCCATAATCTGAATATTCATAATCTGAGATTTTCCTTGATTGTAAGTTAGCTTTTTTTCAAAAAAGGTTTTCTGTTCTTCTAAAGACATCCCGTTTGAATCAAAAATGAAAAAGCCTTGATGATCCCGAAGCGCTACTGCCTGTTTTAGCTCCTTAAACCTGGAAGCAAGAGCCTCATAATTGGATTGTTTCATCACTGGCGCGAACTGTTCATGAAAGGGAAAGATCAATACTTCACCTTTCGAATAATCTACCCCAGCCGTATGAAGATTTTGGTCAATCCCTTTTTCAAGCTCTATAGAATTTACAACATCAGAAGTAAGTGCAAATGAATAAGATTGCTCCTTAAGAAATCTTTTTTGCTGCTGCATGGAGTCAAACGTTGACGCTGCTCCTACACAGGAAATGATAGAAATCAGGGTAATTAATGAAAACAGCCCGGCATTATTCCTGATTTTGTATGTGATCTCAGATAACCATAATAAGCGTATTCCGCTCCAAGACCATTTCCTGTTAGCTCTAAGCAATTGAATGAATAGTACACATAATTGAGTGTAAAATAAGTAAACACCAATAAATCCCATTACAATTGTATATTTAAATGTGTCTCCAACTGAATAGTGTAATATATAAAAAGAAAGAGTCCCCAAACGATACGGTGCCAGATAAATGTATGGTGGAAAATCAATCCTCATCAAATATACAGCCGCTCCTATTAATACTATGGCAAGAAAGGACAGGCTCCATGAAGCTTTTAAATCCTTCTTCAGCTGTGAAACCTTGCTAAAAGGCTGCTGCAATTTAAAATAGCGTATGAAGAAAACAGACACAAATGAGATCAATATAAACAAAAACATAAAGCCCACCACGGTGAAAGCCAGTGCTTTCCAAGGAAAATAAAACGTTAAATACATTCCTATGACATTGGAGCCCAAAAGTAGAAAGAATTTCGCTGAAACAAATCCTCCGATAATCCCGGTAATTAAGGATAAAAAGCCTATAATTAGATTTTCATATGCGACCAAAAAATAAATCTGTC
Source organism: Paenibacillus sp. SER-28 (assembly GCF_052906305.1). NCBI lineage: Bacteria > Bacillati > Bacillota > Bacilli > Caryophanales > Paenibacillaceae > Paenibacillus > Paenibacillus sp. SER-28. The sequence continues at coordinate 15,952 of NZ_JBRECM010000017.1, read as the reverse complement.
TGTGATGTGTCCCTAAAATGGTCAGTATACCAAATTCTTTTTTCCGTGCAGCAACAAAAATATGGTTTGTGTATAATACGAAGAAAAAGGAAAACACAAAAATCAACAGATCAGCAACTTGTAATCCCTTTTTTGCATTAGCTGCTGTGATTGCATCTGAGACATCCGGGTGAAAAATAAATATCGCATATACGAAAAAAATCGAAATCATCAATGAGCTGCTTACATAGTAAGGTACATAAGCACGCACATTGTGCTTGAGATTATTCCATGCTAACAGACGAAAGCTCATGCGCATGTCTACTTCCCCCCAAAAAGGAGAGTATATCTATAATTTCTTGAAAAAATAATTGCTGACTATGACTACGATGGATTTCATTATATAACTCACCATCTTTTATAAAAATAACCCGATCGCAATAACTGGCTTCCACGGCTCCGTGTGTTACCAGCACGATTGTGGAATGATCCACACGACTGATAAGCCCCAGCATTTCCATCACAACACGTGAAGACATGGAATCGAGATTTCCAGTGGGTTCATCTGCGAGCAAGAGTGAAGGAGAGTGAATAATAGCCCTGCCTATAGCTGCCCTTTGCTTTTGTCCCCCTGACACCTCATAAGGTCGTTTATCCAAAATATCAATAATATCCAGTTTCTTCGCTACCTCTTCCAGTTTGTGCTCCATTTCCTTTAATCCTTTTTTATTCAGCATCAGAGGAAACAATATGTTCTCTCCCAAAGTGAGAGTTTCCAGCAAATTATAGTCCTGAAATACAAATCCCAGCTCTTTGCGACGAAATAAAGCCAGCTTATCCTTCTTGAGCTGATGTGGATTTTCTCCTTTAATGCAAACCTCGCCAGAAGTCGGCATATCAATAGTTGAAATCATGTTTAATAATGTAGTCTTCCCACTACCAGACGGCCCCATAATGCCAACAAACTCGCCTTGTTTGATCGTTAAATGGATGTTGTTAAGGGCTCGGTAGGGAACCTTGCCATAGTATATTTTGGTGACTTGATCCATTCGTACAATCTCCATAATTCATTCCTTTCTTTTTCCTATGTCATGATCATAATCCATCCAGACAAGTGAAGCGATCGATTAACATTACAAAAACCTTAAATCTGTTGTAAGGTTTCTCATTTGCGAATTGGAAACAGGATTTGAACCGTCGTCCCTTCACCAACCGTCGATTTTAACTGAATGTTATGATTCAGTTTTTTGCAGATTTCAGACACCAAATAGAGACCCATCCCGGTTGATTCACGATACTTCCGCCCATTTTCACCTGTGTAATAAGCCTCAAATACCCGTTCTACGTCTTTTTTAGGGATACCAATTCCCTCATCCTGTACTTCCATCACAATGACATGATCTCTTACGTGAGACATCAGTTTCAGACTGTGGGCATGACCTGAAGAATACTTCACCGCATTGGTCACCAATTGGTTAATTATGAATCTTAGCCACTTGGCATCGGTTATCACACACAACTGCTCGTCCACTTCATTGGAAGGATAAATTTCGTTACGAATCAATAGTCTTTTGTTATCATAGATCACATCACTAACCAGTTTTCGTAATACAACAGGTTCCACATGAAAATCAGGTTCAAAGGATTCCAACCGTGACATATATAAAATCATGTCTAGTCCTTTTCCCATTCGATCAATTTCATCGTAAATCTGATCAGATTCAGGATCTATTTTTCCTTTGAGGATTAAATGAATAACAGCAAGTGGAGTTTTCATCTGGTGAACCCACTGATTGATAAATGTAATATGGTCACGCTGCTGATGCTCTAACTGATGAATTCGAGACTGATACAATCGGTAATATTGTAGAAGCAAATGTTGCAAAGAAGAGGCTAACGGATTAAGTACCTTCATCTGAATAAGCTCATCTAAATCTCTTAGGTTTGCAGTGGATAATATTCGATATAAACCAGAGTACAGGACATATCGGAAGAGCAAATAAACCAGCAATATGGAAGCCCCAAAAAAGACGGAATACAGGGCCGTCGACCAGTTACGGTAACCATCCAACCAATAGATACTTAACACAAGAAAAAGTTGGATGATATTAAAAATCACCAGCGAAAAATGGTCACGCCAAAAAAGCTTCACCGTTCATCCTCCTCAGTCAAGTGAAGCCGATAGCCAGCCCCTCTAACCGTCTCTATGATATCCCCCAGTCCTAGCTCGCTCAGCTTTTTACGGACACGAGTGACATAAACATTCAATGTGTTCTCGCCCACATATTGGTGATCATCCCATAAAGCCTCTAAGAGATGAACTCTACCCACAACCTGTTTAGGATACGTCATTAATAGCTCTAGCAGTGCTGCTTCTTTCTGGCTAATTTCGACCTGCTTGTCATGGAACACAAGTTCCATAATATCGGGATATAGCGTCAAAGCTGACACTTTTAAGGAACGTGATTTTGGAGCAACGGCATAAGAACCATAGGCACGTCGCAGATTACTTTCTACTTTGGCTAACAGTACTTCGGGATAAAATGGTTTCGTAATGTAATCATCTGCTCCGTTTTGCAAAGCAATGACCTGATCCATTTTATCATCGCGTGCAGACACAAAAAGGATGGGACATGTAGATTGAGTCCGTATTTGTCTACACCAATAAAATCCATCGAAACGAGGAAGATTCACATCAAGTAGTACCAAATCAGGCTCCACCTTTTGAAAGGCAACTAAAACTTTATCAAAATTTGAAACAATAACTCCTTGATAACCATATTTTTCAAGATAGGATTGGAGCAAGGAGCTGATTTGAGGGTCATCCTCTACTATTAATATCTTTTGCATTATGTTTTCTACCTTCTTAGTGCTTGAATTTTTAACAACTGATTTCTCTATAATGCCTTTATTTGATCATTCAAGCAATAACAACAATCTAATCCCCTTTGGTTGTAGATTTAGGAGGTTTTCGTGGTGGTGTATATAGAACCCCGGATCTATGCATGGTGCCAAATACCAGAGTGATTAACAATATAATTATAGTAACGACAACTATTACTGTTATAATGGTTTTTTTACGATTTTTTAATATTTCATTGAAACTTTGCTTTGGATCTTTCAAAAGTCTGCTCACTTCTTTCCTTGCCTAGCTATTTACCAGCATAATTAGTTTCTACATAACGAACAACAGTTGAATCTTACAAAAACATTTCTTTGCTGTAAGGTTTCTGATTACCTACAGACCATCGTCGGTTTGAACTAACGTATGTACATAACAAAACTGCCCGGGGTTGAGAATCTTTTTCTGATTCTCAACCCCGGGCAGTCTATCCTTTCTATCCTTTTACAGCCGAACCTACCGTCATCGCCCGCTCCACTTGTTCACTCAAGAACAGATAGACGAGTACCATCGGTAAGGAGGCCATAGTCATAACAGCCCCCATGGCTCCCCAATCTGTGCTGTAAGAGCCTTGGAAGAAAAGCAAGCCGAGTGGCAATGTCTTCATATTTTCATCAGAAATTAAAATATAGGCCAAAGTGAACTCATTCCAGTTGTTCAAGAATTGAAAAATGGCTACCGTCGCAATTGCAGGCAATGCAAGTGGCATAATGATTTTCAGGAACAGTCTATAAATATTAGCTCCATCCATGCATGCCGCCTCTTCAATCTCCTTAGGAATTGCTATAAGAAACCCGTAAAAAATCATGGACGAGAAAGGAAGGCCAATTGCGATATAAGGAAGAATAAGAGCTCCATACGTATTGGTAAGATGAAAATCGCGAACCAGAATCGCCAGCGGTATCATGATAACCTGCAGTGGCATAAACATTCCTATGATCATATAAGTCCGAACGGCAGAACGAAACCTCCATCTCATACGAGCCACTGCGAAGGCAAACATCAGAGCCAGTAAAAGGATGAACAGAGTCGAAATCGTTGATACGACCAGACTGTTCAGAAAGTAACGGGGAATATTAAACTGCGTCCAGGCATTAATGTAATTCTCGTAACGAAAATGTGTCGGCAGTCCAAATGGATTAGAGACAAAGATCTCATCGTTGTTCTTGAACGAGTAGGAAACCATCCAGAACAACGGGTAGACCGAAACAATAAAATACAACCACAGCGGTATCTGCAGAACAGCTTGTCTGAACTTGCTCAAAGCGGTTTTACTCATTTCGTTCTCCTTTTCGATACACGCCTTATCAGGCGGTTTGTCCGCGGTCGAACAGCTTATTGATGACTACAGTTGCCAATAGTGAGATTAGTACAAGCAGCACGGATACAGCACATGCGTACCCATAGTTGCTTTCCATGAAAGCATAGCGGTAAATCATGAATGTCATTGTATAGTTTGTAGTGCCGGGGCCACCATTTGTCATAATCAGCATCTGCACAAAGGCCCCAATTCCAGAGGTAATCGCAATAATAAAGCAGAATTTGTAAGTTTCCCTCATCAGAGGAAGTGTGACATGCCAGTGCGCTCTCCATTTGCTGCAGCCGTCAATCGTGGCGGCTTCAAAGTAGTCCTCGGGTACTGACTTAACTCCTGCATATAGCAGCGCAAATTGATACCCCATAAACTGCCAGGCATTAACGAAGGCGATGGCAATAATCGATGCTGTCGGGGAGCTTAGCCAATTTTGCTGATAAGGGATGTTCAAGAGATCAAACAGCCGGTTGATCAATCCGTTAGTTGGGTCATAGATTGCAATCCACAGCTGGCACACCACGGTTACCGATAAGACAACTGGGATAAAATAAGACGTTTTCAGTATTTTTCGCCCGCGTGTGCGCGGGTCCGCACAGATTAGCGCTAATAGTGTTCCCAGTCCGATCTGAAAGACCGCCAGCACAATGGCAAAGATTAATCCGTTCTTAAGCGAAGTAGCAAGTAGAGGATCGGAGAACAGTTCCCGATAATTACTCAGTCCCGAAAAGGTCAGCGTACTCAGGCCGTCCCAATCATAAAAGCTGCGAAGAACAGTTTGCAGAACGGGATATATCAGTATCACGCTATACAGTATCAAAGCAGGGAGGAGAAACAGTGCGAGCGCCGATTTGTTCCCCAAATATTTATTCATGTCTTGCTTCCACCCCTTATCTTTGGAACAGCATCCCCCAGCGGCTTATGCCGCCAAGGGTTGCCAAATCCCTGAAATCTCAGTTTTCTTTTTCCAATGTGCTATTCAGATTGTTCACAAAATCCTGTTCAGAGAAATTGTCTACCATTAAATTTTGAGTATTGTCATTAATGGTGTTCTGAATTTTTGTATTGCTCAGAAGTTGAGCATATTCCTGCGCGTTTGGCAGCAACTCTTTGACGACACGCTGCATCATTGCTGGGACATTAGAGGCCATTGGCTTATCCACTTTCTGCGAAACAATTGGACTTCCAAGTTGGGTGTATCTGTACTCGGCTGACTTTGTGGCAAGGAAGGCCGCTACCTTTACAGCTGTTTCCTTGTTCTTGCTACTCGGTGATACTGCGTAACCTTGTGGTGAACCCGAGCCGTCTATGAAATATTTGGAATTCTCGTAGGTTGCTTCATCCTTTGCAGGCCAGTACATCCAGTCAACCTGGTCGCCCAGCTTTTCTTGTGAACTGTAAATTTCCCATTGTCCGTTCACGAACATAGCAGCCTTCCCTTGATAAAATAAGGACGATGCCTGATCATAATTGGTATTCGTGGCGTTGGCATCGAACAATCCGGCTCTCTGCAATTGCTTCATCTGCTGAGCCGCTGTTACAAATGCTTTCGGCAATGCTATTACACCTTTCTGATCAAGTGCTCCGAATCCATGCGGCTGCTCCCTTGTAACCAGTCCATTATAAAAAGCGGTCGTTATCCATTTTTCCTTGGCGAAGATTGACATAGGCACATAACCTGCGGCTTTCAACTTTTTCCCTGCATCGGCCATCTGGTCAATCGTCTTAAGCGGTGTTTTGATTCCGACCTTCTCAAAAATTGACTTGTTATAATAGATCATTTGGAATTCTATACCAGTTTCGGGATAAGCATATACATGATTGTCTGGAGCTACCAAACGCGATTCAACACCCGGGTTAAGATTCTTCTTGAATTCGGCCGTTGTGTCATAGTTGTCCAGCACCTCAACATTTTTCGATTTTGCGAAAGTTTGCAGAACAGACCAATCCGCTAAATAGATGTCCGGCATGTTTCCCGTTGCCGCATAGGTTTTCAGCTTCTGTCCTCCATCCTGCACGGCAGGATCCAGTTCAATCTCTACGTTTGGCATCTTCTTTTTGAGCTCTTCCACCGCATAATCGAACGGCTTTATGGTATCGTCATCAAAATGCTGCGCATACACCTTCAATTTGATCGTACCGTCCCCTGCCTCGCTCTTGGAAGAGGTCGAGTTATCTTCGCCACAAGCGACCAATCCAATAGACATGGTGAGCACTAGCAAAGCTGCACTCCAACTTCTGTAAGTTTTTTTCATGTGTTTAATCCCCCTCATGCAGTGTGTTTTATGATTACGCTTTCATTTGCATGACTACAGTATACTGCTGCTTCTTTTTTTGATTAAGGAATAAAACGGGCTTAATCAGTAAAAAACGGGACAAATAGAGCAGCGGTTCTCCATATATAGGAAAACCGCCAGGCTTAAATCGATTTGTCCTGCCTCGTAGGAAAGGCACTACCTTTTTTTGAGTTGCTCATATTCAGTCGGTGTCATGCCAAAGCGTTTCTTGAAGCATTTGCCGAAATAATTGGGGTCACTGTATCCAACACTTTCAGCGATTTCTGACAGCTTCCGATTTCCATACAGCAAAAGCTCCTTAGCCTTCTTCATCCGGATGTGTGTAATATGATCCACTATGGAGAAGCCAGACTCCTTGCGAAAAACGCGGCGGAGATAGCTGGGATCGACGAAAACTCCGCACGAAACCTGCTCAGCAGACAACTCTGTGTCTGCATAATGTTCCTCGATATAATTGATCGCCGCCGCAAACAAATTGGAAGCCTTCGTAGGACGCATATTCTCCATCAGCTGGATCAGCTTGCGGTATAGGGCGAGCATCCAACCTTCAGCAGCCTCCCAGGAATCCAACTCCCGCAGCCGGTCGTAAGGAGATTTGTTCCCTCCTTCATCCCATAGCCGATCATAAGGAATGCCGCGTTCACTTGCAAAGGAAAGTGCTAGAGATACGATTCCCATAAGCATCGCATCTGCGTATTCATCCCCCCACTTGTATATACTAAGCTGCCGGATTGCCTTACGGATCTCCTCTAACGTTTCACTGTCTTTCATTCGGAGGTCTAGCACGACCGCATCACGCAGATGACCCAAATCAGGCATACCTGATCTGTCGTGCAACGCTTCGCTACCATGCTTACCCCACTCGGTACTTTCGCTCTCCTGTGGAAACACCGGTAGTTTCGGCTTAATACGTTCCAACATCGAGAGCATTTCTTCTGCATTGAACGGCTTCAACAAATAATCCTGTACTCCGGTTCGAACCGCCTTCTGTAGGTATTCAAATTCGTTATGTCCGGATATGAATACAATAACGATGCGTTCGAACTTGACTTTCAACCTCTCGGCTAATTCAATTCCGTCAATAAAAGGCATATTGATATCTACGAGGGCGAGATGCGGCTGATGCCGCTCGGCTTCCTGAAGTGCTTCCTGGCCGTTCCTTGCTTCGCAGCAAACCCGAAAGCCATGACTTTCCCAATCTATCTTAATACGCAGAAAGTCTCGAAACAGCGGTTCATCATCGACAATCATCACTTTATACATCTTGGTGTTCACTCCCCTTTGGCAGCATCGGCAGCAACAGGTCAACAGTTGTTCCCTCCGTGAGCACACTTTGCACGGATATCCCATACTCTTCGCCAAAATAGAGGCTCAGTCGTTGCTGAACACTGTAGGTACCGATTGATCGTATTCCTTCTTTCGATAAATGTCTGGACATGATAGTCTGAACTTGGAATTCATCCATCCCCACACCGTTGTCCTGCACCCGAACGACCACCTTATCGCCCTGTTTAAAGGCAAAAATACGGATAAAACCTTTTGTTTCTTTCTTCTTAAGACCATGGTAAATCGAATTCTCGACAAGCGGCTGAAGCGAGAGCTTCGGGATCGGTGTACCTGCAAGCTCGGGAGGGATATCCACTTCATAGCGAAACACATCGGGATAACGGATTTGTAGAATCGTCAGGTAATCATCAGTAATCTGAGCTTCCTTTTCTAAAGTGATTAATTCCCGTCCCTTGTTCAGCACCATTCGATAAAAATCTGCCAGCGCTTTTGTAGTATCTCTAGCCTCCTCATTACGATCTAACTCATTGAGTGCATAAATGGTATCCAAAGTGTTGTACAGAAAATGCGGTTTAATTTGGGCACTTATTAGTGCAAGTTCATATTCACGCTTACGGTTCTGTTCCTGCCTTACCTCATCCAGCAGCTCCCGAACTCGTCTTATCATAAAATTAAACGCTTCAGCAATGGTACCGATCTCATCCTCTGTGCGGACTGTTGTAACCGATTGCAAGTCACCGGTTACAACAGTCCGCATGGCCCTAGTTAGTTGTTCGAGAGGGCTAACGACCATTTTAGATAGAAAGCTAGCGCCCAGCCAGGAAAAAATAAGGCATAACACGCCGATTAAGAGCGACAGTCTAACATTTTGCCGGACATCAGCCGTAAGCAGGCTAAGAGAAACAATATTGACCAACTTCCAATCCATCCGGTTATAATCCGTGACCGTTACCAGATTGCCCTCATACTCGAATGAGCACGTTCCATGGGATGCATTAGGTGCACAACGTTGGATGGCCTCACCCAGCTGTGGATTCACCAGATTCATCAACATCTCATTGTCTTCTGCCACAGCCACGCGCATTTCGTTATCTAAAAAATAATAAGATTTGGGTGCATCTGGATCGCTTGAACGAAAGTAATCAGACAAACCTTCTTCCTTCACTAACAGAAAAAGCGTTCCATAGGGTTCGCCGGTGTCTATATTAATGACCATCTTCCCCAGCGTCAAAACGGGAGAGCTCCGATCTGGTGTTAGGAAATCCCTCTTCTCCATATCAAACCAGAGGGCCTGTCCATAACTTTCAGATTCCCTTACCTGCTTAAGCATGCTATAGATCTTGCGATCATCCCCGCTTTCGGTATAAGAGGCGAAAATCGTCCCTTCGTTATCAATAAATACAGCGGCATCCACCTCACGAAAGATTGACAAATCAATGGATAAGCGGCTCTGCATCAAGTTTCCAAACTGAATAGGCTCCATGGCAGTATCAGGTTTGGCACCGTATGAATCATACATCCGGTTAATATTCGTGACCATAATATTGGCCGCCGTTTCCACACTCCTGAATATGTAATCGGTCCTAGACAAGATAAGCTGAGACTCATCGACCACATTACTGGTGGTTTGCTCTATCAAAGAACGGCTGAAAAGTTGGTTGGACAACAGTCCAAGAACAAGCAGAGAAATAATAATTAGCGGAAGAAACACCGTTATAACCTTGCTTTTAAAGCGAAGTCGGCCAAACCACTTACGAGCTAGTGACAGAATATTCAACTAGGACCCCTCCGTCATCAAGAGAATATTCATCATGTTAACACAAACAATCTCTACAGTAGTAGATCAAAAATAAAGTTAAAAAAATTCAACCGTTCTTCTTGAAAGTGCTTTAGAGATGTGTTAGGATAAAGTCGATTTTTAGTAAAATTATTAACTAAAAAGGTGTGAACTCTTTTGGCAACCATTAAAGACATTGCCCGCGAAGCGGGTGTGTCTGCCGCAACCGTTTCAAGGGTTTTAAATAACGATCTGTCACTGTCCGTAAGCCCAGACACTAAAAACAGAATTTTTGGGGTTGCCGAGCAACTCGGGTATAAGCCTACTCGGCTGAGGCAATTAAAGCAGAATACGGAACGTGCCGGGAAAACGGTCTCACTCCTGCTGTGGTGTTCTATTGAGGAGGAAAGAGACGATCCGTATTACGCTTCGATCCGCCGTGGAATCGAACTGCGCTGTGAAGAGCTTGGCCTGACGTTGGGCCAGACCTTGCGAGGCCGCTCATCCATCGGCACCCTGCAGAAGGCGGACGGTCTGATTGTTGTGGGTGGCGTTGACCCTGAAGAGGTATTCAAGCTTCATCCTGACAAGAACACCATTGTCCTTGTCGACCAGTACCATGAACAGCTGGAGTATGATTCTGTACGACTTCATTTCCGGCAAGCTGTTGATCAGGCACTCGGTCATCTACTTGAGCTTGGCCACCAACAAATCGGATTTATCGGCGGTAAGAGCGACGGTGAGCGAAGAGCGCATTATTTTGAACGATTCATGCGGGAACAGGGGTTGTACAATCCTCAATTCGTCCGCATAGGTGCCTGGAGTACCGCGGATGGTTATCTCATGATGAACGAACTCCTAACCCAACAGGAACGACCGACAGCCTGCTTCGCTGCAAGCGATCCGCTCGCTATTGGCGCCCTCCGCGCCCTTCATGGACATGGAGTCAAGGTACCCGAAGATATGGCTGTTGTCGGCTTCGACGACATTGAGATGGCAGCCTTCGTGCAGCCACCGCTAACCACTGTCCGTGCTTATCCCGAACAGATGGGAAAGGCGGCCGTGCAACTGCTCTCTGAACGGTTTGAGGGACGTGAACCACCTGCGTACAGCGTGATCGGGACTAAGCTTGTCATTCGGGAGAGCTCATGCAAAAAAGGCTAACATCAGTACTTGAGAGTCTTGTTGTCATTGATCAGTATCCTTACGTAAAACAATAATGATAACCCCCTAAGGAGTGAATATCATGAACATTCATGTTAACGAGGCGCTTGGTTTGTTTCATTTGCAGTCCAAGGATTGCAGCTATATTATCCAGCTTGTAGAAGGATATCCCGCACATGTCTATTGGGGAGCTCAACTTCATCATGACCAAAGTCTCGCAAGTATATTGGAGCTTAGGGAGCGTTGCTCCTTCTCTCCCACTCCCGTTTCTTCCAGCCGTACAATTTCTTTGGACACGCTTCCTCAGGAATACCCCCAGTATGGAACAAGCGACTTTCGTCAACCAGCTTACCAGGTTGCACTTGCGGACGGAACTCGGACTACGGAGCTGAAATATAGTGGTTACCGTATTGAACCGGGTAAACCAAAGCTCGAGGGACTTCCTTCCGTCTATACCGAATCGGATGATGAAGCCACAACCCTCTTTTTGATCCTTGAGGATCAATACTCGGGGCTTAAGACTACACTGCTCTATACTGTATTTGCGAACCACAGTGCTATTGCTAGGTCTGCTCTTTTTGAACAAAAGGGAAGCGCTACCATAAATATTGAACATGCCATGAGTGCCTCTGTCGACTTCGCCGATTCCAACTACCAAGCTCTCTACTTATCTGGAGCCTGGGTTCGGGAAAGACATATCCAACGCCGTGATCTCGGACCCGGTTCCATTCGGCTCGAGAGCCGACGGGGTTCCAGCAGCCACCAAATGAACCCCTTTCTGGCACTACTTCGTCCTGATGCGACTGAAGATCGTGGGGATGTGTACGGTTTCAGTCTAATCTACAGCAGCAACTTCGTCGCACAGGCAGAAGTAGAGCAGTTCAATCAGACTCGTGTAAGTATCGGAATCAATCCTTTTGACTTCTCCTGGCGGCTTGAGCCGGGTCAGTCATTCCAGACCCCTGAAGCCGTATTGGTCTTTTCCGAAGAAGGTCTTGGAGGCATGTCACGCACCTATCACCGACTCTATCGCACACGTCTGTGCCGAGGGGCTTACCGTGACAAAGAACGTCCGATTCTCGTGAACAATTGGGAAGCCACGTATTTCGACTTCGACGCCGACAAAATCGAAGCGATTGCCAAGGAAGCAGGACCCCTTGGAATTGAGCTCTTTGTTCTAGATGACGGTTGGTTTGGTAAGCGCGACAACGATGACAGTTCGCTTGGAGACTGGTTTGAAGACCGTCGCAAGCTGCCTGGTGGGCTTGCTGACCTGGCAAAACGGGTTAATGAACAAGGATTACAGTTTGGCTTGTGGGTTGAGCCGGAAATGGTATCACCGGATAGTGAACTGTACCGCAGCCATCCCGACTGGTGCCTGCATGCGGAAGGCCGGCGGCGGACGGAAGGCCGATCCCAACTGGTGCTCGATCTCTCCCGCAAGGAAGTATGTGACTACTTGTATGAGACGCTTAGCTCCGTATTCTCGATCGCTCCGATTACTTATGTCAAGTGGGACATGAACCGTAATATGACAGAGATTGCTTCGGCTACTGCTCCTAGTGGACGTCAAAAGGAAACTGCACACCGTTATATGCTCGGACTTTACGATCTGATGGAACGTCTGACTTCCCAGTTCCCGGACATCTTGTTCGAAAGCTGTTCCGGAGGCGGTGGACGATTCGATCCCGGAATGCTCTACTATATGCCGCAGACATGGACCAGTGACGATACCGATGCCATTGAAAGATTGGCTATCCAGTACGGCACAAGCATCGTGTATCCAGCCAGTACCATGGGCGCACACGTATCGAACGTACCAAATCACCAGGTGGGACGAATCACCTCCCTCGCTATACGCGGCGACGTGGCAATGAGCGGGAATTTTGGCTACGAACTTGACTTAACTGCCTTTACAAATGAAGAAAAGGAGCTCGCTGCCAAACAAATTGCCCAGTATAAGGAAATTCGTTCCCTCGTACAGCAGGGAGATATGTATCGACTCCTTAGTCCATTTGAAGGCCGAGGCGATACGGCCTGGATGTTCGTTAGCGAGGACCAGTCCGAAGCTTTTGTCGCTTACTTCCGCGTACTAGCTGAACCGAATGGGCCCATCCGGCGACTAACTCTAAAAGGACTTGACCCAGATAAAAAGTATATAATCGAACACGGAGCGACGGGCAACACAGCAGTCCATGCGGGTAATACCTTAGTGGAAGATGGCGGTTCCCCCTTCTGCGTAGCATTTGATGGCGAAATTTTTGGAGGTGACCGCCTAATGAAAATTGGGCTTGTTGTCTCGGATCTCTCTGGAGATTTCGCCAGCTCTACCTTCCGCCTTAAAGCTATCTCTAACTAATAACAAATGCAGTTAGCAACGGTGAATATCGATGAAAAAATTAAAACAAGGCAGTCCGATTTTCCGGCCTGCCTTGTTTTATAACTTTGGTCCCTGTAGATTAAAGACACACAAGAGATTGCCAAGCAATTGATCATTTAATAGCATCCTTGACTTTGATTCTCCATATCATATGATCAGAGCCTGCTCCCCAATAATCTTTTAATAAATAATCAGGAGTTCCAAATTTCTTTTTCCATATTTTCTGCGCAATACAATATCCACTATCTAAACAAAATTCTTCTACTCCTCTATTCTTCAGCTCCAAATACATTGATTTCAACAATAAATTCCCTACCCCAATCTTCTGGTAGTCAGGGTGAACAAATACAGTTCCTACCTCGCATAACTTTTTAAATGTATCACTGGTAGATTTACTTATTAGTTGACTTACTGGTCCATATTCAATAGAACCCATTATTTGATTCCCATCTACAGCGATTAAGAAATATCGCTGCTCACCGTGACTCTCCAAGTCACTTTCCAAATATAACCTCTTAGTATCAATTTCCTCCTCTATGTCTTCCAGCATATGACCAATGCCTTCTTTAGCAAACGTGTCTGTAATCACAACTCTAAACAATTCATTTAACTTTTCGATGTCCTTAATTTCCGGCCTTCTGATTTCGACATTATTCATCTAATTTCAGCCGATGTATGATTCAGTACGGGATACTTTGAAAGTACACTATTCGGCAGCTCCATCAAACTTGTTATTTCATAAGTAGGTTGAATCCCAGACGTATTTGTTTTTCTGGAAGGGTTGAACCAACAGGTATCAATTCCATATTTGTTCCCTCCTTGAATATCAGAGGTTAAAGAATCGCCGACCATGAGAACCTTACTTTTATTAGAGATGGCCAACTTGGTAAATGCGTAATCGAAAATACCAGCTTGTGGCTTTTGGCAACCCACTTCCTCTGAAATAATTACCTGCTCAAACACATCACGCAGCGGCGAAAGCTGAATTCTGGAGGTTTGCACCTCTTTGATTCCATTCGTAATGATCGCCAAACGACAGTCGGATAGTACATTACATAATTCAATCGCTCCGTCCATCAAAAAAGCACCTTCACCCAAATAACGTAAATAAGCAGCACTAAAGGCATCTGGATTGAAGTCTAGATCATGAACAGTAAATAATCGCTTAAACCTCTCGACCCGTAGCTGTGCCGAGGTAATATGTCCTTCCTCTGCCTCTCTCCACAACGAACTGTTGATTTCATCATAGCTGGATTTATACTCCGTGGCCCCTTGCGGCAATCCAAATTGGGCAAACGTATTATGTAGCGCATGACTCTCTGCCATTTTAAAATCAAACAGCGTGTCATCAACATCAAACAAAATAATTTCGTATTTCATAACGACCTCCATATCATTGCTTTACTAAATTGTTCAGTCCGCTTGATCCTTTGAGCTGTTCCAGATAGAAGTACAACAAAAAACTAACAATACATTATTTCCTTTCGGTTATTATACAGAACCTAGTTAAGCCGTCAAGTCACTAATAACAAAATCATAGTATTTTGTCATCGGTGCAAAAGATAAATAACGCTCAATAAGAAAGCCCGTAAAATGAAGGTGATTCTCATTTTACGGGCCACTGAGCATCTAAGAGATGATTTAGCAAGAATCCTAGTGATCTTCATTAATCCATTCGGCTAATGTTTGATGAAAACAATGAGGTTCTTCAAACATCGGGTTATGCCCACTATATTCAAAAACCACTTTTTTCACGTTCTCGTAGGTGTCATCGACCCTATCCCATAAAGAAACTGGCGCAACCAAATAATCATACCTTCCCAAACCAATAAATACGGATTTATGGATATCCGCTAAGGATTGTATCAAATTCATGTTTCCGAATACTTCTCCCCATAAATAATCAATGATAGGCATGTTCGTATATACATCATTCCACGTGTAAGCCGCATCATAGGCATAATCATAAAAGCTTTGAGCTCCCATACGTATACACATGTGAACAAATCTTCTATCAGGGTCTCTTTTGATATCTTCCTCTAATAAAACAATGTCCTTTTCAAAACGTTCCTTTCTTTCTGAACTGGCCGTTTCATTAAAGAAAGAAAAGCTTTGCCGTTGTCTTTCTTGGCTGTTTGTAGGTGCTGAATTTAAAAGCACCACTTTTTGAACATAGTCCGGGTATTGTTTAGCATATTCTAAAGCCATAAAAGCATGCCCGGAATGTCCTAATATGATAAATTCATTTAGATGAAGGCATTGTCTTGCTGTTTCTATATCATTAATAACTTTATCCAAAGTATAGTCTTCTGGTTTTAAAGCTCGAGTCAGTTTTGCAAACCCTCTATGATCCAGAAAAATAAATTGAAACTTTTTATATAAATGGTCTGAAAATAAGCGAGGATAATATACACTACTGCCGATCACCAATATCGGTCTTCCGTTACCTCTTATAGCATATTTCAGCTCAAATCCATCACTAATAACTGCTTGATAAGTGCTCATTTATAATCTCCTTTTCTTTTTTAATCACTCCTTTCCTTTGTGTAATTCCCTTGTATTCTCCATAGAACGTTCCAACACTTCAACTCACCTCAGAAAGTACATTTATTTTTAAGAGAAAAGTTTAACATGGTTTTTTCAAAAACAAAACTGTGTTATTTTTGTCTTACTTGTCTTGACTTATGGGATTCATACTGGATTTTTGACAAGCATATCTTTTTGGAAACAAAAAAACCGCGATAATCGCGGTTTTTTATGTAGAGGTCATACTTTTATTTGCTTGGCGACGTCCTACTCTCCCAGGACCCTGCGGTCCAAGTACCATCGGCGCTGGAGGGCTTAACGGTCGTGT
>NZ_JBRECM010000016.1:0-84638 GCF_052906305.1 Paenibacillus sp. SER-28 | reverse complement strand
AGAAACAGGGGTAACCCCCTGTTTCTCCAGAGACCAGAGCCTTATGATGTAAAGAAAAAGAAACCCACGTCTCAAAAAGACGGGGTTTCTCGACAATCTGAAAAGCTTCCTACATGTAGGAAGCTTTTTGCTATACGTCCCAGGAGTACTTGTTGGGACGTTGGTGTTATTGGGTTTGTACTTGGCTTGACAATCCGTCATTAAGCTTATTGATAAATTTGTTAGACTTTTTTAAAGTATGATCTCCGTTGAAAAAGCAATAACCGCTTTCCCCGTAATTTGAACTAATACGGGTTTTCCCTGTTCCTTTTTCACATGAACATGCATTGTTCCCTCTCTTTTGATTGCCTCACCTTGTAAAATATCAAAATCAAAAGACTGCTCATTCTCATTTTGCAAAATGTTATAGTGTACCAAATAGGCTCCAAGCGGTCCGTTTGCATTTCCTGTCACCGGGTCTTCAGCTATTCCAATTGCAGGAGCAAACATTCTTCCGTGAACCAATATATCCTCTTGTGGATTTAATGTAAAAACATAATATCCATTACATCCAATATGCTTGCTGATTTCTGTAAGCTTCTGCAAATCAGGTTTTAAACTATGTAGTATTTCATTGGAGTAAATCGGAACCATTACCTTAGAATGACCTGTTGAAGATATTGCAACTGGATATTCCATGCAAATATCTTTACAAGAAATACCTAACGCATTTGCAATCTGACTTCTTATTTCATCATTTAAAGGCTCTGATACAGAAGGTTCTCCCTGTGTCATTACAATAGAATAGTCATCTTCATACTTTATAACATCAACAGGCAATATACCTGCTTTTGTTTTTTGAATAATTCTTCCAGTTTCAGCTTTTCTCTCAATTGCATAAATATAATGTGCTGCTACTGTTGCATGACCACAAATTGGAACCTCTGTTGTTGGAGTAAAAAATCTTACTTCAACATCATAATTTGAAGAATCTGTTTCAAAAATAAATGCAGTTTCCGAATTATTTAATTCTCTTGCAATTCTCTGCATCTGCTCATCTGTAAGTCCATTTGCATTTGGAACAACTCCAGCAGGGTTACCATGAAATCTATTTTTTGTAAATGAGTCTACTTGATATATTCTATATTTTTTCATAATTTCGCCTCTATAAATACTAGTTTGTCTGTCTGTTAAATCTGATATTAACATACTTTTTAGGCAGTTTCACTTAAATTAAAAGATATAATATGGCCCTTTAATAAAAACGAACTGATCCTTATTATAGAATCGCGCTCTTTTATGGAAGATTGTTATTAAACTAAAGCCGCAGTTAGCTGAAATGGTCTTCTCAATCCTTATCTAAAAGTGGAATAAATCTTTTATGATTATAGATACTTTTAGATTCTGCCACGCCTGTTGAATAACCAAAATAAGTAACTCAATTCATGAAACAAGAGGTGCACTGAAGAACGCGCCGAATCTGAATCAGCCATTCAACAGGTAGTTTTGAAGAAGAAATAGACGAGAAAATCGCGCAAAGGAAAGAACGGCATGTTGGGGCCATGAAGTCTGAGCAGCAACAAATAGCCAATTGAGCAGGACATAGACGATTAGAGCACAGAATAATTGCCCATAGACCGCATTTTCAGTCGTACCAAACAGCGTTGGAATATTCAAATGTTGCTTGATCCAACGAAAGAAGACTTCAATCTGCCATCGAGCCTTATAGATCTGTGCGATTTGTTCTGCGGTCACCTGCATTAAATCGGTAACCACCCGAATTTCCCGACCTTCAAAATCCCGAAACATCACCACACGATGACGTTGTCTGGAACGACACTGAGGGCTTCCCAACTGGCAAGTGATATCCCGAATGACGGATGAATCTGGCTTCGTAAGGCGACGTAGCGCATGAGGCTTTTCCAAATGGACGTTGTCGCGAAGCCGAATGACAAACGATTGTCCATGGGTTTTGAAGTGATCCAGACGCTCCAGTTTCCCATAAGCACGGTCCATCACCAAAATGTAGTCCGGTTGAGCCAACGCTTCACTCATGGGGCCATCATGCTTGGAGCCCAGCGTTTCGACCACCTGAAGGGGTTGCCCATTTTCTGCTCGTAAAGCGAGTAGATGGAAAAGTTCCTTAAATACGGAAAACGGGACTTCGGCGGCTTTGGTTGAAAAGCGTGAGTAGTGGACGACGGACAAGCCACAGAGAGCCGCATAATCTACGCTGGATCGATAGCTACCCCATTGTTCCAACGCAGCCATGCACCAGTATTGGAGTAAATGGTACACCGTAAACTTGCGGGCTTTGTCTTCATAACCTATTAACTTCACAACCCTTTGAACTTCTTCAGGAGTCAGCATGGATTGAAGGATAGATGTAATCGTGATAGAATTTTTCATGAGATCGTCTTCTTTCGGATTCGTTTGGATGGGACCAACGATTCTACAGAAAAGACGATCTTTTTTCTACCATTTTGTGGTTATTCAACAGGCGTGCTACTATATAAAGGTATTAGTTTACTGTATGTTTCGGAGCGGCTTGGTCACGCCTCATTAGATATCACTACCTCTACATATGCCCACCTTATGAAAGAGCTACGTGAACAGGATTCAAAACAACAGACATTTTTGAACGTTTATATAGCGTGTAAAAATCGTGTGTATAATTTGAGTAAACAGTTGTATTGATCACACCTTTTTCTAACGTTTTCTATCGTAACCCCAATAAAATAAAAAACGCCCCAAACCCTTATATATCAAGGATTTGAAGCATTTTTAATTTCGTTCAAACTTTACATATCTGAACGCTTCGACGTCCCAGGAGGGATTCGAACCCCCGACCGACGGCTTAGAAGGCCGTTGCTCTATCCAGCTGAGCTACTGGGACAAGATGGTGATCAATAAAACCTTATGTATTCAGCGCATTGATTATTATATCACATTTCGGGCAACTGTCAAAAGCATTTTTTTCATGATATAGCGAAGTGGGCTGCAAAAGGAATCATTTGGACGCTAACGGGGTATTATGTACAAAGAACCATGCATAAAGGAGGGGTTAATCTGTGAGAGGTCTTTTGTCGTCACTTTGTTATTTCAGCATTTTCTTCGCACCTTTTCTAGTGCCTGTCATTGTGTGGATTGCAGTACGGGACGAATATGTTCAGGGACATGCAAAAAAAGCTATTTTATCGCATATTTTCCCCATTATTGCGGCAATTCCGCTAGTGTATTTTATTATTACGGCGAATCATGCAGGTTCAGTGATCGGTTTTGTACTGCTATTCGTAGTGGTCTATCTCGGGGTTTTTGTTTATAACATCTACAAAGGGATTATGACGCTGCGTGAAGCGGCTTAGTTCAAAAAGAAGCCTCCTACATACCGCTAATTTGGCGGGATACGGAGGCTTCTTTAGGGTCATTTTTGATGAGTTGCTGTTGCTATTTGGTTCAATGGCTGCTTATTTATTCCCAAAGCGTTTAGGACTTCTCCGTACTTCATGTCTTACGTTTTTCTCCAGCACTTCTTCCGCGAACTCATTGTTATGAATATAACTGCTGCCTTTGTTTTTCTTATAATTCGCTTTGCCGTCTATGATTTCCCCCTCCTTTCACGCTGATCCGGCGATGGCGCCGGGGCCCAAATCAACAAAAGCCGAGGCATAGCACACCATATCCTCATGCCCCAAACTCCTTGGCGAACTCTGTGCTGAGCTGCCCATAGGAGAGCAATTCTTTTTTAAACTTCTCTCGCTCCTCACCAGCAGTAATGTGTGTAGAGTCGGTAAAAGCCTTGTCTGTCACTTCCTCAAATGCCGAATGCAGATTATTGTCGTACCAATCCAGCTCCAGATCGGCGTCATTGCGGATGATCCGTATCATGTCATAGTCATGCTGACCATCCGTCTGATCCTTGGCCGTAATATAGACCAACAGTTCCGGGTCATCTGCGGCACCGGGCCGCACCTCTACCTCAGCGCAGCGCACTCCGTCAAGTTCAGTGAAGCGGCGTATTTTGGCATCCTTGATGTAGTACATGGTCTCCCTCCTTCCTTGCGAGTAGACGGGTTGCCCCATCTGTAGTTTTCGGAACGGACAGACATTTTATGCTTCTTTTCGGCATATATACTGATGAACTGGGGATTTAGTTTTTGATTCATTCCAACACTGGATGAACACGACAAAGAGAGGATGAACAGACATGTGCGGAATTACAGGTTTCATACAGTGGAACGGAGACTTAATGCATCAATCTGAGCTGCTGCTGAATATGACACAAACGCTCTCCGATCGCGGACCGGATGCTGCGGGTACCTGGATATCCAACCCGTGTGCCTTCGGACACCGAAGATTGAGCGTTATGGACCCGGAAAATGGCGCTCAGCCCATGATCCGGCAGCTGGAGGATATCACTTATACGATTGTATATAACGGGGAAATATATAACGCGCCTGAGCTGAAAAAAGAGCTGCAACAGCGCGGGCATTTTTTCCGTACACAATGCGACACGGAGGTGCTGCTCGAATCCTATATCGAATGGGGCCCTGAATGTGTGGATCGGTTAAACGGCATTTTTGCGTTTGCGGTCTGGGATAGCGAGCGGGAGCAGGTATTTCTGGCACGGGATCGGCTGGGAGTGAAGCCGCTATTTTATAGCCAAACCGAAGAAGTATTCGTATTTGGCTCAGAACCCAAAGCACTGCTCCAGCATCCAGCGGTAGAGGCAGCAGTGGACGCCGAGGGATTGGCCGAAATTTTTATCATCGGGCCTGCACGTACCCCCGGACACGGCGTCTATTCGTCTATGAAGGAGCTACGCCCCGGGCATACGTTAACCTACAGCCGCGACGGCGTGCGCATCCATGCCTACTGGACACTGGAAAGCATTGCGCATGAGGATAACACCGAAGAAACGGCACTTAAGGTAAGAGAACTGTTGCTAGATACGGTGGAGCGGCAGCTCATTTCGGATGTTCCCGTGTGCACCTTATTGTCTGGCGGGCTGGATTCAAGCGCTCTATCCGCATTAGCTGTCGATTATTACAAACGTACCGGGCAGGGACAAGTTCATACGTATTCGGTCGATTATGTGGATAACGACAAGCATTTTAAAGCCCATGCGTTTCAACCCGGAGCCGATGCCCCCTGGATTCAGCGGATGGTGGATGAATTAGGGACAAATCATCACTGGATTGAATTCGATACGCCAGAAGTCGTAGCAGCTCTGAACAACTCCACACTAACGCGGGATTTACCCGGAATGGCGGACGTGGATTCGTCGCTGTATCTCTTTTGCCGGGAGATTAAAAAAGGAGCTACGGTCGCTATTTCCGGCGAGGCTGCGGATGAAGTTTTTGGCGGATATCCTTGGTTCCACCGGGAGGATATGCTGAATTCGGGTACATTCCCGTGGGCAGTTGCACCCGATATGAGAGCCAGTCTGTTGTCTCCTGAGGTACGGGACTGGATCAAGCCGCTGGAGTATTTGAACGATCGCTACTCAGAAGCGGTAGGAGAAGTGCCGAAGCTACCGGGGGAAACAGGAAAAGCTGCGCAAATGCGCGTCATGTCCTATTTGAACATCACCCGCTTTATGCCTACTCTACTGGATCGCAAGGATCGGATGAGTATGGGAGCCGGACTGGAAGTGCGGGTGCCGTATTGCGATCATCGTTTGGTACAATATGTATGGAACATTCCGTGGAGTATCAAGATGACAGGCGGACGTGAAAAAGGTATTTTACGCAAGGCGCTGGAGGGTGTATTGCCGGATGATGTGCTGTATCGCAAAAAAAGCCCATATCCCAAAACGCATAACCCTTCCTATCTTGAGGCTGTGAAAAAGCAGGCGCTGCAGCTGCTGGATGATTCCTCTTCCCCACTGCTCAAGCTGATCGATGCGCAAAAGGTACGTGATATTGCCGCCTCACCGGAGGCATCCACCAATCTGCCTTGGTTTGGTCAGCTGATGTCGGGTCCCCAGTTGTTCGCCTACTTGGCTCAAGTGGATAACTGGTTACGCACTTACAAGGTTGCTATTCGATAAGCTACGCTGAATGCTGAAGCAATAGAGCTTCTAAGCGGCAGCGGCAATTTTTCGCTGTGTACTATATGGGGAACAGAAAGTACCAAAAAGGCTATCCGCAGCTTATGACTGACGGATAGCCTTTTTTTCGTTATGTGAATGGGGGATGATTTCGCCCCTGTTACCAATGCTATGCCTGTGGATTACCCAGCTTTGTTGCCAAATCACGCAGAGCTATCCCTCGGTGACTGATAGCCTGCTTTTGTTCCAACGTCAGCTCGGCCATTGTCTTTTCAAACTCTGGCAAATAAAACAGCGGATCATACCCAAACCCGCCGCTGCCGGCGGTTTCAGTAGTAATCCAGCCCTCCACAGAGCCTGTCGATTCCAACGTCTCGCCAGTCTGCGGATTATATAGAATCAAGGTACAGACGAATTGAGCCGGGCTTAGCAAAGGCTGTCCCGTATCATCACCCAGCTGCTTCGATTCTAGAACGTCGAGCAGCTTAATATTGTTTTCGTGATCGCTGGCACCTTCTCCAGCATAACGGGCCGAGTATACCCCCGGCGCACCGTCCAGCAAGTCCACGCAGAGGCCGGAATCATCGGCCAGTACGGGCAATCCGAGCACATCTCCAACCGCTTTAGCTTTTTTCAGTGCATTTTCGGCAAAGGTTTTGCCATCTTCAACGACATCAGGAATGTCGGGATAATCGTACATGCTTCTGACTTCCTTGCCAAACGGCTCAAAAGCATGCGCAAATTCCCGCACCTTTCCTTTATTTTTCGTAGCGACAATGACGACCGGACCATCCAGCCGCATTAGGCGCCAGCTCCTGTACGTCCAGCACCGATCTTATCAGCAATCGGTCCAAGCACTTCTTTTTGGCGCTCAATCATTTGCAGAATCCCTTGTTCGCCCAAGCTAAGCAGTTGATCCAATTCGTTACGGTCAAATGGGCTTTCTTCACCTGTACCTTGCAGCTCAACATATTTTCCACTGCCAGTCATGACAAGATTCATGTCCACTTTAGCCTTGGAATCCTCTTCATAGTTCAGATCCAGCAACGCTTTTTCACCAACAACCCCTACGCTGACGGAAGCCAGAAAATCAGTAATTGGAAAAACAGGCAGCTTGTGCTGGGTGGCAATTTTATTAACCGCAATCGCCAACGCTACGAAAGAACCGGTAATTGAGGTTGTGCGTGTTCCGCCGTCCGCCTGAATGACGTCACAATCCAACGTAATCGTCCGTTCACCAAGCGCCTGCAAATTGACCACCGAACGCAACGCTCTTCCAATCAGACGCTGAATTTCCATGGTACGGCCTGTCAGCTTCCCACGCGCAGCTTCACGCTGATTACGGCTATGAGTCGCACGCGGAAGCATGGAATACTCCGCGGTCACCCAGCCCTTTCCTTGTCCCTTCATAAAGGGGGGTACGCGTTCTTCTACAGTAGCCGTGCAAATGACTTTCGTCTCGCCAACCTCTATAAAAACAGAGCCCTCCGCGTATTTATTTACTCCTGCTGTCAATTTCATCGGGCGCAGCTCATCACCGTTTCGTCCGTTAGATCTACTCATGCTTTTTCCTCCTACGTCGTATGCAACCTGTTCTTATATGTTTATTTTACCAAAGTGTGCAGGCAAAAGCACCCCAAGGACGATTCCCGCCCTTAAAGAGGGATTTCGTTAATATGTTGCGGCTTGGCTACAGGCTCTCCATAATTTTGATTATTTTGTCCAATTACGCTTTTTTCACCATTCAGTTCAATCCGAATTTTTGTTTTGACCGCATCATCTGAATTGTCTGCCGCTGTCAGCACAACCGATTCCAAAAATTCAGCAGGCACAGCTTCTCCTTTAGCAAACATATCATCTGAGAGAGATACCGTAATTACGTTGTCTTTGGAGTGTTCTACCGATTTCAGCGCCGTCTCCCCTGTCATCACTTCTTGTAACCCATCTTTGGTCTGCGGCCCTTGAATCAATTGATGCAGTGCTGACTGGACACGATCTTTCTCAGGGCTAACCAACCGTGTTACAGGTACATAGTATTGAACTCCAGCAGGTGAAGAGGAAGAGAAATACACAGTGACCGGACTGGAATCCAGGGGTATCACGCCATGACCAATTTCCAAATTAATACCTACTGCACGCGTCAATGGATGATCCAGCGGTGTGCCGCCAACAGGCATTTCGTTCAGCTTTTTGCCCTCCACCCAGATCTGTACGCTCTCGATATCGGGACGGTCGGTTAGGGTCCAAGTCAAGCTCTCCATTAATTTGCGTTCTTCCTGTGGCTTATAGTTGGCGAAAGATTTGTTGAATTCGACAACAGCCAGCTTGTTGTTCTTGTCCACTGTCACACTTTTTACTTCTGTACCCTGGGGTATTACCCCTTTAAATCCCTCTGGTAATAATCCAGCATACGGCCCGCCCTCAACCAATGTTTCCAGCGCTGACTTGGCATCTGCCTGCACATCACCTGTAGCAATCGGTAAAGATACCGGGGCCAGCAAACCGTTATGATCTTGCAAAAAAACAGCCCTCAGTTGCCCTGTACTGGCAGGTGCTTTTCCGGTTACAGCCTTAATCATGGACTGCTCTGTCGTGGACGGCGGGGGGTCAATAGATGCCGATTCGTCGCCGAAAAGGCTGCAGCCTGACAACAACAGGGGTAGGGATAGCAGTCCAGCTACAGAGGTCATACGCCATGGGTGTTTTATATTCATAAGTGAAGTTCCTCCCTAACAATTTTGTACAGATTGTACTAATATGTATACGAGCCTCACGTAAAAAATAACTACTTTTTCAGCAGACTGGACACACTGATCATAATTGCAGTAGAAATCAGGATCTATACGAGGAGGGGAATTTCAACTTTATGGACAAGAAAAAAGCACCATACAGCTTGAATAGTAAAAAGGTAGCCGATGCCACCCGCGAGTTGCTGCACAAGCGTGGTGTACACCTGACTGAAATCGCAGAACTGGTCATGCTTTTACAAAAAAAATATTACCCGACCCTAACGATGGAAGAATGTATTGAGAATGTGGACAAGGTGCTGATGAAGCGCGAGGTTCAAAATGCAGTGCTCACGGGCATCCAACTGGATATCCTTGCCGAACAGGGCGCTCTTCTTCCCCCATTGCAGGACATGATTGAGAATGATGAGGGATTATACGGGGTGGATGAGATTCTGGCCTTCTCCATCGTAAATGTGTATGGTAGCATTGGATTTACCAATTACGGTTATGTTGATAAACTCAAACCCGGTGTGCTGGAACGCCTGAATGATAAAAGCCTCGGGCCGATCCATACGTTCCTGGACGACATCGTGGGCGCTATCGCAGCTTCGGCCAGCAGCCGTATCGCCCATCGCAAACAGGCAGAGCGCGAGCAGGAACTTGGGGAAGAAAGTGCACCGAATACAACCCGTTAAAAAAACAACAACACCCTAAATTATAAACAACAAGTTGGAATATAACAGATATAGACAAGCTTAGAGGAGAACTAGACATGGCAAACGTAACTGAAGGATATACATTCCGTACGATGCAGGCTGACGATTATGATCAGGCCATTGAGCTTTGGAATGGCTTAGACGGATTAGGATTAAGCGAGGCCGACTCACCGGAGCGGATTGCACGCTTTTTACAACGGAACGAAGGACTTAGCTTTGTCTGTGAGTACAACGGAAACATTATAGGCACGATTTTAGCGGGTCACGATTCTCGCAGGGGGTTTTTGTATCATCTGGGTGTAGCCACAGCACATCGTGGTCAAGGGATCGCGCCCAGACTGGTGGATAAGGCGTTATCTGCTTTGCTGAGAGAAGGCATTGATAAATGTCATCTGTTTGTAATGGAGCATAACGCAGGGGGTCAACGCTTCTGGTCAGCTAACGGCTGGGAGAAACGGGATGGAATTTTACTATATTCCCGAGGGCTTGAATAGGGTCTAAGTGCTTGATCTATACAAATAGGAACGCCGGGTCTGATTCAAGTCGAGTTAGAAACGATCAGACCCGGTGCATAAAACTCACAACATATTGATTAGCAATCCTGACATTTCAAGCCCAGATTACCTTCATTCATAAATTACAATCCATTTTTTGGACGCAGTGCACGTTCTACAATTCCCAGCGTGGATTGACGAGAGAATAACCGGGACACCTGAGCTACCCAATAGTTTTGGCGACCGGAAATGATGTGACTACGCCCCTTTTCAAATGCTCTCAACGCGTTCTTCACAACGGTTTGGGGAGTTTCCCTAATTCCAACTGACGCTTCACTTGCGCCAACAATATCAAAAAAAGGCGTTTCTGTTGAGCCTGGACAAAGGGCCAGAACTTTAAGCCCCCGTTTCCGATTTTCGGCCCATAGCGCTTCAGTAAAAGAAAGCACAAATGCTTTGGTTGCTCCATACACCGCCATATAAGGATCAGGCTGAAATGCAGCTGTGGAAGAAACATTGATTAATCCACCATCCCGCTTACGCAATAAATCAGGCATAAATGCATGTGTGATGTCGACTAAAGCAGCCACATTGAGCATCACTTCCTCATGCTGTCGTTCTCCTGAAACCTGCTCAAAGTATCCATAGGTGGCAAAACCGGCGTTGTTAATCAAGAGATCTACCTTTAGCTGTTGCTTTTGAACCTCCTGATGCAATGCTTGTGGTGCTCCTGGTGTGGAAAGATCCATCGCAATCACCGTTGCTTTTACGTTATAGTTAGCTGAGAGTTCTTTAGCCAGCGTCTCTAATTTGGTTTCATTGCGTGCAACCAAAATGAGATTACATTTCTTAGCTGCGAGCGAATAGGCAAAGGCCTCGCCAATCCCTGATGAAGCCCCTGTGATCAGAGCTGTTTTGTTTGCGTACATAAACATGATGATAACCTCCATAGTATCATAGTTTTATTTTAGAAACATTGTTACCAATACTCTATAATGAACTGAAGTCATCTACTATGACGACCTCAGTACACTTCATATTTACGATGGGGATGAGGATGTTTTAAATGCTACGAGCGTATTCTTCAGTGTAAATGTATACACTCCTTGAGCCATATCTACATCTGAAAAATGACCTGCAAACTGAAGATGTATGACTCCATGTAAAGCAGACCACAGCATTCGGACAACCAACAGCGGATCTTCCTCTTTCAGTGCCCCTATCTCCATAGCATGTGTGACGGTGTGCAGAATTCGTGACAATGCCGTTGTGGTACCCTCCAAGCTCTGTTCATCCGGCTTGAAATCAGATAATGCACCGCCAAACATCATTTTGTAATAAGCTGAATGAAGCTGCGCAAATTCCCAGTACGCCCAGCATAGAGCTTCAAGATCAGCGAGTACGCTTTCGGTAACAGGTACTTGCTGGAAGGATTCAGCCAATAGCCGACATCCATCCAGGTACATCTCATTGGCAAGACCGTCCTTACTGCCAAAAATACTGTAAATGATCTTGGTAGAACAGCTTAATTTCTGCGCAACTCGCCGCACGGTCACGGCCTCTGGCCCTTCTTCCGCAAGAAGGATGCATGCCGCATCGATGACATTTTTACGTAACAATTGCTGCTGCTGTAGTTTCACTTCCGAATAGGTTTTATAGGGATGCGATGGCTCGGACATGATTCAATACACTTCCTTTTGCTTATTAAAAACTGTTGCTTGATGCTACTATAATAAATTAAAGAGCTACACAAGATTTTAGGAAACAGTGTTTCCGTTAAGAACCATAGTATTCTAAGCCTGAGTGTTTGTCAAATTAAAAAAAGAACGCAATGAGTAGGTACACTTACCGCGCTCTGGTTAAATACTTAAAAATGAAGCTATGTTTGGCGTTCCATGATTAGTAGGCAATGCCTACTCGTGTACGGACAAATTCGTAACTCTTGCATTGACGATAGGTAAAATCAGCCGTATCCGCGGTGGTAATTTGTGAGCCACCTTCAGGCAAAAAATCTTTTTCCACACGATAAATCCCTGTCCGCTCTCCATCTGGCAAATAGGTTGGACATACGATTGTCCAGTCTAGTGCTGATTCACGCAGCAATTCGTACACTCGCCGATGTTCCTCGGCCGCACGAGTGCTGCGTCGCCGGGTCTCGGAGGACTCGTACCGATACAGGTCCGGTTCGGTCCGGCTTTGTAAAATCCCTGCCGTTCCTACCGTAATGAGCCGGGAAATGGACTGCTCCTGCATGAGCCGGATCAGCAGGGCTATATTAGCGGATAAGGTAGTCGTTCCATCCGTATTCAGCGCACTGATCACAGTCGTCGCCCCACCCTTCAGCGCTTGTGCTACGTCCTCTGCATTAGTGGCATCGCCTTGTACGATTTGCAGCTGATTCCCGTATCCGGGTGCGTAATCCTCCAGCTTGTCCGGTGAACGAACAAGGATCGTAACGGCATGGCCGTCCGCTAATGCATAATCTAATATGTACCGTCCTACGCGTCCGGTAGCTCCCAGCAGCAAATTCATAAAATCCTCTTTTCCGGCATGCATGCCGCTTGTCATGTTGCTCTTGTCATGTCACTTTGTTGGTTAACTTTCCGCGGCTATTGACGGCAAAGGGGATAGAAGCGCGTGGTTGAGTCCGTCTCGCTCATAGAGGCCCGTTCACGGCGCACCAGTTCCACCAGATGACCCAGCGTCTCGGACATGGCAAACCTTAGCTGGTGAATACCCAGCTTGCCACCGAACATGGCCATGCACAGCTCATAGGCTGTGCTGCCCTCCGGTTGGATCAGCTGCTGGAATTTCTCCAGCCGTTCTTCATGATGCGCCAGCAACGCTTGCGTCCGCTCCCGAAAATAACCAAACGGATTGCGGTGCCCCGGATATGCCCACGCTACCTCCAGCTCGCCTAGACGCTGCAAGCCGTCTACATAAGACTTCAACGGCTGGGCATCACTGCCCGGCAGCAGACTGATATTAGGAGAAATCTGCGGCAAAACTGCGTCACCGCAGAGGATAACGCCGCTATTCGGGTCATATAAGGACACATGTCCAGGCGCATGTCCTCCTGTCTCGACGGGGAGCCAACTGCGTTCACCCCATTCCAGACGAGCGTCCATTCCGGTAGGAATAACGGTAATCTCAGGCTGTGGATTCACTTGCAAATATGCCTGCCGCATATGTAATTCCAAGGCCGACACTTGCTCCAAAGGAAAGCCATGCTGGACAAAAAAGCTGGGAAGCCTGTTCTCCATAGCGACCGTCGATTCTGGAGCGTCCCACATCATCATCGCTTCCTTATGGCTTCGAGCTGACATATGTACACGAGCCTGACTTTGCTGCTGCATCCAGCCCGCCAATCCGTAATGATCGGGGTGATGATGAGTTACCACAATGTCAGAGATATCCCCAAAGGACATCCCCAGCTGTTGGAAGACATGCGCCCATTCTGCCTCAGTGTCCATATTGCGCGGCCCCGGGTCTACAATCGTAAAACCGTGCTGTCCCTTGAGCACATAGCTATTCACCCAGCGCAGCGGAAAGGACATGGATATTTTGACCTGAAAGCCTCCGTCTATTCGCTCACATGGTGTAAGCTCTGGCAATTTCATGGCTTCCATCCGCCTTTCTGTTTTATGCCCGCACGCCGACAAAAATCATTCGAGGCGAAGCATCTTCAATATATTGATCTTCATTATAGCTTCCATGTACCTGCTCTACAGATAGTCCGGCTTGCTCTAGCAATCCACGAAACTTTTCATATGGATATAGCTTCACTCGTTCATGATACACGCGCGCAGGTTCTCCCTCAGTAGGAGTCGTGCCCAGAGCAGAGGCTATCTCAGTGCCCGCAACGGATGCAGCTGACCGAATCGCAATTTGTTTTTTCACAAAGCCATCTTCAATGACCCGATGCTCCTCAATCCAGTTCCCTTCATCCTCCCGTGACGAATGCGGTACCAAATGAGCGGTTACATAAGCAGGGTTCAAATAATCTATGATAAAGCGTCCTCCCGGCTTCAACAGCCGATATATTTCCTTTAGTACTTTTAGCTGCTCCTCATCCTTTTCAAAATAACCGAAGGAGGTGAACAAATTCATCACCGCGTCATAGCTTTCATCCAGCGGCACCTCTCTCATATCCCCTTGATGCCAACTTACCCGCCCTTCGGAATCAGCTGCACGTGCCTCTCTCAGCAGCACATTGGAAAGGTCTACACCTGTCACCTTATAACCTGCATCTGCGAGCGCAAGCGAATGACGGCCCATCCCACAGCATAAATCCAATACGCTGGAGCCTTGCGGTAATTTGAGCCAGGAGATCATTTTTTGCACTTCCTGATAGGCTCCCTGAAAGTCGCGATGCTTGTATACCAATAAATAATCTTCCCCAAAGCTTTGCTCGTACCATTCTGCCATATCGTTTCTCCTCCATGAACTCATTTCGCTCTATTACATACTATATTAGCTTTTTCAAACTGGAAACTCAAAAGCATTACGAATAAGGGTTTTACAAAAAATCCTGAGCAACAAACATGTTACAATAATCGTTATTTGAATCCATTTCATAATACCTTCAGTAGCTTTAATAAAGAGTACATATAGATCAAAATGGTTTAATCATTTATGAAATGGATTCATTTGAGCTTAAATATTCATAGGAACTTCATACCAACTTCATGTGATTCACCCCATTTTATCATTAAAATGATTCATGGGAACGCCTTTAGAAGGATTCATAAGAGAAAGGAGCGGGGAAGTTATGATTCAAATTGGACTTACGGGTTGGGGCGATCATGATGACTTGTATCCAACCGGCACCAAAGCTAACCAAAAACTAAGCGTCTATGGAAGCCATTTTCCGGTAGTAGAGATGGATAGTTCTTTCTATGCGGTGCAGCCCACAGATCGTATGGCACGCTGGGCGGCGGAAACCCCTGACTCTTTTTCATTTCTCGTCAAAGCCTATCAAGGCATGACTGGACATACCCGCGGCAAGCAGCCTTACTTCAAAACAATAGATGCCATGTACGAAGCACTGCATGCATCTATACAACCTCTTCGCGAAGCGGGCAAGCTCAAAGCCGTGCTGTTTCAGTACCCACCCTGGTTCGACTGTACACGTGAGAATGTCGCTGTACTGCGAGACACGAAAAAAAGGATGGGAGAGGTCCCATCCGTACTTGAATTCAGACATCAAAGCTGGTTCACACCCGATTTTCGGAAACAAACGCTGGCATTCATGCGTGAAGAAGGCTGGATACACAGCGTATGCGACGAGCCGCAGGCGGGACCGGGGTCGGTTCCCATTGTGCCGTTGGCTACAGACGGCAATCTGACAATCGTACGTCTCCACGGACGGAACATATCGGGCTGGAATCAAAGCTCCGCGCCTAATTGGC
This sequence comes from Paenibacillus sp. SER-28, assembly GCF_052906305.1. Classification (NCBI taxonomy): domain Bacteria; kingdom Bacillati; phylum Bacillota; class Bacilli; order Caryophanales; family Paenibacillaceae; genus Paenibacillus; species Paenibacillus sp. SER-28. The sequence goes on along the minus strand of NZ_JBRECM010000016.1, from coordinate 69,257 downwards.
GGGAGGTTCGTTATCTCTATCGGTACAATGAACAAGAATTGACCGAATGGAGAGACAGATTGCTGGAGCTGGAACAGCAAAGCCGTGAGGTATGTGTTATTTTCAATAACAATTCAGGTGGAGACGCCGCTGCTAACGCCAAGCAGCTCATGACCATGCTTGGCATGGACCCTCAACCTTTTCCCCTTCGCAAGCCACCCAAAGAGGATAACGGACCGGAACAGCTTGAACTATTTTGAGGAACGGGCTGAGGGTGGGGAGTTGGAAATAGCCTCCTTGAGCTTACGTGCATTATCCAGTAAATGCGCGTCGTCGGGTAAATAGCGTAAAGCGGTTTGGTTATGCTCATACGAAGCGTCCAGCTGACCTACATGGGCATAGCAATAGCTAAGCCGCACATGAGGTAACCAGGAGTAGCATGGTAGTGGAACAGGTCGCATACCCGGAAGATGATGCTGTTGCTCCAATGCCTTTTCATACCAGTATGCGGCGGTGGTCCATTCGTTTCGTGTGAAAAACCAGTCACCGATCATGCAGCACAAGTCTGATTGCGGTACACCGTATCGAAAGGAGCGTAACAGACTATCCAGCTGTTGCTCCGGCTTCCCGAGGTGAAGATAGCATTCCGCCGACCGCGCACAAGCGGTAATCCGATCCTCACGGTAGCCGCTTGGCTCCTCCAATAGATGGTTGAACGCCTCTGCCGCCTCGGCATATTCTTTACGGTCAAAACATTCATTGGCGTGCAAATACAGCAGACGCCCCTCCAGCTTGCCGCTTTCGCTGATCCACCGGGTGAGAATACGTTGGTTACGGAGCGTGTGGTCTTGCATTCGGCGGTGAGTTACGGCCACATCCGAATGCACGATTTGCCCCTGAGGTATCACCAGATCCTCATGCAGACGCCCTTCCCAGCGGTATTGTCGCTCACGCTTCACGAGACGGATACGGCGTGAAGTGAACAACAGTTCACCCTGCTCCCCCTCTGCCAAATGAAGTGGCATTACCACTGCGTCGATATCCATAGACAAACGCCGCTTCAAGGCACGCAGGCGCTCACGGTCCGGCTCCAGCAGCACATCGTCCGCATCCAGCCACATGATGTAGGAACACGCCGCTTTGTCAAACGATTCATTACGGGCGGCTGCAAAATCATCCCTCCATTCAAACGTATATAGCCGATCCGTATAGCGGGCTGCTATCGTCTTCGTCTGATCCGTCGATCCTGTGTCCACAATGATGATTTCTTCCATCAGGTCTGCGACCGAATCCAGACAGCGGGCCAGTGTCTGCTCCTCATTTTTTACGATCATACACAAGCTGATAGTCATTGGATGCTCAGTCATGACTTCACGTCATCCCCTTTACCTTTGGCTGATTCTGCCGTCGTTTTTCCAGTAGACTCGCCATCAGTATATGCCCCTCTCCTTTCAGCCTGCGTCTTGTCTAGCTGTTCGACACGTGCATACCTGTGCAACGGCAAAAGTTGTTCCTCCATATGCCGGATTCGCTGTACCGCCTTGTCGAGTGCGGCCTTTCGCTGATTCATTTTGCGAACATGCTGCTGCTCCACCAGTCGAAATTGCTCCTCGTCCAGTTTCATCCATTCATTCAGATGCTCTACCCCTGGTTTGGCCTCACGCAGTTCTTTCGACTTCTTGCGACCGGCAAAGCACAAATATTTGTGATGCACCTCCAGCGCTTGTGCATCAAAATAAGGATACAACACACGGGAGAGGCTCCCGGCATAGTAAGTCCGCTTGTGATCATGAAACGGATGGTATCCATAAGGTACAGACAAGACGAGCGTTCCCTTTTTATTCAACAAGCGATAAGCATGAGCCAGCAGGGTGTCGGGATGCGCAAAATGTTCCAAAATCTCCCCTAAAATAATGGTGTCAAATCCACCGGGAGGACGCTCAAATTGTGAAATGTCCTTTAACTGAAAGTAGACTCTTCCCCGGACGGGTGCGGATTCCTGGCGAAGTTCTTTTTTTGCATAAGAAATGCTGCCCTCTTCCAAATCAATGGCCGTTACCTTAAATCCTTCCCGCCCAAGCAAAATGGACGTTATGCCCTGACTGCACCCAACATCCAGCACAGTATGGCCCTGTACATGGCGGCAAATCCAGTGAATTCTATTGCGGGTGGCTTCATGGGACTCTTCCGAATTGATTTGCCCGTAATAACGTTCATTTACCTGATCACGGTTAGCCAACAGCGGCGCCCCCCCCATCACCGGGATGCCCCAAGATGACGACATGTCCACCTGTACAATGTGCAGTCGCATTACGTGTATCAAAGACCAGCGGGGCATGGTCGACCAGCTGTTGGTAATCCACCACAGAATGGTCTGTCGTGATGACTACGATATCTGCACTTTCCCATAACTGGGCATTTGCTGTTCGAGAGGAGATTGCTTCACCGTTCAGCTTAAAGCTCGATACATACGGGTCGGTGAAGCTCACCGAAGCTCCCAGTTTTATTAGATGTTCAAACAGGACAAGAGCTGGGGATTCCCGAACATCATCAATGTCCTTTTTGTAGGCCACACCTGCCAGAATAATTTTGGCTTTGTTTATGGCTTTACCTTTCTGAGCGAGCATGGCTTCAATTCGCTCCGCGATATACAGCGGCATACGCCGGTTCATGCGATCTGCCAAGTCCACGAATTCCAGTGGAAAACCATGCTGCTCGGATTTCCATGACAAGTATAGCGGATCAACCGGGATACAGTGCCCCCCGATCCCAGGTCCCGGATAAAAAGGCATATAACCGAATGGCTTGGTTGCCGCCGCATCCAGTACCTCCCATATATTGATGCCAATTTTCTCACAGGCGGCTGTCAGCTCATTAACCATTCCAATGTTGACGCTGCGGAATGTATTCTCGAACAGCTTGGCGGCTTCCGCCACGGTTGTCGAGCTGACTGGTACAATCTGGTCCAAAAAGGACCCATAAAAACCTACTCCCGCTGCCAGACAATCCGGTGTGCAACCGCCGATCACCTTGGGTGTGTTGCGAATGTTAAAATGAACGCTGCCCGGATCAACACGCTCCGGTGAAAAGCACACATAAAAATCCTTACCTACTGTCCAGCCCCTGCGCTGCTCTATCACCGGCCGAATCAGTTCCTCGGTCGTTCCCGGATAGGTGGTGCTTTCCAGAATCAACAGTGTTTGTCTACGCAAATGAGGTATGGCCTGATCAATAGCCGTTTCAATATAGGACGTATCCGGCTGGTGTCCGTCCGTCAATGGCGTAGGCACGCAGATCACAACGACATCCGCATGCTCCAGCACCTTGATATCCGTAACCGGATGCAATTGCTGCCCGATCAGACCTTCCAATGCATCATCGCCAATGTCTATGATGTACGACTTTCCTTGAAGGAGCTTGGCTACTTTGACGGGATCGGAATCCACACCATATACATCATAACCAGCCTTTGCCATTTCCACTGCCATGGGCAGCCCTACATAACCGAGGCCGATGACCGCAACCTTTACAGTTCCTTTAGTTATTTTCTCCATAAGCTGCAAAATACCCACCTCTTTCATCGTTACTCCATGCCTCTCAATAGCTCAGCAATTCCAGCGCGGTTCATCAACTCATCGTCCGAGCGATATTGATCGAAGCTCACTCGTTCCAATCCACCATATTGGCTCAGTAAGCGTTCGTCTGCTTGCTGGGGAAGAATAACAAAATAACGATCATCATAGCGATACGTGTGCGGCACCTCATAGGGCGAAATCAGCACCTCATGCAGCTTTTCTCCACCACGTATACCAATCTCCTTCACTTTCAACGCAGGCTGCCCCGCCTGTTCTTTCATCACTTCTGCCAGATCTGCAATATTGCAGCCCTTCATTTTCATCACAAGTGTCTCTCCCCCAATCGCCGTGACAGAAGCCTTCAGCAGCAAGCCAATCGCCTCTCCGAGCGTGAGGAAAAAGCGTGTCATATCTGGACTCGTCAGCGTTAAATCCTGCCCTTCCGCGATCTGGCGCTTGAACAGGGGCACGACACTTCCACTCGTCCCCAACACGTTGCCGCCACGAATACACACAAAGCGAGTACGCTCACTTAAAGTGTTGGCGCGGATCATCAGTCTTTCACCTATCGCCTTCGTCATGCCATATACATTCACCGGGTCTACCGCCTTGTCTGTAGAGACATCAATTACCTTGGCGACTCCCTGTTCAATACTGGCCCGGATCACATTTTCCGTACCGTGTACGTTCGTCTTGAAAGCCTCTTCCGGCTGTCTCTCACACACGGGGACATGCTTTAATGCCGCCAAATGGAAAACATAGTCCACTCCGCGACATGCCTCCTGCAATGCCTGAAGATCTCGAATATCTCCAATAATGAAATTCAGGCGCGGATCAGATTGAAATTGCCGCTGCATGGCAATCTGTGCAAATTCACCGCGTGAGAAAATGCGAATTTCCGTCGGTCCCTCCTTTAGCAATTCAGCAGTTAGGCGTTGCCCCCAAGATCCTGTTCCTCCGGTCACCAGCAGTTTTTTTCCTTTGAACAATATAATCTCCTCCTGACCGTTATGAATTGGCAATGCCTGTTCCCAGAAATTCAGCCAGCACAGCATTCATTTCATTCTCTGACAGCCGATCCTTCTCTGGCACTTTTTTCACCGAAGTATTGGCGGCATGAATGACGTTCACATAGTTGCGAAGCGGAATGACCTCATGCGGCAGCTCCGTTACATATCCGTGCGTACCCTTCCCAGGTATGACGACACGGTAATCATTTAGAAAATCCTCCACTTGATAGCGAAACACATAAAAAGAAGGCGAACGGTGAAACACCGGTGCCATCTGCCCCTCAACGGCATCCCACAGGTAACCCATCTGGTTCACCAACGCAACCGTCTCCGGTTGAAACTTGTAATCATGCAACTGTTGTACAAATGACTGGTGATACAAATCGTCAGAATCAATTCGAGCAATGAGCAGTTCGTCCGCGTCTTCGATATACGCATTGATACGACGTTTACTTTCGATGCTCGTACCAAAACGAATATAGTCGGGAATGGGCTCATGCTTGGCCAGCTCCTCTTCCACAATGTCACTGCATCCGCCCGCCAGCTTGACGACAGATAAGAAATCCGTATTTGTCTGACTGAGTAAACTACGCAGCGTAAAGGTTCTGAATATATCCAGTCGCTCACTGATCCACTCACGTGTCAGGCGGTTGGGGTTCATCCCATAGTTATTAAAATTAATTTCAATTACAATCTTGCGATTCATTGATCTTCCTCCCTTTCAACCGTCTTCTCTCAAGTTATGAAGACGCTTTTGAAACGGCACGTACAGATGCAACGAATCTTGTAAAAATAGGTAGAATCCAAAAAGAATAGCCGTTCATACAAAAACCTTTTCGCTTTCGACATATGATAGAATACAAAGTTTTTTACTCCATCTGAAAAGTTGAACAAGCAGGGAACGACAGGGAGGTAACATGATATGACGAATCCAAAGTATCTGGAGATTGACGAGGTACTGAAACGTTTGAAGCTGGCACTTGATCAGCACCAGTCCTTTTCGCTCATTCGTATTGGGGATGGTGAAAATTTGGTGTTGGCGCAGGACACCGTCTGGCCGATGGAAAAGGTATTGCAGGAACGTTGGGCGGTCAAAGCCAATCTCGGTCAAAAGGGACTGTTTCTACCGAATACGGAACTACGGGACGCGGTGGCTGAGGCAGTGAGCAAAGCCAGCATTGCTGGCATTTTGCCATATGATGACGAATCTATTAAAGCACCATCCTATATGAAGCGGGAGCTGACCGATCAGGTTTTTGCTCACTATGCTCTTTCCCCCGCGCTGACTTGCCATGCCTGCCTGAATCGGTATTTGGCTGAGACACCCGCTTTCTGGGACATGCTGAAAAATCGACGCATTCTGCTAGTCACCCGAGCGGCTGCTGAAGTAAAGCCTGTTCTTGAGGCCGATCCGTACAAGCTGCATATCGCCCACACGCTGGCATTTCATCAATATGAACAAATGCCCGAAACACTCCAATGGATCGCAGCACATAAAGATGACTTTGATATTGCGCTGTTCTCTTGTGGTGTCAATGCAGTCGTGTTAGCACAAAAAACAGCAGAGTTAACTGGCAAAATAGGTATAGACTTCGGCAAGGCGATTAATATCGTCATGTTTGGCAAAGCTAATTAATAGATAAAATAATATTTGTGAAAAAATCCACTTAGCAAGAATCTTTGCTCCGCAAATCAAAGAAGCACCAGCAAAATTCAATGGGCTGGTGCTTTTTGATATCATATGTTGTTCTAAAGTCCGGGATCGAGAAAAATAATCCATATAAAGCCTTGGACCCTTGCTTGTTTAGAAATAGAATTTGAGATTCCCTGTCACTTCTTTTACAATATTACAGAAACTAGCATTCATTTAGATATCATGAGGAAGGTGTTAAAATGTCACATAACAAGAGATTGAAGACATACCCACTTACAAAAGCAAAGCATGTAAAGGTTCATGGTCGAACTACGCAAACACGTTCACCTCTTACTCTGTTTTGGACAGGCAGTGGCATTGAATTGAACATCAAAGGCTCAGAGCTGTGGATTGAAATTGAGGCCGATTACCAGGTGCATGAACCCTGGATCAGTATTGTCATCAATGGTGTTCCGATGAGTCGCCTGATGGTGACCGCGGGACGACATTGGATCTGTGTTTTGAGAGGGTTGAACCCTGATACGGTCAAAAATGTCCGTGTGGTCAAGGATGTCCAGCCTATGAGTTCGGACTCGCGCTGCTTGTTGCAAATCCATGCCCTGAAGGTTGACGGGGAATTGCTGCCAGTCACTGATAAGTCCCTCAAGGTGGAATTCATCGGTGACAGCATTACCTCGGGAGAAGGAACGATTGGAGCGAAGGAGGAGACAGACTGGGTTCCCATGCTGTTCACAGCACTACGCAATTATACAGCCATAACAGCCGAAGCACTGAATGCGGACTACCGAGTGTTATCACAAAGCGGATGGGGTGTCCTAACAAGCTGGGATAATAATCCGCACGCGAACATACCAGCGTATTATGAGCAGGTGTGTGGTGTGCTGACCGGTGAGAGAAATGAAGCATTAGGGGCATTTTCAGATCATGATTTTACCTCATGGCAGCCGGACGTGGTCGTAGTGAATTTGGGGACTAATGACGGGGGAGCCTTTTATTCTCCTGCATGGACGGACCCAGCAAGCGGGAAAGTGTACAAGCAACGCTTGAACGAGGATGGTACATTCAATGAAGAGGATTTACAAGATTTTGAAAGCGCTATCGAACGTTTTCTTGTCAAGCTTCGGACCTGCAATCCTGCTGCCCATATTTTGTGGGCCTATGGGATGCTGGGTACTCCGATGATGCCCTCAATCTACCGAGCGGTAGACGCATACAAAAAAAGAACGAGGGATCGGAATGTGTCGGTATTCCAACTCCCTAACACGACGGAAGAAACGATAGGATCTCGCAGCCATCCCGGGCTCTCCGCCCATGCCAAAGCAGCAGATGAATTGACAGTGTATTTGCGAGAGATTCTAAAGAGATAGAATCCGAGAAGCACAATCAACTCTGTAGAACACGCTCATAAAGGAAATTACGACAACTAGGTCATTTGTGCTCTAGGTGTTGTTGAGAATTATAGCCACGAGTCTGCAGCAGATGTCTGTCTATGCTCGTGGCTAGATAGCTTGGGCGCAGCGGCCTATCTTAGGAGAACCACGAACAGGCAGCGAGCATTTCCTAAAGAAATATTCACCTGATATATTTACAAAAACGGAGTCGAAGCGATGCCCGTGAACACCTCTGGACCATTACGAACAGTGGTCGATACACCAGAAATATAAGAAGAATATACGGTTTGTATTGCCCAGGGAGCGGACAGATCCTGTGCATTAAAAGCTTGCGTTTCATTAGCCCCAGTCACGCCCAGTACCCCCTCGGCGCGGTAGACTACCTCGCTCGGATTATAGTCGGCTCCACGCACGATTTCAACCGCATACGTATCACCAAGCTCACCGATCAGACCAATGGAACCACTAAAAGTTACAATCGGACCCGGTACAAGAAAGGTTCGCAGGGTGATCAAACCGAACCGCTCCGGTATAGGACCCAGCTGTATATCGGGACCCTCACCTGTTTTTGATGAATTGGTGGAGCTTCTCATATCCAGAAAAAAACCCATACCCTATCCCTCCAAATTGCAAGATACTCCATGCTATGCAAGAAATTCTTTAGCGTATTGGACAAATTAGTAATAAATCTATCAATTCAGCTCAAAATAACCGATAGTAATTACATATGGTATAAATATCAGAAATGAATATGTAGATAGAAAGCAGGGGTTTGATGAAACAACTGAAACGACTGAAAACATTAACACTACGCAAGAAATTGACAGCAGCATTTCTACTGGTCATGCTTGTTCCTAGTATTATTGTGGGCTCTTTCTCCTATCAGGCAGCGTACAACCAGACAGATCGCCAATTACTGGACAGTGCAACGTCTAGCGTTACCGCATCTGATCGTGCTGTTACTCAAACGATTCAGGCCAAAATTGCTGATCTCGAATATTACTCTACAACGATGACGGTTAGTGATAACAGTGCTGAAGCAGATGATGCCATTCTGAAAAAATTACAAGTATATTTAAAAATGCATGCAGAAGCTGTTGATATGTTTGTCGGAACCCCCGAAGGTAAACTCATTATTGGTAAAGCCGTAGGCTCCACAAACGATCCTCGTGAGCGTCCGTGGTACAAACAGGCCATGGAGAAACCCGGACAAACCGTAATCAGCCCTGTTGGACTCAATACGGCTAAGGTCCCCGTTGTGTATATTTCACGCACACTTCCCGACAACAGCGGCGTTCTTGGTCTTTCCCTGAACCTGAATAATTTAAAAGAAATCACCAAGTTAAAAATAGGACAAAATGGTTTTATTATGATATTGGATGGTACCAAACGTATCGTAACCCACCCGACAGAAGTCAGCGGAAGTACCAAAATGGGGGAAACGATACCCCAACTGTTTGCCTCCGAGGAAGGTAGCTTTAGTTACGATTTTAATGGCGTAGACAAACACCTGATTTTCAAAACTAATGCGCTGACGGGCTGGAAAATTGCCGGAACGATGGACAAAGCAGAAACCAGTGCCTCCGCCCAGCCGATTCTTATCACGACGATCATCGTGTTGGTGATTGCAGCCATCATCATTGGTGTACTCGCAATGTGGCTAATCAGCAGTATACTTAAGCCCATCCAAAGATTACGTAATTCTATGGATGCCATCAGCCAAGGTAATCTTTCGATTAACGTAGCTACGACCAGCACAGATGAAATTGGTGAATTATCAAGATATTTTCAACAAATGGTAGATAACCTGCGTAACATGATTAAAGAAATTCAAGCGATGACAGGCAATTTGTCGGCATCCTCGCAGGAGCTTGCAGCAGGTGCAGAACAAACGACCCGGGCTATCGAGCATGTGACCATAGCCATTCAAGATGTGGCCGCAGGCAGCGAACGCCAAGTGGGCAGCGCTAAAGCTAATCAGACACGGGTTAGCGACATGGCAACAGACATCACCGCGATGACTGAAACTATGGCTGAAATGACCACTTACTCCACACAGGCCATTCAGGCGTCGGATGCAGGCAGTGAGCATATCGGCAACAGCGTCGTCTCCATTGACGGCATTCGTACTACCGTGGAAGAACTGGATACGATTATCGGTGCTTTGAGTGACCGATCTGGACGAATCGGAACGATCGTCACTGTCATTACGGAAATTGCCAGCCAGACTAATCTGCTCGCATTGAATGCTTCCATTGAGGCAGCACGTGCAGGAGAGCATGGCAAAGGTTTTGCTGTCGTGGCGACAGAGGTCCGCAAGCTGGCTGAAAACTCAGCTCATTCCGCACAACAAATTCGTGAACAAATTCAAGGGATACAGAACGGTGTGTCTGAAGCTCTGGTTGCTATGGAATCAGCGAAGGAACGCGTAAATGATGGTATCAATTCCATAGACCTATCCGGTCGCTCCTTCTCTCGCATCCGTAGAGCGGTAGCCAAATCAGCGAAGCAGCTCGATAACGTCGCAGCTTCTACCGCTGGCGTCGCAGATGGAACGAGTACAGTCGTTAGTAGCATGGAGGAAATTACACGCATCGCTGAAGAAGCGGCATCCCATACGGAGACCGTGTCCGCAGCCGCAGAGGAGCAACTCGCCTCCATGGAAGAGATCGGTTCGTCTGCCGCAGATTTGACCCGTCTGGCAGAGCAGCTTCAAGATTTACTGACACAATTCCAATTGGATGAAACAAAATAACCGTTCCAACCGATAAATACAGAGAAAGAGTCTTCACAATGAAGGAGGGTTGGAACATGGATATCGCAGCATTATCAACAGGTATGAGTCAGGCCAGCTTAGCTCAAGCCGTAAGTGTGAAAGTATTAAGTATGGCTAAGGATCAGGCCGGTGAACAAGGACAGGCTTTAGTGCAGATGATGGAAAAAAGCGTACAGCCTCATCTCGGGGGGCAACTGGACATTCGCGCATAAGTGCATCCATATGCTTGGTTAAGGGCGATTCTGCTCAGGTCTGAACAGACCCGGGTAGAATCGTTTTTTTATCTCCCTATTTTTCGTTCAGCACAAAACGTAGTAAACTAGACATATCGTCCACAACCTCGGTTCGGAGGATAGCGCAACATTCACACGATTTACATTGAAAAAGGAGGATACATAGTTTATGAGTTATTCCGAATATTTTGAAAAAGCCAGAGAGCAACAACTGGGCGAGTTACAGGAGTGGTTGTCCATTCCGAGTATCTCAGCATTATCGGAGCACAAAAAGGACATTAACCAAGCAGCTGATTGGCTGGCTGCCAAACTGACTGCTGCCGGTCTGGAAAACGTTGAAATCATTCCAACCAAAGGGCACCCGCTGGTATATGCCGATCATTTGCACGCACCTGGTAAACCAACGATCCTCGTGTATGGACACTATGATGTACAACCCGTAGACCCGCTTCACCTGTGGGAAACGCCGCCGTTTGAGCCATCCATCCGTGATGGAAAATTGTATGCGCGCGGAGCGACAGATGATAAAGGACAGGTTTTCTTGCACATTAAGGCAGTTGAGGCCATTTTGAAGCAGGAAGGCAAATTGCCGCTGAACATCAAATTCTGCATTGAAGGCGAGGAAGAAGTGTCCAGTCCGAACTTGCTTGAGTTTTTGCAAACTGGAGCTGAACGTCTGGCTGCCGATGCTGTACTGGTGTCCGACACTTCCTTGATCGAAAAAGGGAAGCCTGCCATTTGCACAGGTTTGCGTGGACTATGTTCACTGGAAGTCGCCATTCACACGGCGAACACAGATCTACATTCCGGCTCTTTCGGTGGCGGCGTGCCGAATGCCCTGCATGCTCTGGTGTCCTTGCTGGCAACCCTGCATGACGACAAAGGCCGCGTTAGCGTCGAAGGATTCTACGACGATGTCGCTCCATTATCGGCAGAGATGAGAGAAGAATTCGTGAAGCAAGGCTTCAATGAGAGCAAGCTGAAACAAGATCTTGCACTTGATTCCCTCTATGGCGAAGAAGGATTCAGCTTCGTTGAGCGTGTTGGGGCGCGTCCGACACTGGAGCTGAACGGCGTATACGGTGGCTTCCAAGGGGAAGGCACGAAAACGGTCATTCCGAAAGAAGCTCATGCTAAAATCACGTGCCGCTTGGTGGCTAACCAGAATCCGCAAGACATTCTGGACAAAATCGAGCGCCATTTACGCGCTCATGTTCAGGCAGGAGCTACTCTGGATATTCAACAGGGTGAAAAAGCAAACGCCTTTAACATCGACCCGTCACACGCGTTTCTGCAAGCGGCAGCCGATGCTTTTGAGAAGGTATACGGTGTGCGTGCCCTCTTTACCAAAGATGGAGGCTCCATCCCAATCGTGGAAACCTTCTCCCGTGTGCTGACTGCCCCAGTCGTGCTGATGGGCTTCGGCTTGCCAGATGAGAACCTGCATGCGCCTAACGAGCATTTTAACTTGGATAATTTTGATAAGGGTCTGCTGACGATTGTAGAGTTTTTGAAATCGGTGTAAGCACATGACAACTTCTTATGGCTAAGTTACAATAGAGAGGGCGAAAGCCCTTTCTATTTTTTTTGAGGAGCGCTACATAATATGATTATTCAGTTTATTCGTTTGCGGTAATGTGAGGTACAGTTCATGAAAACTCAACCATTTTTCCGAAAATGGGTTGGGTCTATTTGGCTGTGCCTTTTTTCATTCACCAAATACGAATGAACGGGGTGCTTTTCTGTGTCCAAATGGAATAAACACGAGATGAAGGCTGGCCTGATTGGTAAGCATGAACATCTCTTTAGGTGTCCTCTATGCTCTCAACCGATGCGTATGGTGGAAGGTAAAAGCCTCCTATGTACGAGTCAGCATTGCTATGATCTTTCAAAATACGGGTATTTACATTTAGCCGCCCGGTCCTATAAGACCAAATATGATAAACAACTATTTTCCTCCAGAAGAATGATGTGCAATAGCGGATTTTTCGATCCCTTAAATGAAGCGATAAGCAGCACTATAATGAAATTTATGAAGCCGCTGTTTGATCAAAAATCACACCTTTACTTGCTCGATGCAGGTTGCGGGGAAGGCACTCATTTGAGCCACATTCAGGATAAGCTGACTTGGAAGGGAATCACCGAGCTAACAAGCGTAGGTATGGATTTGTCTAAAGAAGGTATTATGGCCGCAGCCAAAGAATATCCTCATCCTCTCTGGTGTGTTGCTGATCTGGCTCATTGTCCATTTTCAAATCAACAATTTGACGGTGTACTCAATATTTTATCCCCTTCTAATTATGCTGAATTTACAAGAATTCTTTCGGAGGACGGCTGCGTCCTGAAAGTTATTCCCGAACGATATTATCTTCGGGAATTGAGATGCTTGTATGAACAGAAAAAGAATAAGCCTGCTTATTCGAATGACAATATATTAAGCCGATTTAAAGATCATTTTAAACTTCTATCCGCCGAACGGGTAACCTATCGTTTTATGTTAAATGCCGACCTCTTGAAACCTTTGCTCCATATGACTCCCTTATCGTGGGGAGCTACGGAAGCAGACTGGCAGCGAGTGGAGGAAATAAATTTACCGTATGTCACAGTAGATTTGCTCATCTTATGCGGTAAAAAATAGATACTAAAAAGCATTCACAGCATGGAACCATCCATACTTCGTGAATGCTTTTTTACGTTAGTTCCGTCGCTTAAGAAAAACGGGTGTAGCGCAACAGGTGAGCCAGCCGATTGAGCCGTTCTATCTCCCGATCCAACTCATGCAGCGGCTGTCCAGCCAAAGCAGCGTTTGCTCTCAGATCCCGGAGCGGGTTCATTTTCCGACCCATGAGTTTGAGCACCGTGGCCTTCCCCGTGTTATTCACCACCACATATTGCGTTAGCTGGTCAAGCTCAATCCACAATACATGATGCTGTTGAAAAAACGACAATAGTTGCTCTTTTAACACCTCCAGCTCTTCAAGCTCACCTGTGATTTGCGGATGATGATGAAAAGCCACATAACCCATCACCCGCAGGTCACTTATGATTTGTTCCATATGGAGCGTTTCGTGTATGTACACATTGTTCGTGCTCATGCGGTTTCTTGCACCATTCGTATGATCTTCCCGGATGACGTTCACCACCTGACTATCGTTATATCAAGATTTATCTTTCCCCTTTTCCAATAGCTGCACAAGCCAGCAACCTCCAAACCACAATGCTCCTACAGCAAAAAAAACGGTATACACCGTATATAACGTGGTCAGTTCAAACAAGCTATTGTACCGATTAAGCAAGATCCCCCACAAGCATAGCAGAAAACTGCTACCATTTTGCTGATGAAAGCGATGCTTGTAGATCCGTTGAATCAAAACAGCCACAAATCCTATCAACAAAACGTGATTCAGCAAAATACTCCACATTTCCATAAGCCCCCTTTTTCACTATAGCGCAATCGGCTTTGAAAAGTCAGGACGTATACAAACCTTTCGAAAAAAAACAACCGGCTTATACGCCAGTTGTTTCTCTTTCTACAAAATACTTATTGGTCATATAATTGGCCTTGCCTCTGGAAGTATCCACCATTCCCTTTTTGTTGTCGAGAAAAACAATCTCCCGGCATTTGGTGCAGTACCACTTGGTCCGCTTAAAGGGAGATTCTGTTACATACGATGTACCACATTTGCAATCTACTTTAATTAAGGTTTCAGTTGATTTGTAAGCCTGGGACAACTCTTTTAGGCCAGTATCCGGCTGTTGAATCGGGATAATAACCTCCTGATAGCTTGAATACTGATTATGCACCTTAAAATCAGCCACCAGTTCCGCATGCAGTCCAAAGTACTCTTTGCCAATCTCGGTTACAAATTTCTTGCCGATTCTGTAACACTCAAGCCATTCCTGTATCTGTTGATTAGACAAAGGCACTGTGCCCTTGATACCACTATTTAATGTGTAAGTCATGATGTATAAAGTATCATCTTGTCTATGTCCGTACATGAGAAGCCTCCTTATAATACACTTGATAATGTACTACAAAGCGTAAAAAACATCAATTTTATTATTTGGCAAAAGACCTAATATCATTTTGGTAGGCACACCAGAGGTGTGAGTGTATAGTTAGAAAGCAACTGACAATCAGTCAGTTGCTTTGTCTTTCCACATAGTATTTGTTGGTCATGTACCATGCCTTGCCTTTATCTGTATCCACCATGCCCTTTTTACGATCCAGGAACACAATGTTATTACACTCCTTGCATGACCACTTGGTTCTTTTGTGCGGTGACTCTTCTATATAGGAAGCACCACATTTACATTCTACCTGAATTAATGTTTTATACTGGCTGTACGCCTCTACCAGTGGGTCCAGTTCTACAGCTTTGCGTTCTATTACAGGCTGTATTATGGATATGTGTTCTCTCTGCTCCGAGTATTCATTATGTACCTTGAAATCTGCTACCAACTCAGGGTTTAAACCAAAATATTGTTTGCCCACAACTGTTACAAATTTGCTGCCAATTCGATATGCTTTAATCCATTCCTGCACCTGTTTACTGGATAGGTCGACCGTTCCCTTTATACCACTGTTCAGCGTATAAGTCATTAAGTGTTGGTTGGGTGTCATATGTCTTAACATTCACCTCCGATCAAGAATATACCACAGGTAGCTCTAGGCAAAAGCTACTTTCTACTACCTGAAGCAATGAGCTTTTTCTGCCTTGTGATTCTTCTTCAACACCTATATATAAAAGTATACTCAAAACCTGATCCATCTTCCATCCTGTCGTCATGCTGAATACTGCTTTTGTAGGGATTTATATTCTTAGACTATCACCAGATGCATTTCTATCTTAGTATAACTTTGTGGTACAGTCTTATGTTTTGATCACTCCTGTTAGTTGCACCATGATCCCTAATGGTAGTTTCTTCCTTCTATATATAGTACATCATTTACACGCAAATTCCCACATATTTCAGTGGTTATTCTGTAAAACAAAAGCCTTCATCCTTTTTAAAAGGGTTCGGGACTGATCACATGGTAGAGGTTACTGCTTCCTTGCCGTCCCCCCGATTATGTTATAATAAAATAAAGCAAAAAGAGCGAGGTGAAGTCGATGAAATGGGAAGAAATTGCCGAATCACATCCAAGGCGATTTGTGTTGGTTGAGGCTATAAAAGCCAGTTCCAATAACCGCGTGCGCAATCTTGAAGACATGGCGGTTATTCAGGATTACGATAACCCAAAAGATGCATGGAGCGGGTATAAACATTTTCACAAACTGTATCCGTCACGCGAACTGTATGTGTTCCATACCAGTCGATCCGATGTCGAGGTTGTAGAAGAGTTTTTCTCAGGAGTACGGCAGCGTACATGAAGATTAACCTTCATAATGGTTTGCCCATTGTTTCCTTAACATTGAGACATCACGACCAAACTGCTCTATTACCAAACGTATTGTTCGATACAGGGTGCGCTGCAACAGTGTTTGATACGGATTTACTTGCCCAAATGGCATTCACATTGATTTCATTAACGGGAGAGCAAAGCGGATGTACGGCGTGGGCGGTACAAGTGAAATTTGCTACGAACAGGTAATTCCTCATCTAAAAATCGGTCATATTCAATTAGATACATTTCCAATTCAACTAAGCTCTATTCAAGAGCCGTATGGATTTGATGGCATATTAGGCATTGATTTTATGCTAAAAACAAAATTAATTGTTGACTTTGATTTAATGAACATCCACTCCCCACTTTCACCTTTAAAATAATTCCAAGCAGGTGGTCACATGTCTCTTCCTTTAAATCTGATTACCATCATGCTCAGCCCGTAGAAGTATTACTTATACCCTTGGTTTCTCCTGCGGGCTGAGCCTTTGCCCAAGGGAGCGTGATGGTAATGAAACCTAATCAAAAAAATCGTAATCGAGCTTATTTTAGGCACCACAGAAAATGTGTTATTCAGCGTAAAAAACGGCTTTCAGCACACCGGGGATGGGTCGTCAAATTCGATGGTGTATTCTCCAAAGGAAAAATCCATTGTTCCTGCTGGATGTGCAGTAATAAAACAAAACGACTGGGCTATCCCAAATCAGAGCTAGCAAGAATAGATAACTGCCGGGAACAGCTTCAGAATTATCGTTTCTAAACTAAAAAACGCTCAAAACAAGCGAATGTCCATTGCTATGACACTCGCTTGTTTTACGTTTACAATAGATTTTCCAGCTTCTTTCCTCAATTTGAAATATAGAATAAACTTGCTAGATTTGATCAGCTAACATACCACAAAACAAAAGCCTTCCCGACCACCCTTCACTGTCGAAGGATCATCGAGAAGACTTTGTACCCCGCAAGGAACAAGAGGTCAGATTTTTAATTCTCCAAGCCTGATTAATTCCACGACCGCCTGTGAACGACCTTTTACGTTCAGTTTCTGCATTACATTGGAAATATGGTTTCGGACCGTTTTTTCGCTAATGAATAGCTGTCCGGCGATGTCACGTGTTGTTTTGTCCTGCACGAGCAGTTCAAATACTTCACGTTCACGGTGAGTTAACAAAAACTTGTTTTTGTGGTCGTTACCCTTCGTCAATTTCACCCCTCCTTGCTCGGGTTTTGTGTGGTGTAACAAGGTTAAGGGATACAGTCAACACATTTTATGTCATGTGCTCAGGTATGGTTCAATATGCGGATAAAAATGGGCATAGGCACCTTACTAACTCCCTTCGATGGAGGGTTGGACTCTGCGTCTAATTTATGTATTGACAGGCATATGGGCCAGCCTTATGATAAGAAAAACCGCGACTGATAATCATTATCAAAATAAAAATTCGATATAGATATCGCGCAACAGACTATGGTTCAAGGCCAGTTTGGCCAGAAAGGGTGTTCATTGATTATGAAACTACGTTATGCCGTACCGGCCGGAGTGCTGGTCTCTTCTATTCTGTTCGCAGGTTGCGGACAAACCGGAACTGCTACTCAGCAGCCTGCCGCGACGACCAAAGATGCAGGAGCAACAACACAGACAACGACTCCTGCCGCTTCTGCCCCCAATTTTGATCAAGCGGTAGCAGCTTACCGCACCTATGCCATCGAGCAATGCGATACGTTTGTGAAGAAGACAGAAGAATTCACGAACGCAGTCAAAGCTGGCGAGCTGGATAAAGCCAAGGCGCTGTATGCTCCTGCACGTATGTACTATGAACGGATTGAACCGATTGCAGAAGCGCTGGGTGATCTTGACCCGAATATTGATGCACGTGACGGTGATGTGGATGCAGCGGATTGGCGCGGCTTTCACCGGATTGAAAAAACATTATGGGAAGAAAACACAACCAAAGGAATGGACGAGTTTTCCGACCGACTGCTGAGTGATGCCAAGCTGCTGCGTGCCAAAGTAGAAACCGTTAATATTGACGCCAGCCTGATGGTAACGGGTGCAGTCGAGTTGTTGAATGAAGTATCCACCTCGAAGGTGACGGGTGAAGAGGAGCGATATTCTCATACAGATTTGTACGACTTTGCAGCCAATGTGGAGGGCGCACAAAAGATATATGACATTTTGAAAACAGATCTGAACCAAAAAGATGCGGCGTTGGAAAAACAAATTGGTGAGCGCTTTACGGCCTTACAGCAAGAGTTGGCTCCTTTTAAGGACGGAGAAGGCTATGTGTCGTATACAAAACTGAAACCGGAAGAAGTTAAAAAGTTGAGCCAAAACCTCGATGCCTTGGCAGAACCGTTGTCCCAAATGGGGAAATTGTTGGGAGTGTAATGATATGAAAGGCTTTAAGCGGCAAAAAGGGCAAGAAAAGCCGCAGTATGCGGAATCCCATAATGAACAGGCCGATCTGGTAAAAAAGGATGCGAAGCTAGTGGAAGATGAGCTGTCAGGAAAAAGAAAATCCGTATCACGCCGAGACCTATTGAAGCTGGCCGGGGTAGGTGGACTAGGCCTCCTGCTTGGCGGCGGGGGCGTGGGAGCCGTGCTGTCAGCCGGTCAACGTCTCGAAAGCATGATGACGGATGCGGATACCAAAGATGTAATCCCTTTTTACGGTAAGCATCAGGCAGGTATTGTGACTCCGGCTCAGGATTTCATCTGCTTCGCCGCTTTCGATCTAACAACCAGCGACAAGGAACAGGTGCGCAGCCTCTTCAAAGCCTGGACGGAAGCAAGCGCTACAATGACTTCTGGCGTGCTGCTTGGCAACGATAATGAAAATCTCAACCTCCCTCCTTCCGATACGGGCGAGGCGGCAGGATTGTCGCCATCTCGCACGACGATCACCTTTGGCGTGGGCCCATCCTTTTTTGATGGACGATACGGCCTGGCAGGGCTTAAACCTGCCGGGTTCCGTGAGCTGCCCCGTTTTCAAGGGGATGCCCTGGAGGAGCAATGGTGCGGTGGCGACATCGGAGTGCAGGTATGTGCCAATGACTTGCAGGTTGCTTTCCATGCCCTGCGCAATTTGGCACGTATCGCCAGAGGAACGGCGGTGCTTCGCTGGACGCAGGAAGGCTTCCAGCGGACAGCACAGGCCGATCCTGCGGGAAGCACACCGCGCAATTTGCTGGGCTTCAAGGACGGTACAGGGAACCCCGACACCTCCAAGGCAGACGAGATGAATCGGCTGGTGTGGACACAGACCAGTGACGGACCAGCCTGGATGGGGAACGGCAGCTATATGGCTGTTCGCCGTGTACGCATGCGGGTAGAGGTGTGGGATCGTTCAACATTGGGCGACCAGGAGGATACTTTTGGACGTCATCGCAGCAGCGGGGCCCCACTCGGTAAGGTCAAGGAGTTCGACAAGCTTGATCTGGCGGCCAAAAATCCGGAAGGCAAGCCGGTTACACCTCCCACCTCTCATGTGGCTTTGGCTCATGGGGACGGAAGCATTAATATTTTGCGGAGGTCTTATTCGTATTCAAGCGGATTGGACAAGCAAACAGGACAGCTGGATGCTGGGCTGCTGTTCATCAGCTACCAGCGTGATCTGTTCAAGCAGTTCGTTCATATTCAGGAGAAGCTTGCACGCAATGACAAGCTGAACGAATACATTGTACACAAAGGCAGTGCGGTGTTCGCCTGCTTCCCAGGTGTATCGCAAGGCGGCTACATCGGGGATACGTTATTTTAGCAGCAGGCAAGGAAGGGGATTTATATGAATCGGCGCAATAAAAGCTTGGGATGGGTGTTGGGGTTGGTGGCAGCTCTGCTGCTGACCGTAACTCCGTTCATTTCCGGTTCCGGGTCGGTCGCTTTTGCACAAACAGATGCTAAAGCTGTCACCAATGATCAGCTAATGCCTGTAGTGGGCGGAGCGCTGGTGGAGGCGGGACAAGCCCAATGGACGGAAGCCTCCAAGGATCTGAAAGAATTCCGCACGCTGTGGGAGGCCGCCAAAACAAATGGTGGAGATTCAGCTCACATCGCGACTGTAGATCAAGCACTCACCGATGCGGAGCAGACACTCGCCAGTGGCGGCGGGGAACCAGCGAAAGCTGCCTTATCCGTGCTGGCGCGCTCGGTCAATGAGTACGTCACTGCTGCCGAAGGGGACAAACCAGCCCCGGCTGGAGCCAAAGCAGCGGAAAAACTGCTTCCCATGGCGAAGGGCAGTCTGGCCGCCATGCAAAAAGGCGATTGGGCTGCTGCCCAGGTGGATTACAATCGAATCGTCAAAGACTGGTATCAGGTAGAAACACCGATTCGTTTGGACAATTTTCCGGTATACAGTTCGCTCGAAACTAAAATCAGTCTCATCCGCATCTCCATGCAAGCTGAGCCCATTCGCCAAGAACAGGCTCTCAAGGAAATGCAGGAATTAACGACTCTGTTGTCTGATTATAGTCAGGGTAAATCTATGAACACAGGTCAAGGAACGAATGCAGGCAATACGGTTGCCGGAACGGCGAATGGTTCGGTAGCTTCCCTAGGCGATGCAGTCACCTTGCTCGAATCCGCACGCCAAGATGCTGTAGCTAATCAATCAGAGCAAGCGGCTGACAAGGTAGTGCAGTTTATCGCTCTGTGGCCTTCTGTCGAAGGACATGTACAAATTGCCGATCCGACGTCTTACACTGCAATTGAAAATGAAATGACCGAGACTTCAGGATATCTGCTGTCTTCTCCACCGAATACGGACAAAGCCATTCAGACTCTTGATCAGATGCTGGACAGACTCCGTCCGTTGACGGAAGAACGTTCTTACACTGCGTGGGATGCTGCGCTGATTTTGCTGCGTGAGGGCCTGGAGGCCATCCTCGTGCTCGCAGCTCTGCTGGCGTATGCCAAAAAAAGCGGCGAAGCCGTGGCTGGACGGTGGATATGGGCAGGAGCCGGAACGGGGTTGGTGCTGAGCGGAATTCTGGCAGTACTGTTCACCACACTGGTGGCAGCTGCCGCATCAGGCAGCATGCGTGAGTTGCTGGAGGGTGTCACTGGGCTGGTGGCGGTCGTGCTGATGCTGACCGTTGGTAGCTGGCTGCATAGCAAATCCAATGCTGCCGCGTGGAACCGCTTTGTGGAAAATAGCGTGGGCAACGCGCTGGCACGGGGAAGCCTGTGGTCGCTATTTGCGGTTTCTGCGCTCGCAATTCTGCGTGAAGGAGCCGAGACAGCTATCTTTTATGTCGGTATGGCTCCAGCCATCGAAACCTCGCAATTGCTGCTCGGCATTAGTTCGGCGACGGTCGTTCTAGTCATTCTGGCGTTTACGATCATTAAGTTCAGTGTACGATTGCCAATTCGTGCCTTTTTCCTGACTGCGACTGTACTGATTTACTATCTCGTATTCCGATTTCTGGGCGAAAGTATTCATTCGCTTCAGGTGGCTGGCAAGCTTCCGGGGCACACTGCCTCCTCGCTTCCGTCCATTAGCTGGCTGGGAATGTATCCAACTTGGGAAACCTTTGTCCCACAAATCGCTGTACTGATCTTTATGGTATGGCAGCTTGTGCGTCAAGAAATGCGCAGCTCCAAGCAACATTGAGTCGATACTACCCTACTCATCATGTAAAAAACGCCAAATCACAGGTCCGATTTGTATCGGTTCCCATGAGTTTGGCGTTTTTTTACATACTTACAACGCATCCTCAGGCAACGGAATCATGCGCTGATGATGCAGCAGGTCTGTGCGGTCACCGTGTTCACGAATGACATGCACCTCCCCACGAAAATCGAGCAGCTCCGCCGGGGTAGCATGTCCCAGAAATTGTAGTGGACTATAGCTTAATCCATAGGCACCTGCATTCGGAAAGGCAATATAATCGCCCTCGTGAATCGGAGGAAGCTGCGCTTTTTTCACAATACAATCCTCGGGTGTACAAAGCGGACCAACAATACTTACCGTTTCAAGCTCCAAGGATGCTTCCTCCGGAGGCCCCCCTATTCGGCTTGCGACCTCTTCTAATGATTGTTCGACAGTAACAGCCGTTTGAGCAGAAGCGTCTCTCTGCACTTTCCGTAGGGTTGCTTCCACTTCTCGTTCTTTGGGTTCTTTCGATTCTCCCGCTTGCCTACGCATAATTCGCACCGGGTAGTTGTCCCTAATGCGGCGTCCTCGAAAAGTAGCTGCGGCGTAGTGATTCATGCCACCATCAGCCACGACAAACTTCTCTCCCTTGGATTCCTTTGTATACAATGCTCGGCAGACATACATGCCCGATTGAGCAACCAGATACCTGCCGCTTTCGATGATTAGCTTAACCCCGGGCATGCGGGTTCGGGTCTGCTCCGCGAGTGCGTTCAGTCCGTCAATGACGTGATCCATATCAAGTGGTTGCTCATGAGCAAAATAAGGTACACCAAACCCGCCGCCCAAATTGACCGTATGCATTGCCACACCATACTGAGCCTGTACCCGTTCTGCCAGCTGCAGCGTATTCGCAAATGAAGCTAAAATCTGATCCGATTTCAACATTTGCGTACCTGTATATACCTGAATACCTTGAAAATGGACGTGTGGGCAATCTTCCAGCACCTTAAAAAAGTGATCCAGCTGCCCTTCATCCACTCCAAAGGGGCGCGGAACACCACCCATTTTAATCGTTGCTCCAGACAGATCGTTATCGGGATTGATGCGAACCGCTGCCCTAACAAGCTGGCCCGCTTGGGCAGCAATGTCCTCCAACAGACGCAGCTCCCTCACCGATTCGACATGAATACAGCCGATTCCATAGGCTATCGCCTCGTTCAGCTCGGCTACTGTTTTTCCCGGTCCGGCGTACAGCACGTCTTCCGCAGCATACCCGGCCTCCATAGCGACGAACATTTCTCCAGCCGAAGCAATCTCAACACCACAACCTAACGAACGCAGCAATCCAGCCAAGGCTACGTTACCATTAGCCTTGAGCGCATAATGTACACGCACGGCCGGGTGCAATCGGGATAGCAACGAGCTGACGTGGGCATGCAGCGCGTCCCCGTCATAATAGTAAAATGGCGTCGGATGCTCGCCGAAACGCTCCAGTAAGGCTTCGTCCTTTTTATCCATCACCTGAGTTCTCCTCCTCTCTATGCCTTGATACTCAGTATTTTGCATCATTCGCTTCCCTCCGCTCGAAAACACAATCATACTCATACTGCATATATCGTCTCACCCGAGCGTGCTGCTTCATGAATGGCTGCCAGCAGTCTGACGCGTTCAGCAGCCTCGCAAAATGGAATGGGCTCCGCTTCTCCCCGGATGATGCTACAAAAGGTATTCAACTGATTGACATAATAGTTCATAGGCTCGAAAACCGTTTTGGTATGCGAAGATGTCTGTGATAACCCAGGCAGTGCGTCCACATCTGTTATATTCGGCATGATATCCTTCTTTATTTCTGTCTTGAGTGTCATTTTATAAAAACCTAAATTGGCCCGAAAGCAGTCCTTCAAGGTGACCACTGCCGAATCAAAGGTCAGTACATGAGCACAGCGATAAGGCCGCTCGAATGAAAAGAGGGCAGATGCCTCCAATCCGCTTGGATAACGGGCTTGCGCACGAAATGTCCAGTCACAGCCATGGGGACCATCGAAATCCGATTGACTGTGGAATTCCGCCTGCTCTAATCCAACGACGGCTTGAAGCAGCTGGAGCCAGTACACGCCCAGATCCCAAAAGCATCCCCCACCCTGCTCCGGACGAGATCTGTAATTGTCCGCATGTCCTTCTTTTGCCGGAATGCATAGACTCGTCTCTATGGAGCGTAAGCGACCATAACGCCCCGATTCTACGATCCTCCGCAGCTCATGCTGCCAAGGATGGTGCTGCACCATGACTCCTTCCAACAGGTAAGCGCTGCTCTGTTCGACTGTCGCTGCCAAGGGAGCCAGATCAGCCGTATTCAGGCATAACGGCTTTTCCACCAGCACATGCTTATGAGCCCGTAGTGCTTTGTCAATCCACTCGGCATGTAAGTCGTTGCTGAGCGCAATATATACAGCGTCGATCTCCGGGTCCTTTAGCATATCCTCAGCATGCCGATAAACGACACTGACGCCAAAACGATCTGCCATTTCTCCTGCCTTGGAAACCGTGCGGTTCGCAAGCGCGGTCACGCGTGCCCCTGCAACATGTCGGATCGGTTCCAGCAACGCACGGGGAGCAATGGCAGAACAGCCAATGATCCCAAAGCGAATATCTCGCATCGCAGGCTCTTGCGCAGCCGCGGCAGCGTTCATAATCCCTGCTCCATTCCCGATGCGCTTGCCTGCATTTGTATGCTATTCACATACGACTCTATATAACGCGGCGTCCGACTGCGCAGCTCTACGATCCTCCGATGCATATCCTCCAGTATCTGGGCACTACCTGCATAGGTTTGTATCCACGTTTCGTACCGCATACCAAGTCCCAGCCGTTCCCATAGATCTGCATTATGCTTTTCATGCACACCAAATGGCTCCAGCATAATGAGTGGAGTGGCTGTAGCGAACGAATCGGTTAGGCTGCCACCTCCTGGCTTGCTGACAATGGCCTGGACACGACATGCTTGGTCCAGCATGTTATGGTAATCCGGTCCGACCTGATACACGGTCTTCTCGCCCTTTTTCACCTCTCCGAAAGGCGGAAATGTATGCTCCCCGGCTTCATTACGCTGCCATGTCCTCCACTGCGGATCCATCTGAAAATAGCGTATACTGTCCCGCTGTTCATCGGGTTGATCCTGATCATACAACAGCAGATCCAGCTCCCAGCCCGCTTCTTCCAACCGTCCAACCTTGTCACGGTAGGTGCCCATCCCCCAACCGCCGCCATGTACGAATAAGCGGGATTGCCGTGCTTCAAACGGTACATACTCCACGGCCGGTACATCAATATAGTGACTGACTCTATTCTTATCATTTTCAAAAAGGGTCATTTCTCCACAGCCATCCGCAAAACGCGGGTTATGCTTGGCTAGATTTTTCCAGGAAGGAGAAGGTGTCGAATCCATGTACACGATGTCCACATGCACCGACTCCGGTTCTCTGCGCTTACGATACTCCTTCAGTACATACATCCAATGACCGGATAAGCATATAAAATACCGCCGATCCTCCTCCATCCATTGGTTCAGCAGCACTTCCATCGCAGCGAGATCCAGTGAATTACGCATATCCTGCGGAACCTTTTGTGACATTAAGGCCACCGCAAAATTGTCATGGTAAGCTTTGCGGCTTTTGTCGACCTTGAGACGAGCCGATTCTGGCAGCACATTTTCAAATACATGAATCGCCGTATCCACGCCCAGCCTGCGAAGACCCGCTTGTAACAACAAGCCAGGGGTATAAAAGCCCAATCCGAAACCGGAACACAAAATCGTTACCTTCATAAGCTTATCCGTACTCTTACGCATGCTCATACGCCTCCCGTTTAATTCAGCACTGTAAAATGATGCTCTGCCAAAAAACGCTCCAGCTTTGTAGTCAATCGCATTTTTTCCTCATCGCTCGCAGCAACCAGTTCCAAATAAAGACGCCCCTTGCCTCGTGCCCGTTCGCTTCCAGCAGTTTCTTTGTTACCATTCAAGTCCGGCTTAGCTATGCCGTTCCCTTCTGATCCGCCATCGCTGGCCCCAATCCCGCTCACACGAACCTGCTTGGCAGGCGATCTGCCTCCGCGCCCGGTTGCATTTCTGCTTGGCGTGCTTGTATGGCCCACAATCTTGTTCTCACCATCTCGTCCACCTGTGTTCACATATAACGTATTGGCACCCAGAGGCATGACACCTTCTTCACGTTCACCTGTGAACAACAATCCTTCACCTTTCAGCCCTT
This sequence comes from Paenibacillus sp. SER-28, assembly GCF_052906305.1. NCBI lineage: Bacteria > Bacillati > Bacillota > Bacilli > Caryophanales > Paenibacillaceae > Paenibacillus > Paenibacillus sp. SER-28. The sequence continues at coordinate 43,385 of NZ_JBRECM010000016.1, read as the reverse complement.
CCAGCAGTTCTTCATAGGATAGACTGCCATCATGGGACAGTGAATAATTCGTCAGCGTGCCACGCATATTTTTCCCGGCCAGAAAGGTATCGAGCTGATGCTTGATCAAACTCATCGACTTTCTGGCATTAATTTCGATAATAGGCTCCAGCTTCCCACCACGAAGTGTCATGGAATCAATGCATACATCGCCGTAATAACCATCCTGATACAATTGCCGTCCCACATCCTGCATTAAGCTAAAATAGCCCTCGCGCTCCAGCCGCTCTAAAAAAGCCCCGTCCGGCGACAAGGATTCCCGATAAGAGAATTGAGTATTAGCCAGCCATTGTACAGATAGGATATCGACACTTCCATCATCACCAATCGTAAATTGGCATGAAAAATCCTGCTCTTTCTCCTGAAAAGGCTCCAAAAGGAAAAGCACCTGTTTGCCTTTACGCTCCTGTCCACGTAAATACGATACGATCCGGTCCAGCATTTGTGTCGAGGTAATGTGCAGGTTTCCTTTGCCCGATACGCCAAAATCATCCTTGATTAAAAAGCTTCCATCCCGTAGCAGCTTACGCCCCGCCTCAGCGACATCTGCAAACGAAGTCACGATATAGCCTGGGTTGCGCAGACCGAGACTGCGTTTCAGATCAGAGGAATACGTTTTGGCATTTACCTTGCGAATCGTTTCCAGCGGTGGCTGATGCAGTGTTATACCCCAAGCACGTGCAGCCTCCTCCACATGCGGTAAACCCGCAAACGGGCTAAGTACACAGCCTTCCAGTTGAGGAAACCCCTCTCCAGCATCGGCCTTACGACTGCCCAGCAGTTCGAATACTGAAGCGGACGATACGTTGCCTGCACGCTCCATACCGTCGGTCAAATCTCGTTCGTTGACAGCCGGATGAAAGCCCAACTGCGCGATATACTGACGATGTACAGGCGAAATAGCATAACGGGTCAATAACGCATCTCCTGGCTGGCAAAAGCTGAACAGCAGTTCATCCATGGCTGCTACAATCGCAGAAGAAGCCCGGTCAGGCAGGGCTGGCAGGGAAGCTAACTGGGCATCACGCCAGTAAGCCTCCGCTTCGAACGTTCCCATATACAAATGACGCTGATTCGGTATCGCATTCATATGATTCGCTTCCTTTCCTGCTTCATTATTGGCCCACTACACGGTAGCACTACTGGCTCGCGCTCGTATAATCACGTAGAGCAAACTGCCATATCAGGCGGATGATCGCCAGCAGCCAGAGAGGTGCGAGAAATGCCCATACCACCAACCCGGTATCCATTTTGCCGAGAATGAACATGGGCGGAAAATTACAAATGACAAACACCGGAAGCACGAACAAACCGATACGCTGAATCAGATTACTGTACACGGCCATCGGCACATAGTTTGTCTCGAAAATGCTGTTGGACAGCTCCGTAACGCCGTTCGTGCGGATAATCCAGAAGGCCAGCAGTTGGGGGAGCAAAAATACGGAGTATGCCGTAAGCACTCCGCATCCGAGCAGCACAGAGAACCCTCCCGCGGTTTCAAAATTAAACGGCAATCCGAGTCGATACCAGCCAATCCCTGTCATTATTCCGCCGCCAATTACATTCGGCACGGTATAGCCTAGTTCAAATTGACGCAATGTCACCATAAATTGCAGCGATACGGGTTTGGTCATGAGCACATCCAGTGAGCCGGTACGAATTTTGTCAGGCAGGCTTGTAAAATTACTGTAGAACAATCCACTATAAAATCCGCTCATCATCGTAAACACGCCGATATATAACAATATGGCGTCAGGAGACCAGCCATTAATGTCCGTCCCGGCGCGGTATGGAACCGATGCGTACAGCAGCTTGATAAGCAAATAAGCTGTTTCAACCAAAAATGCCGTTATAAAATTAATGCGGTATTCCATCTGCGACATGACGGAAAACTGGACAAACTTCCAGTACAATCTGATGTAGCGCCTAACGTTTCGGAAAACATTTTTCATGTTACCCCCCCACCGAGACAAAGCGTTTGACCCCGGCTTGCCACACCCAGCGTGATACGGCCGCCAGCACTACAATCCAGAGCCATTGCACGCCAATGCCTTTAGCGGCTTCCAGCAAAGTCAGCTTGCCCGTTAACGCATTCACCGGAAAAAATACGGTGTAGCTGAACGGCAGCAGACTGAACAGACGGGCCAAAACATCTCCAAAAATCGTCAGCGGAAACACGGTACCGCTAGCTACGTAAATGACAAGCGACAGCGTATAAAATAGCCCCGCCGATTCCGTCACCCAAAAGGCTATGCCGCTCAGCGCATAATAGACCACAAAATTAAGCACAAGCGCTCCCGGCAACGCCAATATGTAAAGCAAGATGTACGATAGCCCGAAGCTGATTTGTCCTTCCAGGCTAAGACATAACAGCAAAATAGCAGCCGCCAGCAGCACGACCGCGGACTGTATGACTTTGCCTCCGATAAACCGGCAAAAACGGTAAGCGAAATAATGCACAGGCTGTACCATGAATTTTGCCAGTCCACCTTCCTTGATATCTGTAGCAATTTCGTATTCAAAGCCCGTAGCAATCAGTTTCCCAGTTACTCCGGCCATGACCACATACACCAGCATTTCTGGCAGAGAATAGCCCAACACTCTTGCTTGTCCCGAAGAACCGAATACAGCTAGCCAGAGAAAAATTTGCGTCATGATCGGCAGCATAAATCCCGCCATTTGGAGCCAATAATTAGCCCGATACTCCATTTCGTTTTGCATGCCAAGCTGGAGTACCTTCACATATTTGTTATTTCGCATCGGCCAGCCTGCCCCCATCGTACAAATTGGCTATCCCCTCTTCCAGCGGGACGTCCTCAATCGTAAAATCAACGACAGGCAGTGCGTCCAAAATCTTTTTGGACCAAGCCAAGGTATCTTCTGCATCCAGTTCAAATACCGCCTCCAGCTCCGAGTTGGAGCGAAGTTTGCCGAGGCTCGCCAATGTTAGGTTGGATACGGGGATCTCCAGTCGAACCTTAAGTAATTTACGGGCACCGATGACCTCATTCACCTTGTGTAAGTCTCCGTCATAGACCAATCTGCCCCCGCTGATAATGATGGATCTACCGCACAAATCCTCAATATCCTTCATATAGTGGCTTGTCAGCAGGATGGTCGTCCGGTGCGTGCGGTTATAGGCTTTGAAAAACTCTCGAATCCGCCGCTGAGAAACAAGGTCCAGTCCGATAGTCGGCTCATCCAGCAAAATGACCCGTGGACGATGCAGCAGCGCGGCGATTAGTTCCATTTTCATACGCTCGCCGAGAGACAGCCGCCGAACCTGCACATGAAGCTGCTCCTCCACCCCAAGCAGGGTGACCAGTTCATCCAGCGCCTCTTTGTAACGGTTTTCATCAATTTCATAGATAAGCTTGTTCAGCTCGAATGACTCGCTTGCAGGCAAATCCCACCAGAGCTGGTTTTTCTGTCCCATTACAATGGAAAACTGACGTTTAAACTCTTTTTGTCGTTTCCACGGGGTAAAGCCGAGTACTGATGCCTCCCCGTCCGTGGGATGGAGAATGCCAGACAGCATTTTGAGCGTCGTTGTTTTGCCCGCTCCATTTGGACCGAGAAATCCGACAATTTCGCCTTCCTCAATGCTAAAGCTGACATTTTGTACAGCCTCTTTGGTCAGCTGCTGACGCCTGAACAAGTTTTGTAACGATTTGCGCACGCCCGGCTCCTTTTTGTAGTACGTAAATGTTTTCGACAATTGGTTTAATGTAATGGACGGCAATCAATTCCCCTCCTCTTTCCTCTGCGCGTAACCCCTGGATGAACGTGCCTGATAAGGCCGAGTGCTCTGGACTACTCGGCTGCTTGCTCTGCTAAAATCATCAGTTCCTCCAGCATATGCCGCTGTCTTTCAATTAAATGCAAAGCTCGTTCCGTAATCTCAGGCATCCGATGCTTGCGCAGTTGAAGCCCTGTTTTGTAAATATGCAGATTAAGCTTGTGCCAATCCGCGTACAGCCCCTGTGCCAATTCAATTACATGCTGTGTTTGTGGCCCCAGCGTGGCTTGATGCAGCAGGCAATAATCAGCTGTATAATCCGTCAAATGAAGGGCACTGCCCAATCGCAGATTGTAATAGATTTCATGACAGTACGTCCGAAAATCCTGATCCTCCATGTCTGCCAACAGACGGAAGTCACCGACAAATGCCCGGTACCCCTCATCTCCCCGCTTGACCTGTTTGCCTGTTACAGCTTTCCCCGTTTGATTTTCCGACTCATTAGACGTAGGTACGCCTCTCCAGATGGCTTCGTGTCCAGTCAAATACTGTCGAATATGATGAGCACACGCAGCATGCATCTCACTTGGCGAAAGCGGGGTAGGCTGCTCCACCAGCCATGCATACTCAATAATGCCCTGCATCAGATCGTCGAGCCGAGCTGAGCCCACATAAGTCATGGCATGTCCCGAGGAATCGAGCAGAAAGCTATCATTCACCTGTGCTGTACGTTCTTGCAAGTCCAACCCGCACAACTCAATCACGTGGCCCCTTGGGTAATTTTTCACATATACATCGTGATAGGTTAAAGCGGTGCTCGACGTATGCAGCATGGTACCGTAGCCCGATGTGAGTACCCGCAACAGGTCGGTTTCATCGCTGACACCTGCGACCCACGGTTCCACCCGAATAACAGGTCCGCCACTAGCTGCCATTTCTTGAAGCTGCTCTGGATATTTCTCAGGTCCGAAGCGCTTCAAATCTCCACCATACTCTGCGCACATACTCCCACACAGCATGAATAGCTCGGATTCGGCCATGGTCACCCCGTACCTCCGCAACGAGGTACGCAGGGAAGAATATACACAATGTTTCCCTGGAAGAGCGTTTGCCACTTCTTCTGCACCATAGTCCACAACGGAATCATGACGAGTCTTCATATCGGATTCCTGCATAGACCTTGTCTTTTCAGCGCCCTTATGCATATTTGCTCAGCAGACGCTCAATGCCTTGCAGTGTAGATAGATGCTCCAGCACTAGATCGTCGTCCTCCATCGTAATATCAAGCTCATTTTCCAACTCTACAATTAATTCCACAGCGGATAAGGAATTCAGCCCCAAGGTTCGCAGATCCTGATCCGGAGTCAACTGTTCCAGCTCTCCCGGAGCCAGCTTCAAAACCTTTTCCAGCAAGGGTACTACATGGTATACATCTGTTTTCATTTTTGATTCCCTCCCATTTATGAGCATCCTAATCCAGCAATGATACCTTCCAATTTGTGCGCATAAGCATCAGCTTCCTGCCAGCTGTCTGCCAAAATAAGTGTGAAAATCCGGTTCACATAGCCCCGCTTCACAGGAATACCAGACAATGTACCCGCCGTATATACAAACACCCCTTCTGGACGTTCGGGCGTATAGAGCAAGCCCTCCTCTGCGAGCAGCCCGCACAAGCGGCTGTAAGTGAGAGGCGTAGCGGTAACGTTGCGGTAATAACGGGATAATGTTTTATGCTGTTCTCCCAGGACGGATGACAGGAATGAAATATAGGTAGACAACGTAAACCTACCGTTAATCTCAATGACTGGAACCAGCAAACCTTCTTCGTCAACAAAACCGTCAATAGAGGCCATTCCTGTGTACCCAATGGAATAGAGATACGTACCCAGCTGGTAGGCGCAACGTCTCACTTCTTCCTCCAGCGCATCGCCAATCTCAGCCGGCACTTGAGATCCGATATATACGGTGCCATCCACGTTTTGTCTTTTTAGCGAAAACATCGTCACACCACCGCCCTCGTCAATGCAGAGCTGGTAGTTCAGATCCATCTGCTTATTGTGCCAGCGCTCCACCAGCCAGCCGCCGGAAGATGGCGACGAGCCGCCAAAGCGCCTCATCACACTCAGCAGCGTGTCCAGCTTGGACAGCTCGTCCAGCATATACATGCCTTGTCCCGAGGCACCGTGCGGCTGCTTGATAATCAGCTTCACAGGTCCATCCGATAAGTCAGCCAGTCTGGCACACTCCCTGCGGATCGCCGATTCGTCTGCACATACAGCGCCTTCGCTGACAGCAAAACCAAGCTTTTGCGCGGTCAGGCGGCTGAATATTTTATCATTCACCTGAGCACTGACCGCGGATGGAGCGCCGATCAGCTCCAGCCCGCAAAGCTCCGCGATCGCTTCCTCCTGCGGTGTGACCGCATAGGGGACGAGCCACGCTTTGGCTCCGCCGCTGCTGTGGCCTGCATCTGCAACCGTACGCAGTCGTGCCAAAAGCGCCTCATCCGCCAGCACCAGCTCTGAAATCGGCGTTAGCGGATCAGAAGGCTCCGGCACCTCAATACGCGGCAGGCTAAAGCCCAACCGTTGAAGCATGTCCAGAAACGCCTCATCCGGCTGTTCCCGAAGTACAATGACATCCTGACTTCGACATAGCAGGAGATTCATTTCCTCCATCCGGTTTACGACTTGCTGTTCATCCCGGTCTACCATGCCCCCCTTGCGGGGGGATGGATGCCACACTTGCTCTGCGCCGATATTAAACAGCCAAATCAGGACTCCATGGTCTCGTTCATGCGCAAGCGCTTCCACAAGGTTAATAGTTTTAGTCGTCACGTCTTGTCATCATCCCTCTCTCTTCCATCCAGTAACAAACAACATCCATAGAAAACTAAATGTACTTCAGAGAGCCTGCCCCATGCAGATACAATACGCTGCATTTGGAGCACACCGGAGTCAATCCTTCATGATTAATCTTTTGACGAGTTTTCTCATACGCATCCGAGTTCCATATCTCCTTCAGACTGTGCTCACGCATGCTTCCAATCGTGAATTCACTGAAAAATTTGCAAGGCATGACCTTCCCGTCTGGTAAAATATCTGTTCTGGAGGTGAGCGCCAAACAATGATTGGAACAACGACTGACCATTTCCTCGCCATGGATAAATTTATCAATTTCCTCATAATCCAAACCGGGCTGATAGCGCACGCGAATGTTCCATACTCGCTCATTGATCCGCTGTAGTTCCTGCATCAGAGGATCGATGTTATCCGGGTTGATTTTATATTTGAAAGCATGCCAGCTACTAATATTTTTTTCTTCAAGTTGTCGGAGCCAGGAGAAATTACGTGTAAAATATTCATCCATTTTGAGGGAGGTTTCTTTGGAAATGTACCAGGGGAACGTCAGCAGCACCAGATCCAGCCTTTTGTCCTCCAGCATTTGCAGAAATTCGTACATCCGTCCGATCATGTTATCGTTAATGACCGCATGGACAGTTACCCGTCCCTTGTACAATCCCTGGTCGCGCAGTTCAATCAGCTTATCCATCTGCCGCATTGTTTTTTGAAAAGTGCCTTTACCGCGGATTAAATCGTGTTCTCTTTCAAAACCTTCAATCGCTATTAATAACTCCAGATTTTCGGACAAATCCAAAATCCGGTCCAAATATTTATCAATAAGTAACCCATTTGTACAAAAGGTCATTTCGCGCCGATCTTCCGCCAGCACGTCCAAAATTTCATCAAAACGTCGATGAAACATCGGTTCGCCGCCCCACATGTACAGTCTGGACTTGGCTTCCTTGGTTTCGCTCAAAATTTGCCGGAGCATGTCCGGAGCAAGATCCATGTTTTGTTCTTCTTTATCCATTTGGTGATGGTAGCCTTCCTCGTTCCATTCAAAGCAGTGTGTACATCTCAGGTTGCAGCGGTTAGTCAGCTTAATGCCGATCGTCTGGGGCATGTCCGTTTTGAAAGTAGGGTCCTGTGTGGCGTTACGGTAAGATACAGAAGCGTTTTTCAGGTTACGCTTGATGAGCTTGAACGCTTTCTCATCAATCAGCACATTGCTTTTGGGCTGCATGCTAACACCTCGTTTAATGGATTTTCAGGCACATGTACCTAGCTGTACGTCAGACCGTCTCCATTCCCTCCAGATGCGGCGCTTGTTCCGCATCGCTGATCCCCTGAATGTAGCTGCAAAACGCATCTACCGAGCTCAAATGCTCTAGCTCAAAGGAATCAAAATCAATCTCCACATCAAACGCATCCTCCACTTGCAGCATGAAATGAACCAACTGCAACGAATCCAGTCCCGCATCATGAATAATGTCCGAATGTCCATCCAGCTTAGCGACCAGTTGAGGATCTTCCTTAACCGCGCTGATCATTTCAATCACTTGGCTTTGCATAGCAAACTCCTCCTTGTGAATGAGATTCTGTTCGTTCCACCCAACGATGCCCTCTGCAAAGAAAGCTCCTAGAAAAATTCCTCCACTGGAACTTTATTCAATTATACTCCTCCAATGAAGAGACAAGTCAATAGGTTGTTTTGTAAGTAAAACTCGCAATATGTAAATTAATGTATGATAACTTCTACAATTTTCGCTGGCTATTTTTTCGCAAAATCTAATAAAAATTCTTCTCACATCTCTTGCATGAGCAGCAGAGTTATTTTACAATACACATGAAAATGTTTTTCTTTATATTATCCTTATTTACGATACTTATTTTCATACAAACACTCTACAGCCAAAGGAGCACAGCTCATGTCCCCCATTCTTCATACATTAGTCCATAGACTGGAGCAGCTGCCCGTACAGGAGCGCAAGCTAGCGGAATCCATCCTGCAATCCCCGGAAGATGTGTTGCATCTGGGTATTCGGGAGCTGTCAGAGCGTTGTGGTGTAAGTGCGGCGACCGTTACGCGGTTTTGCAAATCACTACATTTTAAAGGCTATCCCGATTTCAAAATGAAGCTGGCCGCCGAGTTGTCTCATTCCAACCGTAATGGTGAAGAATCCTATCAGGATATTGTCGCCGGAAATTCACTTTCCCGAATCGTGCAGGCTATTCAGGCGAACCATACCGCATCCATTGCAGACACGACCCGACTGCTGGATTTCGACAAGCTGGAGCAGGCCATTGCATGGCTGTCAGCCACGAGCCGCATTGATCTTTATGGCATGGCGACATCGTCGATTGTGGCCCAGGATTTTTACCAGAAGCTCATCCGTATTGGCAAGAACAGCACTGCCTTTGCAGATTCCCATATGCAGATCACCTCTGCCTCCTCGCTCGGAGCGGAAGATGTCGCCTTTGCCGTCTCTTATTCAGGGGAAACTCAGGAGACCATTGCGGCTCTACGCTGTGCAAAGGAACAGGGGGCCAAGACACTATCCCTAACCTCCTTCGGAAACAATACGCTGGCAGGCCTTGCGGATATTGCGCTATTTTCCTCTTCATTGGAGGAAGGAATGCGACGTGGGGATATGGCCTCTCGCATCGCCCAGCTTCATATTATAGATATTCTGTTTACAGGTATGGTGAGCGCGGATTTTGACAAATATATTCCAAGATTGGAAGGTTCATATCAACAAGTGAGCAAGCTCAAAAAACAACCAGGGGGTCACTAAGATGAACATACGCATTTTGAACAGCCGTGAAGACCTGAACGCTACTGCCGCCGCTGTGATCGCTAGCTTGCTGCTATCCAAACCACAGGCCATGCTTGGCCTGGCCACCGGTAGTACGCCGATTGGCATTTACCAACATCTTGCAGATATGTACCGCAAGGAACAGGTCAGTTTTGCACGCGCCTATTCCGTGAATCTTGATGAATATGTTGGTCTTCCCCCAGAACATCCGCAGAGCTATCGAAGCTTTATGAATGAGCACTTGTTCCAGCATATCGACATTCCCATATCCCATACACATGTTCCTGACGGGAATGCAGTAGATCTGGCAGCAGAATGTGCAGCGCACGAGCAGGCTATTCTGGATCATGGCCCCGTGGATCTGCAGTTGCTTGGCATTGGTCATAATGGGCATATCGGCTTTAACGAACCCGGTCACAGCTTGGCTGGAGCCACACATGTTGTAGATTTGAAAGAAAGTACGCGCTCGGCGAATGCTCGATTTTTTGGCGAAATAGATGCTGTACCCAGGCAAGCAGTTACGATGGGGGTAGGCACGATTCTTAAGGCGAAGCAAATTATACTGGTGGCTTTTGGTGCGGATAAGGCCGACATTATAAAGCAGGCTTTAACTGGACCTGTCACGACTGAGTGTCCGGCTTCTTTGCTGCAATGTCACCCCAACGTACTTATTTTACTGGATCAGAAAGCGGGAGGATGGTTCAATTGAAGTCAGATGAAATGAGTGGTAACGTACCCCAGCTACTGTATGGGCAAGTTGTCGTTGGAAATGACATCATTGAAAAAGGGGTTGTCGTCATTGAGGGGCAGTCCATTGTTTATGCTGGTTCCGAGGGAAATTTGCCCGCCGATTGGACATCGGTAGTCTTGGCAAATCAGGAAGAAAGTGCAGCGAGAGCGGTAAAAATTGTGCGTCTGGAAGGAGGCTATCTGCTACCAGGCTTTATTGATATTCATGTTCACGGCGGTAACGGTGAGGACTTTATGGACTCCAGTCCAAAGGTGCTGGATACGATCACCTCCTTTCACGGTTCACAAGGAACGACGGCCATGCTGGCTACCACCATGACCGCGCCCAAGGAACAGATTGACCGAGTATTGAGTGAAGTTCACGCTTATATGGCACTACCTATGCCCTATGCTCAGTTGGAGGGCGTACATCTAGAAGGGCCGTTCATCAGTCCGAACTGGCCGGGAGCGCAAAACCCGGAACATATCGTGCCACCGAATCTCTCATGGGTGGCAGAATGGGAGCAACGCTATCCAGGCCTTGTTCGCCAGCTCACGCTTGCGCCCGAACGGGAAGGAGCGCTGGAACTGATTGCATGGCTTTGCAGCCATGGCATTACCGCGGCTCTCGGTCATACAGATGCTACGTATGAAGAGGTTGAACAGGCAGCGACGGCGGGACTGAACCATGCGGTGCATGCGTTTAATGCTATGACTCCGCTGCATCATCGCAAGCCGGGAGCCGCCGGAGCCGTACTTGCTGATCCGCGCATTGAAGCAGAAATCATCGCGGACGGCATTCATGTGCATCCCGCCGCCATTTCCCTGCTCGCTAGGTTAAAGCAGGATCATAATCTCATTCTCATCACAGATGCCATGTCTGCTACTGGTCTGGAAGACGGGAAATATACGCTCGGCGATTTGCCGGTGATCGTGCAGGGCGGTGTAGCACGACTGGAGGATGGGGTCACTTTGGCAGGAAGCACACTAACGATGATTGAAGGCTTCCGCTATTTGGTTCAACATGTGGGTATGAGTATTCCCGCGGCATCACAAATGGCCAGCCTGAATCCGGCTCGATCCTTGCACATTGCTGATCGTACAGGTTCGCTTGAAGCAGGTAAACAAGCAGATATCCTGTTACTGGATGGAGACTTAAAGCTGCAAGGCGTATGGATTAAAGGATTGCGCAAATAATTCAGTTATAGTTATCATTCCCCAAAACTAAAGAGCTATCCACCAGCGTATTCGCTGAGATGGATAGCTCTTTCTTTGGCATTGCACACACTTATAGGGTTTGAATTAGCGATGATTCATCGGCGCGGGCGTATGATTTTGTGGACGTGTGGGTGCTGTATTTTCCATTGGACGGTTTGTATCAGCCGCCGAGGTCGGGAATACACGTTCAATCACATCCACCATTTCATTGCTCAAGCCTCTAATCGGATGACCATTTTGCACACTGTGTGTAAAGTCAGTGGCTTGTTTGACAAAATCCGGGTTAGCGGATACATGTACCTGTTCAATCGAAGGTGCAAATTGCTTAACTTTATTCGCGATACGGCTCTTGACTGCATCACTTGGTTCATATGCAGTTCTTGCTCCCTCGATTGTGGTGTTTCCGTTATCTCCGCGATTGTTGTCCGTCAAGCCACGCAACATACCGTACGAGCCTGTACCCATCGTACCGAATAAACCGTCATCACGACGCGCTGGCGTTCCATTCCCGGTAACTCCATTTCCGGCAACTCCATTGTCTGTCATTCCAGGCGTCGTAGTATCTGTAGTACGGTTTCCTCTAGTGCCATTAACGCCATTCACACTCGGTACATTACCGTTACGTCCAATACTATTAGCACCTGGAGTACCGTCAATACTTGGAGCACCGACACCTGTTTCGTTGGCTTGGTCTTTCAAGGAAACGGCTACATAGGCATGTCGTTCACCGACCAGCACTGTCGCAGACTTTACATCCGGCATCTCAGATATACGTTTGGACAAACTGCGATCGACTTGCAGATTACGGACTGGATGTCCGGTTCGGTTGCCATTTTCATTCAATGACATCCCGTCCATACCATTGGACTTAACCCCATAACGATTCACACCATCCATACCATTACGGTTCACACCATCCATATGATGTGTGCTTTGCGCGTTATAGCGTGTACTGTTCGTACGAACGTTATGATCGGCATTTCCGCACCCGGTCAAAGCAGCCATACTGGCGAGTAAAGCAGCAGAAATCGTAAAACTGATGACCTTCTTAGTTCCTGGCATGAACTCATCCTCCATACATTATAAAATGTGTGACGAGATTATCATGCGCTATGAATCATAGGGATATCCTGACTAAAAAATGACTAAAAAAATAAAATTTTAATGTAAATATGAAATACAATTGATGATTTACCACAAGATGGCATGTATAATAAGCTTGAAAAATACTTTATTTTACAAAGGAGGATTTTCAATTTGAAAAAGATCACTGTTTTGATGCTCATTTTTATGTTATCCGTTACTCTTGTACCCGTCGGCGCTTTTGCAGGCTCCACTACCCCCCAACCCCCGAAAGATCCCGCCGGAAGTTGGGCAGAAGGCCCACCACCTAATCGCGTTGATCCTGCCAAACCTGCATTATTATTCGTACATGGTTTGAACAGTAGCGCTGAAGTCTGGACCAAAAATAATAACGACATGCTTCATCGCGCACGTGACGCCGGATACCAGACGGCCACCATTAATCTGTACGATACAAATGGTACATCCCAGGATATGTGGGACAATGGTAAGCTTTTAGCCGACAAAATCAAGGTCATCAGTAATCACTTTGGAAAAAAGCTCATTGTCATCGCCCACAGCAAAGGTGGAGTGGATACTCAAACCGCTCTCGTATATAACGGAGCTGCTCCTTATGTTCAACGTGTCATCACCCTCAGCAGTCCCCATCATGGCTCACAACTTGCAGATCTCGCCTACAGCAGCTGGGCCGGATGGCTGGCAGACATCGTTGGCTCACAAAATCCCGGTACCTCCACTTTACAAACATCTTATATGAAGTATTTCCGATCCAAGACCGATGCACTCAGCAACGCAACTACAATTCCATTCTTCACGTTTGCTGGTGATAACTGGTCTGACGGCACTGCTTCCTACATACTCGGCGGACTTTACCTCTCAACCTTTGGTAAAAATGATGGGGTGGTCACAGTCGACAACTCTAAGCTCCCCGGCGGACGTGTAGTTAAAATCGGATCTTGGGATCATGCCAAGGTTCGTACCGGTTCTTACGTCTTCTCCCTGATTCAACCCTACCTCCAAGCGAACACTCCAGCATTGAATCGGGAAACTGAAGCACTTTCAGCATCTTCCCTGACTGCTTCTGCTGTACAATCCACCTATAACGAGATCGATAATTCATACTTTATCCGAGGCGGCGATTATAATGGAAAAGCCTCAGAAACCCTCACTGTTGAAAATGGTGTCAAATCCATTGATCTGGACTGGATCAGCGATAAACGTGTGAGTAAGCTGGAACTAACCAAGCCTGACGGTACCAGTGAAATTATTAATCTGAAAGCAGGCTATGATGACGATATTTTTGCTGGTGCCTGGCATCATAACGCCGTCATTCAAAATCCAAAACCGGGCACCTATAAACTGAACGTCACGGTTCCTGATCAAGGAGCATATCTTCTGATTGCACGTTACCAGGCTGTTCAAGTTCCTGAGCTGAAATACAATCTGAATGCAGTGGGCCCGAAGCTAAACCTGAAACCACAGGATTCCCCGGACAGCGTTACACAAGTCACCTACCATGTTCAATATTATGGTGATCCGCAGCAAGGAGTCACTTCTGCCTCCAAAGGTTTGACGGTACAGCAAAAAACCGTGAACCCTACCGGGCAAATAGAGCTATCCAAAGCGGACAAGCCCGGCATCTATTCTGTAACCTATGAAATTAGCGGCACCACAGAGGCAGGTTATCCGTACCGGCGCACAGCTGTTCAATCCATCTATATTGATGCTGACGGCAATAAGTATGTTGACTAAATAAATCTACAACCTAAAAAGCCTGCGAACCCCTACATATATGGGGCGTTTGCAGGCTATTATTCATTACAAAACTTCTTGATAGTGGTAATACTTTGTAATCCCATTCTTGTGTTCAATCGGTTGTTTGATTCTGATTCCTCAGCTTATGAAGCCAATAGTAGCGGTGTAAATCCATAATAAAATGGAAAAGAACAAATGCCAGCATGGAGTATACACTGATCAATACTGTGGCAACTAATTGTTGTGTAGCAAATCCGAGGGAAACATTAGCTATCAGATAACCAGCCCCAGTAAATGTGGTGATCGTCACTACAGGCGCTCTCTTGTTTTTTTCCTTAACTTTTGGTTTCTTCTTATGTTCTGAAGGATCTTTGAATTTCGCCAAATTATATTTTATAAAGGAATACAAGGCGACTCCATAAAGGGCAAAGGAACCTATAAAATACCATGAAGTATCCAGACCCAACATGCCATAAGCAAACTTTTGTGTCATGATCATGAAGCCTATAGAACAAATCAAACCAAATACACCACGGAATAAAATGTAATTCAACTGCAATTTGCGTGGCATGATGACCAGTACTAGAGCCCAAATGTTTATCATAACAATCGGTGGCAACAGTACATAAACGTAAACTGCAATGTATGGATTTCCCACTAAGGGGATAACCAGAAACAGATCTAACAGTAATAAAACAAGAATGATGACATTGGAACGAATACTGTTGACTGGGTACATCTTCATACTTTTCTCAAAAGAAGCCCTGTTATCACTCATAAACTTATAAGCCCTCCGTTAAATAAGTAAACCTACGGATAAGGATAGCCAAGGCTATATCCATTGTCCACTTTTTACTGTCTTTAACTCTTGTCGCAGTTCTTCTATAAAATCAGTCACAATGCTTTGGACAGCATCTTCACGGGACATACGAATATACCGACTGGTCTTTTGAATGTCTTCCTCGAACAATTGAAGTATCCTATACATGGCCTCCTGATCTCCACTTCGTACTAATTTTAGCAATTGGACGAACTCAGCATCCGAAATAACTCTTTGAGCATTTTCTTTTTCCATTTATTCACCGCCTGTTGGGATAGCTTTAACTCTTTTGCAATCTGTGCTTCGGTTTTGTCTAGTATGTAAAGGTCAAAGATGATCATTTTTCCGATCTCAGAAGATAGAGAGTTGATAAGCTGTAATGTGTACATATTAGAGTTTGAAGATTCTGTAAAAGATGGGGCGCTGACGGATTCGTTCTTTTCCATTACAAATTCATGATTGGTTTGTACCCGAGCACGATACTGGATTCTCCAGGCAATGCGGTACAGCTTCTTTCGATATTGTTCTACCAATGTTAGCTGAGACTGATCCATTGTAAATCACCCTTTCTCTTTGGATTTGACTTTTTCTAATCCTCATACTATAGGGTAATTTTCAAACCTATTTTACAACCAAAATCAGAACACTTGTTCTTATTTATTATACTATTTTTACAATCAGTTGTATATGGTTCTTTTAATTTACCTTCCTTTATATATGGCTAAAAAGGAGGGAATACATTGCAAATGGATGATGCTCTTTCTCTGATTACCAACGTAGGCTTTCCGGCTGGACTTTGTTTTATTTTGTTGCGGCACATCCTGCACACGATGGAGGAAAAGCTGGACAAGCTGGATCTCTCACTTCATGAGCTGATTCAGGTTATCCAAGAATTAAACGACACTAACAATTCTTCTTCCAAAAGCAGCAAACCTGACGAGTAACGAACACAAAGAAGCTCCAGACGACGATCATCCGCCGTTGGAGCCTCTTTGTGCGTTAATTTAATTCTAATGATTATTTTCCAGTCTGAGCTTGGTCGTGTCCATTCTGTTCAGCACGGTTCACGTCAGATACTGACAGACCATAAGCCCAGTTACTTTGTGGCGGTACAATCCATACGGTATCTGGATCATCGTTAAGCGTCCAGCCCTGATAAACCAGCTGGGAATCATCCTTACCCAGCGATATGCTCAGCGTAAAGCGGTGAACAGGCTTGTTCAGCTCAGAGGCTTTGCGCAAGGCCTGACTGCTGGCCAGGTTTTTGATTTGCTGTGAGAGGGAAGTCGCCGTGTCACTGGCTACTGACTTTCCGTTCAGCGTCCAAGATGTGGAAGCACTGTCTCCGGTTCCGCTGTTACCGGAGGATTTGAGCATCCATGAAGCATTTTGGCCTTCCCACTCTATTCCGCTCAGCTTGGTATCGTCCCAATCGAACGGCGTTGTATCTATAAAATCATCAGCACCCAGCAACAACCCTGAAAGTGTATCTATAGGTACAGAAGCTATCTCTTTTTTGTCTGATAATACATAAACAGCATCTCCGGAAGGCAACGTTTCACCGAAGGCAAAGGTACGAACGTCACCCTTCTTGGTCTTAATCTCAATCTGATCATTGGTAGCGCTGATCCCATATTTGGCTACGTCTGTAGGAGAAGATTCCACCACTTCACCCAACTTTACATTTTGAATCGCCGCTAGCCAATTGTCTATTGTATATTGGTTTAATGGGTAAGTCCGTGGCTTGCTCATACTCCATTGACCATCATGTTGTTCAAGTTCCACCGACTTGCCGTCCTTTCCAGTGATCGCGAAAGACGTAATATCCCCTTGCGTAAGCTGAACCAGCTGGCGAGCCGCCGGCGCTTGTTCACGAAAGAAGTTTTGGCTCTTTGCATAGATTATACCCGCTCCCAATACAACTAACAGTAGCACTGTGGGTATCCATTTTCTCATGCTCTTCTTCGCCTCCACCATAATAAGATTCCGATGACCGCGAACAGCAACGGCAATCCGATGACAGATATGGTCAATATCGTTTTCGCTTGTGCAGGAGTCAAGTAAGCTACCTTATAATCCTGCTCCTGACGAGGACGAATGGTGAGCCCATCAGAGTGTTCCTGCACATAATTCAGACTGTTCAGCACAAAGTCTCGATTGCCTCCTGTGCTGATCTCAGTGTCGCTTAAGAGGGCCGACGTTCCGAGAATAACGGCTTTGGGCTTGCCGTCTTTCCCTTCTACCGCATAACCGAGATTCAGCGGCCCCTGCGGGTCCTTGTCATCCTTCTGCGTTTCGTTGTTCAGCAGTCCTTGGATATTCGTTTCACCATAGCTGGCTGCAGAAGATTTCATCAAAAGCGTCGTCTTCCAATCCTTCTGCTCTCCTGCCTGCAAAGCAATAGACAGTGAAAGAACCGGGTACAGATTGGAAGCCGCCAACTTATCGGTGATCGCATGACTGCCGAAGGTAGGAACCGTCCATAGAGGTCCAAGTGTATTCGTCTGTTCCTGATCCACCACGATGGCATGAGTGTCCTTCACTCCATAATCAGCTGCTAATGCATCAAGGTTTTTCCAATCGGACCCCATGTTCGGGTGAAAGCCTAGTGCCATAAAAAGCTTTCCTCCATCATTCAGATACGTACGAATACTCTTCAGTTCCGTTGCACTGATATCACGTTCTGGTCCGACAATAGCCAATACAGACGCATCTTTGGGCACGCTACCCGCCTGATTAAGCTGAACTTCCTCTGTTTTCACATTATCTTGTGACAGTGAGCTGCTTAATTCAGTCATTTGGGACAATGGGATTTCCTCATGTCCAGTTAGAAAGACCACTTTCCCTTGACGGGTAGATGATAATCCCAGCAGTCCACTAGTCAGCTTTTCTTCCCCGGTAAATTGGTATGCTCCTTCACCACTCCCCTGAGCTTGCGTAAATAGACTCCCAATATCTATAACCCGCTTCTTCTCCCCCTGCACCAACACAATAGATGCTGAAGTAACACCATATTGCTTGGCCAGTATCGGTTCCTGATTCAGATCGTATTGTTCGACCTTAAGCTTGTTGTTACGCTTGGCATATTCATTCAGCATGTCCGTAACATCCCGGTTCAGCTTCTGATTTTGTGAAGTAGATACGGTAAAAGCAATGAGCCGTACGTCTTCCTTTACACCTTGGATGGTCGTCAACGTTTGGTCAGACAGCGTATACTGCTTGCCTGCCGTCAGATCCAGTTGAAAGCCACCCAAAGACCGCAGAAATAGCGTCAATAAAATAAAAATACCTACAGCAGCAACTGATAGTACCACACTATTGGTATGACCCAACCATTTTTTCATATTCATTACCTCCACCGTTTCCGTTCAACCACCTGGATGCTGAATAGCAAAAAGAGCACCGCCACCGTCACGTAGTACATCACATCGGCTCCATTCAGCAATCCTTTGGTGAAACTGTCAAACCGTGCGGTTAGTGAAAAAGGTTCCAGCCATTGCTGTACCGCCGTAGATGCACCCGTCTGTCCACCAAACGAATCCAGCATCCAGAACACAAGTAAAATAATAAAACCGACGACCGCTGACATCATCTGATGCTGTGAAAGCGTCGAAGCGAATAAGCCGATCGCCATCATGGCTGCGCCAAGCATAAATAGACCGATCACAGATGTAAATACCAGTGTCCAATCCAGCGACCCATAAAAGGACATCACGACCGGATACGCTAGACTGCACAGCACTAATATGAGCAACATGCCCAGCGACGCCAAAAATTTACCCACGATCATTTCCGTCACACTCACAGGTGAGGTAAGCAGCAGTTCATCCGTACCTTGCCTGAATTCCTCCGCAACCAGCCTCATCGTAAGTAATGGGACGACGAACACCAGCATGGACAAGGTGTCACCGAGTACCAGCCGATAGTCCAAAATGCTAGGCTGATACATAACAAAATTTGTATAAAAAAGTAACCCCGTCAGCAGCATGTACACTGCAAGCGCAAAATAGGTCGTTGGTGTCCACAGATAGGCTTGCAGCTCTTTTTGACAGACCGCGAACAAACGCCTCATGACCGATTACCTCCTGTATCCTTATCTTCTTCAGCCTTATCGTCGCCGGACGCAGCATCTCCATGCTCCACCGTGATAGCCGTAGGGGCTGCATTCTCCGAGGAATGTAGGTCTTGTACTGCTGGATCGCTGACCTGACCTTCTTCCGTCTCGCGGGTCGTTAACTGCTGGAAGATATTTTCCAAGCTAAGACTTTCTTTTTTCATCTCCAAAATCGGAAGCTTCGCATCAGACAGCACATAAAATAGTTCTTCGCGAAAATCCTCACCGGAGGCTCCTGTGAGTAGCAATCCGGTCATATCTGGCTCTGCGGCAGTCAGCTTCGTGTTCGCTGGAGGCTGCGTGGCCGCCATAGATTCAACCTCTACTTTTCCCCAAGTACGCAGGACATCCAGCACCTGCTCACGCTTCCCTCTGACCTCCACCTTCACCTTGAATCCATCTTCCATCGAACCGCCGAGCGCGTCAGGGCGCCCATCCATGACCAGTTTCCCTTCATGGATGATGAGAACACGATTGCATAACGCATCCACCTCAGGCAATATATGCGTACTTAGCAATACCGTATGATTTTCGCCAATCTCCTGAATGAGCTGACGAATCTCCAAAATCTGATTGGGGTCCAAACCCGAAGTCGGTTCATCCAGCACCAGTAAATCCGGGTTATGAATAATCGCACCTGCCAGTCCCAAGCGCTGTTTATACCCTTTGGACAAACTGCGGACTAATTGTTTTTCCCGCCCATTCAGTCCTAGCCTGGAAATCATCTCCGAAATACGCAGCTTCTGCTCTCTCACAGGCACGTCACGAATACTAGCTACAAACTTCAAATAGGATCTTACGGACATATCCTCATACAAAGGGGGAGTCTCCGGCAGATAACCGATTTTGGAACGGGCCTGTCTGCCCTTATCCTGAATCGGGATACCATCAATCGTAATCACTCCCTCGTTGGGTTGAAGATACCCTGTAATCATGCGCATCGTCGTCGTTTTACCCGCACCATTCGGCCCCAGGAAACCAACAATTTCACCGCGCTGCATTTCAAAATCCAGCTTATGTACACCCCGGTTGCCCTCATACCACTTGCTCACCTGCTGCACTTTGAGCACATGTTCCACCCTTTCTTTTATCGTATTGACAAATCATTTCGAACTACACACACATATCAAAAGAATTCCATAGCAATAAGTTCGGAAGAGCAAAGCCTTCGCGAAGCAGCCTCTTCCTACTTCCCTCCCACCTAAAATGTTGCATCAGTAGTGGGTAGCAGCGGAGCGGAGGATTTGGAGCTGGAGAAGCGCCAGCGTTCGCCTTTGCCTTGGGATTTTACCTTTACATGTCTTACTTAATCACAAAAAAATCCCACGGCAACAGCGATCGGAAGCCCAAAGCCTTCGCGGAGCGGTCTCTCCTACTTCCCCCCCACCTAAAATGTTGCATCAGTAGCGGGTAGCAGCGGAGCGGAGGATTTGGAGCTGGAGAAGCGCCAGCGTTCGCCTTTGCCTTGGGATTTTTACCTTTACATGTCTTATTTAATCACAGAAAAATCCCACGGCAACAGCGATCGGAAGACCAAAGCCTTCGCGGAGCGGTCTCCTCGCACCTTATGCTACACTTTTAAATTCTAATAATAATCCCCCACATATAACTCCAGCTTAACGTCACTTAAATAGAAGCTTAAAATAATGTGTCTGAAATGTGAACACAAAATTACACTTCTACCCTCAGAAACTTGTACGGTTCGCTAAGGTATGGATTCGCATCTACTATCATTACAACGTGTGAAGGGAGTGTATAAAAGCGATGAGTGTACTGTTTACCAATCTAGTTTCTAACGGCGACTTCGAGATCGGATCCACCCTTTTTTGGAGCTCTGTCAATGTGACTGTCACTAACTTATCTGTAAAAAAGACAAACTTTTATAGTGCGATCCTGGCAGGAGGCGCAGTAGATGCATCTCTTTCCCAGGTCGTTTTTGCTGCACCAGGCGAAAGTTATACGTTAAGCCTTTCAGCTGCAAAAATAGGAAGTCTGTCCAGTCCTCAAGTTAACATTTTTCTGTATTACTATGACGCAACCTTTGGCTTCCTTGGCACGGGGCTAACTACCTATTTGAGTGCAGGTACATTGCCAGACGCTGTGAATGGGACATGGCAAAGCCTATACGAAGTAACAGCTCCTGTACCAGCCAACGCAGCCTATGCCTTTTTGGTTATTAGTAAAAATGCCTTGCCTAACACCGCTGATGTAGCTATTGATGCCGTTGCTCTTGTTAAAGCAAGTGCAGCTGGAGCTGTGGGTCCAGTCGGACCTGCCGGCCCAACTGGTGCTACAGGCGCTACGGGCGACACTGGCGTTACCGGACCTGTCGGGCCTACGGGCGCTACGGGCGACACTGGTGTTACCGGACCTGTCGGGCCTACGGGGGCCACGGGCGACACAGGTGTTACCGGACCTGTCGGGCCTACGGGCGCCACGGGCGACACTGGTGTTACCGGACCTGTCGGGCCTACGGGCGCTACGGGTGACACTGGCGTGACCGGACCTGTCGGGCCTACGGGCGCTACGGGCGACACTGGCGTGACCGGACCTGTCGGGCCTACGGGTGCCACGGGCGACACAGGTGTTACTGGACCTGTCGGGCCTACGGGTGCCACGGGGGACACAGGTGTTACTGGACCTGTCGGGCCTACGGGTGCCACGGGGGACACTGGCGCTACCGGACCTGTCGGGCCTACGGGCGCTACGGGCGACACTGGCGCTACCGGACCTGTCGGGCCTACTGGCGCTACGGGCGACACTGGCGCTACCGGACCTATCGGGCCTACTGGCGATACCGGGCCTACGGGGCCGACTGGACCGACCGGACCATTTGGCCTTGGATTTACCGGACCTGTCGGGCCTACGGGCGCTACGGGCGACACAGGTGCTACCGGACCTGTCGGACCTACAGGCGCCACGGGTGATACAGGACCTGCTGGACCTATCGGGCCTATCGGGCCTATCGGCGACACAGGCGCTACTGGACCTGTCGGACCTACGGGCGACACGGGCCCTACAGGGCCGACTGGACCTACCGGACCGTTTGGATTTACTGGCCCGATTGGACCAACAGGAGACACTGGTCCACAAGGACCGATTGGACCTACCGGACCTACGGGGCCGACTGGACCTACGGGGCCTACCGGACTCTAACCTCCTTTTCTACCACATCATGTTTAAGCGATGTACCATACCTTATCGACAAAGCCGCACAGCATGTTAAAAGCTTTGTTATCCTTGCCCTGCCGCGATTGTGGCAGGGCTTCTATAAATCAGACCTCTTTTAAATCCAACTTTATGTTTGACCTGAACCCTTAGATGTTTCCCAAAGGAGTGATGCTCAATTGATCAGTATCAGCCTGTGCATGATCGTCAAAAATGACCAAAATACGATTGGCCGTTGCCTGGAATCGGTCCATCCTATTGTGGATGAAATCAACATCGTGGACACAGGTTCACAGGATCGGACCATTGACATATGTCGCAACTTTACGGATCGAATTTTTCCATTTGAATGGGTAGATCATTTTGCCCTTGCACGTAACTACTCGTTTGAGCAAGCTACGCAGGAGTACATTCTCTGGCTTGATGCCGATGATATTTTGAAGGATCAGGATGCCGTCAAGCTGCTTGAGCTGAAGCAAACCCTTGATTCCTCAGCCGTACCAACCGTCGATTCCGTGTCTATGAATTATCATTATGGCTTTGATGATCATGGCAATGTCACCCTACATTTTCGCCGAAACCGCTTGATCAGAAGGTCAGCCGGATTCCGTTGGCACGGAGCCGTGCATGAGTACCTCGCCGTAGACGGGAATATTCAACATGCCGATATCGCCATAACTCATACCAGAACACATACAGTCTCTCCAGGAAGAAATCTGCGAATTTATGAGAAGTTGCTCGCCCAAGGTCATACCTTCTCTCCTCGTGACCTCTACTATTACGCTAACGAGTTAAGAGATAATGAAAGATATGAGCAGGCCGTGCAGGCTTACCAGAATTTTCTGGATACCGGACAGTGCTGGGTAGAGGATGCGATTAGTGCATGTAGCAAAATGGCCGACTGTCTGCAACAACTTGGCAAGCTGGAGCAAAGTATTACCGCGGCTCTCCATAGTTTGACCTTCGATACGCCCAGGGCAGATCTATGCTGTCGGATAGGTCATTATTTTTTGCATAAAAACGAGATCTCCAAAGCTATTTATTGGTACGACATGGCTACCACTCTGAATCCTCCCGACACGATGGGCCCGGTACAGGACGCGTACCAAACGTGGTTTCCTCATATCCAGCTATGCATTTGCCATTTTCGGATGAAGGATTACACACGTGCGAATTGGCACAATGAACAAGCTGCAATGTACGTTCCCAACGATCCGCATGTCCTGCATAATCGGCAATTTTTCAGCTCAATCCTGGATCCTCCCCAATAGAGATGTCTCCCATATTCCCCCTCAATCTTTAAGTAAGTCAAAGGAGGAGCAAGCGGAATGCAACAATCGAATCGGTACAAGATAGCTGTCTATGCCATTAGCAAAAATGAAGCCCGATTCGCCAAACGCTGGATGCACACCATGCGTGAAGCCGATGTTGTCATTGTAGCGGACACCGGCTCTACAGACGATACTGTTTCCCTGCTACGCGAAGCGGGTGCAGAGGTGCATCGTATCGAGGTAACTCCTTGGCGTTTTGACAAGGCTCGCAATGAGTCCCTACGGCTGGTCCCTGACGATATAGATATTTGTGTCTGTACGGATCTGGACGAAGTCTGGGAGGAAGGTTGGCGGTCGCGGCTGGAACGTAACTGGAAAGAAGGAACTACCCGGATGCTATATGCCTTTACGCATGGACAGCCTGGGCAAGATACCGTTTATACATGGTTCTGGAAAGAAAAAATACACACTCGTCACGGTTACCGCTGGGTACGCCCGGTTCACGAGGTGCTTGAATATATCGGGGAGGGTGAAGAACGTAGCATTCGATCCGATCAGCTCCGCTTGTATCATGATCCCGATCCGCACAAATCCCGCAGCCAATACCTTCCGCTGCTGGAGCAGTCTGTGCGCGAGTTTCCCGAGGATGACCGCAACATGCATTACTTGGGGCGAGAATATATGTATCATGGCCGCTGGGATGAGTGCATTACTACATTGCAACAACATCTTGCCATGCCGCAGGCACGCTGGGCAGATGAACGCAGCGCTTCGATGCGCTTTATTTCTAGAGCCTATAAAGCAAGTGAACAATGGCAGGAGGCAACACGTTGGTTATACCGGGCTATTGCGGAAGCGCCGTATTTACGTGAACCTTACACGGAAATGGCTCAGCTGGCTTATCATACACGGAACTGGTCCGCCGTCTATCATATGGTTGAAGAAGCGTTGCGTATTTCAACACGACCCGATACGTACATGCAAGAAGATTTTTGCTGGGACGCCACACTGTATGATCTTGGTGCCCTCGCTTGCTACGAGTTAGGCCTTTTACACAAAGCTTGTGAATTTGCGAGAGAAGCAACAGAGCGCTCCCCGGACGATTCTCGCCTTAGCCATAATTATGCGCTAATTCAATCTAGGCTTCCATAGAAACCCACACCCCGTTCTGTTAGTTGAATAACTTGGTATAGGAGCTTTTGATTGGCAAAGGAGGTTATTGAGATCAAAGTTCTATTTACTTTTTATATACCGAGCGGCGGCGTAGAAACCTTGAACCGCCAACGCTGTAAAGTGCTCATGCAGGACGGGATTGAATGTCATCTTCTCTATTATCAGCAAGGTACAGGGATGCAAAACCTGAACGGCGATATTCCTGTATTCATGACTTCCTCTGAAGAAGAAATTCGAATGCTGGTAATGACTAACCGCTATGATGCAATTATCGTCTCATCGGATTATCCTATGCTCCCCAGACTGCGAATGTTGGGCTATCAGGGGGTATTAATCTATGAATCGCAGGGCTTTGGTTCTCACGAAGAGGCTGCTTGGGTGGTCGCGGATGCAGTTCCGTATCTTCAGAGACATGCCAACGCGGTGCTCTTGCCCAATACAACTCATCTGGTGCAGCTATTTACCGACATGTGTCCATGGCTTAATCGTTATGTATTTCCAAACGTACTGGATACCAGCGTATTTAATTATGTACCTAACACTCCTCCGATCAATCCGATTATTGCCTGGGTTGGGCGGTTGGAGCCCAACAAGAACTGGAGGCATTTTGTCGACATTTCTTACTGGATGCTGCAAAACCGAGCGGATCTTCGAATCTGGATGTTTTATGATGACACCTTGTCTCAACCGGAGGATAAAATACAATTCGAGAACATGCTTGCTCAGCTTGGTATGTCCTCCATTATCGAGCGTTTTAAAAGCGTGCCTCATGCCCAAATGCCCCTGTACTACTCCATGATTGGCGACTCAGGCGGCTACCTGCTATCGACCTCGCTGGTAGAGGGCTTCGGCTATGCGGTTGCTGAGGCGATGGCCTGTCGTTGCCCGGTATTAAGCTCTGATTCAGACGGAGTACGAGCATTCATTGACCACAACGAAACCGGTAAATTTTATCAGCAGGGAGACATCTTGCAGGCGATACTGCAAGGACTAGACCTGATGAACAACCTACCTCAACGCGAATCTATCCGCAGGAAAGGGCTGGAACGAATCGTTAGTCTGTTGGCACCGGATAAATATGTGCGCTCCTTCCGGCAGATGATGAACACGCTGGGTGTGAGGTAACTAAAAAACAGCTGACGACAACCCTTTTTATATACGGGTCATCGTCAGCTTTAACTTGCCTTTTTATTATGGAATATTGTAATCTATCTAATCTTTAGTAAGCGGTCTCCTGCATGAATATCCTTGGGATCTTCAACTAAAATATCCGTGTACACGGCTGTATTGGTTACAATGACGGATGTGGTAATATCATATCCTTCATCCCCTATAGCTTTGGGATCGAATTCAACCAGCTTGTCCCCTTTTTGAATCGTATCCCCTTCAGACATAAAGGAAGTGAAATGTTTTCCTTTCAAGCTGACCGTATTAATCCCAATGTGAATGAGCAGTTCAACTCCATCCTCAGAAATAAGACCGATGGCATGCTTGGTTTTGAAAACGGTAACAACAGTTCCGTTAAATGGTGCATAGGCTACTCCTTCTTTCGGAATAATTGCGGCCCCCTGGCCCATCGCACCGCTGGAAAAAGCTTCATCTTTTACTGTGGTTAAAGGAATCAATTCACCGTGTAGAGGACTGAATACCGCTTTTTCTTCTTCTTTGTTTTCATCTGCAATTTTAATCTCAGACGCAGGTTTTGCATTTTTATAACCGAAAAGATAGGTCAAAATAAATGCGACTACAAAAGCTACTACCAAAGATATAATAAAGCCGATGAAGCCTGCATCCATGCCTTTTGGATTAATGAATAGAGGTATACCAAAAATGCCGCCTGAGGCAAATCCATATGCCGTTGAGCCGAGTAAGCCTGCAGCAGCTCCTCCTATACCTCCAGCGATCGAGGCTAAAATAAACGGTTTTTTGGCGGGTAAAGTAACCCCGTAAATAGCTGGTTCAGTAACCCCCATCAAACCCGCAATTGTGGCAGAAGTGGCGATAGGTTTTAATTTAGGGTCCCGTGATTTCAAAGCGATGGCAAATGCCGCACCTGTTTGCGCAAAAGTCGTACAGAAGAGCATACCGTTAATCGGATCAAACCCGTTTGTAACTACATTATTCAGGAGAATTGGAATGAATGCCCAATGCAGACCAAAGATAATAATGCCCTGCCAGAACCCGGCCAGAACGAGGCCAGCTACAGCCGGACTTAACTGGTAAATCCACATAGAGCCTTCGGCTAACCCATCGCTGACTATAGTTGCTATCGGTCCGACAACCAGAAAAACAAGCGGTGATATGATGACCAAGGTCAGAAAAGGCACCATGAACATTTTAATGGAAGCAGGTGCATACTTACTTATCATTTTTTCGACCTTAGCTGCCAAGAACGCTCCAATAATGATAGGTATAACAGAAGAAGTATAATTAATCAGAACAACAGGTATGGTCAAAAAAGACAGCGCCGTTTTATCCGTAAAGGCGGAAGTAATGGTCGGGTACACCATCGCTGCTCCCAAAACGGCAGACAGATACGGGTTTCCTCCAAATTTTTTACCTGCCGAAAACCCTAGAATAACCGGAAAGAAATAAAACATTGCGTCTGCTGTCGCATATAAAATTTTATACGTGCCCATCTGATCAGTCATCCAGCCCAGGGATGTGCATAAGGCCAATAGTCCCTTTAGAATCCCCACAGCAGCGAGCACACCCACAACGGGCATAAACACACCTGAAATTACATCGACAAAGCGGCTGAATAGGCTCGCTTTTTCATTCTCTTGATCCTCTTCAACCATCTGATCTCCATGCTTTACTCCCATTGTATCCAAAAGAGCTTCGTATACTTTGGGAACCTCATTCCCGATGACTACCTGAAATTGGCCACCACTTTCCACGACGGTAATGACACCGTCAATCTGCTTGATCTTTTCTTTATCTGGTAATTGATTATCCTTCAATTTGAATCTCAATCGAGTGACACAGTGAATGACACTGTTCACATTTTCATTTCCGCCCACGGCACTCCATACTTCTTTGGCTGTTTTTTTATGATCCATCATGTTCACTCCTTCTTGGATGCGCTTTCTATTTTTCTATTCGTAGTAGTCGGATGTGCAATAACTGCGACAATTACGGCACTGATTCCGCCTGCAAGTTTACCCACGATCATGGCAATCACCATATTCTTGTCCATTCCTGCTACAAAGCCAAGATGTCCCCCCAGAACGAAAGATCCACTGACAGCAAAAGCAATACTAATCACTTTGCCTCTGGGCTCCATCTCTTTGACTAAAGTGAACGTAGGAATGTTATGAGCAAGACTAGCTACCAGACCCGCAGTAGTCGATGGATCTATGCTTAGTAAACGTCCTGCCCGTTGAAGCGGATTTTTAAATATTTTTGTAATCCAAGCAACCAACGGAAACGCACCCGCCAATACAATAGCAATCGTTCCAACCGTTTGCACACCGACAGACAACGGAGCCATATTGGGAATGATCACAAATCCAGTTAAGGTTTCGACCCCAATCGCTGCCAAACCGACAAGGGATAGAAGCCTAATGCCGTTACCAAACCACTTGAACAATCGGATCGTAAGCTCCGTAAATAGACGTAAACCCAGCATAATGATTATTGAAAGAAGCATGGGAATAATCAGATTTTTTAAAATCATTATCACGTCAAAACCAGCGGTTATTCCCCCTATGAAACAACCAACGGGAATTGTACTAATACCGATTAAGATTCCTTTTGCAAAATATAGATGATCCTCTTTTTCCAAAATGCCGAGGGCAACCGGAATCGTAAATACGAGCGTTGGGCCAAACATGGTCCCCAGAAAAACCCAGGAAAATAAACCCGCTTGCTGGCTGTGCGCCATTTCTGCCGCAAGCGCGTATCCTCCCATATCTACCGCCAATATCGTATTGGCAAAGGATGCCGGATCGGCACCCATTGCCACATATAATGGTGAAACAATAGGAATCAACCATGAGGCGAGTACAGGAGCCAAGGAAACAATTCCTATCATGACCAGGGCAAGAGAACCCATGGTCATAAGCCCATTGTTGAAGGCTTGTCCCAACCCCCAGCGATTTCCCAAGCATTGATCCAATGCACCCAGCACTAAAAAAAGAGCGATAACATACATCACAATATCGTTAATGGACATCCTGTTGCCTCTTAATACACATGAACTTTATGATTTTCTGCGCTGTCATAGGTGTCGAATACAAGCTGAAGGGTCTTGATATTGTCGTGACCACTCGTTTGAAATTCTTTTCCCGTGTTGAGACAATCTATAAAATGAGCCTGTAGCTTTTTATGGCTTTCCTCATAGTTTAATTCAGTCTTTTCAACCAATACTTTTTCGACTCCCTGATTATTAATGAGAGATAATTTACCTGTGTTATACAGTTTTAGGGTAGCCTCATCGCCTTCAATCACCAGCTGTTCTTTATGATCGGGAAGGACCTGCTCCGGCAGCTGCCCATTCAGTTCCCTACGAGTCGCCCAGCTCATGTCCATAAGGCCAAAATAATGTTCATAACCTAACATAATAATGCCCGTGTCTTCTCCCTGTGTGTATGGGCTGACTCGGTTGGTTTCCGCATACAAACGCTGAGGTTCACCGAATAAGAAACGCCAAGTATCCAGCCAATGAACTCCCATTTCATAAAACAAGAGCTTGGGCATATCTCTGAAAAATGGCTGCGGCAGCTCTTTTTCCGGAGCAAACCTCGGCGAATAAAAATCGGTATGCGTATAACGTATAACATTCATATTCCCAACGATATTCTCTGCCAGCAATTTTTTTATAATTTGAAAAGGCTCAAGCCAACGCCAATTTTCGGTCACCATAAGTCTGACTCCTGCTGCTTCAGCAATACCTACAATTTGCTCAGCTTCCTCTACAGAACGTGCAAAAGGTTTTTGACACATCATATGTTTTCCGGCTGCGGCCGCCAGTCGAACCAGTTCCAGATGTGTCTCAGGAGGTGTAATGATGTCCACGACATCAATATCCGCTTCGCTTAGCATTTCCTCCAGACTGGTATAACAATATTCAGTAGGGATATGGAATTGAGCTGCTTTTTCAAAAAGTAAGCCTTTATTTCGATCACAAAACCCTGTGATTTCTGCATCCGAGATAAACTGCCATGCTTTAATATGTTTTTCCGACCAATATCCCGTTCCAATGACGCCGATTTTCCACATGTTGCTTCACTCCATCCACATTCTTCTCTGTTTTTATTTCGTTCCGATGATGACAACATCACTTTCAAAGCTGTGCATGTCCAGCACCGATTGATCCTTTTGGACGGACACGTCGGTTTGGGCAAACCGCTTCCCGGCTAAATCAATCGTTGTAAACTTGTAATCCTGCACGTTGATACTTAGCCGTACCTTCGTGTTAACCGGGACATACAAGACAATGGTATTCTCGTTCCCCGCAGCTCTGATTTCCTCTGTCTTGTTTAAAACAATATCCAACGGCTTTACGCCAATCAGGTTATACATTTCAAACAAATATTTAATAAAGGAATAATCCCATGCGCCCTCAAATCGCAATGCTGTTCTCCAATCATAGGGACTATCGAATCCTTCCCCTTCTACAATGCCGAATTTCTTTCCTTTTTTGTGCCAGCTCCAAATCCCATGCGCCCCGTAGGTAATGCCCGCACCCCCGCCTGCAAGGAGGCTTTGCCATGCTACTTTTCTCACATCCAGTGCTGTGTATCTGCCATACACATTGCGGCTATAACTAATTTGTTCATAACATGGCTCTCCATTAATGACAGGCCGTATATCCGGCTTATGGTAGAAATGTTGAGCAATCTCATGGCCCACATGCTGAAACTCGGAATTATGTCCTGATTGATACATATAAAATCCAAGACCCTGGTGTTTCTCAAAGGCTGGAGGAATTTCTCTCAATCTTCCTTGAATATGCAGCGTAGTTAAGCTTGCAGGGCTTAATTGTTGTACAATTTCCAGTGCTTTTAGATAATAGGAATTGGCACGTTCGGTCGGAAAATCACTATCCCCGCTGATCAGAAAAATAGGATCAAATGGAGAAAAACGGTTTACGACGTACGTTACATAGGGTTCAACGCATTCAAACGGCATTTTATTACCCTTTTGGAACATTTCAGCCCATGTATCCGGCACATAGTTACACCACAATAGAACCAGAGCCGGAACAAATCCACGCTCTACAGCCATTTTCAACATGATTTCTGCCCGGTCAAAATAAGCTTCGTTTAATGTATGGTAGTCGAAATCCCCATTTTCCAGTAATGCAAATGGCTGTAGATTCAGATCCGATTCACTTGCATCCCATTGTCGGAGCATGTTGATTTGCAACACATTGAAACCTTGCATCTTCCGATAGTCAAGATAATCGCTCCACTCCTCTATCGTCGCGTTGGTAAATACACTCCAAACCGTATCTGCCAAATAAAAAAAAGGTTTTTCCTCTTTTGTAAAACTTCTTTGATTTTCAGCCATGTTTAAACTCAAATGAATCACCCTTCCTCTCTTGCTGTATTCACAAAATTATCTAAACAAAACTAAACAAACGACTAAATTTATATGATCATTTCGCAAAATAAACTAAATTAAAGCGCTTTACACTTGAATATTAACACTATAAATCATAAACGGTCAACAAATTTTCATTTTTAGTTATTTGGTTTAGTTTAGTTTATAAGCTAAACTTTCTTGCAGAGTAATGATATAATTTATGTAGTTTAGTTCAATAGGGGGTTCCACATTGAAAATTGATGATATTGCAAGGCTTGCAGGTGTTTCAAAATCTGCTGTCTCTCTTGCTTTTAATAACAAACCCGGAGTCAGTGAAGAAACCAAGGAGCAAATTCTAAAAATAGCTCAAGAGCATGGATATAAACCACGCACCATGAAGACAAGCAAGGAAGTTATTAAAAATCATCATGTGATACGCTTTGTGGCCTGTAAAAATACAGACATCGTAACAGAGCATTATGATTCACTTCCATTTTTCAATGAGTTAATTCATCATATTACCAATCAGGTGAGAGAACATGGAAACACCTTGATTTTTTCTTCTTTTGATAGCCATAGCCTCGAAGAAGAATTATCTGCTTTGGAAAAAGATCAGCCTTCTTCAGGCATACTTCTGCTCGGTACCAATTTAACTTCTGAGATTATTCATTCCATACAATCCATTCATTCCAATATTGTGATTCTGGATACTTGCTTTGAACACGTCGATGCCAGTTTCGTATCTATTAACAACTATCTTGGTGGGTATCAGGCAGGCCAATATTTAATTCAGTCAGGACACAGAAAGATAGGATACGTACAATCCAGTACGAGGATTCTTAACTTTACAAAACGAAAGGAAGGGTTTATGGCTGCTTTAGAGGAGCACAATCTTTGCATAGAAAATGGGCTTACATTTGATATGCATCCCATGCTTGTGATGTCACAGGACGCATTTAAAACAGCTATTCATGAACTGAATGAGCTACCTTCGGCCCTATTTTGTGAAAATGATTATATGGCGATCAGTGCCATTAAAACGTTTCAAGAAATGAATATTCGAGTGCCTGAGCAAATTTCCGTCATGGGATTTGATAATATTCATGAAGCCAAGGTGATTAGCCCGGAACTCACAACCATTCATGTGAAAAAGGATATTTTGGCCCGAACTGCTGTAAACTTGCTTATGGAGAGGCTTAACAATCATCAGGGGCATCATACCCAGGTTCTTGTGAATACGGAGGTTATTGAAAGAAGATCTTGTGTAGCCTTGAAATGACCTATGATCATTGGTTTATTATTGCTTGCTCTCTCTATGATTTTAGAATAAAGCCGCCGTGTTGGCGGCCTTTTCTATTTTCGGACTCCATATTGGACATTTTCAATTTATCGTTATTCGTTGAAATCTTCCTCTGTTAAATCCATATTTACGCTCGCAGCAGTTCGACTGCCGTCGGCCGCGGCAAAAATCAACTGGGAAGGCATGAAGTACGATGAATCCCCGGCAGCATATATACCAGGTATGGAGGTTCTCCCCGCTTCATCCGTCTTGATCCCACCCGACTCCGTTCTTTCACAGCCCAAACGTTCTCCAAACCGTGCACTTTGTACAAACTTGGGAGACACAAAGCCGCCGACCCTCGGGACTTGAGTGCCATCCGTAAAGCGCACATGCTCAAGCTTTCCATTGTGACCGATGAACGCCGCAACAGGTTGCTCCATTACGATGATTCCTTTAGAATAGAGCCGTTCTTTTTGCTCGTCCGACAGGGATGTCTGACCATTCGTACAGACGATCAAATCCTTACTCCAGTTAAGGAGTAGTTTGGCTGTATGAAATATAACCGCCGATTCAGAGACGAGGACAAGCGGTTGATCCCGCAACTCCCAGCCGTCGCAATAAGGGCAATTAAATAAACTTTTCCCGTATAACGGATAAAAACCTTCAATCTCGGGGAATATCTCTTTTACGCCCGTCGCCAATATCAATTTCCGCGCTTGAACGCGATGGCCTGACGAATCAAGTACCTCAAATCCAGATTCGTTTTTTGTAATCGAAACAACCTCGGTTTGCAGATGATGGACAGACGGATAACGCAACACTTCCTCATAAGCTACACGGCGGAACTCGGCCGGCGTTACGCCGTCTCTCGTAATAAAACCGTGCGACGCATGCGTAACCGCATTTCTGGGCCGATTATTATCAATCAAAGCCACACTTCTTCTGGCCCTGCCAAGCACGAGGGCTGCATTCAATCCGGCGGGCCCTCCACCAATAATAGCGCAATCGTACAGCACAATACCCAACTCCTTTTAAAAGATATTAAAGACTCTTTATATCTATAATAAAACAAAAAAAAGCTTTACATAACTGGCAACCACCCTCTTTCTATATAAAGTCCTTACTTTGAAACTTGCGTTTGCTTTTGCGCCAAATCGGACAATTTCGTATTTTTAAGATGTCGTTCCATTTTCTCCTCTGCTTCCCTCATTACAGCTTGAATCAGGCACTCGGAGCCGTGGACAAAATCACATTCAAACAAGGAATTCGTCCCTTCAATGGCATGGATAATATCCAAAAAGGTAATATCCTCTTTATGACGGGATAGGCGATAGCCTCCATTGGCTCCAGAAACCGATTCGATCATCCCAGCCTTCACAAGCCTTGTCAAAATTTTCGAAAGATAAGTTGGCGAAACATTTTGGGATTCGGCTAGTTGCTGAACACCTACCGGCTTCACCGACGAATCAGTAACGAGCATGAGCATAGTGTGCAGAGCATAATTCGTTGCTTTTGTAAATTTCATAACTACACCTCAATTAAAGACTTATTGTATCCACTATATCCCCGAATCTGCTAGTGTGTCAAGGTCATCTAGCATTCACGCTGCTGTTAATCCTTCTTTTGGTTACGCTCTAACCGTTGTATACTGTTCATCAGAACAGCTAAGAAAGGGGGCTCGTTGTGCGTATTTTTGATATTCTTCGTATATTGGTTGCAGAACAGATGGTCAAAGGAGAACACTTGGCAAATGCATTGAAGGTATCTTCTCGAACGATACGAACGGATTTAAAGGAATTGGGTGCTCTGTTGTCAAAGCATGGAGCAGCAGTTAAGCCCCTTAAAGGAACAGGCTACAAGTTAGAGGTTCGGGACGAACAAGCATTTCATCATCTACTGAAGCAATTAAAGGATTATGATCATCATGTGCCCTATCCATTAGCGAGTTCTTCTGAAGCTAGAAACCGTTTTTTAATGAAAAAGCTATTGCTTACCAATGCATATGTCAAACTTGATGATTTAGCCGAGATCCTGTATGTTAGTCGATCTACTTTACAGAATGACCTCAAAGAACTGCGCAAGTTACTGGCAACTTACGGACTATCTCTGGAGAATAGACCCTATCATGGTATTCGAGTCAAAGGTAATGAGGCCAAACTGCGTTATTGCATTTCCGACTATATATTTAACAGGTTAGATGAAATAGGCGAGCAGCAGGTGTCCCCCCCTCCTCTGATCTCTAACGAAGAGATGGAATTCATAAGAGAAGTGATTCTGGATCGTATTGATTTCCATGATATTCAGTTGTCCGACATTGCCCTGAACAATCTGGTCATTCATATCGCCATAGCATGTAAGCGTATTCGCGAAGAAAGGTATGTGTCGTATTATCCGCAAGAGATGAAAAAAATTGAAGCGCAGAAAGAGTTTAGGGTGGCGACTGAGATCGTATCCGCCTTGGAACAAATCATGAAGCACTCCTTTCCACTTGTTGAAGTTGCGTACATTGCTGTTCACCTGTTGGGTGTAAGGACCGTCGTTAGTGCCCGTATGGATGAGGTGGAGATTAAAAAGATCATTGATAAAGATATCTACGAACTGACTATCGAAATACTAGACCAAATTGATCAGCAGTTGAAGATGAACATTCATAACGATCAAGAATTGCTGATTGCATTTTGCCTTCACCTCAAACCGGTCATTAACCGTTATCAATACGGAATGAATTTGCGTAATCCTATGCTGGATGAAATCAAAGCCAATTACCCGCTTGCCTTTGAAGCAGGTATCATTGCTGCGGAAGTCATCAAGCAGCGGCTTCATATACACATCGAGGAAAATGAAATTGGGTATTTAGCCATTCATATCGGAGTCGCGATGGAAAGAAAGAAAATGGAGGACGCGCCCAAAAGATGTATGATCGTATGTGCTTCTGGACTCGGCAGCGCTAAGCTGCTGTATTATAAGCTTCAATCGGTCTTCGGTTCCAGATTGGATATCGTGGGAACCACTGAATTTTATAAGCTGAAACAAATGCCTTTGGATACACTGGACTTTGTCATTAGCACGATCCCCATTTCAGAACCGCTTTCTATCCCCATGATCCATGTGAATACATTTTTAGGCGGTTCCGATATTACTAAAATTGAGCAAGCCATTTCTGAGGCCAGACTTCCTGCTGTGCAGTATGTACGAAAAAAATTGGTCTTTCTTCAGCAGAAGTTTGAGAACAAACTCCAAGTGCTTGAATTTATAGCCGAAAAAATACACGAAGCAGATCTTGTAAAAGGCCCCCTCCTGCAATCTGTAATAGAGCGTGAAGCCGTTTCCCCCACTTCATTTGGCAACTTGGTCGCGATCCCGCATCCGATGGAACCTTTCGCAGATTCTACGTTTTGGGCCATCTGTACATTACAAAAAGCAATCGATTGGGATGGCAAGCCGGTACAGTTTATTTGTATGCTCTGTATACAGCGCACCAAATCAGAAGATTTACAGACTATGTATCATATTTTGCTTGAAATTTTAAATAATGAACAGCTCGTCCAGCAGCTTATTCGCTGCAAATCATATACAGAATTCATAGAAGTGTTGCATAAAAATTGTTGAACATGAGGAGTATGAAGAACAATTTATTTCCGTTAAGAAGAGGAAATAATGTGCGTTATGTTGAAAGCGATTCCAAATTATAATAACCATACGACGAGATGATTGAAAGGAGAGAGGATCACGTGAATAATGATGAATCTACAGAGCACGACGTGAACATGGAGGACATGGATGATACAGAGATTGTATTCCAAATTATATTATACGCAGGGAATGCACGCAGCTCGGCCATGGAGGCGATTGAGCTTGCAAAGGCGGGGAAATTTCGGGAAGCCAAAGATGAATTAGCCACAGCAAAAAAAGAACTGGTGTCCTCCCACAAAATTCAAACCAGAATTATCCGCAAGGAAGCAGCGGGTGAAAAAACAGAGATGTCCGTCATGATGGTACATGCTCAAGATCATCTGATGAATGCCATCACCATTCGCGATATGGCCTCAGAGTTTGTAGACCTGTATGAACGCATTGATCAATTCGTACCGAAATCGTAGAGGGAGGGACGCTATCCCATGGCATTCAAAGACAAACTGGTCGATGGCCTCACATCGGTAGCAAATGCAATCAATAATTTTAAATATATTATAGCGATCAAATCAGCTTTTATCACATTGATGCCTGTTATTATTGTCGGTGCCTTTGCTGTATTGATTTCTAATATGGTCATGGACCCGGTCAATGGCCTTGCGCATTTTAAGCCGTTCTCATTCCTGGCTGAGTACAAACCGATTTTCTCGGGCATTAACTATGCCAGCTTGAATATCCTTACCATTCTAGCTATTTTCATGATTGGTCTGGAGCTAGGAAAAATTAACGGTGAGAAAAATCTCTTCCCCGGTTTGCTTGCTTTAATCTGTTTTATCTCTGTGACACCAACCACGATAGAGTTGATGGTTAACGGTGACATGCAAAAAGTAACAGACGTCTTAGCCCGTCAATTTACGGATACCAAGAGCTTGTTTTTAGGTATTTTCATAAGCATCCTATCCGTTGAGCTGTACAGTAAGCTGGGCAAGTCCGATAAGCT
Source organism: Paenibacillus sp. SER-28 (assembly GCF_052906305.1). Lineage (NCBI taxonomy): Bacteria > Bacillati > Bacillota > Bacilli > Caryophanales > Paenibacillaceae > Paenibacillus > Paenibacillus sp. SER-28. The sequence goes on along the minus strand of NZ_JBRECM010000016.1, from coordinate 6,171 downwards.
AAAAATCAAAATGCCTGAAAGTGTTCCCAGCAATGTGGCCGTTTCTTTTTCTGCATTGATACCAACTATCATAACGGTGACAGTCTTCTCAATGCTCGGATTTTTCTTTCATAAGTTTACAGGTCTCTACCTGTACGATGCTGTCTATAATGTGGTACAAAAACCTCTGGAGACCGTAGTACAGGGACTGCCAGGTATACTGGTACTGATGCTGGTTGCGCAAATCTTCTGGGTGATCGGTATTCACGGGAACCAAATGGTAAAGCCCATTCGTGAACCCCTGCTGCTTGGCGCGATTACCGTCAACATGACTGCTTATGAGCAAGGACTGCCCATTCCGAACATTATTACGATGCCTTTCTGGGACGTATACATGAGTATCGGTGGTTCAGGGATTACACTGGCCCTCTTGATTTGTATTATGATCGCTTCCAAGCGTGAAGATATGAAGGAAATAACAAAGCTTTCGTTGGGTCCGGGTCTGTTTAATATTAATGAGCCTGTCATTTTTGGACTTCCGATTATGTTGAATCCATTGATGGCTATCCCTTTCATTATTACTCCGCTCATCACAGGAACGATTGGTTACTTCTCGACGTTGCTTGGATTTGCAGGTAAAGCCGTCGTCATGGTTCCATGGACTACTCCGCCTATTATTAATGCCTACCTGTCTACAGGTGGAAGCATTGGCGCCGTCGTAACTCAGATCATTTGTATTGTGGTAGCCATTATCATTTATTTCCCGTTCGTCAAAATTGCCAACAAGCGAATGGCTGAATAATGCGTTACTATAGAAATACATCAATAATTGAAAACGCATTCTTTATACAAAGAAAAGGAGAAACATGTCATGGCTAAACATACAATACAAATTCCGTCGAATTTCATCATGGGTGCAGCGGCTTCCGCCTGGCAGACAGAGGGCTGGAGCAGTAAAAAAGAAGGGCAGGACTCATACCTAGACCAATGGTACAAAAATGACCGCTATGTCTGGCACAATGGATATGGACCCGCGGTTGCAACCGACTTTTATAATCGCTATACCGAAGATATTGCGCTGATGAAGCAGATTGGCTTAACCCATTATCGGACTTCTATTAATTGGTCCCGCTTCTTAACGGATTATGAGAATGTAGTGGTGGATGAAACGTATGCGGATTATATGGGCCGAGTCATTGATGAGCTGATTGCAAGCGGAGTTGAGCCGATGATTTGTCTGGAGCACTATGAGGTACCCGTTTATTTGATGGATAAATATGAGGGCTGGTCCTCCAAGCATGTAGTGGAACTGTTTGTAAAATATGCGGAAAAAGTGTTTGAACGGTATGGCGATCGGGTCAAGCACTGGTTTACGTTTAATGAGCCCATTGTTGTACAAACGCGTGTCTATCTAGATGCCCTCCGCTATCCCTATGAACAAAATACGCGGAAGTGGATGCAATGGAACTATAATAAAACGCTGGCTACCGCGAAGTGTGTACAGCTTTTCAAAGCAAAAAACTATAGTCAGCACGGGGCTAAAATAGGCGTTATTCTGAATCCCGAAGTCACGTATGCCCGATCAAGCGCCCCTCATGACCAATACGCGGCGCATGTGTATGATTTATTTTACAATCGAGTATTTCTGGACCCGCTTATTAAAGGCGAATACCCACAAGAATTATTCGATCTCATGGGCAAGCATGATATTGCATTTGAAGCTACAACGGAAGAACTGACCGTGATTAAGAAAAATACCGTTGACTACGTCGGAATCAATCTCTATTATCCCCACCGGGTCAAAGCGCAGAGTAAAGCGTGGAATGAAAACACCCCCTTTCACCCCTCTTACTACTATGAGCATTTTGATCTTCCGGGTAAAAGAATGAACAAGTCACGGGGCTGGGAGATTTATCCGAAAATCATTTACGATATGGGCATGCGTATCAAGAACGAATATCACAATATCGAGTGGTTTGTCGCAGAAAATGGTATGGGCATTGAGAATGAGGTTGCCTTCAAAAATGAGGAGCACATCATTCAGGACGACTATCGTATTGACTTTATAACTGAGCATTTATACTACACGTTACAAGCTGTAGAAGCTGGCTCCAACTGTACAGGTTATATGCTGTGGGCCTTTACAGACAACGTTTCTCCCATGAATGCTTTTAAAAATCGCTACGGACTGGTGGAAATTAACCTAGACAATGATCGAAGTCGGCATTTGAAGAAATCCGGCTACTGGTATCAAGCTGCTATCAAGGAACGCTCGTTTGTTGCTGATCTGGATGAAGAGTATAAGTAGTTAAAAATGAATTTCTGGAGGCGCTCAACGATGAAAAAAATTATTCTGGCATGTGCTGCGGGTATGTCCACATCTATTTTGGTTTCTAAAATGAAAAAAGAAGCAGCAGCAAGATCCATAGAGCTGAACATCGAAGCCATCCCCGAAAGCACCATTAAGGAAGAACTGGAAGGCATTACAGATTCTGTGATTGCTATTTTGCTCGGACCTCAAGTACGGATGCGTAAAAAGGCAGTAACCGAAATTGCTGCTCCCTATAGCATTCCTGTAGATGTCATTGACACGTTGGCTTATGGTAGAGGAAACGGTGCAGCAGTCCTGGATCAAGCCTTGAAGCTGGCTGGCGAGAACATCTAATTGCTATTCAAATGAAAAAGAGGCTGAGTATTTCCTCAGTCTCTTTCTTGATATCCGCGCGCTTTGTATCAAGACATACCTTCTTTGCCTGAGCCCATACTGCTCACATACGTTTCCTGTAAACCGGCAGAAATGCCGTATAGCGGTTCCCAACGAAGCCAATGTCTGGCGACTGCGTTACTAAGACAGCTATGGTGAATGTCTCCCGCTCGCGCCGGTGAATATACAGGGCGGACAGACGAACCATGCAGCTTTAGTAAATCGTAGGCCAGTCGATTGATGGACGTCGTTCGTCCCGTACTTACATGTACTGTGCGTTGATCCGCTGCATGAATAGCCGCCATATTCGCTCGAACGACATCCTTGACGTACACAAAGTCGCGGGTTTGTGTCCCATCACCGTGAATGAGCAAGGGGCTTCCTTTTTTCAGCCGCTCCATAAAAAGAGCGACTACACCACCCTCTCCCTTCGCAGCCTGACCGGGACCATACACATTTCCATAACGCAAAATCGTGTAGTTCATACCGTACAGCCGATAAAAAAGTCGAATATACGATTCTGCGGTCAGCTTGGACAGTCCGTAGCCTGAAATCGGCTCCACGGGATCGTCTTCCTGTATACATTGCTTTTGCAGCTCTCCATATACACCGGACGTGGACGCAAATATAAATTTTGACACACCGGCTTCATGACAAGCCTGCAACAAATGAATCGTCCCCAGCACGTTCACATCCGCGTCCTCATCGGGTTGATGGATGGATTGCTGTACATCCGCCTGTGCGGCCAAGTGAAACACAATATCCGGGCTTTCCCGAATCAGCAGCGTCCTAGCTTCAGAGCTGCGAATATCCGCAATATGCATGACTGCGCGCGGGTCCACATTTGCGATATTCCCGGTCGTCAGATTATCCAGCACATGCACTCTGATGCCCGAATCAGCAAGCGCACGTACCAGCTGAGAACCAATAAATCCGGCTCCCCCGGTGACCAAAGCCTTCACTAGCTCACCCTCCTTTTGAACCGAAGCATATGACTTCCCTTCGCATCATGTTATGCGACTCCCTATAGCTTGGCGCAGGCACAAGCACAGTCCGAAGACAATCTATAATGTGTCTCTGGAATCTCAGCACCTCAGACATGCAGCCTGACATTTTCCAGCATATAACGCCACATCTCATCCTGACCGTTCCATATATCCTCAGGCGGCAGCTCCACTGAAACCAGCCGCTCCAATCCCCAATCCAGCTCCGTCACACCATCAGTCCCTGTGTAATCCACGTATAACAAGCGAAAATCATGTGTAATCCTCTGCAATAACACATCATGTAGTTCCACCGCTTGCTCCCGACTACCCCCGACACGAACCAGTAGCAGACGGGACGCAAGCGTGAATTGATCCAGTAGACGTGCGATGCGGCGATCAAGCGTCGTTTTGAATGCAGGATAGGAAGTCAGCTGCTCCGATGTATTCTCGCTAACCGGAAAATGGTGTGCCGCTGTAATCCCATAGTTTGCATCCTCGACCATGAAGTTATGCTCGCCGTAATCGTGCCCCGTGACACGCAGACTATCAACATCCATAAAACCGGCAAAACGGGCGTCCAGCAAGCGACTGACCTGTGACAAGTTACCGGAAATCATCCAGTCCAGCGGACCCGCATAGGGACGCAGTCCGTTTTTATCCAGCTGAATGGAAGGCAAGCAATGTCCACCCAGACTGAATGCAGCATCATAATCCCCCTGCAACCGCTCAAGCACGACGCCCTCCCCTTTCCGAAGACAAGGTCATCCCTTTAAAAAGAGTACGCCAGTGCGGATCACTTTTGTAATTCCATACATCGGCAAAAGGCATTTCCACCGCGCATACATGTGGAAGCTGCCAATCCACCTCCGTCAACTCCGTTACACCGGAACAATTCACCACCAACAAACGAAATTCATTTGCTACCATGTCTGACAAGATACGTTCCAGTTCCTCTACTTCTTCATAGGTTCCCAGCATACGGACGAATAAGCTGCGCTTCGCCATCTGTGTTTTTGCAAAAAAACGTTCGATACGACGATCTATCTTTTCCCTGAACTCGGGATAGGTCACCAGATCTGAGGACGTATTGCGTTCCTGTGGAAAATCATGCACCGAGATCACATTATAAGCGATATCTCTGACCATATAATTCAGTTGGCTCGTACCAACGACACTTAAATTGGGCAAATCCATAAATCCGGCAAACCGATTTTCTAGCAAGCGGTTCACATCGGACAGCGTGTCAGACATCATCCAATCCAGTACCCCGGCAAACGGCCGCAAACGGTTCTTTTCCAATTGAATGGCAGGTGTACAGTTTTGTCCCAGACTGAAGACCGCTTCATATTCCCCTGCCAGCTGTGCGAGTCTCATAGCCGTGCCTCCTTTTTTAATACGCCCCTTCCCTCAGCGACCCTTCTTCTGTAGTCGAAAAGGGACTTCAGGCCGTAGCATGTTCCACTCTACATTACATGCACAGTACGGTGAAAAGGGTTGGACACCAATGCGCTTTTTGTCAAAGAGGCGTACAACTATCCAGTCCAATCCCAGTTATTTTTCATATCATATTAAGGCTGGTAACCTAACGGAATTCAAGGAGGCATCATCATATGTCCGTGTTTCTTTTAACCGTCGATCATCATCTCGCTTACCACAGCGCCCATATAGAAAGCTGCCATGTGACCTTTTTCAATCGTGAAAAGAGAGCCGTCGATGTGTTGCTGGAAATGGGAAATGACAGTGGTGTTTTCCGACGGCAGCTCCTTCGATTGAACCCTTCTCCCGAAGCTGGCTCCGTGCTAGAACTCAAGGATATGGAGACCGTCCAACATCCTTTTTACCTGCGAGTGGTGACGAGTATTTACAATCCGGAAACGCTGTTTATCCTGGCTGAATTTTTGGAAAACGGGAACGTTGTCGCTAAGCGTACAGCCAGTCATTTTACCGTGACGCCCTAATGAACGGGCAGAGGAGGAAGATGGTATGTTGAAATATTCAGTTCAAAATAAAGCTGATCCAGGCACATATGCACTGCCTTTTCAGGTCACCGAACAGGAGAGCGTGCTCTCTACATTAATCATTCCTGCAAGTGAATCTGAAGGACATATTGTCATTGAAGTCTCTTTGGCATGGGAAAATCCGCTGCTCAACTGGGATATCGGGGAGCTAGACATTCGATTGCGTCGCAATGATGAGCGGGGACCTATGCTGGATTGGTTGCAAGATTCCTGTTATCAGGAGGGATTTGCTGAGTTAAGCTATGAGGAAACGGGAAAACAGGCAGAGCCTTATGTATACTGCTTGACCGTACAATCAGCTGACCGCCGTGCTGTTGTTACGGGACCGCTCATAATTCGAGGCTCCGTTTATGAAGATTAACGAAAACCTGGATGGACAATGAGCTGAAATAAACTAAAGGCAGGTGGGAGTGAAGTGACCCCTTAAAGTTAGACAACTATTTTTATGCAACCAGTTGGGCATGAGCTCGGTATTGTACCGGGC
>NZ_JBRECM010000015.1:0-96321 GCF_052906305.1 Paenibacillus sp. SER-28 | reverse complement strand
CGACCGTTAAGCCCTCCAGCGCCGATGGTACTTGGACCGCAGGGTCCTGGGAGAGTAGGACGTCGCCAAGCAACAAGTAAAAAGAATCATGATCTCGTTGAGATTATGATTCTTTTTTTGCATATACGTATATTTTAGAAATATCCTTACAAAAGGAAGGTAACATTTTTGTTACGGAATGTAGGAGTAAACCCTGTATAATATAGGTATTGAATCCCATACACACACGCTGCATTATTGCAGAATTATGCAAACTCCATCATAGGATTTTGTATAGTCAATCAGGCTGGTAAGGAGGGAAGATCATGCGGCGAAATAAATGGCTTGCTCTATTGGTGCTATTCAGTGTCGCTGTCGCGATTCTTACCGGGTGCGTGGAAGAGGAGCCTTCTTGGACATCGTTTGAGGGTGCTGCCAACGAGAAGACGTTTCCGGTTCCCAAAGAAGCTAGTAAAACCGATCGGGCCAGCAGTAATTCGGACATGGACTATGTTCGCTATGCACTGCCAGCGTTGAAGGAAAGTGATAGTCTACCTGCTCCTTATTTAGAAGAGATTGCAGCTTGGGGCTGGACTGAGGAACCGAATTTATCCACCTCGAATCAGAAGGTGTTTCAGAAAAATAAGCATATGGTGCATTTATCTGTGCATGATGGTTCTTTTACTGTATTGGTTCCAAAAGACAGAAAGGCTGTTGTGAAGAGCAAAAGCGTGGATCTTAATTAGGGACACAGTTTTCAACCGAGTAAGTAGCATAGGATTTATTGTAGATCATATTTATAGTAAACTCAGCATATTGTATGCTGTGTATCATGATGAATGAAGAGATCGGATATGGGGAAGCACTCAGAACTGCCGTTGAGTAGGGAGTGGCTTCCTTTTATATATTTGCATGTTGATCAAATGCTCTACATGAATAACGAGGATAACGATGAGGAAAATTTACTTGATAAGAGAATAAAGCGATTTTAATTGTTAAGTCACAAAAAAAGGAGTAACCGTTTGAGGTTGCTCCTTTTTTATTGCTTCAGTCTAGATCGTTGGTAGGTTAGTTCAGACCTGAGTTTTCTATCTGTACGGATAATGAGTGGTTAAATTTACTGTTGATAATATGAGGCATCTTCATCGGTAAACTTCAACATACCGTCTTTTCTCTCGCCTGTAAGCCGACTGAGGATGTATAGACGCGGTGCAATAAGCCATAGATGCCAGAAGAGTAAGGATACAGTAAAGGCTGGTGGAGACCAGAGAATGAATACGGCTGATAAGCAGATACCGATCCAGAGGGTATGTATGTGCACACGACGAAAGATGCTATAGCCTATGTACTGGTCTGTCATATAGCCTAGCCAAGGTAATTTACGGTGGAATGCCCAGCGTTTGCGGAAGGATGTTCCGCCACCGATGTATAGGACAGATCGTGAGATTACGAAGTGTACCCATAAGGTTAGGAAAAAGGCAAGAGCAAACAAAAACACGCTAGTCCAGGAAAAGGCAAGAAGCAGAAAGAGAAGCATAATAACAGGCAGTGTGATATGACTCCATATTAGTTGACGCGGTATACTGATTTTTTTAATGAGCTTGTAGTGATAGTAGGTAGCTTTGGTTTCGGTTTCCTCTGTCATGCGAACAGTCCTTTCATTAATCTACTGCATCACAAGTGGCTTCCCGTCCACAGCCGGAAAAAGGGACGGTACTTCGCTCATGCCGCTTTAAATAAGCATTTAATCGTTTTTGTAGAAATACAGAATGATCGACATCCAGTGTTAGCTAGCCTACTCTATAATTACTGGAAAAGCTATCACTGATGAAGTGTTCAAGGGCTCCGATGAAAGGGTATCCATACATAAGAGCTTTTCTTATTATATCGGCATAGACGGCTATTTTTTAAACATACGGGGTACAAACACCATAATGGCCCAGATGGAATATATATAGAGTATATCGTCGAACTGGGCTATGAAAAGGTTTAAAATAGTAGAAAGTGCCCCATACTAATAGTAAAAGAAACAAGGTGGGATGGATATGCATGATCAAGGCGGCCACCGCTGTATTATATGCGGGCAGCACAAGCATGAAGGCATTTTTATCGTTTCCGAGTTTATCTGTGATACGTGTGAAGCTGAAATGGTGCACACGGATGCAACTGATGCCAAATATCATTTTTTTATTGATCAACTAAAGCAAATCTGGGTACAGAAAAATGCATAATATCCTTTGCTAATTAGTCTTTGAAGGATTGGCATTCCAAGGTCTGTTGATACGGGCCTTTTTTTCTGTGAGTAAAAGTAGGATTCCGCTTGATTTTACGATAAAATAAGGTAGATATAAAGCTTTGTTTGGAAGGATTGCAGAATGATGGGGAAAAAGGCGGTACATGCACCATTAATGGAAGCTCTAATACGTTACCGGACTCAGGGCAATGCTTCTTTCCATGTACCCGGTCATAAAAATGGACAAGTATATGAGCATGAAAATATTGCATCTCTGTTGCAAGAAGTGATGTCTATTGATGCGACAGAAATTACCGGACTGGATGATTTGCATCACCCAGAAGATGTGATTCGTGAAGGGCAAGAGCTGGCTGCAAAGTGCTTTGGTGCTGAAGAGAGCTTTTGGCTAATTGGAGGAAGCACGGTCGGTAATTTGGCTATGATTTTAACTGTATGTACGGAGCCGGGAGATCTACTGCTGGTACAGAGAAATGTACACAAATCTGTCCTGAACGGTCTCATGCTGTCAGGGGCTAATGCGGTATTCCTAGATCCGGAAATAGATACACTAAGTGGGCTGGCGGTTGCCCCAACGACGCATACAATAAAAGCTGCACTGAAGGCCTATCCTTCGGCTAAAGGGGTGTTACTTACACTACCTAATTACTATGGGATGGGGCATGACCTGAAGGCAACGGCTAAGGCCTGTCATGCAGCCCATGTGCCGCTATTGATAGATGAGGCACATGGTGCCCATTATGGCCTGCATCCTCGTTTGCCAGCCTCTGCGCTATCCTGCGGGGCTGATGTAGTCGTCCAGTCGACACATAAAATGCTTCCAGCCATGACCATGGGGGCTATGTTACATGTGCAGGGAGAGAGAATCCATCGGGAACTGCTTCGTCAGCGTTTGGCGATGGTGCAAAGCTCTAGCCCTTCTTATCCGTTAATGGCTTCACTGGATTTGGCAAGATGGTATATAGAGGCGTATGGAACAGATGCTTTTACAGTGGGCTTAGCGGCGGCAGATGCTTTTAGAAAGGGCCTGGAGCAGCTCCCACGCTTTCGCTTGCTAGAACCTACACAGCAGGCACTAGAGGGAGAATATGCTCACAGGGGAATCTCTGAGGTCCTAGAAAGGGCTGATGAGGGAATAAGCGGATATTCAACCCAGGATCCTTTTAAATTGGTGCTGTATGATACATGGGGTATACTGGATGGGTTTGGACTCAAGCATGAGTTGGAGACTTACGGATGTGTTCCAGAGATGAGCGACGAAAAACATGTTGTTTTATTGTTTACGTTAGGCTCTACGGCTAAGGATGCGAGTCACCTGTTGCAGGCTCTTGTGCATATAGATAATGATATAAGATTTAAGGAGACGGCTGTTGAGCCGGGGTCAACGGAAAAAGAGCAGCAAAGATTCGAATTAGATTTTTCCACGTGGAACAATGATAGAATGAAGGGATACTCTAGTCCGGTGCCGTTTGGGCTTCGACCGATTAGCCCGGATCAGATGGAGACCGTGCCTGTAGACGAATCCGCTGGCAGGGTAGCGGCTGAAATGATTATCCCGTATCCTCCAGGTATTCCACTGCTATATGCAGGAGAAACGATCACAGAAGCGATTGCATTGCGGATGAGTCGTCTACGTGAGCTGGGAGCCAAGTGGCACGGGGTAGCAGATGAAAGTATGCTTACAATTCGGGTATTCCGTTTACAATAAAGATTAGATACTAGAGACTTAACAAATACAGAAGACTGAATAAAAGAAGCATACGTAGCCTATGGGTGACTTTTATTTTTCAGGCAGGAAAGCAGGGAATAACATGAATCGCAAAGGCATTTTTATCACACTGGAGGGGGGAGACGGCTCCGGTAAAACAACTATGATTCAACGGCTGGCGAAGTTTATGGAGAGAGAAGGCTATCCAGTCATCACGACGAGGGAGCCGGGTGGCATCGAAATTTCCGAAAAGATTCGTTCTATCATTTTGGACCCTGCTCATACCAGTATGGATGCTCGAACAGAGGCACTTTTATACGCGGCGGCGCGGCGTCAGCATTTGGTGGAGAAGGTAAAGCCGGCTATTGAACAGGGAGCTATCGTATTATGTGATCGTTTTGTGGATAGTAGCTTGGTCTATCAAGGATTTGCAAGAGGGATCGGAATTGAAGAGGTGGCTTCAATTAATCGCTTTGCGGTGGATGATTGGGAGCCGGATGCCACATTTTATCTGGATATTGAGCCCGAATTGGGATTGGCAAGAATTAATGCGTCACGAGGAGCAGAAATGGACCGCCTCGACATGGAGAGTATATCGTTTCACCATAAGGTGCGAGAGGCATATTTGGAGTTGGCTCGCAAATTTCCAGAGCGAATTACAATTGTTGATGCATCTCCGGCGCCAGAGCAGGTGGAGCAAGTATTGAAGGATTTGCTGAAAAAGCGGTTTGTTCAGAATTTTAGCATATAATTGTCGAAGGATATACGGTAAAATTGAGCTAGGGACAAGGTTGTCTCTAATATGACTTGAAGGAGGAATACAGGATGAAGCTGATTATTGCGATTGTACAGGATAAGGACAGTAACAGATTATCCAGCGGACTGGTGAAAGCTAATTTCCGTGCTACTAAATTGGCGAGCACAGGAGGATTTCTGCGTGCTGGTAATACGACATTTATGATCGGTGTTGATGACAATCAGGTGGACTCATTAATGAACGTCATTCGCAGCAGTTGCAAGGTTCGTGAACAGCTGGTCACACCCGTTACCCCTATGAGCGGGACGACGGATTCCTATTTACCGTTGCCTGTTGAAGTCCAGGTGGGTGGAGCGACGGTATTCGTGATGCCTGTAGACCGTTTCGAGCATTTCTGAATCTACACAATAGGGCCTATTCTGCCGATATGATAGGGGAATCGCCTGTATCTTCTCACATGATGAGAGTGAGGGCAGATCCACTAAAACGGCAGCGCTACAGCGCAGTTCCCGGAAAGCCGAAGAAACCCTGAGTTCTAGATTGAACTGTTCATGAAGGGGGAAAGTGGAAGCATCCGGGGAGAAAGCAGGTTTATATGAAAATAAATCCGGGCTATCGCCCTTTACAAAGTACATTGTCTACAAATGAAATGAGTGCAAAACCAATTCAGCCCAAGAGCTTCTCCGACGTTATGCAGCAAAATGGAGAGCAAGCTTCGCAGGAGGAATTGAATCGGCGCTTTAAGGAAATACAAATGCAGGGAGATCGTCTTGCACGTTCAATGACGATTCGTGAGCTGAAGGCCTATAAGATGCTGGTTAAACGGTTTTTGGAAGATACCGTTCGGCGAGGCGTGTCCATGAAGGACACGAAGGGCTGGGATCGCCGGGGACGCAGCAAACGTTATAAGCTGATTGATGAAGTGGATGAGCTGTTGCTCAAAATGGCGGATGAGCTGCTCGAAACCGAGCAAGGCAAGATTGAGCTTTTGCAAGGGGTCGGTGAGATCAGAGGATTGCTAATTAATCTCTCATTTTAATGCAGACTTATGTTATAAATGAATACAGACGGGCTGTTGCCACGAAGAAATAATCTGCTTGCTGATCATGCTGGCAGATTATTTTTGACTATGTACATGCCTGGAAGAACAACGATTTGCCGATGGATCACAGTTGTTTTCAGTGGAGAAAGTGAGGAAATATGTCTTTTCAACATATAATGGGCCAGGATGTAGCCAAAAAAATGCTGCAAAGTGCACTACGGAATCATACGGTCAACCATGCCTATGTTTTTAGCGGGCCGCCGGGAAGCGGGCAGATGAACATGGCGCAGATCTTTGCTAAGGCTTTATTTTGTGAGCGACAGACGGATGATGCATGCGGGGAGTGTTTGTCATGCCGCAAGGTAGAGCACGGGAATCATCCAGATTTGCATATTGTAGAGCCGGATGGAGCTACGATTAAAATTGATCAGATTCGTGGGCTTCAACGTATATTTTCTTACAAATCTGAAAGCTCCAATCCGAAGGTATATATCATTCGGCAGGCGGATACCATGACAGTGCAAGCTGCTAATAGCCTACTTAAATTTCTGGAGGAGCCCCAGATTCCAGTGGTCGGCATACTCATTTCTGAAAATGGACAGGCGTTGCTGCCTACGATTCAATCACGGACGCAGCAGGTTCCTTTCCACGCTTTACAGCCGGAGATGATGATGCAGGCATTAATTGGGGAAGGCTATACGGCAGGGCTTGTCCGGTCGGTCGTTCATATTGCTTCAGGACTGGAATCATGTAGAGAAATTCTCCAGCAGAATTGGTTTGCAGAAATTAGAAACGTAGTGTTACAATTAGTGAAGGAGTCCATGAGTCGGGGGAGCTCGTCTATTATTCTGGCTCAACAGAAGATTTTTAAAACTGGACTTTCTGAACACCTGGATATTCTGTTTCATCTGTTTCATTTGTGGTTTAAGGATATGCTTCATTTCCGTTACGGAAGGCACGAAAGCATTGTTTTCATAGATCATTTGGAGTCCGTCTCCAAATTGGCAATCACCCGCAGCACGGAACAATGGGTCTCTTATATGGATTTGGCCGCGAATTGCAGGAAGAAGCTCCGTTTTCACGTCAACGGGCAATTATGCGTGGAGCAGCTTCTGATTGGGTTGTCCGATACAAGCGGTTCTATCACCGGCTAACAGGAAGGCGCGCTTGTTCCACTCTGCACAATCCGCGACGCCAGGTTCCCGGTTTGTGCGACAGTGAGACTTCAATTGCGGCCATTCGTACAATGTCGGCTTCAAATGAGGTTTAGTGGCATACAAGGGGGTTAATTTTTGTATAGTGTAGTGGGTGTCCGTTTCAAGAAGGCGGGCAAGACTTATTATTTTGATCCGCTGGATCTTCCAGTGGAGAAAGAAAACTGCGTCATTGTAGAGACCGCGCGCGGTATTGAATATGGCAAGGTTGTAGTGGGCAAAAAAGAGGTAAATGATTCGGATGTTGTCCTGCCCTTAAAAAAAGTCATTCGTATTGCTGGGGATGATGACGCTCTTGTTGTAGAAGAGAATAAATTGGCGGCCAAGGATGCATTCGGCACGTGTTTAAATAAAATTAAAGACCATGGCCTTAAAATGAAGCTGGTAGATGTAGAATTTACATTTGACCGCAATAAGATCATTTTTTATTTTACGGCAGAGGGTCGGGTGGATTTTCGAGAGCTTGTAAAGGACTTGGCCAGTATTTTTCGTACACGGATCGAGCTGCGGCAGATCGGCGTACGGGATGAGGCTAAAATGCTTGGCGGAATCGGACCTTGTGGACGTATTCTGTGTTGCTCCTCATGGCTGGGGGATTTTGAGCCGGTATCTATTAAGATGGCGAAGGATCAGAGTTTGTCGCTGAATCCGACGAAGATTTCCGGGTTGTGCGGGAGATTGATGTGCTGTCTCAAGTTTGAACATGATAACTACGAAAGCATGCGAGAAGAGCTACCTCAGGTGGGTAAGATGGTTATCACCTCTTTGGGAGAAGGTAAAGTCGTAGGTGTGAATGCAGGTCATCGCACGGTGCATGTTCAACTGTTTGAGATCAGTAAGGTCAAGGAACTTCCAATGGACGATGTAGTCGTCAAGTAAACCATTAGGTTGCTTCGGGGTGGAAACTTGGATAAATTAAATGTTTTTGCGCGTATTCACGAAATGGAAACCCAAATGGGACAGTTGCATAGCGATCTGGGTGAATTGAAACTGGCAGTAAAAGAGCTGCTGGAGGAAAATCAACGACTAACGATTGAAAACGAACAGGTGCGCAAGATGCTCAAACGTGAAACCTCTGGAGAAGAAAAGACGGCAAACAAGCCGAAGCTTCCTCCTCCGATCGTCATTAAGGATGAAGGGCAAACGGGTGAGGTCGTGGGCGAAGGCTACGACAATCTAGCGAGGCTGTATCATGAAGGATTTCATATATGCAACGTGTATTACGGACATTTGCGAACGGAAGGCGATTGCCTCTTCTGTCTGTCATTTTTGAATAAATAAAAACAAGCCGTAGGAGCAAGATGCCTACGGCTTTTTTGTAAGGAAGTATGAGTGAAAAGCGATTTTGGTTATAAAAGATGGGAGAGCACTATGTACGAAAATGAAAAGAAGTCGGAACGAATTGATGATCTGCTTTCACATAATTTGCGCATTATCCAAAGTGATGAAGTATTCAGCTTCTCGATGGACGCGGTCTTGCTGGCACGTTTTGCCGGTATTCCGCAGCGTGGAAAGATTCTGGATCTGTGTACTGGCAATGGGGTTGTCCCGCTGTTGCTAACGACACGAACAAAGGCGTCTATTGAAGGAATTGAGATTCAACCACGTTTGGCAGATATGGCTAGACGTAGTGTCAGCTTGAATGGATTAGAAGCAGCAATTCAGATTCGGGAAGGGGACCTACGTGAGCTGGTTCACATCACGGGACATGGTGTTTATGATGCGATTACCGTGAATCCCCCCTATATGCCGCTAAATGGTAGCGATATCAAGCTGAATCCTCACCAGGCAATTGCCCGTCACGAAGTGAACTGCACACTCGAAGAAGTCATTCAGGCATCCACCCGGCTTGTCCGTAATGGGGGAAAGGTATCTATGGTTCATCGCCCGCAGCGGCTGGGTGAGATTATAACCTTGATGCGTAAACATAGTTTGGAACCCAAACGAATACGTTTTGTTCACCCACGAGTTCATATGGAAGCCAATATGGTACTAGTTGAAGCATTACGTGACGGCAAACCGGAGGTTCGTTTGTTGCCTCCGCTCATTGTATATCAGGAAAATGGGAATTATACTCAGGAAATAAGAGATATCTATGGAGAAGTAAGCAAGGGGGATTCTGTGTGAAAGCAGCTGTACAAAAAAGCTTTAGTACCAGCGAAGAAGAACGGGGAAAGTTGTATCTTGTTGCGACACCTATTGGAAATCTGGACGATATGACCTTTAGGGCGATTAACACCTTAAAGTCATGTAGTATTATCGCTGCCGAAGATACACGGCAGACACGCAAACTGCTCACTCATTTCGAAATTACACCGGATATGCTCTTCAGTTATCATGAGCATAATAAGGCTGCTAGTGGGCCTGAACTGATACGTTATATAATAGAAGGAAAAAATTTGGCACTGGTTAGCGATGCAGGTCTACCAGCCATTTCTGACCCTGGTTCGGATCTGGTCAAACTGGCACTGGAAGCGGAAATTAGCGTCATTCCTATCCCAGGAGCAAATGCGGCACTATCGGCTTTAATTGCCTCAGGACTGGATACAGAAAGGTTCACCTTCGCTGGCTTTCCACCACGGGAGAAAAAGGACCTAGAGAAGCTGTTGCTATCGTTTCAGGTATCTCACGGCACAATTATTTTTTATGAATCGCCTCATCGTATTGTGAAGACATTGATGGTGTTGAAGGAAACATTAGGTTCACGCAAAGTGGTGCTTGCGCGTGAGCTGACCAAGCTGCATGAGGAATGGGTGCGGGGAACCGTGGAGCAATGCCTTGCTAAACTAGAGGAGAATCCGCCGATTGGTGAATATTGTCTGGTGGTTGAAGGGAAAGACGAAGAGGAAGAGGAACAGGAACGTCAGGCATGGTGGCAGTCTTTATCTTTGGAGTCCCACGTCGCACATTATGAGGCAGAGGGACTCACACGCAAGGATGCAATGAAGCGTACAGCCACAGATCGTTCAATCTCCAAGAGAGATGTTTACAACGCACTCTTATGAATATCTGCCTAAACAAAAAAGGGCCTTCCAACGGTTGGGTTCAAACCGTGGAAGGCAACAAGGAGTATATATGAAAAAGGTTAGAATTAACAATATCTGATAAGTCTATTATATACTAAAATTCTCAGTTTGTCACAGGTGTTGGGATTTCAGAAATGCAATCTTGGCAAACAATTTTTCCTTTGAAGTAAATTACGTTCTCAGCATTGCCGCAGAAGATACAAGCTGGCTCGTATTTTTTAAGCATGATGCGTTCGCCATCAACATAAATTTCCAAAGCGTCTTTCTCTCCGATTCCCAGGGTACGGCGCAATTCGATTGGAATAACAACACGTCCGAGCTCGTCAACTTTTCTTACAATACCAGTGGATTTCATCATAATAAATCAGGCTCCTCTCGCCGTTTAAAATAATATAAGTGTCATGATTCGACAAAATTTTCTCTTTTCTGATATTTACTATACCAACGATTCCCAAAACAGTCAACCTTAAAAATGTAGTAACAGTCTGATTATGCAAAAGTATTTAGATTAAAGAGCTTTACTTGTGTGTATTGCCTTATCTTATTGATGATTTATTCAGTTTGTCGATTTGGAAATGTCGAAAAACTATAATTCGACATATTACGACAAAGAATGTCGAATGAGGGAAACCATTTAGGATTTTATTGTATTTTAATCCATTATTCCGAATATTAAAGGAGCTGATATCTTGCACCAGCCACTCAGTGAAGAAAAAGTTTTTAAAGACCCGGTACATAATTACATCCATGTTCAGGATACTGTGATATGGCGGTTGATCAACACGCCGGAGTTCCAACGTTTACGGCGCATACGGCAGTTAGGTACGTCGTATCTTACGTTTCATGGAGCGGAGCATAGCCGGTTTTCACACTCATTGGGCGTATATGAGATTACGAGAAGTATTATTTCTCAATTTGAACGTGGGGATTTCCCGGATTGGCCGAAGGAGGAAAGGCTGGTTGCTCTGTGTGCAGCTCTATTGCATGATGTGGGGCACGGCCCGTTTTCTCATTCAATTGAGGAAGCCTTTCATATGAACCATGAGGATTGGACATGCCGCATTGTACTGGGAGACACGAAGATCAACGCCGTGCTACGGCAAGTCGACGAGAAGCTTCCACAAAGGGTGGCTGCGGTTATAGCCAAAACGTATGATAAACCGATTGTTGTCAACCTGGTAACCAGTCCACTAGATGCCGATCGTATGGATTATTTGTTGCGGGATGCTCACTCGACAGGTGTCAACTACGGCACGATTGATTTGGATCGTATTTTACGACTGCTGCGTCCTCATAATGGGAGAATTGTTGTGAAGGAATCAGGTATGCATGCAGTAGAAGATTATTTAATGTCACGCTACCAGATGTATTGGCAAATTTATTTTCATCCTGTAACACGCAGCTCGGAAATCCTTTTACGTAAAATTTTCAAGCGAGCAAAGGAATTGTTTAAAAACGGATATGAGTTTGGATTTCTGCTGGACCCGTTGCCGGATCTGTTGAAAGGAGATCTTACAGTAGAGCAATATCTGATGCTCGACGAGTCATTAATCCAGACCGTATTTAGCCAGTGGAAACGAGAAAAGGACGAGATTTTAAGTGATTTGAGTAGCCGGTTTATGGACCGTAGATTGTATAAATATGTAGAGATTGAAAATATGGATACAGATACCATTGACAGTATTCGAGAAGCTTTGAAAGAGGCTGGTTTGCACCCTGAATATGATTTTGAAATTGATTTTCCGACAGATCTTCCTTATGATGTGTTTCGGCAGGGTGGCTCGACGGACAACCAGATTTTACTGCTTGGACGTCAGGGCGAGGTGAGTGAAATATCCGAAGTTTCGGAAATTGTGCGCTCAATAAGTGGTATTCACCGTGGGAAATATCATATGTATTTTCCCCAGAATAAATTGAACGCGGTAAAAGACAGGCTTCCTGCCGAAATAAGGAATTATTTTGTCAAAGAATAGACAACTATATAGAAATGTAAGTAAAAAAAGGAGATGTAAACCTTGGATTTATTCGACACTCATACTCACTTGGATGCGCCACAATTTGACGAAGATCGTGAAGAAGTTATAGCACGTGCTGTCGAATCAGGAGTAACGCGGATGATCAATATCGGATTTAATCGTGAGACCATTCCATCCACCATGAAATTGGCCGAGACGTATGATTTTATTTATGCAGCAGTTGGATGGCATCCGCAGGATGCTATTACAATGCAGGAGGGCGATTTAGAATGGATTGCATCGTTATGCAGTCATAAAAAGGTTGTAGCCATCGGGGAGATCGGTCTGGATTATTATTGGGATACATCACCGAAGGATGTGCAGCATCGGGTGTTTCGAAATCAAATTGGTCTGGCTCGTGAGCTCAAGATGCCTATTGTTATTCATAACCGGGATGCACATGAAGATATTGTTAAGATTTTGCGCGAGGAAAAAGCGAGTGAGATTGGTGGAGTCATGCACTCCTTTTCGGGTAGCTGGGAGACAGCCAAAATGGTGCTGGATATGGGATTTCACCTTTCCTTCGGTGGTCCAATAACGTTCAAAAATGCCAAGCAGCCAAAAGAGGTGCTCGCACAGGTGCCGCTGGACCGTCTGCTCATTGAAACTGATGCTCCCTATCTGACGCCTCATCCGTTTCGTGGGAAGCGAAATGAGTCTGCACATGTGAGACTGGTAGCAGAGGCTGCAGCCCAAATCAAAGGGATTACAGTGGAGGAATTAGTGTCAATAACGACCCGAAATGCCCTGGAACGATTTGACATTCAATGAAAAAGTGAAGAAATCGATCAAAATAAAGAGATAGACGAAGCTAATCATGAATTTGTTGCAGGAAACTCGAGAATATTACAATATTTTAACCGAATATTTTAAAAAATGTACTTGAAACCTGCTTTACAACATGCATAGAAACAGGATATCATCTTTTCAGTGAATTGTTGTTTGAATGTAAACATCAACAAGTCATTTCATGAACCAGTCTCGCTGAGTCCCTTTTACAGGGAACGGGGGAACCGATATGGCTTACAGTACGTCCGGCGTATGTGCAAGAAGGGAACGTCTCTTCCGCCAGCCGGCTCGACCTAAATTCTTTTCCCGGATGGGATTGAACAGGTGGAGGAGCCGTATTTCGATTTCTTTCTGGGTCTTCGGGGTGAATGTGAAGGCGACCGCCATGAGCGGTTGACCCAAGCTAGGGCGACTCTCTACGTCCGAACCCGACAGCTAACCCCGTAAGCGTAACAAGAGAGAAGCCATCTCGTGCATGAGTTTTCCCGCATATTCACACATGCCGGAAGCCACGAAAGAGCTCTCTAGTCTCTTTCTCTGGCTTTTTTTGTTGTGAATAAAAGAAAATCTGTCATCATACTGTGGTTAAACAGGGGAGGACAGCATGCCGCGAAGACGGGTACATGGTGCAGGACAGTCGTAGTTTGGGCTTGTCTTGTAGAAAATCTGTTATAGTCACGTCAAATCTCAACTATGTCTTACTCCAGACGGCGGGCTATGTAAGGAGGACGGAGGAAATGGGCATTTTCCAGAAAAAGGATACCCATGAGTCACGCTCATCCAGCATGTCTTACGTATTGCGTTGGAAGCAAGAGAATGTGCGCCAGGCTGCTTTGGTTGCTATTTTTCTAATCGCGCTAACGATTATGATTTCAATTCTGATGTACACGCAATCTAAAAAACAAGTCTTTTTTGTCATCGATGGCAAGGCGTCTGCGGTAGAAACCCGGGAATCCAAGCTTCAAGATTTGCTGAGCGAGCATTCCATTTCACTTCAGCCGCATGATACAGTTTCCATGCCGCTAAATGGAGCAATACAGGATGGCGATCGCGTAGTCATTAAACGTGCCAATCAGGTTAAAGTATCTTCAGGCAATGAGACGAAAAAGCTGTACACAACAGAAAATACAGTAGAAGGTGCCATTCGTACCTCGGGCTATAAATTATCATCAACGGATAAAGTTTATCCTGCGTTGGATGCCTCTGTTTCGTCTAACATGGACATAAAAATCGTCCGTGTGAAGAAACAGCAGGTCGAACAGAAAAAACAGGTGCCTTATCAGGTCATCAAAACGGCCGATCCGAGTCTTTATAAAGGCGATAATCGGGTCATTCAAAGCGGCAAATCGGGTGTGGTCGTCCAGCACGTTCAAAAGGTATATCATGATGGAAAGTTGGTATCCAAACAGCTGGTTAACAAGGAAGTTGCACAGAACCGTGTGGATAAAGTCATTGCGGTAGGAACGAAGAAAAAACCGGTCGTTCTTGCTGCTTCCGTCGGTCCCAATGATGCGGTTAAGGCAACAACGGTTAGTTCGGGCAGTGCTGTCCGTAAAGCAGGCGTAAATTTTAAATATAGCAAAGTTTTACAAAATGTCTCCATGACGGCGTATTCCTCACAGGAGCCAGGTATCGGTACACGTACTGCATCCGGCGCACGTGTCACGGAAGGACGCACCATCGCGGTCGATCCGAGTATAATTCCAATCGGCTGGTGGGTGTACATCGAAGGGGTGGGCTTCCGTCGTGCGGAGGATACCGGTGGCGCGATTAAAGGCCACAAAATCGATGTGTATTATGAGAGTTTGAGCCGAGCCAACCAATTTGGTCGTAAGCACGGTAAAACCGTATATGTTATCGGACCGGTAAAGCCTGAAATCAACTAAAACAGGTTGTGTATGTTGAGGGCAATGCGATAGTATTAACAACATAGTTATGCCATGCTAAGAAGAGGATATCCTCTTCTTATTTTGTTTTCAAAAGCAGGGAAAGATAAATATAGCTTGCTGTGTAGCAGTGGAGGGAAACGCAAATGATCAAGGAAGTGATCGTGGTAGAGGGCCGGGATGATACGGTGGCCATTCGCCGCGCTGTTGAAGCGGATACGATAGAAACTGGCGGCTCCGCCATTAATAAAATGACGCTGCGTAAAATTGCATTGGCGCAGGAGCGGCGGGGGGTCATCATTTTAACCGATCCCGATCATGCAGGGGAGCGCATCCGTAAGATTATCGCTTCCAAGGTACCCGGCTGCAAGCAGGCCTTTATACCCGAGGCAGAAGCGACGCGTAAAGGAGATATTGGCGTGGAGAATGCCTCACCAGAAGCGATCAGACACGCTCTTGCACGGGTCCATACGACAGTGGAAGGCGCTGACCCGCTGATTGAGTGGGCGGACCTGATTGATGCTGGACTCATCACCCATCCCAATGCTGCTGCACGCCGTATGGCCTTAGGGAATGTGCTGGGTATTGGTTATTGTAACGGAAAGCAGCTACATAAACGGCTCTCTGTATTTCAGATCAGCCGCGAGGAATTTGCCGGGGCGCTGGCACAAATTGAAAGTGAAGGATTGTGATGTCCGTATGACAGGGATTCAAGATATAGCAACACCGCGGCGTACGAAGGAAATTATTCAACGGCACGGTTTTTCGTTCAAAAAGAGTTTGGGACAAAATTTCCTGATTGATCAAAATATTCTCAATAAGATTGTAAATGCTGCTGGATTGGATGAGACGAAGGGTGCACTTGAGATCGGTCCTGGGATTGGCGCTTTGACCGAGAAGCTGGCGCAATCGGCCAAGGCAGTTACCGCTGTCGAGATTGACCAGCGGCTGCTGCCAATTCTCGAAGAGGTGTTGGCCCCTTACGAGCATGTGAAGGTACGTCATGGAGACGTGCTGAAGCTGGATTTGCGAGAGGTGTTCGCAGCCGATTTTGCAGACGTGAGTAAAGTAAGTGTCGTGGCTAATCTGCCGTACTATGTTACCACACCGATTCTGATGAGGCTGCTGGAGGACAAGCTCCCTCTGGAGAATATCGTCGTTATGATCCAAAAAGAAGTGGCTGAGCGCATGGCTGCGTCTCCTGGAACGAAGGATTACGGCAGTCTGAGCATTGCAGTGCAATATTACAGCGAACCTGAATTAGTCTGCACTGTGCCGAATACAGTATTTATTCCCCAGCCAAATGTGGAGTCTGCAGTCATCCGGCTGCGTGTACGGGAAGCCCCTCCGGTGGAAGTGGTGGATGAGAAGCACTTCTTTGAAGTGGTTCATGCTGCTTTTGCCCAGCGTCGTAAAACCATTTCCAATAACTTAAAAAGCCGTTTCTTCACCAAAGAGAACAGGGACACGCTGGAGCCGCTGTTGCAACAAGCTGGTATTGAACCCTCCCGTCGAGGAGAAACGCTAAGTATTGAGGAATTTGCGCGTCTCAGCGCTGTGCTGTTGGAGGCAGGTATATCCTAAGCTGGAACCAAACTGTGCATTCACCCATACGATATAGGAGGGGTGATACAGTGTGATGAGTTTAGGAGACTTGGTCGTTCGGAAATCGTACGGCGGAGATGTCACGTTTCGTGTTGAGGACATCCAGCGGGATAAAGCGATCATTAAGGGAATAGAATTTCGGCTGCTGGCTGATTCCCCGGTGAACGATCTGGTCAGAGTGCCTGCAGACCAGATTAGCGGTAAGACTCAGCAGGCCCACATTAAGGCTGGTGAGTCTCTTAATCTGTTGCAACGGGCACGCCAGCAGCAAGCTGCTCGTAGTCAGGCAGCTCTGGTAGGGGACTGGAGTGATCCGGTTGAGTCAACATATTTTGAAATGCCGGGAAAGGTTCTTCACCTGGATGGAGATCCCAGCTATCTGAAAAAATGTCTCAGTTTATATGAACAGCTCCGTGTTCCTGCAGAGGGACATCACGTTCACGAATCGGCAATGGCGGACACGTTGTACCGACTGCTTCCTCGTATCCGTCCGGATATCGTAGTCATTACCGGACATGACGGTGTGCTGAAGCAGCCACAGCCTTACGATTTGTACAGCTTGAAAAGTTATAAAAATTCGCAAAATTTTGTGGCGGCGATTCAGGTAGCAAGACAATATGAACGTCATCTGGATTCGCTGACGATTGTAGCGGGGGCGTGCCAGTCCCATTTTGAGGCGCTGCTACGTGCGGGAGCGAACTTCGCCAGCTCACCAGGGCGTATCCTGATTCACGCGCTGGACCCCGTTTACGTGGCTGCCAAGGCGGCCTTTACTTCGATCCGTGATACGGTCAACATGGGGGACCTGTTTCACCAGACAATCAGTGGCAGTCGCGGAGTGGGTGGAATTGAAACTAGGGGAAGCTATCGCATCGGCCTGCCGAAGCTTGAAAATTTATCAACGCTTAAAGTAACGCCTTCCGCAATCTAGG
The DNA here is from genome assembly GCF_052906305.1 of Paenibacillus sp. SER-28. Classification (NCBI taxonomy): domain Bacteria; kingdom Bacillati; phylum Bacillota; class Bacilli; order Caryophanales; family Paenibacillaceae; genus Paenibacillus; species Paenibacillus sp. SER-28. The sequence continues at coordinate 79,117 of NZ_JBRECM010000015.1, read as the reverse complement.
ATTCAAATGTGCCAATAGGATTAACCTGAGCAAAAAGCCTCTGCTTTCAGAGGCTTTTTGTCATTTTTTATATAAATTATTCCTGTTCGCAAAAAATTAAATTGACAACTTATTTTTCGTGTTGTTATAATATTTAGCTTGATTTGACAATCCCTCTAAAATTCGTTATAATGGACAAGGAAAGAGGTGGTCGTTAGGCAATGGCTAAAAATACGCTGTTGGAAATCAAACGCAGTCTCGACGCACATGTAGGGCAAAAAATTTTGCTGCGGGCTAACGGCGGACGCCGTAAGACCGTCGAACGAACTGGTGTCTTGGAAGAAACGTACCCTTCTGTTTTTATCGTCAAGCTGGATCAGGAGCAACAGACGTTTAAACGTGTCTCCTACAGCTATGCTGACATTCTTACCGAGTCGGTAGAAGTCAGCGTATATGATCCCGACTCCCATACAAGTGTAGTCGAATATTTTGAAACACCTTAATTGATTTCGTGATTTATACCAGCTTTGCAGGTTTAACGACGGCTTCGTCATTTCAAATGACGGGGCCGTTTTGTATATACAGAGCAGGATGAAGCATGACATCTCTGCACATACTAAGCCGGGAATGATCTTCCTTATTCCATTGCCGAAGGAGGCGTATGTATGAGCCGAAGAAGACGGAGTGTCATGTCGGAGGAGCTAAAGTACGAGCTGGCCAAAGATCTTGGATTTTACGACACGGTCAAGGAAGAAGGCTGGGGAGGCATTAAAGCCAAGGATGCGGGCAATATGGTCAAGCGGGCTATCCAACTTGCCGAGCAGGCAGCTTCCCGCAAATCGTAGCTATCGGTGGTGCTGATGAAAAGCGGGGATATCCGGGATTAGACCGGGTCATCTCCGCTTTTTTGAACCTCATGACTTGACACGCTGAGTCTGATATAATATGTTAAGCTGTCTTGAGGGAAAAGTTGAAGGTGGGTGAACGCCTTGAAAATATATGAAAAAGCACCGGCGAAAATCAATTTAATGCTTGATGTTCTACGTAAGCGGGACGATGGTTATCACGAGGTCGAAATGATTATGACCATGGTCGATCTGTCTGACCGATTGACGATGTCTGAGTTACCGCGTGATACCATTATTATTTCAAGTCAAGCTGGGTACATACCATTGGATGAAAAGAACTTGGCTTTTCAGGCTGCTCGTCTGATCAAAGAACGTTATAACGTGTCTACGGGCGTCCACATTCATCTGGATAAGCATATCCCGGTGGCGGCAGGGTTGGCAGGTGGAAGTAGTGATGCTGCCGCAGCGCTGCGTGGACTGAACAAGCTATGGAAGCTTGGTATTTCGGATGCCGAATTAAGGGTGCTGGGTGCGGAACTGGGCTCAGATGTACCTTTCTGTATTACAGGGGGTACAGCTTTAGCAAGTGGACGCGGAGAACTGCTCAAGCCACTTCCGAATCCGCCACAATGCTGGGTGATCCTTGCGAAGCCGCCGATTAATGTATCGACGGCTGAAGTGTATGGTCGTGTCAAAGCAGATCAGATTGCGCACCACCCGTCTGCCCGCCAGATGGAGCATGCGATCCATAACGCTTCTTTTACGGATGTATGCAACGCGCTGGGGAATGTACTTGAGGATGTAACACTAAAGCTGTATCCAGAGGTAGAGCATCTTAAAAACTCCATGATACGCTTAGGAGCAGACGGTGTGCTGATGTCAGGTAGTGGACCTACAGTGTTCGGACTGGTATCGAAGGAAGCCAAAGTGCCACGGATTTACAATGGACTAAGAGGGTTTTGTAAAGATGTGTATGCAGTACGACTTTTGACCTGATTTTAGATATTTCTTTCATATTATAGTGGTAATTGTTGTACAAATACGTACGAAGATGATATATTTACTATTAAATATTCGGATTTTACTATATCACTTACATTCCGCCAGCAACCGGCCAGTCCGCCGGTGCTTTACTGTACAAAGCGGGCGGCAGGAGAATAGATCGCGAGGAATTGTTGTGAAAAAACTTAAAAGAAGCTCACGATTGGTGGAAATGACGCAATTTTTGTTGTCACGGCCGCATACGCTGGTGCCTCTTACTCATTTTGCGGATCGCTACGGGGCAGCTAAGTCCTCCATAAGCGAGGATCTGGCCATCATCAAGGAAGTTTTTGAGGATGAGGGCACTGGCGAGCTTCTGACACTGGCGGGAGCGGCAGGGGGCGTGAAACTGATCCCGAGGCTTTCCAAGCAACATGCGCTTGCGTTTGCGAACGACCTGTGTGCACAACTGGAGCAGCCTGACCGCATATTACCGGGAGGATACCTGTATTTGTCCGATTTGCTGGGCCAACCTGCGATGATGAACGAAGCTGGTAAAATATTCGCGACCGCTTTTGCCAATCGTCAGATTGATGTGGTTATGACGGTGGAGACCAAGGGTATTCCACTTGCCTATGCAACCGGAGCACAGCTGAATTTGCCAGTCGTTCTCGTACGGCGTGATCATCAGGTGACAGAAGGCTCGGCTGTAAGTATTAATTATGTTTCAGGATCACAAAAGAGCCTGCATACGATGTCTTTATCCAGACGTGCGATGCGTGAGAAATCGCGTGTGCTCATCGTAGATGATTTTATGAAGGCCGGTGGCACGATTCAGGGGATGGTCGACTTGCTGGCTGAGTTTGATGCTGAGGTGGCCGGTGTAGGTGTGCTGGTAGAATCGGGCGAGGTGGAGAACGAAGAGCGCCTGCTGCACGATTATATTTCACTGGCGAATCTGACCGCAGTCGATTCTCGAAGCAAGCAAATTACGGTCAAGCTGGGCAATTATTTTGATGAGTGAACAGGGCAGTAAATTGTCACAATCCATCATAAAATACCTAAATATGTCGAAAAGAAATCTTTTCAAAAAAATTACCTGAATTTAGGATACGAATTACCGAAAAAAAGAAGGATTTCGAACTGCTGTGTGGAATGTATACACCAAGTCCTATTTGGAAAAAGGTGGTGAAACACACATGCAGATTACGGATGTTAGACTCCGCCGAGTGAACTCAGAAGGAAGAATGAAGGCGATTGCATCCATTACGATTGATAACGAGTTTGTTGTTCATGACATCCGAGTTATCGACGGTAATAACGGGATGTTCGTAGCTATGCCAAGCAAACGAACTCCAGACGGAGAGTTTCGCGATATCGCTCACCCGATATCTTCTGGAACCCGTGAGAAGATCCAAGCTGCTGTATTAACTGAGTACGAACGTGCAGCTGTGGATGAAGAAGTTGCTATTGAAGAAGGCGCTTAATTCGCCTAAAGCAGGATTGGGGAACAAAAGAAAAAGAGAGCCACTAACTGTGGCTCTCTTTTCTTTTTGTCTGGAATGAGATATATTCTTTAGTGAGTTAACAGTCAGTTTTAAGGCAACTTGGAGCCATCCGGGCTGCCGAAGCGGCTTTTTCATAAGACAGGGACTAGGCAGCGATGCGTCCCGGGGATGAATGTCCAGCACAAGCTGGCCTGAAAAAATAGCCATTAACCAAAGGTTCGCCGTTATTTTTCAGGAGGATTGTGAAAAGTTAAGCAAAATCTGATCTGGGAATTAACGTTTTAGCCAAGGGGTAACTGTTATTTTCAGGATAGGAGGTTGGACTTGTTGGAAAGGTTGGCAGTCATTCTTGCCGCAGGGCAGGGAAAACGTATGAAATCCAAATTATATAAAGTTCTGCATCCGGTGTGCGGAAAACCGATGGTGGGGCATGTGCTCGACACGGTTCGTGAAATCGGTGTGTCCCGAAGTGTAGTCGTCGTGGGTCATGGAGCAGAGGCGGTACAGTCTTATTTGGGACCGTCGGCAGAATATGCGCTTCAGGCTGAGCAGTTGGGAACGGGCCATGCTGTCAAGCAAGCCAAGGACTTGCTCGGTCAGGAAAAAGGTACAACCATTGTCATTTGTGGGGATACTCCTTTGATCACAGCGGAAACGCTGGAGGGCTTGGTGCAACTGCACGAGAGCCGTGGGGCGGCTGCGACGATTCTGACCGCTGAGTTGGACGACCCGAAAGGATATGGACGAGTTATTCGTGATGCTTCCGGGGCCGTGCTCAAGATCGTGGAACAGAAAGATTGTTCACCTGAGGAAGATGCTGTCCGGGAGATCAATACGGGAACGTACTGCTTTGACAATGCCAAGCTGTTTGCAGCGCTGGACAAGGTAACGAACACCAATGCACAGCAGGAATATTACCTGACAGATGTCATTGGTATTTTGCATGGTGAAGGTGAGCAGGTTGAGGCGTATTTGACAGATGATGTGTCTGAATCCATCGGTGTTAACGACAGAGTGGCTTTGTCGATAGCTGAGGGCTATATGCGTGAGCGCATTGTTCGCAAGCATATGCTGAATGGTGTCACTGTCATTGATCCGTCTTCTACCTATATCGGGAGCGAGGTTGTTATTGGTTCCGATACGGTACTGTACCCGAACACATGGCTGCATGGTCAAACACAAATCGGAGAAGATTGTGTGATTGGTCCACAGGCTGAGATTCAGAATACGATTATCCATTCAGGCGCAACGGTAAAACATTCGGTGTTGAACGAAGCGGAAGTGGGAAGCAGTACATCTGTGGGGCCGTTTGCTTATCTGCGTCCAGGCGCGAAGCTTGGCGAACATGTGAAAATTGGTGATTTTGTTGAGGTGAAAAATGCGACCATTGGAGATCATTCCAAGGTGTCTCATTTGAGCTATGTCGGTGATGCCAAGGTGGGTACAAACGTAAATATTGGCTGCGGGGCAATAACGGTCAATTATGATGGATATAATAAATCCATTACAGAAATTGAAGACGATGCCTTTATTGGCAGCAACGTGAATCTGATCGCCCCGATTAAGATTGGAAAAGGTGCTTATGTTGTAGCAGGCTCCACTGTAACACATGCTGTCCCTGATAACGATCTGGCCATTGCCAGACCACGTCAAGAGAACAAAGTCGGATATGCGGACAAAATCCGCGCACGTGCCAAAGCGAAGAAGAAAAGATCGGAATGACCTTAATCAGCAAGCTGTTGAATCTGTAATGAATGAACCAGCACGGAGGGTTTCTATTAATGACTTATTGCGATTCCAAACTCAAAATATTTACTTGTAACTCCAATCCGAAGTTAGCCCACCAGATTGCGGACTACATCGGCATCCCAATGGGGGAATCCCATACCACATCGTTTAGTGACGGTGAAATCCAGGTTAAGCTGTCGGAAAGCGTACGCGGCTGCCATGTGTATATTGTGCAGTCAACTTGTCTGCCGGTTAACGACAACTTGATGGAGTTATTGGTTATGATTGATGCACTTAAACGCGCTTCTGCCAAAAGTATCAATGTCGTTATGCCATATTACGGTTACGCTCGTCAGGATCGTAAAGCTCGTTCACGCGATCCGATTACAGCGAAGCTTGTCGCTAACTTGATTGAAAAAGCGGGAGCTCACCGCGTAATCAGCATGGATTTGCATGCGATGCAGATTCAGGGATTCTTTGATATTCCAGTAGATCATATGTTGGGAGCGCCAATTCTGGCCCAATATTTCCGTTCCAAGCAAATTGAGAACCCGATTGTCGTTTCACCCGATCATGGCGGGGTTGTTCGTGCGCGTAAGCTTGCAGACTTCCTGAGTGCGCCGCTCGCTATTATTGATAAGCGTCGTCCAGAGCCAAATGTCAGTGAAGTGATGAACATCATCGGGAACATTGAGGGTAAAACGGCTATTTTAATTGATGATATCATTGATACAGCCGGAACGATTGTATTAGGTGCAAATGCGCTTAAAGAAGGCGGCGTAAAAGATGTGTATGCGTGTTGTACACATGCTGTGCTGTCCGGTCCTGCTATGGAAAGACTGGAGAATTCGCCATTAAAAGAGGTGGTTGTGACGGATACAATCCCGATCGTTCACCCGAATCCGACAAGCAAGCTGAAGGTATTGTCTGTGGCTCCATTAATGGGAGAAGCTATCATCCGTGTGCATGAAGAATTGTCGATCAGCAAACTGTTTGAAATCGAATAAGCGCTGGCTCATTAAAAAAGGGGTTGCCTTTTCCATATGGAAAAGGTAACCCCTATCAGCATGTCAGGCTAAAAGCCTGGGCGAGATATGAATGTGAAACGTTGACGATTGTATAGTGTGTCCTCTATTTCGACGAAATGCTCATTAAAACGCGCAACGATGCCAATCTGAATATGTACATTCCCGTCATAGATCTGGACAGGAACGGAATGTTTTAAATGATATAGAAAATGGCTGTCATATAAGATGATATCACCTTGATTGAGCATACCGGCACGCACCTTCCTATTCAATACAACTATTTTACCAAAAAATCAAGACTGCGAAAGAGGGTGTCAAAGTTATGAAGTGGATTGTAGGATTGGGCAACCCCGGTCCCCAATACGAGAAAACGAGACATAATGTCGGATTTATGGCATTGGATGCTCTTGCCTCGCGTCATAACATCCAGATTAACCAAAGCAAATGCAAGGCGTTAATTGGAGAGGGTCACATTGGTGGCGTAAAAACCGTACTGATTAAGCCAATGACCTATATGAATCTATCAGGCGAGTCTTTACGTGCTTATATGGACTATTATAAGGCCGATATGGAAGATCTGATTGTCGTGTACGATGATCTGGATACAGAAGTCGGTAAAATAAGATTGCGTTATCAAGGTAGCGCAGGCGGTCATAACGGCATTAAATCGATCATTCAGCATACCGGCACGCAGTCCTTCAATCGGATTCGTATGGGCATTTCCCGCCCGGAGCCTGGACATGCTATTGTCGATTATGTTCTGGGTACCTTTCCCAAGAAGGAAAAAGAATTACTGGCCGGAATGATCGAGGACACGTGCAACGCCTTAGAACACAGCTTGAGTCATCCGTTTGAACGGACGATGGCTGAATTCAACAAGTAAGTTCAGACGTAGGCAGACGGGCTTAAATGGAAGATTGTTGGACATACTGAAAGGTATAGAAAACTTTCAGGAGGCATATACATTACATGATTGTTAATTATGTATGCAGACATTGTCGAACTTTCTTGGGACGAATTGATTCCGCGGCAATAACCGAAGAAAGGTTGGGCTTCCATTCCTTGACCCCTGCCGAACGTAGAGATATAATAGCGTATAATTCGGGTGGTGAAGTGACCGTCAAAGTCATTTGCGAGCATTGCAGTCAGGCATTGGAGAATAATCCAGAGCTGAGTCTGCTCGTTAATCCGCTCCAATAACAGGTATTCAACTGGTAGGATGTACCAGCTTGAGAGGTGAAGCGGCAATTCCGCTTATGGAGCCTTGGCAGCATTGCTGAGGCTTCTTTTTCGGTTTACATGTAACTATTTATAAGCATAAAGGGGTGCCTTTTTTGTTACAAGCACTTATTCAGGCTTTTACGAAGGATGCTGATTATGCATCCATTGCAGCAGGTATTTCATCAGGGATGAAGGAACAACTGATATCAGGTTTATCAGGCTCTTCCCGACAGGTACTGATGGCCGCGCTTGCCGAAGATACCGGACGACCGTTAATGGTCATGACGCACAATATGTTTGCCGCTCAAAAAATAGCAGATGACTTACAGGAAGCGCTTTCTCCTGATCAGGTTTTATTGTATCCTGCTAATGAGCTGGTAGCTGCTGAAGCTGCAATATCCAGTCCAGAGACATTGTCCCAACGAATTGATGTATTGATACGCTGCGCCCAGGGTTTTCGTGGGATTGTTGTCGTGCCGTTTTCTGGTGTCCGACGTTTACTGCCAATCCCGGAAACATGGCGTGAGGCTCGTATTGAGCTGAAAGAAGGCGAAACGATTCAGCTGGAAGCGTTTTTGCTACATATGGTCGAGATGGGCTACCAGCGTGTAGAGCGTGTGGAATCACGTGGAGAGATGAGCGTACGCGGAGGAATTATTGATTTTTATCCAATGACAACCCGTTGGGGTTATCGTGTGGAGCTGTTTGACGATGAAATCGATTCGATCCGTAAGTTTGATCCGCAAGATCAGCGTTCGGTGGAAAAGGTTCAGGACGTTACCGTAACACCGTGTAAGGAAGTTATTGCGAATAACCAGCGTATGGATCAGGCGGCGGATGCCGCTGCTATTTTGTTGGAGGAGCAGCTGGGCAAAATGACGGATCGTCAAGCTAAGCAGCACCTGAAAGAAGAGATCCATCGTGAAATTGAGTTGCTGCGAGAGCATGTGTATTTTGACGAAATCTATAAATATATCTCCCTGCTGTATCCTGAACGTAAAACCCTAGCAGACTATATGCCGGAAGATACGATTCTGATTATTGATGAACCGGCACGTATGCTGGAAACAGCCAAGCAACTGGAACGGGATGAGTCAGAATGGAATCTGCATTTGCTTCAAAACGGTAAAACGTTACCGCAGCTAGAACTGTCAGATGACGCGGACAATCTGCTGTACAACCGGAGATTTCAGACGTTGTTCCTGTCGATTTTTCTTCGTCAGGTTCCTCATACCCAGCCACAAAATATTTTGAATTTCATCTGCCGAGGCATGCAGGATTTCCATGGCCAAATGAATGTGCTCAAGGCGGAGATGGATCGTTGGCGCAAAGCCGGCACACAGGTTATGATGCTGGCAAGTGGAGATGAACGTCTGGACCGGATGCGCCGAGTGCTTGAAGATTACGGTATTGATGAACCGACGATGGCTATCGGCAATCTGCAAAGCGGTTTTGAAATGCCATCTATTCATCTGGCGGTCATTACCGAGGGTGAGATGTTTTCCCAGAAGCAGCGGAAAGCTCGTAAGCAGGGCCGGCATGTGGACAATGCAGAACGGATTAAGAGCTATAGCGAGCTGAAGGTGGGCGACTACGTCGTACACCAAAATCACGGGATCGGGAAGTACATGGGGATCGGCACGCTGGAGGTTGGCGGTATCCATAAGGATTACATGCATGTCCTCTACGCGGGTGGAGATAAGCTGTCAGTGCCGATTGAACAAATTGATTTGATTCAGAAATATGTCGGCTCAGAGGACAAGGAACCCAAGATTTATAAACTGGGTGGCAATGAGTGGACACGGGTTAAAAGTAAGGTGCGCAGCTCGGTTCAGGATATTGCGGATGACTTGATCAAGCTATATGCAGAACGACAGTCGGCACCAGGGTTTGCTTTTGAAAAGGATTCACCGGAGCAACAAGAGTTTGAGGATATGTTCCCGTATGATGAGACACGTGACCAGATTCGGGCCATTGAAGAGATTAAGAAGGATATGGAGCAGAGCCGCCCGATGGATCGTTTGCTATGCGGTGATGTAGGTTACGGCAAAACTGAAGTTGCCATTCGTGCTGCTTTTAAGTCTGCTATTGAAGGCAAACAAGTAGCGGTGCTGGTACCGACGACGATTTTGGCACAACAACACTATGAGACATTCCGTGAACGTTTTTCAGGGTATCCGTTCAATATTCAGGTATTGAGCCGTTTCCGCTCGCGCAAAGAGCAGAATGAGACGATTAAAGGGGTCCGGCAAGGCACAGTCGATATTGTCATTGGTACCCATCGTCTGTTGTCGCAGGATCTGGTGTTTAAGGACCTCGGAATGCTGATTGTCGATGAAGAACAGCGATTTGGCGTAACTCACAAGGAAAAGCTGAAGAAGCTGAAAACGAACGTAGATGTGCTGACGTTAACGGCAACACCTATTCCGCGTACGTTGCATATGTCCATGCTGGGTGTACGTGACCTGTCAGTCATTGAGACGCCACCGGAAAACCGTTTTCCAGTGCAAACCTATGTGGTTGAGCACAGCCAAACTCTAGTTCGTGAGGCCATTGAACGCGAGATGGCACGCGGTGGACAGGTGTACTACCTGTATAATCGCGTGCAGGGTATTCAGGAGATGGCTGCAGAGATCAATGCGCTCGTACCGGAGGCCAAGGTGGGCGTGGGTCACGGACAGATGTCCGAAACCGAACTGGAGAAAACGATTTTGGATTTCCTGGATGGCGAATACGATGTGTTGGTCAGCACCAGCATTATCGAAACCGGCGTGGATATTCCAAATGTGAATACACTCATTGTGCATGATGCCGATAAAATGGGGCTATCTCAGCTTTATCAGCTGCGTGGGCGTGTAGGTCGTTCCAATCGGATTGCCTATGCTTATTTCACGTACCAGCGGGATAAGGTGCTCACGGAAGTGGCGGAGAAGCGCCTTCAGTCGATTAAAGAATTTACGGAGCTCGGCTCCGGGTTCAAGATTGCAATGCGTGATTTGTCCATCCGTGGAGCGGGTAACTTGCTTGGCGCTGAGCAGCATGGATTCATCGCATCCGTCGGTTTTGATCTTTACTCGCAGATGCTGGCTGAGGAAATTAATAAACGTAAAGTCAGCGTACTTGGAGAAGAGGATCAGTCCAATCGGAATTGGAGTACGTCGATTGATTTAGGCGTCGATGCTTACTTGCCAGGAGACTATATTTATGACAGCATCCAGAAGATTGAGATTTATAAAAAGGTTGCAGCGGTCAGCACCTTTGACGAGGCTTCCGAACTGGAGGATGAACTGGTCGACCGATTTGGTGATCTGCCAGAGGCTGTGCGTCATTTGCTAGCCGTGGCTCGCCTTAAGGTATATGGACGCATGTATGGCATCGAGTCCATGGTGCAACGGGATGACAATATAGTGCTGAAATTCCATGAAGGGCGCCAGCAGGCTGTACAGACCGCCAGACTTGCCGAGATTGGCAATCGCTTTGAAAGACGTGTACAATTTGAACAGGGCACTTCTATGAGCGCACGCATAAAGGGCAAAGGTCTAAATGATCCACAGTTGCTAGAACTGCTGGAACAATTTTTGAGTGCATTGAAAGAAGCATTCACATTGAAGGAGGAACTGCAAAATGCCACAACTAAATAAAAGAAAACCTTGGAGAATGCTCTCCTTGGGAATGGCAGCGCTGCTAGCTATATCCGTGCTGGCAGCATGTACGAAGCAAGCGGATGAGAACAAGGTCAAGGATGAACCGAAGGACAACAGCAAGGTTGTCGTGACCTATAAGGGTGGAACCATTACCGAAAATGAGTTCAACCAAGAAATCAGCATGATGAAATTCCTTTACCCGGAATATGAGGCTGCGTTAGCTTCGGATCAGGTACGGGAGCAAATTGTAAAGCAGGAAGTGGTGTACAAGCTTCTGGCGGCCAAAGCGGACGACAAAGCCAAGGAGCAGGGTGCCAAACAAGGGAACGAACAGCTGGAGCAGTATAAAAAGTCAGTCGGAGAAGATAAGTTCAAGACATTTCTGAGTGATAAAAAACTGACCGAACAAGGTGTGAAAGATTACTTCACGCGTGTAATGACGGTAATCAACAGCGAAACCAACAAAGTAACAGATGATCAGCTAAAACAGGAATTTGAGAAAAATAAAGATCAATTCACGACAGCAACTGTGCGCCATGTATTGATTAACTTCGAAGATCCTAAAACGAAGAAACAGCGCAAAAAAGAGGATACCCTCAAGCTGGCCAAAGAAGTGAAGGCGAAGCTGGATGGAGGAGCGGATTTTGCGACGATTGCTAAGAAATATTCAGAAGACCCAGGTTCTGCGTCTAACGGAGGTCTGTATGAGAATGCATCCGTAGCGCAATGGGTACCTGCTTTTAAAGAGGCCGCTGAGACTCAACCGATCAACAAAATTGGTGAGCCGGTGGAAACGGAATACGGATATCACGTGATCAAAGTGGAGTCCCGCAATGAGCCAACGTTTGATAAATTGAAAGACAACGAAAAGGCAGCCCTGAAAAATAAATTGGCCGGGGAAAGTATCCAAAACTTTACCGAAAATGATTTGGCAAAACTTGATTTGAAAATCAATCTGCCGAAGGTACCAGCTACGCAAGAGAAAAGCGGTGCAACTTCCGGTGCCGGTAGCACAACTACACCGGGCGCAACAACAAACGGTACGGGCGATGCCAAGGCAGGAACAGCCAAAGATGGAGCTACAAACGAAGGTAAATAACTGAACATGCATAAGGAATTGGGAACAGATGAATACTATGGTCAGATATCACCATAAACACCATGACCGTGACGTTCTTCGTGACCGCTTCTGGGGGAGTGGAAGCGTCTTTCGATACCGTCAGTAGTTTACTAAATTCTTCTTGAGAAAGTGGGGCAACATGTGAAATGAAAGCTACTGGTATAGTTCGCCGTATTGATGACCTTGGGCGGGTAGTTATTCCAAAGGAAATTCGCCGCACCTTGAGAATTCGTGAAGGAGATCCGCTTGAGATTTTTGTGGATCGTGACGGAGAAGTCATTTTGAAAAAGTATTCACCTATTGGTGAACTTGGTGATTTCGCCAAAGAATATGCTGAGTCCCTGTTTGAAAGCACGGGCCATATTACAATGATTACCGATCGGGACACCATTATTACGGTGGCTGGAGGCTCCAAAAAAGATTTTCTGGACAAGCCAATCGGTAGCATTATCGAAGGTAGTATGGATAATCGCAAAACTGTGCTGGAGACAGCCAGCGGCTCTTATGAGCTAACGCGAGACCACGAAGAAACACTCTCGTCCTTTGTGGCGGCTCCCATTGTTTCCGGTGGTGATCCCATTGGTTCCGTTGTATTGTTGAACAAGGACGAAAATGTAAAAATGTCCGAAATGGAAGTCAAAATGGCTGAAACAGCCGCTGGCTTCCTGGGCAAACAAATGGAACAGTAACATCCCGTTTCACCCCTGTATGACGTACAGAATGGCGAAAGCCGTCCTACGTTGTACAGGGTTTTTTTTCTTTCCGGGAGAAGAGGCGGTATAATAGGACTCGTGAAAGATGCATATTTCAGGTGGGAGTGAAGACGGAGAATGCAGGAAAATCGCGCCGCTTCGCGGCTGCTACGGGGTGCTGTCATTTTGACACTGGCAGCAGTAGCGAGCAAGCTGATCGGCACAGTGCAAAAAATCCCGCTGCAGAATATCGGCGGCGACGGCGTGTTTGGCATTTATAATACGGTTTATCCTTTTTATACGCTATTCATTACCATTGCAGCTGCTGGATTTCCGGCTGCAATATCCAAATTTGTAGCTGAGTTTGAGGCAGTGGGAAACCGGGCAGCGGGGCAACGTGTTGCTCGGCTATCTTCGCTTGTCTTGGGTGTCTTTGGATTGATCCTGGGCGTGCTGATGTATACGTGTGCGCCGCTCATTGGTCAATGGATCGACAATGCTCACGTCATTCCGTCGGTGAGGGCGGCGGCGTTTGCCTTTTTGTTCGTGCCGGTTATGGCGGGATTGAGAGGATATTTCCAAGGTTTGCAAAATATGCTTCCGACTGCTATCTCCCAAGTGACGGAGCAGGCGATACGGGTAAGCGTGATGATTATGCTGTTGCTGTTCATGCTGTCACAAGGAGCGGGGGCGGATATGATTGCCGCCGGAGCAGTGTTTGGTTCAGCAGCAGGCGGAGCAGCGGGCTTGGTCGTCATGTTGCTATATTGGCGAAATCACAGGAAGAGGCCTAGAAGGCAAGGGACGGTCATGGCGACAGTGCAAGCACAAACTGGAGAGCTACACCCAGCGGAAAGCAACGGTGCCTTGCTAAAGGCGCTGCTGCGTTATGCCTTGCCTGTTTGCCTTGGAGCGCTAGCCGTTCCGTTAATTAGTCTGGTAGACACATTTACCGTACCTCGATTGTTAAAGCAGGAGGGTTTGGACGATACTGCGGTTATGGTGGCCTTTGGCGTGTATAACCGAGGTCTGCCGCTGGTACAGCTAGTCATGATGTTTGCCACCACCCTGTCGGCATTATTCATTCCATCGCTGGCTGAGGCCCGGATAACCGGCGGTACGGAGCTGGCACGTCGCCAGTGCGAGCAATCGCTGCGCTGGTTTTGGTTGCTGGGACTAGCCGCTGCGACAGGCTTGATCGTGCTGGCTGTGCCCGTCAATGTGATGCTGTATGCGGACGACACCGGCAGCGGGGTTATGCGCTGGATGGCGCTAACCGCCGTAGGCGGCACGCTCAGCATCATCTCGGCTGCGCTGCTGCAAGGGCTTGGCGCGGTTCGCGCGCCGGCTCTGGCGATGCTCGCGGCTGCAATAGCCAAGGCGCTGCTAAACTGGCTGCTCGTGCCGCAGCTAGGCACGGCTGGAGCCGCCATTGCGGGGGCTGTCGCCTATCTGCTGGCGGCGGTGATCAACATCGTGCTGCTGGCCCGTCTCGTGGGCCTGCGTGGGAGCTGGTCCGCCAGCGTGCTCAAGCCGGCGGCACTGCTTATCGCCCTGGCTGGTGCGGCCGGGGCGGCGATGTGGGGCACTGGCGCTGTGCTGGGTGCCTTGGGGTGGGCTGCCGGAGGTCGTGCCACGGCAGCCGCGGAGAGCCTGCTGGGCGTAGCCGCAGGCGCCGTAGTGTTCGTGATCGGCCTCGCACGCTTGAGGCTGATCACGGAAGCCGAGCTTGTGGCGGTGCCCAAGCTCGGACGCCCGCTGGCAGCCGTGCTGCGCAGGCTGCGTGTACTGACGTAGCCCAGGCATAGGGCTTAGGGCACGAAAGCGGCACAGCCATTTTATGAGCCTATACAACTTTGTGGTATAGTAAATGCCAAAGCAAAGGAAGCGGAAGCGGGTTAGGCCGTGTATTTTTTCGAGCATGAACCTTGTTTCTGCGAAACGGAGGATTGAATATGAGCGTAACATTAACGGTCGTAGGTTTGGGCTCGGGAGACCCGGATCAGCTTACGATAGGGATATTGAACAAAATGCGGGGCGCTTCAGCGCTGTATCTGCGGACCAAGGAGCATCCTGCCGTTCAAGTGCTGAATGAGTTTGAAGTGGCTTTTGAGTCGTTTGACAAGGTATATGAGACAAAGGAGTCCTTTCCAGAGGTATACGAGGAAATTACCAGCCAATTAATTACGACGGCTGCTAAGGCGGCAGACGGAAGCGAAATCGTCTATGCGGTTCCCGGTCACCCGATGGTGGCAGAAGCAGCGGTGCAGTTGCTTAAGGAGCGTTGTCCTGCGCAAGGGATTGAACTGAACATTCTGGGCGGCGAAAGTTTCCTGGATGAAGCTTTTGTGCGTCTTGGTTTTGATCCGATTGAGGGTTTCCAGCTGTTGGACGCAGGTACACTGGATGCCAGCTGGCTCCAGCCTCAGCTGCATACGCTGATCGGACAGGTGTATGACACCTTCACGGCATCTGATGTGAAGCTGTGCCTGATGGAGCGATATCCTGACGATTATGAGGTGTATGTCGGTCACGCTCTTGGGGTGGAAGGTGAGGAAGCGGTGCACAAGGTGCCGCTGTACGAGCTGGATCGAGTAGAGGGCTACGGGAACCTATCCTTGGTATACATACCTCGCAGTGAAGATGAGGCACTGAAACGGCGTTCTTTTGACCGTCTACACGAGATTGTCGATATTTTACGCAGCCCGGAGGGCTGTCCATGGGATCGTGAACAGACACATCAGTCGATTCGCAAAAATCTGATCGAAGAAACGTATGAAGTCATCGAAACGATAGATGAGGACGACCCTGAGCATATGAAGGAAGAACTAGGCGATCTGTTGTTGCAAATTTTGCTGCATGCCCAAATGGAAGAGGAAGTCGGAACCTTTAATGTGTATGATGTTATCCAGGGGCTGAATGATAAGCTTATTTTCCGTCATCCACATGTATTTGGTGACAATCAAGCGAATGATGCGGAAGAGGCGCTGCAAAACTGGGAGCAGATGAAGGCTGAGGAAAAACGGCTTAAAGGCATGACGGCAGCATACCCTTCCGTACTGGATGGGGTTCCACGTGATCTGCCTGCTCTTATGAAATCGTACAAGCTCCAGAAGAAAGCAGCTAAAGTAGGCTTTAACTGGGATAGCATTGAGGGCGTATTTGATAAATTAGACGAAGAAGTGGCTGAGTTGAAGGAAGCGGTTCGTGAAGGGCATGCCGTGGAAGCCCAGTTGCTGGAGTTAGGCGATGTGTTATTTGTTGCCGTGAATGCAGCCCGGTTCATGGGAGTAGATCCAGAAGAGGCATTGTCCGCCACCAATCGCAAATTTGTCGACCGTTTCCAGTATATTGAGCAGAAATTACGCGAGCAGGGGCGTCGTCCCGAAGAAAGCAGCGTAGATGAAATGGAGACTTACTGGCAGGAAGCGAAAAAGCTCCTTGGCAAAGCGTGATTCCACACATTCGCTTTTGGCTGCACAGACCAGTAAAATGAGACATATGCAGGGTTGAAAGAAGGCTCCGTTTGAGAAGACTTGCCAATGGACAGAGTTTTGTAGTAGGATGTTGGCTTAACTGGGGTCGAATAAAAAAACGCCTGTCATTGCAGGATTTTTACGGACAAGCCAGAATAACTTGTAGTAATTCTGAAAATAACTGTAGCTTATAGTTAAGCGTGTTACAGTGACATTCAGGAGGGCTTCGGCCACAGTTGGACCTCACGTCTGCTCCATGAATGGACATGCAGCGTGATGATTATTTTTTGACATTTGGGAGGCTTTTATCTTATGAACAAGACAGATCTGATCAACAATATTTCCAGCAAAAGCGGTTTGAGCAAACGTGACGTTGAAGCTGTATTGAATGGCGTTCTTGGTGAAATTACAGATGCACTTGCTAGCGGTGACAAAGTGCAACTGATCGGCTTTGGTACTTTCGAAACACGCAAGCGTTCCAGCCGTACAGGCCGCAATCCACAAACCGGTAACACGATTGAAATTCCAGAATCGACCGTTCCTGCTTTTAAAGCCGGTAATAAGCTTAAAGAAGCCGTTAACTAATGCGTCTTGATAAATTCTTGAAAGTCTCGCGGCTGATTAAGCGGCGTACGGTAGCCAAGGACGTCTCCGAACAAGGGAGAGTGCTGGTGAACGGACGCGAAGCCAAGCCGAGCAGTGCGGTCAAAGTAGGCGATGAAATTACCGTCCAGTTTGGCCAGAAGCTGGTGACCGTGCGAGTGGAACGGCTCGCCGACACTACACGCAAGGACGAGGCTGCAAGTATGTACACTTTGGTAAAGGAAGAGCCTATTGCCAGGGACAATGGTTTGAACTGGTAAGCAGACCTCTGATTTTCTCATAACTGTACATGAAAGCATTCCTTCATTATTTTATGAAGGAGTGCTTTTTTTCTTTAATGACGAGTTTTCGTCCATCATATGCTGATTAACAGCAAAAGCGGTTCTAAATCATACGGCCCCCTTCATAAGCTAAGAACAGAAGGAGGGGTACATGCCATGATTGAACAAGGGAAGTCCAAGCACCATGATCTGCGCATGCAAAGCCGCAAGCAACTCGATATTTCAGGCGTCAGCAATGTGGAGAGCTTTGACAGTGAAGAATTTTTGCTTCAGACCGAGCTGGGCCATCTCACCATTCGCGGACAACATTTACATATCAAAAACCTCAGTCTAGAAGAGGGGCTGTTGTCCATTGAAGGTTTGATTACTTCCCTCGTCTACCTGGAGCCCGGGGCCCCGGCCAAAAACGGAAAAAGCCTATTCGGCAAAATCTTCAAATGAACCCTTACACGCAATGGCTGACGTTGACGTGGATGCTGTTGTCGGGCATAGCCATGGGAGTGGTGTTTGACAGCTACCGGGTGCTGTCCATCCGCTTTCATTTTGCCCGCTGGAGCGTTCATATGTTGGACGTGCTGTACTGGGTGGCCTCGGCTTTGTTTATTTTCCGTGTGCTATACGCGAGTAATCGCGGTGAGCTGCGGTTTTATGTCTTTTTAGGACTACTTTTGGGGGTTTGGCTCTATTTTTGGGCCTTTAGTGTTACAACCCAACGTTTTGTGGTAATGTTATTAGAGATAGTTCGCAGACTGACGTTGATCGTGAACAGCATACTGCGCATCCTGATTGTTCTTCCGGTGTTAGCGCTGTATCGGCTGTTACGCAAGCTGGTCGGATGGACATGGGCACTAATTGTGTTCCTGGGAAGGATGCTGATATACATCCTGATGCCGGTTTGGAAGCCGATCCTATGGCTGATCGGTCCGCTTAAAGCGCGCTGGAAGACTCCAGAGTTGCTCGTAAAGCTGGGTATCAGACTGAAAAACACAGCGAAAAGATGGTTTGGAAGGAGGTAGTATCATGCGTAATTCGTCTGTAGATCGCCATTCATCTTCTACGTCCAAGTCCAACGCGGGCGGGCGCAGGCGAATCATGATTTGGTTGCTATCGCTTGCCGCCTTTGGTAGTTGGGCAATTTTTACCTTTTTTTCTCAAGGCATGATTATGGCCGATCGAAGTGAACAGCTCACCCAGAAGGAAAAGCAGAAGCAAGCTGCTACACAAACGGAACAACAGCTTCAAACCGAAGTGAATCGTCTGAAGGACCCTGAGTACATTGGCGAGATTGCCAGAAGCAAGTACGGTCTTTACAAACCGGAAGAGACGCCAATCATCGGAGATCAGAAATAGGAACATTATCGGGCCAATGCTTAGTTGACCTTGGTTCCGCCATTTTGTATAATCAAATCACCACAGCGGGATTTTTTTGCAAAAAAATCGGTTGTATATTTTAAGGGAGGATCATTTTATTCTATGGCAATTGAAGTGGGCACCAAGTTAGAGGGCAAAGTGACAGGCATCACGCATTTTGGAGCATTTGTGGATTTGTCTGGAGGTGTCACGGGTCTCGTTCACATCTCGGAAATCGCCGATAACTATGTTAAGGATGTTAACGACCACCTGAAGATTAATGATGTTGTGACGGTGAAAGTCATTAATGTTGACAAAGATGGCAAAATCGGACTTTCCATTAAGCAAACGATTGACAAGCCGGCAAGTGAAGCCCGTCCCCCAAGAGCTCCAAGACCGGAGCGTACAGGAGGACCAGGCGGAGGCGACCGTTTCGGCGGTGGAGGTTCAGGTCCAAGTCAAGGACGCGGTGGTGGTGGCGGTGGTTTCAACCGCGATCGTGGAGGCCGTTCTTTCAAGCCTGCACCGGGTAAACCTTCATTTGAGGATAAAATGTCACGCTTCCTGAAAGATAGTGAGGAACGCATTTCGTCGCTGAAAAAGAACACCGAAGGTAAACGCGGAGGACGCGGCGCGAAGCGTGTTTAATTCACTTTGACAACCGTATCAATCATACACGGAAAACCGTACAGTCGAGAGACTGCTACGGTTTTTTTGCGTTCTACCGACAACAGATGCGATAAGCAGCGATTGTTGGCGCTGAATCCAGTGGTTAGTCGTACGGGCATTTATGAGATTCGCAATTTTGATGAAGAAGAAAAGAGCTTCGATGCTGGAAAGCGGATGTTTTTTTTGTCGTGAGGACATAATCGTCCGACAAACTCCAACGGTTTTCCGTCTATCTTCTGTGCAAATCGCTAGATTGGACATCAGGATGAACGACATCGAGAGGTCATATAAGGAGTAGCGGGACGTTTCTTCCATCGGCTTCCATACGGGCGTAGCTTGATGTTCAGAGTGATGCTCTGTCCTTTCGCGCAGAACGTTTTTTTGTCGGAAATTTCTTGGAATAAGACGTGGGGTTCTGACAAACTTTCTCAGTCGTTCCGGTTTAAGATAGGAACATCAAATTGATGAATGGGGTGCCTGACGCATGATGGAGAAATGGAACGTGGTACATTTTCCGGGGTTAAAATCTAGAAAGTCCAAATCCAAAGAGCGTACGGAAGGGTGGTCTTCCAGACTCAAGAAACGGCTGGATTCACATAAAGTGGTGCAATGGGTAACCGCGCAAAGATGGATGCTGCTATTGTCAGCTATGGGAGTTCTACTGGGACGCGCCACTATTTTGGACGAGCTTTCTCCGTTTGCCCTCGCTTATTTTGCGGTCATAACGTTTCTTCGGCGTGATCTGATGCTGCCTGTAGCTGTATCCGTTGTGTTAGGCAGCCTGTTAGCTCCTTACCCATCGTTATTTATGATTGGTGGCGAGCTACTGGTATTTTATCTCCTGTATCGCGGACTACGAACCTTCGACCGTCTGGAATTATCCTATGCCCCGCTTATGGTTTTCTTGTCGGTGTTTATGGTCAATTTATTTAACGCCGTGATGGCTCCAACTTTTACATGGTATGAGCTTATCATTGTGGGAACGGATGCGGTTCTCAGCTTTATGCTTACGCTGGTGTTCACGCAGGCCATACCGTTGTTTACGTACCGCAAGAAGACAAGCCAGCTCAAAAATGAGGAAATTTTATGTCTTATTATTTTATTAGCCTCTGTGATGACGGGAGCAGTAGGCTGGACTGTTCATTCATTGTCTGTCGATCATGTACTGTCGCGATATTTGGTCTTGGTGTTTGCTTTGGTGGGAGGTGCTTCGCTGGGTGCATCGGTCGGTGTAATTACCGGTTTAATTTTAAGCTTGGCCAATATGTCTGCAATTGTGCAGATGAGTTTGCTCGCTTTTGCAGGTTTGCTGGCAGGAATGCTGCGTGAAGGGAAAAAGGGTGCTGTTGCGCTTGGGATGCTGCTAGGCTCCTCAATTCTGACAATCTATTTGGACGGGACCGGAGACGTCTTGACATCAACTTGGGAGAGCTGTGCGGCAATTCTATTATTCTTAATAACCCCCAAAAGTTTCCTTAAAGCGGTTTCTACCTATGTTCCCGGTACGCAGGACCACGCCAAATCTCAGCATGAATATGCCAAAAGGGTCCGCGATCTCACCGCAGAGCGGGTAACGAAGTTTTCCCGTGTATTCAGTCAGCTATCCCGCAGCTTTCACCAGATATCTGCGAGTGAGGGCGCAAAACCGGACGGAGAAATCGAACACTTTATGAATGCGGTGGCAGAAGGGACATGTGCCTCCTGCTTCAAGTGTGAGCAGTGCTGGGACGGCAAGTTTATGCAAACCCATCAGTATATGACGGAAATGATGAGCGCCATTGAGGATAACCCCGATTTGGAGCCGGAGCAGATCCCCCCGCAATGGAGCAAGGCATGTGCTAAAACGGGCGCTGTCCTGCAAGTGATGAAGCAGCAGTATAGCCTCTACCAACATAATATGCAGTGGAAGCGCCAAGTATACGATAGTCGTCAGCTTGTTGCTGACCAGCTATCGGGTGTATCACAAATTATGGAGGATTTAGCGCGAGAAATTCAGCGGGAAGGACAGACCATGCATCGGCAGGAGGAGCAAATACGAGAGGCTCTTGATAGACTGGGCTTGTCCATCCAATCTATTGAGATTATTAATCTGGATGCAGGTCAGGTAGAAATTGAGATTGTCCATGCCTATACAAGGGGATTTGATGAATGTCGGAAAATCATTGCTCCACTTCTGTCGGACATTCTGGACGAGCATATAGCTGTGATGCGCGAAACGGAGGCAGATCGCCGCCAAGGCTTGGCTACAGTCATGTTCGGCTCCGCTAAAACGTATGAGATTGCTACAGGGGTAGCTAGTGCCGCCAAAGGAGGCGATTTTTTCTCAGGAGACAGCTACAGCATGATGGAGCTAGGGAACGGGACTTTTGCAGTCTCATTAAGTGATGGTATGGGGAACGGAGAGCGCGCGCAGCAAGAAAGCAGTGCAGCACTTAACATTTTGGAGGAATTACTGCAATCGGGTATGGACGAAAAGTTGGCGATCAAGTCGGTTAACTCTGTCCTGATGCTGCGATCACCTGAAGAAATGTATGCTACGGTCGATATGGCGCTGATTGATCAGTACACGGCCCAGACAACTTTTATGAAGATTGGGTCTACGCCGAGCTTTATTAAAAGAGGGGAGGAGGTCATCCCTGTATCTGCCAGCAACTTGCCGATTGGCATTATACAGGATATTGAAATTGATTTGGTATCACTGCAGCTCCAGCCGGGCGATATTCTCATTATGATTACAGACGGTATATACGACTCACCGGGTTACGCGGTTAATAAGGAAATATGGATGAAACGCATGATTCAGGAAATTGAAAGCGAAGATCCTCAGCAGTTGGCCGACTGTTTGCTAGAACGGGTTATTCGATACCAGCAAAATCAAATCTATGATGATATGACTGTAGTTGTTAGTAAAATCGACCACTTCCGCCCAGAGTGGGCAACTCTCCATGTACCTGGCATGAGGTGGTTGGAACGTCCACGGACGGTGAGCTAAGCCGACATTGCCCGGGAAATTCCTTACCCATTTTTAAAAATCCGCATCCTTCGTTTGAATCGTTCCGGATTAGGCAAAGATAGAATCTATCGGGATAGATTAAGAGGAAGCGGAGGTCAAAAAACGATGAAGCAAATTTTGATCATTACAGACGGATGCTCGAATGTAGGTGTTAGTCCAGTCATGGCGGCTGCCCAGGCTTTACGGGAAGGTATTACAGTGAACGTCGCCGGAGTCATAGATTATGGAACTATTGGCGAGCTTGGCAGTGCGGAGATTCAAGAAATTGCTAAAGCAGGGGGAGGGTTTAGCCAAATCGTAGGGACGAAACAGTTGGCGCAGACCATGCAGATGATGACGCGCAAGACGGTGATTCAAACCATTCAGCAGGCGGTTAATAGAGAGTTAACGCACATTCTGGGTGAGGGTGGCGCCAAACATATCGGTGAACTTCCTCCGGCCAAACGAGCCCAAGTGGTTGAGGTGATGGATGAACTGACAGAAACAAGCACCCTGGAGATTGCTTTGCTCATTGATGCAAGTGCGAGCATGAAGCCCAAGCTGCCTGCTGTAGAGGACAGCATCCGCGATTTGCTGCTCAGTTTACAGTCCAGAAGCGGACCCAGCCGTATATCTGTATTTCATTTTCCGGGCGGCAAAATGGGAGAAGACGCAGTCATGGATATCGGTTGGACCTCTGAGCTTAACCAGATCAAATCGATATTTGGACGCTTGCGGATGAAAGGGGCAACACCGACAGGTCCTGCCATTTTACAAGTGATTGATTATTACCGATATGTTACACTAGGAGAACAGAAAGATCTGGAAGAATCCTGTGGCAAAGGAGAAGGGATGCTCGGTGACTACGTCGTCTGATCCCGTTCTTGCACCCGGAACGGTCATCAAGGGCAAGTGGAAGCGGAGCAGCTATGTCATCCAGCGCTTGCTGGGCCGGGGAGCGAACGGAACTGTATATTTGGTAAAAGAAGCACAGGCCGATCGGCAATTTGCTCTGAAAATGGGGAAGAACACGCTTGATCTGCAATCGGAGATTAATGTGCTGACCACATTGCAGTCTCAGGGGACTCAGGCCGCCCTTCAGCGAAATGGAAATCCTTCCTTTTTGTTTGAGGTGGATGATGTAGTGTTACGCAGCGGAGAAATCCCCTTTTATGTTATGCGATATGTTAAGGGTGATCCGCTTCATCGTTTTGTGGCAGCCAAAGGGCCGGAATGGTATGGTGTGGCTGGAACCGGTATACTGAATCGTCTGGCGGATCTCCATCAGGCAGGATGGGTGTTTGGCGACCTGAAGCCGCAGAATATTTTGGTCAATGCCTATGGAGAGGCTGAATTAATTGACTACGGTGGGGTGTCTCTTGCTGGTCGGAGTGTTAAACAATTCACAGAGTGGTATGATAGGGGATTCTGGAATGCTGGCAGCCGAAATGCTGATTCCCAGTATGACCTGTTTGCCTTCGCTCTTCTAACGATTCATATATTGGAGAGCGAATCATTAAAGACCGCTGCGAGTAGGCTGCCACAGCTGCGGAATACGGCAGAATTGACGGTCATCATTCGCCGTAGCCGTGTATTGCGCCCCTATGCCGAATGGCTGCTGGGTGCAGTGCGTGGAGAATATTCCGATACTCGTGCAGCGGCCCGATCTTGGTCACGTTTGGCTTCCGCACATGTCAGGCAATCGTCGGTCAAAAAAGGGAACCCACGCTGGCTGGGATATGCTTTCACGGTATCGCTTTTGCTGCTTGCCGGAGCGCTCTGGATTGCGTTAAGGTAGCAGCAGACTTACATAAGATAACAGATGATCATCATTTTTACGGTCGGGAGAAAAGAGGGTCGTGAATGGGAACAACAAAACCGACCGGTGTTGTGCAGGAAGTGCTCGCCTTGGCGCGAGATCATTCACTGTGGAGCCCCGGAGACCGCATTGTGGTTGCTGTATCCGGTGGGCCGGATTCGGTGGCCCTTTTGCACATTTTACATGAAATATCCGTTATACATATGCCTTTACAACTCGTCTGCGCTCACGTTCATCATGGCTTCAGACCAGAGGAATCGGATGCGGAGGCTGAAGAGGTACGCAATATTGCCCAAAAGCTCGAACTTCCATTTGAAATGACTCGGGTGGATGTACCCGCTTATATGAAGGAGAGCGGGAAGGGGCCACAGGAAGCAGCCCGCGAGCTGCGCTACAGCTTTTTACATGATATGGCTACAAAGTGGGAAGCACAGCATATTGCAATGGCTCACCACGGCGACGATCAAGCCGAAACGGTTCTCTTGCACTTGCTGCGTGGTAGCGGCCCAGCAGGTTTGGCAGGTATGCGTTTGGCGCGCAGGGAAAAAAATGTGCAACTCATTCGCCCGCTGCTACGTATGTACAAGGCTGACCTGATTGAGTTTTGTAACTTTTATGATCTTTCCTATGTGATAGACAGCACTAATTTATCATCCAAATACCGTCGTAACGCCATTCGCATGGATGTGCTTCCTTTTTTGGGGCAATATAATGAGCGACTGACACCGTCCCTAAACCGGCTGGCCGAAACGATGGCTGACGAAAATGACTTTATGGAGGCATCCACGCTGTCGGCATACGAGAAAATGGTGCGCTTGGATAATGGCAGGTACATGTTTCCCATCGCTTCATACCGTAAGCTATCCGTTGCTTTACAACGGAGGTTGATTAAACTAATATTAAATTATCTGCCTTCGGACAGTGAAAATTTTGATTTTCGTAAAATTGAGACCGTTCGACTAAGACTTCTCCAAGAGGCATCGTCTACATGGAGTTTGGACTTGGGAGGCGGTGCGGTTGGAGTCCGCGAATATGACCAGGCGGTTTTGTTTGACCGTACGCAAGTCGTTATGGGCGAATGGTGCTATGGACTAAGTGTATTGCCTTTTTCCGGTGAGCTAGAATTGCCTGAGGCAGGTGGTATACTTCGGTGGCGAAGGGCTTCCTATTCGGATGCGGACCATCCGGCGAATAAGGAGGAAGCGTGGTTCGACGCAGATCAATTGAGTCTGCCTTTGACTGTACGCTCGCGATTACCTGGAGATACCATGTATGTAATGGGATTAAACGGAAGAAAAAAGGTTAAAGATATTTTTATTGATGAAAAAATACCTCCTTCAATGCGTTCCGTTACTCCCATCGTCTGCGACCACGCTGGAACTATTCTCTGGATTCCGGGCGTACGACGTTCTGTACATGCCGCAGTGCAAAAGCACACGTCTTCGGTTATATATATGTCATGGCAAAGACGAGAGAGTCCGGGGCATCGGTAATTGCGCAGGAACGGCTTTCATAGTATAAACTTAGGAGGTTTACACCGTTGCAAAATGATATTCAGGAAATATTGATCAGCGAAGAAGAAATTCAGAGTAAAATTAAGGAATTGGGTGCACAGCTCAGCGTGAAATATGAAGGTAAAAATCCATTGGTGATTTGCGTACTGAAAGGTGCGTTTATCTTTATGGCTGATTTGGTTAAAACCATTACAGTGCCGTTGGAGCTTGATTTCATGGCTGTATCAAGTTACGGAGCATCCACAAAATCCTCAGGTATCATCAAAATCATTAAGGATTTGGACGCATCTGTAGAAGGACGCGACGTTCTGATTGTCGAAGATATTATCGACAGCGGCCTGACGCTGACGCATTTGATTGAATTGCTTAAAAACCGTAATGCCAATTCGGTATGTGTCGTAACCTTGTTCGACAAGCCTGCACGCCGGACAGTTAATCTTGAAGCAGATTATACTGGATTTACGCTTCCAGATGCGTTTGTTGTCGGCTATGGTCTGGACTATGCCGAGCACTACCGGAACCTCCCATACATAGGGATTTTAAAGCCGGAAATCTACACCAGCTAATCTCAGCCTCCAGTCCTAGGACTAAATAAGGCCCTTTGTTGAGAAGGACTTACAGGCTATGGTAAAATAACTTAAGTGTCTCGAGAGGAGGTAGGGGATGAATCGGTTCATCCGGAATTCTGGTTTTTATTTGATTCTTTTTTTAGTTGTGGTGGGTATCGTTCAGTTTGTTAGCAACAGTAACGAAGCCTCCGATCTCCCTAGATATGACCAATTACGGCAAGAGGTTAAAGCTAATAACATCTCTAAAGTAACGGTCCAATTTGACGGTTACGCCTATCTTGTAACCGGTGCATATAAGAAGCAGCCGGCTAATGCTAAATCGACCAATTTTTCCGTATATGTTCCACCAACGGATCAAGCACTAAGTGAACTGGTGAATGCCAGCGAAACGAACGGGTTTGAATACGTGCAGAAGAAAATGGAAGGCGAAAGCATTTGGCTGACGTTTTTGACTTCTATCATTCCTTTGGTGATCATGTTCCTGTTGTTCTTCTTCCTGTTTAATCAGGCACAGGGCGGTGGCGGCAAAGTTATGAACTTCGGCAAGAGCAAAGCCCGTCTGTATAACGAAGAGAAGAAGAAGGTTACGTTCGAGGACGTGGCAGGGGCTGACGAAGAGAAGCAAGAGCTTGTCGAAGTCGTAGAATTCTTGAAGGACCCACGCAAGTTTGCAGCTGTGGGCGCTCGTATTCCAAAAGGTGTTCTGTTAGTGGGCCCTCCAGGTACGGGTAAAACACTCTTGGCGAGAGCTGTTGCAGGCGAGGCCGGAGTACCGTTTTTCAGCATCTCGGGTTCTGATTTTGTAGAAATGTTCGTCGGGGTCGGTGCTTCCCGTGTTCGTGATTTGTTCGAGAACGCGAAGAAGAACGCACCTTGTATCATTTTCATTGATGAGATTGATGCCGTTGGACGTCAACGTGGCGCCGGATTGGGTGGCGGACATGATGAACGTGAGCAGACGCTCAACCAATTGCTCGTAGAGATGGATGGATTCGGCGCAAACGAAGGGATCATCATCGTAGCGGCTACAAACCGTCCGGATATCTTAGACCCGGCGTTGCTTCGTCCAGGACGTTTTGACCGTCAAATTACGGTTGACCGTCCAGATGTTAAAGGCCGTGAAGCAGTATTGTATGTACATGCTCGCAACAAGCCATTAACGAAGGATGTTAAACTGGACGTAATTGCGAAACGTACAACAGGCTTTACGGGCGCTGATCTGGAAAATCTGTTGAACGAAGCTGCCTTGTTGGCGGCTCGTCGTAACCGCAGAGATATTTCGATGCGAGAAGTAGATGAAGCTATCGACCGTGTTATCGTAGGTACCGAAAAACGCAGCCGCGTAATCAGTGACCGCGAAAAACGAATTGTTGCTTATCATGAAGCAGGCCATACGATTATTGGTTTCTTCTTGGAAAATGCGGATATGGTTCATAAGGTAACGATTATTCCACGTGGACGTGCAGGCGGATATGTCATCATGCTTCCGAAGGAAGACCGCATGCTGACAACCAAGCAGGAATTGCTGGACAAAATCACTGGATTGTTGGGTGGACGCGTATCCGAGGAACTGTTCATTGGTGAGATCGGAACGGGAGCCTATAGCGACTTCCAGCAAGCGACAAGCATTGCACGCAGCATGATCGTAGAATATGGTATGAGTGAGAAGCTTGGTCCGATGCAGTTCGGTACTTCACAAGGCCAAGTATTCCTTGGACGCGATATCGGTCATGAGCAGAACTACAGTGATCAGATCGCTTATCAGATTGACCAGGAGATGAATCGCTTCATCACTGAGTCTTATGAGCGTGCTAGAGAACTCCTGACCAAGTATTCCAAAGAGGTTCATTTGATTGCTCAAACCTTGCTGGTAGAAGAAACTCTGGAACTTGAACAAATCAAACGTTTGATCGAGACAGGTTCTTTGGATGGTGGCACAACTGAGGGAGAAGGAACACCAGAAAATGGTGAGCCTGTGATCGACAACATTGGAGACGTCCGTGTACGTATTCAAGGTAAGGATGACGAGCCTAAGAATACAACGGATCAACCGAATGATATCCCTAATCTGAAAAAGCCAGAGGATGATAACAATTCGGGCAACTCCGGTGGTACTCCACCGACAACAACCTAATCATCCGATAGATAGTTGAATAAGCGTATAGGTAAGCTCCGGGGAACCAGGTATTATTGGTTTTCCGGAGTTTTTTAAATGGAAGATTATTGCTAACGTGATTTGACAGACATCGGAACGTTGTGTACATTTATTGTTAAATAAACGGCTGTCGTCTTCTTAGCGTATAAAAGCCAACAGTCGCTGCAATCGACTCTCTATCATTTTGAACATATACGTGAGCGCATACTGTAGAACCTATGGTGTGCGCTATTCTTCTGTGAAATCAGGTGAAGGCATGATTCCAAGATATCTAGTTGATTTTGATGTAGCGGACTTGACCCGATTGGAGGCCGACTTATTAATTATCGGCTCAGGCATTGCGGGCTTATATACGGCGATTAAGGCTGCGGAGAATCGGAAAGTGTTGCTGATTACCAAGAAGACTTTGATGGAAAGCAACACGCGTTATGCTCAAGGCGGCATTGCTGCTGTCACATCGGACGAGGATACACCAGCCTATCATATGGAAGATACTCTGATTGCTGGAGCAGGTCTGTGTGAACCTGAGGCGGTCAGTACGCTTGTCCATGAAGGTCCAGTTGGTATTCAAGAGTTAATACGTATGGGAACGGCTTTTGATCGTGTGGATGGTGAACTAGCGTTGACACGGGAAGGAGCGCATAGTCACCGGCGTATTTTGCATGCGAATGGAGATGCTACCGGTTATGAAATTGTGCGTGCCTTATCAGACCAGGTTGCTGCCCATCCCGGTATCGAAGTGTGGGAAGAATGCATGGTAATTGATCTGCTGACGGAGCATGGTGAGTGTATTGGAGCCCTCGTCCAAAAGCCAGGTGGGGAAAGGTCGTATATCACTGCTAATGCAACGATTTTGTGCTCAGGAGGTAGCGGGCAATTATACCGTTATACGACCAACCCGGATATTGCAACCGGGGATGGTATCGCTATGGCATATCGTGCTGGGGCGATTATACGGGATATGGAATTCATACAGTTTCACCCTACGGCGTTGTGCCATCCGGGCGCTCCAAGGTTTCTAATTTCCGAAGCTGTACGGGGAGAAGGAGCCGTATTACGCAATATTCACGGAGAACGCTTCATGGACAAGTATGATTCCCGGCAGGAGCTTGCACCCAGAGATATCGTAGCTCGTGCTATCATTCATGAGATGGAACGCACCCAAGCTGCGTTTGTATACCTGGATATTACGCATGAGCCACCTGAGCGGGTGAAGCAACGTTTTCCAACCATTTATCGGACATGTTTGTCATTTGGTTTGGATATGACGACAGACTGGATCCCCATTGCGCCTGCTGCCCATTATATGATGGGTGGTGTTCAGACTAATTTACACGGGGAAAGCTCCATTGCGCGTTTGTTCGCCTGCGGGGAAACCTCTTCTACAGGTGTTCACGGAGCTAATCGTCTGGCGAGCAATTCGTTATCTGAAGCTATTGTATTCGCCAGCAGGATTATTGAGCGACTGCATTCATTGCCACCGCTGGTCGGCCATACGTTGATATCTTATAGCGATAACCGTACAGAGTTCCCGGCTTCATCCGTTGCGGAGCAGCGGCATAGGCTGCAAGAAGCAATGGTTCGTTATGCTGGAGTTCGTCGGCACGGCGAAGGGCTGCAAGCAGCATTAGATGAGTTGCAAGGGCTAATGCCTATTTTTGAGGCTGTGATCGCTAGCCGGGAAGAGATCGAATTTGCCAATTTGCTCACCTGTGCTTTATTAGTAACAGATGGTGCGCTGCTACGTGAGGAGAGCCGGGGAGCGCATTATCGCGAGGATTTCCCTGAGTCAGATGATAGCGTCTGGCGAAAGCATGTTCAGCAGCGACGTGAGCAAGGGATAACGGAGGAGTACGTTCATGACATCTAACAGCGAGCTTTATGGAGAGTTTAGTGGATATCAGGAAGAACTGACGGCACAAATTCGCAGCTGGCTGCGAGAAGATACGGGCTCTGGCGATGT
Source organism: Paenibacillus sp. SER-28 (assembly GCF_052906305.1). Classification (NCBI taxonomy): domain Bacteria; kingdom Bacillati; phylum Bacillota; class Bacilli; order Caryophanales; family Paenibacillaceae; genus Paenibacillus; species Paenibacillus sp. SER-28. The sequence goes on along the minus strand of NZ_JBRECM010000015.1, from coordinate 48,977 downwards.
GACCACGCGCTGGACAATTGAGCAGGGCCGCCAATCCAAGGCTGTCATTCATGCCAAGGAGAGCGGCGTGGTTGCGGGGTTACCCGTGGCTGCCCTTGTATTTCAGGTAGTGGACCCTTCCTTGTCGTTCACTCCGCTGGTAGTCGATGGACAGTGGATTGAAAAGGGGAGCGTTTTGGCAGAAGTAACGGGGAGTACCCATGCAATCCTGACCGGGGAGCGATTGGCGTTAAATCTGCTCCAACGGATGTCTGGTATTGCCACGCGGACTCGGGCTTTTATAGATCAATTGCATGGTCTGTCCACTCGCTTGGTGGATACACGTAAAACAACACCGGGACATCGACTGCTGGAGAAGTATGCTGTTCGTGTAGGCGGTGGCTCGAATCATCGTTTTGGCCTGTACGATGCTGTTATGATTAAGGATAATCATATTAAGGGCGCAGGTGGGATTGAACAAGCTGTGAGTCGAGCGCGCGCTAATATACCGCATACGATGACGATTGAAGTAGAGACGGAAAACATGAAACAAGTTCAGGAAGCCCTGGAAGCTGGGGCGGATATCATTATGCTGGATAACATGTCTGCCCCAGATATGAAGGAAGCCGTTCGGTTCATTCGGGAACGGGCACCACATGTCAAAACAGAAGCCTCGGGCAATGTATCGCTGGATACAGTGCGTGAGATGGCTGAGAGTGGCGTAGATGTGATTTCTGTAGGCAGGCTGACATACTCTTTTCATAACCTGGATATCAGCCTTGACCTTAACGCAAAGAAAGATAGGTGACACCCATTGATTCTTGTAGTGGATGTAGGTAATACCAATATTGTTCTGGGGATATACGAAGGGCGGGAGCTGTTGCACCATTACCGGATCAGTACCTCCAGGCAGGCAACCGCAGATGAATACGGCGTACTCATACATAATCTTTTTAGTATGGGTGGCGTACTAAAGGATGACATCCAGGGAGTGATTATTTCCTCTGTCGTTCCGCCATTGGTCCGTGTATTAGAAGAAATGTGCGATAAATACATAGGCAAAACGCCGTTAATCGTCGGGCCGGGAATCAAGACTGGTCTTAACCTGCGTTATGAGAATCCTCGTGAAGTAGGTGCGGATCGGATCGTGAACGCTGTTGCGGCTGTCGAACGGTTCGGCGGGCCGCTGGTTGTGGTGGACTTTGGAACAGCGACGACGTTTGATTGTATTGACGATAAGGGAAACTACTTGGGCGGTGTCATTGTGCCGGGGATCGGGATTTCGACGGAGGCACTGTATCAACGGGCTTCCAAGCTGCCCCGCATCGAGTTGGAGAAACCCAAAAAGGTTATTGGTCGTAATACGGTTCATGCCATGCAAGCTGGGATTATCTTCGGTTATGCTGGGCAAGTGGATGGCATTGTGAGGCGCATTAAGGAAGAAATGCAGGTGGAACCTACGGTTATTGCTACCGGAGGTCTTGCAGAGCTAATCGCATCAGAGACAGAGAGCATTCAGAAAGTGTTGCCGATGTTGACGCTCGAAGGATTACGCATCATTTACCAACGTAACGCTGAATAAAAAAAGTGGATATAAGTTGCCGCTGAGTCCAACCGATGATCTTATCGGTTTGGATTAGCGGCGTTTTTCGTCTATACTGAAATATGTTACGTTTTTGAACAATTCGCGTGATCTGTCGATGCAGGTTGTTTATATAATAGGAAATTATGCTTCAATGATGAGCCATACTAACGAAAATAAGCAGCATAGCTGTCCTGGAGAATAGGGGAGGATATCAATATGGAAAATAAGCAGGATCGACTTATTCGTGGTACAGCCATGGATGGAAGGGTTAGAGCTTTTGCTGTTCGGACAACTCAATTGGTAGAGGAATTGCGGAGAAGGCATGATACTCATCCTACGGCAACCGCTGCTTTGGGGCGAACCCTCACAGCAGGTGCTATTATGGGTTCTATGCTAAAAGGCAAAGAGCGATTGACCATTCAAGTTAAAGGTGATGGACCGATTGGGCAAATCGTCGTTGATGCCAATGCTGTAGGGGAAGTGCGAGGTTATGTTACTGAACCGCATGTGCATTTGCCGAGCAATAGTATGGGCAAACTGGATGTAGCGGGTGCCGTAGGTACAGAGGGTTTCATTCATATCATCAAGGATTTGGGGTTAAAAGAACCGTATCGCGGCAGTACTCCGATTATTTCCGGTGAACTGGGTGAGGACTTTACCTATTATTTTGCCAAATCGGAACAGACCCCGTCAGCAGTGGGCTTGGGTGTGCTGGTAGATACGGATAACTCGGTTATTGTGGCCGGTGGATTTATTATTCAGTTGCTTCCAGGCTTGAATGATGATGAGATTACTGCGATCGAAAATGCAGTCAGCTCCATTCCACCCGTTACTGCTTTGCTGGATCAAGGGTTGGAACTTGATGAAATGCTGCGCTGGATGCTGCCGGACGTTCGGATTCTCGATGAATTGGATATTCATTTTCAATGTGAGTGTTCACGTGAGCGCGTGGAAAAAACATTGATCAGTTTGGGAGAAAGCGAATTAGAGCAGTTAATTGAGGAAGAAGGACAGGCTGAGGTCGTATGCCACTTTTGTAATGAGGCTTATCAGTTTAATAAAGATGAATTGCAAAATCTGTTAGATCAAGCCAAAGCCTAACCGGATGGGCGGTGCAAGCGATGACTACACGGGAAAAAGGATTATGGACAGCTGTCATTATTCTGACCGTTAGCGTCGCCGCCTTGGGTGGTCTTATCATGCTTCGGGGGCTGTCAAAGCCGGGTGATGTAAGCAAGGATGACGGCGATCATACTGTGGCGGAGATGGGTCAGGAAGGCATATCGGAGGAACAGTGGGTAGCGGAACTGAAAAAGCGATATGGAACCAATACGCTGTTGCAAATGTTGAATCGTAAAGCCGTGCAGGCTGAAACCAAGCGTCTCGGTATCAAGATCACCCAAGAGGATCTACAGCAGGTGCTGGAGCAGGATAGTAAAGGGTATGACTCAGATCATGCCTATTTTGATGAAATGCAGCGACAGTTTGGCTTAGGTCCGGTTGATTTGCGGAATGAAGCGGAATACCGGATTGGTTTGGAGAAAATAGCCACGCAGGGTATTCAGGTTCAGGAAGCGGAGATTGACGAGTATTGGGAGCAGCATCCTGAGGAATTTGCCGTCGGTAAGCAGATCCAATTGGCAGCTCTTTATGTAGATAATGCGGAGGAAGCAGAAGCGTTGCTAGATCGGGTTAAGCAGGGGGAGAGCTTCGATGTGCTGATTCAAGAGCATGCAGGTAAGCCTTTCGACAAAGATAGCAGTGGACAGCTGGGATGGGTGGATGAATATGATCCATTGCAACCGGAGGCGATCATGAAGGCGGCGAGAGAGCTAAGCTCTGGGGATGTTGCAGGTCCGATCTCTGTTAACGATGGCTATGCTGTCATTTATGTACAGGATGTCCGGTTGAAGAATTCTCCGGATAAGCAGCAGATCCGACAGCAAATTCGCCGATCTCTTGCGCTTGCACAAGCCGCTCCTTTGGAAGAGGTCGAGAAGGGTCTGCGTGATAAATATGGAGCGCGTATTTTATCTGGAAAGAATGCATCCTAAGCTTCTCTGTAACGTAGTGAAAGAATATTGGTTTGAAGGAAGCCCGATGCTGATAACGCGGGTTGACAGCATCGCGGCTTATTCACTCGTATTGACATTGGAATTGAAGATTGTTATGATTAGCGTATAAAACCAACTATTTTTATCGGAAATTAATGAACGGCACTAAATTATAGTAATTGACTAAGAATCATCTACAATATGATTTCGCAATTTTTAATATATCATCTACAGTCAGGGAGGAATTATCATGGCTAAAGTTGTTAATAACATTACCGAACTTATCGGAGAGACACCCCTTGTTCGCCTCAACCGGATCGTACCGGAAGATAGCGCTGAAATCTATTTGAAACTGGAATATCAGAACCCAGGCTCCAGTGTAAAAGATCGTATTGCGATTAGCATGGTAGAAGAAGCTGAACGTGAAGGTCTGCTTAAGCCAGGCGGTACCATTATTGAAGCAACAAGCGGTAATACAGGAATCGGCTTGGCTATGGTAGCTGCTGCGAAGGGCTATAAGGCAGTCATCGTTATGCCAGAAACGATGAGCATAGAGCGTCGTAATTTGTTGCGTGCTTATGGAGCTGAGCTTGTGTTAACACCAGGATCAGAAGGCATGAATGGGTCCGTTAAGAAAATGGAAGAATTGCTGAGTGAAAATCCGGATTATTTTGCTGCTGAGCAGTTCAAAAACAAGGCTAATATCAAAATTCACCGTGAAACGACCGGTCCTGAGATTGTGGAAGCCATTCGTTCCATTGGCGGAACTCTGGATGCTTTTATAGCGGGAATAGGCACTGGCGGAACCATTTCTGGTGCCGGAGAAGTGCTTAAGAAAGAATTCCCTGATATTAAAGTTGTGGCTGTAGAGCCTGCCTCTTCCCCGCTGTTAGCAGGCGGTAAGCCAGGACCCCACAAGATCCAAGGGCTGGGTGCCAACTTTATTCCTGAAATTTTAAACCGTGATATCTATGATGAAATTATTCATGTAGAAAACGATGAAGCTTTCGAGGTAGCACGTAGAGTGGCCAAGGAAGAGGGCATTTTGTCCGGTATTTCATCTGGCGCGGCTGTTCATGCGGCTTTGAAGCTTGCTAAGCAATTGGGCAAGGGTAAACGGATCGTTGTCATTGTTCCAAGTAATGGAGAACGTTACCTGAGTACGCCACTATACAATTTCGAGCTGTAATTATGTCGTAATTGTGTATACTATACGTAAGGATTCCCTCATTTCCCTGTTGCAGGGGGGTGGGGGTTTCTTTTTAAGGAGAGAATGTAGACTTATTGAAAAGTAGGGAAGGGGAAGCACACACGGATGAAATCGACAGCTAGAGTGACGGAGGCGCAGTGGCAGGTTTGGCAGGAGGAAGGCTGGAGTATACTTCCCTATATCGCTGAGTACCCATTACCTGTGGGAGGGCTACCGTCATCGTGGCGGAAGGCTTGGGAGGATTCGTCGCCATATGCCTTTTTGCTGGAGAGCGCTAAAGGTGGGAGGTACACCTATCTGGCCTTAAATCCGGTTGCTATATTGGAAGGCAAGGGAGAACATGCAGTTTGGACTGATTTGCAAAGTGGGAAACATGGAGATATACATGGTCAACCTTTGAAAGTCATGAACAACTGGATCGCTCCTTACCGTGCACCGCGTGTACCTGGCATGCCTTTTTTCTCTGGGGGATTTGCGGGTTATCTTGGCTACGATGTAGCTCGCTCGTTGGAGCGTTTGCCATCTCAAGCTGCAGACGATACGGGCATACCTGATTATGTATGGATGAGGGTGAATGAGCTATGGATTTATGATCACGAAAAATCCTGCATATATTGTGCTGTTCATATGCCTGCTCCTGCGCATTCCGATAAAGTCAGCCGTGATACAGATTTGACCAATCGCGTTATACGGGATGGGCCAAATCCCATACTTTGCGAGCATTATGCGGAAGCTGCCCAACGTGCAGAACGTATGCTGATTCAGTGGAATAACATCATAAATGCAGGAGAGATTGATCCTGCGTACCCTCGTCGTTGTGCTAGGCTTGCCGAAGAGGGGCTAGAGGCTGCTCATCAAGAATCTGATGGTTGGACAGCGGCATTTAACCAACAAGATTTTGAACATGCCGTAAGACGTGTGCAGGAATACATTGCCCAAGGGGATGTATTCCAGGTTAACTTGTCGATTCGTCAGCAACGTGCGCTTACAGCCCTCCCTGAAAATATATATGAATGGCTTCGTCTGCTGAATCCTTCCCCCTATATGGGTATGCTGCGTATGCCAGATTTACGGATCGTCAGTGGCTCGCCAGAATTGTTGGTGAAGCTGGAGGATGGACGTGTGAGCGCCCGACCTATTGCAGGTACGAGAAGAAGGGGGCTAACACCGGATGAAGATGCCGCTATGGCAGCAGAGCTTCTATCAAGCGAAAAAGAACGCGCCGAGCATATTATGCTCGTCGATCTGGAGCGTAACGATATCGGACGGATTGCTGAATACGGATCGGTGCATGTGCCTGAACTGCTGACTGTCGAATACTATTCGCACGTTATGCATCTGGTATCTCAGGTCGAGGGAAAATTAGCCCAGGGTCGTACAGCTATAGATGTAATTGCTGCTACCTTTCCAGGCGGAACCATTACCGGGGCACCCAAGGTGCGTACCATGGAGATTATTGAAGAATTAGAGCCCGTTCGTCGGGGTCCTTATACAGGGTCACTTGGATGGATTGACTATAACGGCAATATGGAATTAAATATTATAATAAGAACACTAGCTGTTAAAGGCAGCACTGCCTATTTACAGACAGGTGCGGGGATCGTCATTGATTCAGACCCGTACAGGGAATATCGGGAATGTCGGAACAAGGCCAGAGCTGTCATGAAGGCGGTACAATGTGGTGAAGAAGAAGCTGCTTTGAGCAGAAGCGGTATCACAGGAGGGTGAGTCGTATGATTTTGGTGATTGATAATTATGATTCGTTTACGTACAATCTTGTTCAATATTTGGGTGAACTTGGCGAAGAAGTAACCGTAAAACGGAACGATGAGATTGATGTGAAGGGCATAGAAGAGCTGGCACCAGAGCATATTTTGATCTCGCCGGGTCCATGCACGCCGAATGAGGCGGGGATATCACTGGATGTGATCAGCCATTTTAAAGGTCGCATTCCGATTTTTGGCGTTTGCCTCGGTCACCAGGCCATCGGACAGGCTTTTGGCGGTAAGGTTATCCGGGCTGAACGACTCATGCACGGTAAAACATCACCGATTCTTCATCACAATACATCGGTATTTGAAGGCTTGCCTTCTCCGTTCACAGCAACCCGGTATCACTCATTGCTGGTGGAGCGCGAGAGTCTGCCTGAGTGTCTAGAGATTACCGCAGAAACCGCGGAAGGTGAAATTATGGGTTTGCGGCATAAAGAATTTGCCGTAGAAGGGGTTCAGTTCCATCCAGAATCCATTATTACGGATTACGGGCATCAACTATTACGCAATTTCCTAAAACGCAAGGTAGGCGTCTGATTCATGAAATATATCGGAGTCAACGGCGTCCTCACGGAAGCCGCAAAAGCCGTGATTCACGTAAGTGATCACGGCTTTTTATACGGAATGGGCTTGTTTGAAACATTCCGCACCTACAAGGGTGTCCCATTCTTGCTGGATCGGCATCTGCATCGACTGCAGGAAGGTTGCCGAATGCTCGGCATTCCTTTTCAACCGGATGAGGAGCAGCTTACGAGACACATCCAACATCTGATGGTGGCGAATGGACTGGATGAAGCCTATGTTCGTTACACCGTATCAGCGGGCGAAGAGGTGCTAGGATTGCCGACGGGGGACTATACGCGCCCCAACCATATTTTGTTTGCGAAACCGTTACCCTCTACCAATACACAAACCGAGCAAACCATTTCCCCATCGGCGCTTCAGTTGTTGCGAACCCCCAGAAACACTCCAGAGGGTGAGGTTCGTTTAAAGTCGCTCCATTATATGAATAATATTCTTGCAAAGCGGGAACTTCAGCAGTATGCCGAGGCTATCCGTTATAAGGCTGAAGGAATGATGCTTACGGCCAATGGTTTTCTGGCGGAGGGAATGGTCAGCAATCTGTTTTTTGTGCGGAATAATACGCTGTATACCCCTGACTTGTCTACAGGAATTCTGCCAGGCATTACGCGTGAATTCATTTTGGAGCTGGCGCATCTGCGAGACATTCCTTGTGAGCAAGGTTTGTACCGCTGGGACGAGCTGAAACAGGCTGATGAAATTTTTATGACCAACTCTATACAAGAAATACGGCCCGTGGATTTGTTGTTGGAGCCGGGTGGAGCAACGAACCATGTATCGGTTCCCTTGACGCAGCCCAGGTCCATAACAGCTTTGCTGTTGCACGATTATAGACAGAAAGCAGGGATCAAGTGAACATACCGACCCTTTATCAACGTAGTTACCGAATGGGGGATGCCGAGCTTACGCTCGGACACTCCACACAGATCATGGGTATACTGAATGTGACCCCGGATTCATTTTCCGATGGAGGATTACATTATAGTCCCGAGATTGCTGTTTTACATGCATTGAAGCTGGTGGAAGATGGAGCCGATATCATTGACATTGGCGGGGAGTCTACCCGTCCGGGTCATGATCCGGTAGGTGTGGAAGAGGAGATGGCACGGGTCATTCCGGTCGTCCAAGCCATTCATCGTATTGCACCGCACATTCCATTATCTGTAGATACTTACAAAGCCGAAGTAGCCAGAAAGGCACTCGAGGCTGGCGCACATATCATTAATGATGTGTGGGGGTTTAAGGCAGACCCCGATATGGCGCGTGTAGCTGCGGAATTCGATTGCCCGGTCATTTTGATGCATAATCGTCATGATCGTAATTATAGTGATTTGGTTTCTGATATGCTGTCTGATTTAAAAGAGAGTATCCGATTAGCGCTGAATGCGGGGGTACGTGAGGAACAGATCATTTTAGACCCAGGCATCGGTTTTGCCAAGGATTATGATGAAAATATCCATGCCATGACTTCTCTCGATACATTGAGTCAGCTAGGCTTCCCACTGTTATTGGCTACGTCACGCAAAAGATTTATTCGTACAGCACTCGATTTGCCTGTGAATGATGTAGTGGAGGGCACGGCGGCTACTGTTGCTTTTGGCATTGCTCAAGGGTGCCAGATTGTGCGTGTACATGATGTGGCACAAATCAAACGCACCGTACGTATGTGTGATGCGATGGTGTACGGGTCTAAAAATGCACTGAGTTATTATGACGGGTAAAGCCCGCTCCACGAATGATTTGATCCTACGATCGCTGTTGCAACGGGATTCTTTGAATTGGTAAGACATGTAACTGTAAGAATCCCGTTAAGCATATGCTTACGATGTAGCTTTTCCTTGAAAAGCTTTCAGGCGAGCGCTCCGCTTCTTCGGATTCAAATCCTTCATTACGCTACCACCAGCATAAAGTCACTTGATTAGAAAAATATAATAAAAACAGGGGGTCTACCCACGATGGATAAAATGGTTTTGCATCGTATGGAATATTACGGATATCATGGCGTTTTTCCAGAGGAGCGCAAGCTGGGACAGCGTTTCTATATTGATTTGGAACTGGAGCTTGATCTGCGTGAAGCGGGTGAGCAGGATGCTTTGGACAAAACGGTTAATTACGCCGAGGTACATTACACCGTTAAAGATATTGTAGAAAAGGAATCTTACCAATTGATTGAAGCTTTGGGCGAACGTATTGCATCTTCCCTACTGGACACTTATACTAGTGTCAATGCACTGACTGTCAAAGTCACGAAGCCGCATCCGCCGTTTGATATTCATTTTCAAGGCGTGACGGTTGAGCTTTATCGCGCAAGAAAGTAGGAACGATACATGAATGCACATTCGACCTCTGAGGGATCAGAGGCTTATATTGCTTTAGGGGCTAATTTGGGGGAGCGCGAGCATACCCTGTATGAAGCCATTACGGCGCTGGACGAACATCCGGGTATACGGGTGCTTCGGTGCTCCAGCCTGTACGAAACAGAACCTGTTGGGTATCTGGATCAACCTTCTTTTTTGAACATGACGGTAGCCGTATCTACAACACTTGCTCCAGAGGAGCTTCTGGTATATATGCTGGAGGTGGAGAGTCGTCTGGGGAGAGTAAGACATATTCCTAATGGTCCACGAACCATTGATCTGGACTTGTTATGGATGGGAGCGGCGCAACTGGCTACACCGGATTTGGAGCTTCCTCACCCTCGTATGTTGGAGCGTGCTTTTGTGCTGGTTCCTTTGGCTGACATCGTTCCGAACCAAGATCCGTCCGGTCTGTACAGTATCGTGCATACTGCATTGAATTCTGTGGATGGAAAGGACGGCATACAGCTTTGGAAAACATGCAGCTGGCGCAACGACTCCGCGCCTTTCGGAAGCTAAAAGGGTTCACACAGCAGGAGTTGGCAGAACGTACTGGTATATCTTTGACTGTATTAGGTGCTGTGGAGCGAGGCAATCGTACAGTAGACCCAGACATGCTGAACATCATCGCCCAAACGCTAGAAATTGAAGTCCGGGAACTGACGGAATGACGATAAGTGACGATACAAAAGAAAGAATAAAGGGGTGAACAAATATGTTGAAAATCGGCGATATTGAAATGAAAAACCAAGTCGTTCTGGCTCCGATGGCAGGCGTGTGCAATCCTGCTTTTCGCTTGATCGCCAAGGAATTCGGTACAGGCTTGGTATGTGCAGAGATGGTTAGTGATAAGGCCATCATTCACGGCAACAAGCGTACACGTGAGATGCTGTTTGTAGATGAGCGCGAGAAGCCGCTTAGCTTGCAAATTTTTGGAGGCGACCGCAAATCTCTGGTGGAAGCGGCGAAAGTCGTAGACCAGGAGACGAATGCAGATATTATTGACATCAATATGGGCTGCCCGGTTCCCAAAGTGACCAAATGTGATGCAGGCGCTCGTTGGCTGCTTGATCCAAACAAGATTTATGAGATGGTATCGGCGGTAGTGGAATCGGTAAGCAAGCCAGTTACCGTCAAAATGCGTATTGGTTGGGATAGCGAGCATATTTATGCCGTAGAGAACGCTCGCGCTGTTGAACGTGCCGGAGGTCAGGCCGTTAGCGTACATGGCCGTACACGGGAGCAACTGTATACGGGACATGCGAATTGGGATATTATAAAAGAAGTTAAAGAAGCAGTTTCCATTCCTGTAATTGGAAACGGTGATGTGGCATCACCGGAAGATGCCCGCCGTATGCTGGATTTGACCAATTGTGATGGCGTTATGATCGGACGTGGTGCTCTGGGGAATCCGTGGATGCTCTACCGTACGATTGAGTACCTGCAAACGGGCGAGCTGTTGCCCGATCCTTCACCGGAAGAAAAAATTCGTATTGCCATTCTGCATATGGATCGTCTGGTTGCATTGAAGGGTGAAGCAGTGGCTGTCCGTGAAATGCGTAAACACCTGGCTTGGTACCTCAAAGGGTTTAAAGGTTCTGCACGTATTAAGGATGTCATTATGGAAGAAACAAAGCGCGACGATATGGTACGCATTTTGGATCAATTTGTATCTCAATTGCACATGGTAGATAACGATGAGCCTTCTACAAGCGCTGCTTCTCCTGCTGCTGTTGCGCAATAAGGAAGCTGTTCCGGCCTGTGCACGCGATTGACTTTTCCAATTGCTTGCCCTATAATCGTTCAGTATAAAATCTTGATGTATGCTACAAATTGTGTGCAGCTCTCAAGACAACAGCAGGAAATGTTCTCATTCCCTCAGAGTGGCATATTATGTTTTGAAAGCGTGCATTCCGATGCACTTTTAAACTTTTCCCATGACAGGAGAATCGGTTAAGATGAGCGATAAAGAAGTCATTCTGACACAGGAAGGTCTTAGAAAGCTCGAAGATGAGCTTGAGAACTTAAAGTCTGTCAAACGCCGCGAAGTGGCTGAACGGATTAAGGTAGCCATCGGATACGGAGATATTAGTGAAAACTCCGAATATGAGGATGCGAAGAATGAGCAGGCCTTTATTGAAGGCCGTGTAATTACGTTGGAAAAGATGCTACGCAATGCCCGCATTATCAATAGTGATGAAATTGACACCGATGTTGTGGGAGTAGGCGCAACTGTGACCGTTGAAGATTTGGAATTCGGAGATATTACAGAGTATGCTATCGTAGGTTCCGCCGAATCCGATCCGCTACAAAATAAGATTTCGAATGAAAGTCCGGTTGGCAAGGCAATTCTCGGTAAGAAAAAGGGAACTGTTGTGGATGTCACCGTTCCAGCAGGCGTTATTCAATATAAAATCGTGGATATCAAGAAATAAGACACGGACTTTGGAATTTAATGTAAAAGCTTCCTTGTGGAAGCTTTTTTTCTCTACACCCGGACGGACCCCGGCCCGTCTATTCATATTGAAGGAGCTGATTTAGCACCATGTCGGATGAAACTACTAACCAGGAATCACAAGAAAATCGCGAGGAATTAAGTGAATTATTGCAAATTCGTCGTGCCAAATTGGACGAGCTTCGCTCACTGGGCATTGATCCTTTTGGACGCAAATACATACGCACAGCTGAAGCGGGCGTACTACTGAGCAAGTATGACAGTTTGACTAAGGAAGAACTGGAAGAAAAGAATATTGAAGTTAGCATAGCAGGCCGTATTATGGCTAAACGTGTGATGGGGAAAGCCAGCTTTTCTCATATACAGGATCTTAGCGGACGTATTCAAATTTATGTTCGTCAAGACACGGTACCTGAATCCAAATATAAAGCATTTGGTATTTTGGATCTGGGTGATATTGTTGGTGTTAAGGGTGTGCTCTTCAAGACCAAAACAGGCGAAACGACAATCAAAGTGCTGGATATTGAGGTCTTGTCCAAATCCTTGTATCCATTACCAGAGAAATATCATGGCCTGAAGGATGTTGAGTTGCGTTACCGTCAGCGGTATGTCGATTTGGTTATGAACCCTGAAGTACAAAAAACGTTCATTACGCGGTCCCGTATTATTCAATCCATGCGTCGTTATCTCGATTCGCTCGGTTATTTGGAAGTTGAAACCCCAACATTACATTCCATTGCTGGCGGGGCGGCGGCGAAGCCATTTGTTACGCACCATAATGCATTGGACATGCAGCTTTATATGCGCATTGCTATTGAACTCCATTTGAAACGACTAATTGTCGGCGGAATGGAGAAAGTATATGAGATCGGTCGTGTGTACCGTAATGAAGGTATTTCGACCCGCCATAACCCTGAGTTTACGATGATTGAGCTGTATGAAGCGTATGCTGATTATAAAGATATCATGCAATTGACGGAAAACATGGTTGCACATATTGCGCAGGAAGTACTGGGCACACAGCACATTCAATATCAAGGCCAGGAAGTGGATCTGACGCCGCAATGGCGCAGAGTCTCCATGGTTGATGCTGTTAAAGAAGTAACAGGCGTAGACTTTAGCGTGCAGATGAGTAATGAAGAAGCTCATCGTCTTGCGAAAGAGCATAAAGTTTCGGTTGAACCGCATATGACATTTGGCCATATCCTGAATGCATTCTTTGAGCAGTTCGTAGAGGAAACGCTTATTCAACCGACCTTTATTACTGGACATCCGGTTGAAATTTCGCCGTTGGCCAAGAAAAACGAACAAGATCCGCGGTTTACGGATCGCTTCGAGTTGTTCGTGGTTGCTCGTGAGCATGCGAATGCGTTCACTGAGCTGAATGATCCAATCGATCAGCGCCAACGTTTTGAAGCACAATTGCTGGAACGTGAGCACGGTAACGACGAGGCGCATGAAATGGATGATGACTTTATCCGCGCCTTGGAATACGGAATGCCACCAACAGGTGGACTGGGCATCGGCATCGATCGTTTGGTTATGTTGCTGACAGATGCGCCTTCCATTCGCGATGTGCTGCTTTTCCCGCATATGCGTAACCAACAGTAGAATAACATAACATTATGAATATAGAGGATCAGCCGGGCTTCCCGTGTCTTGTTCCTCTTTTTCATAAGAACGGATGGAGAGAATACTCTAATGAAACGCAGCGTCAAGCTTAGTCGGTTCGCATCGCCTCCTTTTATATTGGTCATCGGATATTTATTGATTATTGCATTGGGTACTTTGCTACTGATGCTTCCTGTTGCCAATCATAGTGGTCATGCTCCGCATTGGATTGATTCGCTTTTTACGTCCGTCTCAGCCGCTTGTGTCACAGGACTGGTCGTTGTTGACGTCGATTCAACGTATACGATGTTTGGCGAAACCGTCATTTTGGTGCTGATGCAGCTAGGCGGTCTGGGGTTTATGACCTTAGCGACCTTGTTTGCGCTGTTGTTGGGGCGGCGATTATCGTTAAAGGATCGGTTGCTGCTTAAGGAGGCTATTAATGCCGATAGCATGGAAGGGATCGTGCGTATTATTCGCAAGGTGCTGATCTTTTCTTTTACCATTGAGACGATAGCTGCTGTCGTCTTGGCTTTGCGGTGGATGCGAGAGATGCCTGTCGGACAAGCGATCTATTATGGAATATTCCATTCCGTATCCCTCTTTAATAACGGGGGATTCGATCTGTTTGGGACTAGCTTCCAACAGTACGCTGGAGATTTTGTTTTCAATATGATTGCATCTGTGCTCGTTATATCTGGAGGCTTGGGTTTCCTTGTACTTAGTGATTTGTTCGATTTTCGCCGTACCCGAAGACTGTCTCTACACTCCAAAATGGTGCTTAGCGTGTCGGGAGTGCTCATTGTGATTGGTGCGCTGGTTATATTTATTTTTGAGTTTACCAATGCACGAACCTTGGGCGCGTTGAACTGGGAAGGCAAAGTATATGGAGCTGTCTTTCAATCGGTCTCCACGAGATCATCAGGTACGAGCACAGTCGATATCAGCGGCTTAAGGCAGGCAAGTCAGTTTTTTATTATGTTGCTGATGATTATCGGTGCTTCTCCGGGTTCCACGGGAGGAGGAATTAAAACGACTACGTTCCTGCTTATGGTAGGTGCGCTAATCGCCGTCATGCGAGGACAGAAGGAAATTGTGTTTTTTCGCCATAGGGTCCCTAACGATATCATGATGCGGGCGCTTACCATTATTGTACTGGCCCTATTTATATTCTCGACTGTGGTTGTACTGCTCCTAATGACAGAGGATGCCCCATTTCTCTCCCTTGCATTTGAGGCTGCTTCCGCAATCGGAACGGTAGGCTTGTCCGTAGGAGTAACGCCAGGATTGTCTGATGCAGGCAAGCTGATTATTTGTGTGACCATGTTTATTGGTCGGATTGGTCCTCTTACGATTGCCTATGCCATTCGTCCACGCTCGACCAAGACATTGTACCGTCGTCCCGAAGGGCATATTGTAATTGGATAGTGTATCTGTAGAAAAGATGTACCCGTGCTGATTAGCATAGGTACATCTTTTTTCATTTCAGATCATCATAATTCTTTATG
This sequence comes from Paenibacillus sp. SER-28, assembly GCF_052906305.1. NCBI lineage: Bacteria > Bacillati > Bacillota > Bacilli > Caryophanales > Paenibacillaceae > Paenibacillus > Paenibacillus sp. SER-28. Next base: position 33,864 of record NZ_JBRECM010000015.1, on the reverse strand, counting down.
GGTAGCATATCATGTAAAATGCCCATTTTGAGAACAAAACGAAATGTTCTGAACAGATACTGTTTTTCGCAGAAAAAACGGCTATTTGTTTCCTTTTATGTAATTATAGACAAAATACTAGGAATATTATGTATAATATTGTATGATAGTGGGCATGAAAGGGGGATCGTTGAGGTAAATACCAATTTCTAATTTGAAAGGAATCATCTATTATGTATTTATTTATTATTAGTGCTGAAGTTTTATTTTGGGTTTTTGTTGTTGCAGGCTTGATCGCAAGGTATATGTTTGGCTTGAAGAAGTTAGGCGGTCTTCTTTTACTATTTACCCCCATTATTGATATCCTGTTACTGATTGCGGTGTTCATCACGGTGAAAAGTGGCATGGAGATTACGACTGCTACTGGCTTGGCGGCCTGTTATTTTGGTATTACAGTAGCATTTGGTCATAGGTTAATTAAGTGGGCGGATGTACGGTTCTCCCATTGGTTTGGTAAGGGACCCAAGCCTGAACGCAAGTATGGTGCTGCTCATGCAAAAGAGGAACGGATAGGTTGGTTGCTTCACCTTTTGGGTTGGGCTATAGGTAACGCTTTGTTGCTCGCCATCATTGTGTATGTTAATGATCCTCAGCGTACGATGTCTTTGGAGGGCATTATGCAAACATGGGCAATCGTTCTGGCAATCGACTTTGTTGTCTCCTTTAGCTATACTGTAGCTCCCAAAAAACAAAAGCGTAGTCTATAAAGGTTAAGGCTTACACTTAGATGATATCTGGCTGGTCACTCAGGATGTTCAAATCGGAAGAGTCATTGTTGGTGAAAATGAAGTGGTTACTTCCGGTAGGTGGGTGATTCTGTCATCGGAATGTAAATATTTACAAAAATATGCGGATTTTATGTTTAACTCGCTTTGACAGTCACCTTGTTTTTGCCTCGCTACCTTTTTTCACACACATGTATTCCTTTCGATTTGAACACGACCAACAGAAGCAACACAACTATTTCTTGTGAGATGACAGACAGCATACACGATGTGTTTTCCAGACCTTAGTAAGAAGGATCGTTGTAAGACGAATTTATGGGTCTAGTATGGAAACGCTTGAAATTAGAAAAAATTGGTCTCGAGATTACAGCTGAACTCAACTGCGGAGTAATGTTCTACCCATTCACACAAATTTTAAAATAAATTTTGTGATTTGCCTAAAACGTCGCCTATCCAAGTTTGGCAATTAACGCGATAATATTCCAGGAAAGATTACATATGTCTATAAATGTAGACATACGCAATTAAGTTGTTATTTTGTTTAAAAATGTAAAAAAGAAAGGTGGTTTCTGTGGCAGTACTACTGAGCGGTAAGAACATTTTGATTATGGGCGTGGCTAATAACAGGAGTATTGCCTGGGGGACAGCTCAATCTTTAGCTGCTGAAGGAGCACAGCTCATTTTTACTTACGAAAATGAGAGGGTTGCAGAGCGGGTACTAAAGCTCGTTGAAACCATTCCGGGAGCACTGGTCTGTCCTTGTAATGTACAAAGCAATGAAGAGCTTGATGCATTGGCGGATTTTCTAAAAGAAAAAGTAGGCGTATTGCATGGTTATTTTCACAGTGTCGCCTATGCTAAGGCTGAGGATTTGGATGGCTTGTTCGTTGACACTTCTCGCGAGGGATTCGCCGTTGCACAAGAAATCAGTGCCTATTCTCTGGCTGCTGTATCCCGTCGAGTATACCCACTGATGACAGAGGGTGGAAGTATCGTCACCATGACGTATATTGGCGCAGAACGTGCGATCAAAAATTACAACGTTATGGGTGTGGCGAAGGCTTCACTGGAAGCCAGCATGCGCTATCTGTCGAATGATCTGGGCACATATGGCATTCGTGTAAATGCGATTTCCGCTGGTCCGATACGGACCTTGGCTGCCTATGGCATTAAAGATTTTAACACAATGCTCAAACATATTGAAGAAACTACGCCCCTACGCAAGACGGTTGATACGTCGGAAGTCGGAGATACGGCGTTATTCCTATTTTCCCATTTATCGAGAGGCATTACGGGTGAAGTTATCCATGTAGATGCTGGATACCATATTACGGGGATGTAAGGAGGGAACGTTGTGCTTATTACGCATACGGATTGCCGTATTATCTCACCTGAGGGAATTATGACTAGAGAGCGTCTGGAGCGAGACGTTACGATCTTCTCCCGGATGTTGACGCTCAGAGGAATTCCCGAAGACGGTAGAGTGATTCTGAAAGCGGCCAATTCCTATTGGTTTGTTGTGTCTCTGTTCTCCCTGTGCAATATTGCTGTTTCGGTGACTGTAGTGGACGAGCAGACTGTGCTCGATGAGGTGGCCCAAATCTATGATGAAGCGGGTGCCTGTTGCATCCTTACGGATTCCGATTTAGAACTTCCTCATGCTCTCGTTATTCTGATTCAAGATCTGATTCAAGAAGAAGCAGTACACCCGGATTGGGTGGGAGAGCCAAAGCTTGAAGCCCTCGACTTTAGCAAGTGGTGCGAGAGGTCAGATGCGCTCATTCTGTATTCTTCAGGTACGACGGGTAAACCCAAGGGAATCGTGAAAGCTGGTTCAGCTTTTATGGAGAATATCAGGCATTCCATACACGCCATGAACTACCTACCGTCTGACCATATGCTCCCCGTTGTGCCTTTTTCTCATTTTTATGGAATCTCACTTATCTTCTCCTGGTGGTTAACTTCATGTTCTCTCATCATCTGCAATCCAAAAAACCTCTGGAGCGTCATTGCAAGTATTACGAAAGACCGGGCGACGGTCGTAGACGCTAACCCCTCTGCTTTTTACACCTTGTTGCGTATGCTAAACCGAAAACCCGAACAACTGGAAATGGTCAAGGAAGCTCCGGTGCGCATGTGGTGCGTAGGCGGTTCCCCACTTACCCAGGACCTTGAAGAGAAATTTAACAACATATTTGGACAGCCCCTGCTGAATGGTTATGGCCTTTCTGAACTGGGCAACGTTACGCTGGGGACGCTAGAGTGTCCGAAGGGTTGTGGCCTACCATTACCTGGTGTGGATCTGAAAATACTAGATTCTACAGGCAACCAGCAGGCGGACGGTATCGTAGGCGAAGTGTGGATACGCAGTGCTGGATGCATGGAAGGTTATCTAAATCGTCCAGACCTGACGCAATCCGTTCTACAGGACGGCTGGTTCAAGACGGGGGACCTGGGCTATCTGGATGACGGAATGCTGTATGTCATTGGTCGCAGCGGTAAGACGGTCAACCGGATGGGCTACATGGTATCTCCGGTCTATATTGAGGACCGAATTGGTTCGCTAGGCTACCGATCCTGCGTGATTACCTTGGAGGATGAGGCTAAAGGGACATTGCTTGTCGCATTCATCGAAAGTGATTCATCACAGGTCGTGCCTGTGCTCCGCAAAGAGATGAGTCAGGTACTCCCTTCATACATGTTTCCCGATCTTTTGCTTCCGCTCGATCATTTTCCTTTAAATCGCAATGGAAAAGTAGATCGTCTGGAGATGGAGCGGGTTGCTCTAGAGAAAGCTGCTTCTCGCAAAGCATAACAAGATATATACCAAAACTGCATACAGGAAAGGGAGAATGTGCCATGAGTATAAATCCAGAACTGGCAGAAAACACACTGTTTCTGAAAAGGCATGAATCTATTCTGAAATGCCTCAATTATTTGATTGAAAATCGGCAGGAAGTGATGGATATTCTCACGCAATTTTCATCCTATCGGGCTGCCAATGCAGAAATTGACTCCACGATCCTCACACTTCAAGGTGCTCTGCAAGAAGTTCAGACCTATCAGCCAAGCTGGCAACAATCTATGGCTGTATTTATGCCTTCCAACGTCATTTTGTACTCCTATGCATTATACCTCTTGATTCCGTCCCTGTACGTTGAAAATATAGACTTTCGTCCTTCTTCTCACGTAAACGAGTACGTTAACATGCTGCATGAAAAGCTTCAGGCTGTACATGGATTACCCATCTATATTCGTAAAGTTAGCCAGAAGGTGTTCATGGAGAATTCCGTGATGCCAGCTGATATTGTGGTGTTCACCGGAAGCTATACCAATGCAGAGAAGATCAAAAAACAGATTCGAAAAGATCAGCTCTACATTTTTTACGGACAAGGACTAAATCCTTTCATCATCGGACCTGATGCAGATCTGGAGCTGGCGGTTACCGATGTGATCCGAATGAGATTGTTCAACTCTGGACAAGACTGCCTAGGCCCCGACATCATTCTGGTACATCAAGATGTGAGTGAGCATTTCAAAGATCTGCTGATTCAACAGCTTGACCAACTCGTGTTTGGTGCCAACGATGATCCGAACGCAAACTATACCCCTATATTCTATAAAGACACGCTATATTCGGTTTCCGAATATTTCAACACGAACGATAAGTTTATTATTTACGGCGGCGGCATTGATTTCCGTACAAAAAAGATGGAGCCAACGGTTGTATATAGTGAATTGGATCAGAATCTGGAGATTATTGAGTATTTTTCGCCAGTCTTCAATGTAGTTAGCTACCAAGACGACGAGCAATTGATCAAGCGTATTTCCTCCAGTTATTTTAGTGAACGTGCAATGGGTTGCAGCTTATACGGATCGGAGCACCTGACTGACGTTCTGCGAAAGAAGCACACGCTGACCATTAATCAGACGCTTGAGGATGTGGATCAAGGTAATAAGCCTTTTGGTGGCTACGGTACGATGTCGAACTATATTTTTTACGATTTCAAGCTCATTTCGAAGCCTATCCTGATTTCAGAAATTGTCGCAGAATATTTGTCGGAAAAGAGGAGTTTGGTATGACTGCGAGCTTCTTTCCCTGGGATGCCATCATTGGCTACTTAAAATCGGCTGGGGTTCAGCATCTCTTTGGATTACCAAGTGATGATCTCAAAATCGTATCGTCACTCCCCTCATCCGGTATGGATTTTATCCTATGCAAAGATCAACGTAATGCTGTGTTCATGGCAGCAGGTTATGCGCTCACCACCAACCAGATGTCCGTGTGTGTTGTGGGGAAAGGCCCTGCGCTCAGTAATACACTCACAGGGCTGCTGGAAGCCAAAAACCTGGGCGCTCCGCTTCTGCTTCTGGCGCTTGGCACTGGTGGAGACAAGCTGGGTACCCGATCCTTTCAGGAAGCGGATCAAATCTCACTCGTGAAGCCGCTCGTAAAATGGGCTTATCGTGTCGAGCATGTGGATCGGCTTGTATGGGCGATGGAGCGGGCTGCCTTTTTGGCTATCAATGGAGCACCAGGTCCTGTCTATATCGAACTCCCTGAAAACCTGATGGACCAGCCTGTGCCAACAGGGTTTCAGTTTACCCCACCAGAAAAGCTGTCGTGCTCTCCGTCTCGTCGGGAGTTGGATGCATCGTGGGGAATTATTGAGAACGCCCGCAGGCCACTCATTCTAGTCGGAGGCGGAATGAAGTCAGGTACAGGTGATGTGATTGAGCGGTTCGCTAACCAACATGGAGCGGCCTTGTTCGCAACCGCCTCGGGACGGGGTGTAGTTGATGAAGACCACGAACTCTTCTGTGGTGTTGCGGGACTCTATACAGATCTTAGTCTAAGACAAATCTGGAAGGAATCTGATGTGGTAATCACACTGGGCAGTCGATTGGAAGAAACGGCTACTTTTGAGTGGGATATTTTGCTACAGGATACACCTTTGATTCAAGTCAATGTAAATCTGGAGGATTTTGCACACGAGTACAGGGGTATCAAGGTGCTTGGTGATGGATATGCAGCGGTGGAGCAGTGGCTTGAACGGCGCGGCCAGGAGCCTGATGGAGTGTGGCTTGAAACGATTAGGAGCTGTAAACAGGAGGCTTTTTCTCACAGGGCTATTTATTTGGAAGAGCTGAAAAAGACCCCTGGAATCCACGTTCCTGAGCTGTTGGACATGATTCAGACGGAGTTCCCTGAAAATCTGGTGCTTCTTCAAGAGAATGGATTGCAGGATATGTGGTCCTATTTTTATCCATATTTTCGCTTTGCCCAAGGCTCTCTTTCGATTGTTCCTAGTGATCAAACGAGTCTTGGATTCGGTGCGGCTGCTGCTCTGGGAGCAAGCGTGGCAACACAACGTCCAGTAGTGGCACTTGTAGGTGACGGTGCGTTCAATCTCTTCTGTTCGGATTTTATGACGGCGGTGGAGTATCAAATACCGTTAATCTATCTCGTACTCAATAATGGTGGGTATGGTTGGTTACAGAATCAAATGAATTATAAGCATCTCACAGGGCAGTCCCTCCCGTTTGTTTCTGAGGCGGCCAAGACAGGAATTCAAATTCCTCAGTACGAGTTTGTGGAAAGTCTTGCAATTCGGAGTAAGGGAGAGGCACGGGAACAGCTTCAGCTTGCTTGGCAAAAGTATCAGGAGAACAAGCTTGTGGTCGTCGAGGTATATGCTGATCTTTCGGATGTACATGAAAAAATCAGTCATGTGTATGGCGACTTTCCTCTCTACGAGCAACAGGCTTCTAAGAATTAATTTCAACGAAGGACGTGGATACAGTGAGAAGACGTGTTGTAGTGACTGGACAGGGAGTCGTAACGCCGGTCGGGCTTAATCTTACGGATTTCTGGAATTCACTGTTGGAAGGAAAAAGTGGAATCGGACCTGTCACTGCTTTCGATACAGCGGACATTCCGACAAAGATCGGTGCACAGGTTACGGGCTTTGACCCATTGCAATATATGAGCAAGAAGGAAGCTAATAAAGTCGCACAGTTCACTCAGTTTGCTTTGGCGGCTGCCCGGCAGGCAGTGGAGCAATCAAAATTAGTGATTGATGAGCGGAATGCAAGTCGCGTGGGAGTTATTGTCGGCTCTGGAGCAGGCGGCCTCGATGTTATAGAGGAGAACTATGGGAAATTAACAAAGCTTGGTCCCAAAAGAGTTTCTCCTTATTTTGTTTCCTCGATGATGATTAATTCAGCACCTGGTGAAATCTCCATTGCTATCGGAGCCAAGGGGCCTTCTTTTGCTGTGGTTACGGCTTGTGCCACAGGAAGTAATGCCATTGGTGAGGCATTACGTACGATCCAGTACGGCACGGCTGATGTTGTGGTTGCCGGTGGAGCAGAAGCCAATTTTAGTCAGCTTGATCTGGCATCTTTTGCGAATATCCATGCTCTCTCCAGACGTAATGAAGAGCCGCAGAAGGCTAGTCGTCCGTTTGATGTGGATCGCGATGGATTCGTCATCGGTGGAGGAGCAGGAGTCTTGGTGCTGGAGGAGTTGGAGTATGCTTTGAACCGCGGAGCCACCATTCTGGCCGAAGTTGTGGGTTACGGATGCACAACTGATGCGTATCATATCACGGCTCCAGATCCCTCTGGCTCCGGCCCGGCAGAAGCGATCAATATCGCACTGCAGGATGGCGGCTTAACACCGCAGGAAATCGACTACGTCAATGCCCACGGTACGAGTACGCCATTTAATGATCGTATGGAGATTAATGCTATTCAAAAAGTATTCGGAGAGCATGCCCCCCGTTTGGCGATATCGTCTATTAAATCCATGACTGGTCATTTAATGGGCGGTGCAGGTGCAGTCGAATTAATTGCGACTGTGCAGAGTATGATTCACAGCAAAGTACCACCGACACTCAATTGCGACAATCCTGAGGCTCCTGAATTGAATTTTGTGCCGCATGTATATCAGGAACGCGAGGTCCGCGCGGCGATTAGCAATTCATTTGGTTTCGGAGGGCACAACGTCTGCCTTGCTGTTCGCAAGTGGGAAGGGGAATAAGCCTGTGAGCGAAGAGCTAATCCATATCCCGGATGTGCTTCCGCACCGGTACCCATTTCTTCTGTTGGATGGCGTGACCGGGTACGAAACGTCGCAATGGGCGAAGGGATACAAGCTTGTCACCTGGAGTGAGTGGTTCATTACTGACACTAACCCATACATGCCTCCTATGTTGATTGTGGAGTCGCTTGCACAATTAGCGGCATTCGCTGCGATTGATAAAAAAGGCATTTCATACCTGACTAACCTCAATGGAATTCGATTCCACAGCTTGGCCAAGCCTGGAGACCGAATTGATCTCTATTTTGAAGTGATCAAGCGTCGGCGGGGCTATATTCTCGGAAGCGGTCGGGCTTCCGTAGGGGATCGATTGGTGGTTGAGGCGGAAGAAATTGTTTCACTGGATCAATGACGGGGTGGAAGCGCACGTTAAACTGTCCTTTTGTCCTCCTGACTGCCAGGTGCAGCGGGAGGATATTCACATCATGGAATAGGAGTGAATGAGATGAATGACATGCAGTTATATGATTTAACAAATGCGCAGAAGCGTATATGGTATACCGAATTACTCTACCCAGATACGTCAGTGTCACAGCTTTCCGGTACAGCTAAGATGAAGGGGCATATCCATATTGCAGCCTTTATGCAGTCCATTAATTTGATTATCAAACAGTATGATGCGTTCCGCATCCGTATTACCTCAGTGGATGGAGTGCCTCAGCAGTACGTCGTTCCTTATGAAGAGAGACAGTTGGAGTGCCTGGATCTTAGTCACTATGAAAGTGTATCTGAGGTGGAAGCCTTACTTGAGCAACACAAAAGAAAACCCTTGCCCCTGCTGGATTCTGAGCTCTTCCAGTTTTTAATTGTGAAGATTAGCGAGGAAGAGTATTGGATTAATATCAAGATGCACCATATTATTTCTGACGGAATATCAATGGTGGTCTATGGCAATCAGCTGACAGCATTTTACATGGAGTTAATTCAAGGAAATGAACCGAAGCTGGGCGACGATTGCTCGTATATTCAATATATTGCAGATGAGAATGCATACGAACTTTCTGACAGATACCAAAAGGATAAGGCTTACTGGCTGGATAAATTTTCTGATTTGCCTGAGCTTACGGGTTGGAAGTCATATAATCCGTTATCTTTAAGCACCCACGCCGTTCGGGAGCATTTTACCGTACCAGAAGTGCTATATCACGAGCTGCAAGCATTTTGCCAACAGAATAGGATTTCTTTGTTCCAGTTCTTCATGGGTGCGATGTATATCTACATACACAAAATGACGAATCAGCCGGATGTGGTGATTGGAACTTCGTTCGCTAACCGGGGGAACAAAAAAGAGAAGCAAAAGATAGGTATGTTCGTCAGCACCGCTGCTGCCAGAACATACGTCAAAAAGGATATAGATGTATTGAGCTTCCTGCAGGATGTAGCCAGAGATCAGATGTCAGTCCTGCGGCATCAGAAATATCCATACAATCAGTTAATTCAGGATCTTAGAGAAATGCATGGGAACAAGGATATTCAGCGGCTTTTTGGCGTTTCCATGGAATATCGCCTTATCAATTGGGTTGATTTGGATGATGTGCGTATTTTGACAGATTATGATTTCTGCGGGGATGAAGTGAACGATTTCGTGCTTCATATCGTAGAGATCCTGGATGAAGGCGAACTGGTACTGGATGTCGATTATCGGACAGAGCTGTTTGAACGCAGTGAAGTTAAGGACATGGTTTCCCAGTTGCTTACGATCGCCGAGCAGATCATTCATTCACCTCAGCTTTCTATTGCAGAGGTAAACTTATTGGGTGAACTAGAAGAGCAGTCCATTTTGGCTCTTTCGGAAGGCGCCGCAGTCGATTATCCACGTGAGAAGACCATCCATGGCTTATTCGAGGAACAAGCCGAGCGCACGCCAGATCACGTAGCCGTTCAGATGGACGAGCAGAGCATTACATACCAAGCTCTAAACGAGCAGGCTAACCAGCTTGCGAGATATTTGCGCTCCGAGGGAGTAGGAGCAGATACGCTCGTAGGGATTATGGCTGACCGTTCCTTGGAGATGGTCATCGGGATGTTGGCCATTTTGAAAGCAGGTGGTGCCTATGTACCGATTGACCCCGATTATCCCGAAGAACGTATCCATTATATGCTGGAGGATTCAGGTGTCCGTCTGTTGCTCACCCAAAGTCATCTATGGGAGAGCACCGCTTTTGACGGAAAGCTTGTGAGTCTGGACGAAGCTACAACGTATACAGGAGATGCTTCCAATCTGGAGAGTATTTCGGGACCAAGCCATCTGGCCTATGTTATCTACACGTCGGGTACGACTGGCAAGCCGAAGGGCACGCTGATTGAACACAAAAATGTAGTTCGACTGCTCTTTAACGATAAAAATTTATTTGACTTCAACTCTCAGGATACATGGACGCTGTTCCATTCGTTCTGCTTCGATTTCTCCGTTTGGGAGATGTACGGAGCGCTTCTTTACGGAGGGAAATTGGTGATTGTTCCATCTCTCACAGCCAAGAGCCCAGCAGCTTTCCTGGAGTTGTTGAAAGACAACCAAGTCACCATCTTAAATCAGACGCCGACGTATTTTTATCAGGTGCTACAGGAAGAGTTAACGCACTCTTCGACAGAGCTTGGCCTTAGAAAAATCATTTTTGGTGGAGAGGCTTTAAGTCCATCTCTTCTGAGGAACTGGCGGGTCAAGTATCCTGATGTGCAGCTGATTAATATGTACGGAATTACGGAAACAACAGTTCATGTCACCTATAAGGAAATCACGGAACATGAGATTGAAGCGGGGAAAAGCAATATTGGCAGAACGATCCCCACACTTAGCGCTTACATTCTCGATGAGCAAAGACGCCTTCAACCTGTAGGGGTTCCAGGAGAGCTATACATTGCGGGAGACGGTCTTGCCCGTGGGTATTTGAATCGGCCGGATTTGACGTCTGAGAAATTCGTTGAGCATCCGTATCGGGTGGGAGAGCGGCTGTACCGAACTGGGGATCTTGCTCGTTGGTTGCCTGATGGCAATATTGAATATTTGGGGCGGATCGACCATCAGGTCAAAATTCGCGGCTACCGAATTGAGCTTGGCGAGGTAGAAGCCCAAATTCTCAAGGCTCCAAGCGTACGAGAAACGATTGTTCTCGCACGGGAAGACGAACAGGGCCAAAAATTGCTGTGCGCCTACTATGTAGCCTCCAGTGATCTTTCGCCGGGGGAATTGCGGTCTCAGCTGGCGGCGGAACTCCCCGCTTACATGATTCCTTCTTATTTTGTCCGGCTGGAGCAAATGCCGCTTACACCAAATGGCAAACTGGATCGCCGTGCGTTGCCGGCTCCTGAAAGCAGCGTACAATCCGGCGAGGCTTATTTGGCTCCGAGAACTGCTGTGGAAGCTCAGATGGTACTCATCTGGCAAGATATCTTGGGCGTTGCTCGTGTCGGTGTCAGAGATAATTTCTTTGAAATTGGTGGTCACTCTTTGCGGGCAACAGTGCTCGTTTCACGGATTCACAAAGAATTGGGATGTAGCATTTCGCTGCGTGAGGTGTTTCAGTCACCTACGGTCGAATCCTTGGCGCAACTTGTGAAGAAACACATTCCGACCATGTACGAATCCATCCCACAGGCAACGGAAAGCGAAGCTTACCCAGTGTCCTCAGCGCAAAAGCGGTTATACGTGCTGAGACAGATGGACGGGGGAGAGCTCAGCTACAATATGCCAGGGGTCTTCACAGTGGATGGACCGTTGGATCGCACGCGGCTGGAGTCTGCGTTCCAGGCACTGATCCAGCGTCATGAATCCCTGAGAACCGGCTTTTATATGCAGGATGGAGAACTTGTTCAGCGTGTGCATAGGAATGTGCCGTTCGCGTTGAACTACACAGAGGCTTCGGTGGAGGAGACGGATACGCTCATTCACAACTTTATTCGTGCCTTTGATCTGAGCCAGGCTCCATTACTGCGTGTTAGCTTGGTGAAGCTCCAGGAGGCGCGTCATCTGTTGCTGTTTGATATGCATCACATCATTTCAGATGGAGTTTCTATTCAAATATTGATAGAGGAACTTACTCATTTGTATCAAGGAGAACAGCTACCAGAGCTGCACATCCAGTACAAGGATTATGCCGTATGGCAACGGGAACAGTCAGAGAACCAATGGCAAGATCTTGAGAAATATTGGCTGCAATCCTTTGAAGGAGAGTTGCCGGTATTGGATTTGCCTACAGACTTCCAACGACCTTCAGTTCGGAGCTTCGAGGGTAGCCGAATTGATTTTACATTGGATGAGCCTGGCAATAAGGCGATACAAGAGCTTGCATCCCGTACAGGTACTACACTGTATATGGTATTGCTGGCCGCTTATTCGGTACTACTGCACAAATATACAGGACAGGAGGACATCGTCGTAGGTTCTCCAGTAGCCGGAAGACCGCAGGCTGAGCTTGAGGGCATCATCGGGATGTTTGTCAACACACTGGCCTTGCGCAGTTACCCGACAGGAGATAAAACCTTTCAGGATTACCTTCTTGAAATCAAGGAAACGGCGCTCAAGGCGTTTGAGCATCAGGATTACCCTTTTGAAAAATTGGTAGAAAAGCTGGGCGTAGGACGTGATGTCAGCCGCAATCCGCTCTTTGACACCCTATTGGTATTACAAAATACCGAGCAGGAAGAGCAAGATATGGACGGAGTGCACTTTACTCCTTACTTGATGGACACCGTCACAGCCAAATTTGATCTGTCCCTCAATGTAGAGGAGAAGGGGTCAAAATTAGCCTTTGGCCTCGAGTATAGTACGGCTTTATATCGGCGTGAAACCGTAGAGCGACTTGCAACGCACTTGCTCCGGGTTCTGCATGCAGTCTCGGCCAATCCTCAGTTGCAACTGGCCAACATAGAAATGATCACACCGGAGGAGAAAGTACAGATCGTTGAAGTATTTAACGCGACATCGGCTCCTTATCCAAGGGACAAGACCATTCATGAGCTGTTCGTAGAACAAGTCAAGCGTACACCAGAGCAGACGGCGCTTGTATTCGGCGATGTCCAGCTAACGTACCTTGAATTGCAAGACAAGGCGAGCCGACTGGCCCAAACACTGCGTCGTTTGGGAACGTTGAGGGAGCAGCCTGTGGCCGTGATGGGCGGACGAAGCATCGAGATGGTCATTGGTATGCTCGCGGTGCTTCAAGCGGGTGGAGCCTATGTGCCGATTGATCCTGATTACCCGGAAGATCGGGTTCGTTATATGCTTAATGATTCCGACGCCAAGCTATTATTGGTGCAAAAGGGCGAGCTTATAAGTGTAGACTACGGTTTACCGATTGTTGATCTTAGCAGTGAAGAGGCCTATGCAGCTGAACCTGCCCAGCCGGAGACTGCTCAGGGATCGCAGGGGCTTGCTTATGTCATCTATACATCGGGTACGACGGGTAGACCGAAGGGCGTTATGGTTGAACACCGGAACGTGGTCCGTCTGGTCAAAGAGACCAACTATGTGGAGCTGAATGAATCCACACGAATTTTGCAAACAGGAGCCGTGGCCTTTGATGCTTCTACATTCGAAATATGGGGAGCGTTGCTCAACGGTGGGCAGCTCTATTTCGTGGAGAACGACGATATCCTGATTGCCGATAGGCTCAAAGCGGCCATTACCAAGTACGGGATTACAACAATGTGGCTCACTTCACCGCTTTTCAATCAGCTTTCCCTGCAGGATGAGTACCTGTTCAAAGGGCTAAAAACATTGCTGGTTGGCGGAGACGTACTGTCCATATCTCATATGAACCGTGTAATCGAGGCTAATCCTGATCTTGTCCCTATCAATGGCTATGGTCCGACAGAGAATACGACCTTCTCCACCACCTACAAGATTCTGGGTCGTGCCGAAGGGGGCGTGCCGATTGGCCGCCCAATTAGTAATTCGACCGCTTATGTGGTCAATGGATCGCTGCAATTACAGCCTATTGGTGCTTGGGGTGAACTCATTGTCGGCGGTGAAGGTGTAGTGCGCGGATATCTCAATCGTCCTGATCTCACAGCAGAGAAATTTGTTCCTAGTCCTGTGAAGGACGGAGAACCCTGCTACCGAACTGGGGATTTGGTACGCTGGCTTCCAGATGGGAATTTGGAGTTTAAAGGAAGAATTGATGAGCAGGTCAAAATACGTGGTTACCGCATCGAACTCCCTGAAATCGAGGCCCAACTGGCCAAGGTGGAGTCAGTAATCGACGCCGTAGTGGTCGTTCGCGCGGATGAGCTTGGCGAGAAGCAGCTTTGCGCTTATTATGTGGCGGATCGTACGCTCACGGCAGGCGAAGTACGTCTTTCCCTATCGCAGGTACTTCCAGGCTATATGATTCCATCCTACTTTATCCAGATGGATCGTATGCCATTAACGTCAAACGGAAAAGTGGACCGCAGGTCTCTGCCGGCTCCTCAAGTAGGCGCGCATACAGGACGGAAGTATACAGCTCCTCGTACACCGGCTGAGGAAGCTTTGGCATCTGTCTGGCAAGGGGTGCTGGGTGCCGAACAGGTGGGTATCCATGACAATTTCTTTGAATTGGGTGGAGACTCCATAAAAGCTATTCAGGTGTCGTCACGGTTACTGCAGGCCGGCTATCGGTTAGAGATGAAGCAGCTGTTCAAATCGCCAACCATTGCCGAGCTAGGCGCGGAAATTCAAACGGCTGTGCATATGGCTGAACAGGGAGTTGTGCGTGGAACGACTCGCTTGACTCCAGTCCAACAGTGGTTCTTTGGACGGAAGCAGGCAGAGCCTCATCACTTCAATCAAGCGGTTATGTTGTATCGTGAACAGGGATTTGAGGAAAAGGCCTTGCATCAGGTGCTAAGAAAACTCGCTGAGCATCATGACGCCCTTCGCATGGTTTTCCGTCAGACAGAGCATGGCTACGAAGCTTGGAATCGTGATCTTGAAGAAGGAGAGCTGTATAGCCTGTTCACCGCTGATTTACGGAATGAATCCGATCCGACTGCAGCCATTACATCGCTGTCGGATGACATTCAGCGCAGTATCAATCTGGCAGAAGGTCCGCTGCTGAAGTTAGGACTTTTCCATTGTCAGGATGGAGACCACCTTCTGATCGTGATCCACCATTTGGTGGTGGACGGAGTATCCTGGCGGATCTTGTTTGAGGATATTGCAGCAGGCTATGAGCAGGTGATTCAAGGACAAGCGCTGACATTCCCGCAGAAGACGGATTCCTTCCGTGACTGGGGAGACGCCCTTGCTCATTATTCGGAAGGTCCAGAAATGGAGACTCATCGGGCGTATTGGAGAGAGCTGGAGGATCAGCCACTCGAACAGTTGCCGAAGGATGAGGCTGTGGAAAGCCTTCTTTTACAGGATAGCAAAGTAGTAACAGCACAATGGACTCTAGAAGAAACCGACCAATTGTTGAGAAAAGCCCATCGTGCTTATCAAACAGAGACGAATGATCTGCTATTGACTGCTCTGGGCATGGCGGTATCCAAATGGTCTGGCATCGGAAAGGTTGCTGTGAATCTGGAAGGACACGGTCGTGAGCCGATTATACCGAATATCGACATCACCCGTACCGTAGGCTGGTTTACAAGTCAATATCCGGTGATTTTAGACTTGGGGAATAACCCGGAAGTGGCCTCATTGATCAAGTCTGTGAAAGAAGGGCTGCGCCGAATTCCGAACAAAGGTATTGGCTACGGGTTGCTCAAAACGATGGCAAGTCAGTTGGACGAAGGCAGCCTCAGCTTGCAGCCTGAGATTTCTTTTAACTATTTGGGGCAATTTGATCAGGATTTGCAAGGAAGCTCATTGCAGATTTCTCCTTATCCGACCGGAAGCGCGCAAAGCCTGTTGGAGGAACCAGCCTATACGCTAGATATCAATGGCATGGTGACGGACGGAGCCCTGACTCTGACGATTACTTATAACGGAAAACAATATAAGTCATCTACGATGGAACAGCTCGCTGGATATATTGAAGAAAGCCTGCGGGAACTTCTCCAGCATTGCGTAACCCAAGAAAAAACCGTATTGACACCAAGCGACGTGCTTGCGAAGGGTCTAAGCATTGCCGATCTGGAGGAGCTTTCTACGCAGACCAGCCACATAGGCGATATTGAGAATGTATATAGTCTGACGCCGATGCAGAAGGGCATGCTGTTCCATGATATGTTTGAGCCGCATACAGGTGCTTATTTTGAGCAGGCCGCCTTTGATTTTAAGGGTAGCTTTGATCCGATCGCCTTCGGGCACAGTCTGGATGCAGTAGTGGAGCGTCATGCTATCCTGCGCACGAACTTTTACAGCGGATGGGGCAGCGAGCCTTTGCAGGTTGTATTTCGGCACAGAGGCGCTAAATTGGTGTACGAAGACCTGCGGGAGATGAATGCATCGCAGCGCGAAGCTTACCTGAAGACATTTGGTGCTAAGGACAAAGCACTGGGCTTCAACCTAGCTGAAGACGAGCTTCTCCGTGTATCCATTTTACAAACAGATGAAGAGAGCTTCCGTCTCTTATGGAGTTTTCACCACATCGTCATGGATGGGTGGTGTGTTCCGTTAATTACGCAGGAGGTATTTGAACACTATTTTGCCCTCCTGGAAGGAAGAGAGCCGCAGTTGGCAGAGGTTCATCCGTACAGTCGATATATCGAATGGCTCGAACAGCAGGATGAAGCAGTTGCGTCCAACTATTGGAGCCGATATCTGGCCGGTTACGAGCAGCAGACGCTTTTACCTCAAGTCGGTGGAGCAAGTAAGGGAGAAGGCTATATAGCAGAAAAGCTGAATTATCCTCTCAGCAGGGAATTGACTGAGCGCCTTGAAAAGGTGGCCAGGGATGCTCATGTCACGATGAATATATTGCTGCAGTCCCTCTGGGGCATTGCGCTTCAACGCTATAACGGTAGCCGAGATGTCGTGTACGGAAGTGTAGTATCAGGCAGACCAGCAGAAATTCCGGGCATTGATCGGATGATCGGTTTGTTCATCAATACGATTCCCGTTCGTGTGAAGACAGAGGAGAATCTCCCCTTCACCGTTCTGATGAAGCAGCAGCAGGAACGATATATGGCTTCTCATATGTATGACACCTACCCGCTGTTTGAGATTCAGGCTCAGACGGATCAGAAGCAGGATCTAATCTCACATATTATGGTATTTGAGAACTATCCTGTCGAGGAGGAGGTAGAGCGTCTGGGTGGTGGCGAGGCTGCCTTTGAGATTGAGGAGGCCGAGCTTCTTGAGCAAACGAATTACGATTTTAATCTAATTGTCCTCCCTGGCGAAGAAATGAGATTGCTGTTCCAGTACAATACACTTGTTTATGACCCAGTGACAATTGAACAAATCAAGGGCCATCTGGTTCACCTCATGGAACAAATTGTAGAGAACCCTGCCATTTCCGTGGATGCACTAGAATTAGTCACGCCGCAGGAGAGAGAACAGATTCTGAACGTATGGGGAAATGCAAAAGGCATTTACGAGCACTGTAACACGTTCCACGGGCTGTTGGAGGAACAGGCGGGACGAACGCCGGATGCGACTGCCATTTGGTTCGAGGACGAGAGTCTGACCTATGCCGAGCTCAATGCAAAAGCCAATGGACTGGCGAGAAGGCTCCGTACCCAGGGAATCAAGACGGGAGATCTGGTGGGACTGATTGCTGAACGGTCGCTCGAAATGATCGTTGGGATCTACGGCATTATGAAAGCCGGGGGTGCCTATGTTCCAATCGATCCAGAGTATCCGAAAGAACGAATCAGTTACATGCTTGAAGATTCTGGGGCGAAGCTGATCCTTACACAGGCCCATCTCTTGGAGCATCTCGGATGGACGGAAAATGTTTTGCTGCTGGATGAATCATCGACCTATGATGCCGACACCTCGAATTTGGAGGATACTGCTAGCCCGGATGATCTGGCTTACGTGATCTACACTTCAGGTACGACGGGTCAGCCTAAGGGCGTATTAGTCGAGCATCGGGGACTACCAAATCTTTCGGACGTATACGGCACACACTTCGAAGTTACACCGCAGGATCGGATCGTTCAGTTTGCAAGCCTGTCGTTTGATGCATCGGTTTCGGAAATTTTAACGGCGCTGAGCCACGGGGCTGTTCTGTGCATCCCTTCTACACAAGATATTTTAGATCATGCCCTGTTCGAGCAGTTCATGAACGATAAGGGGATTACGGTAGCAACTTTGCCACCCGCTTACGCTATCCACCTTGATCCAGAGCGTTTGCCAACACTGAGGTGCCTGCTAACCGCTGGATCGGCCGCATCGGTCGAGTTAATCGAAGAGTGGAGGAAGCATGTACGTTATTCTAATGGCTATGGCCCAACAGAGGACTCCGTATGCACCACAATCTGGTCTGTCCCGGACAGTGAGGAAGCAACGGATATTGTATCTATTGGACGACCTATTGCTAACCACAGTGTGTACATCTTGGATGACCATTTTAGATTGCAACCTGTCGGTGTAGCTGGAGAGCTATGCATTTCGAGTATCGGGTTAGCACGGGGGTATCATAATCGGCCTGAGTTAATGGATGAGAAGTTCGTGGACAATCCATTTGCTCCAGGAGAGCGTATGTATCGGACGGGTGACCTGGTTCGCTGGTTACCGAATGGAACCATCGAGTACTTAGGTCGGATAGATCACCAAGTTAAAATCCGCGGCTACCGTATCGAGCTAGGCGAGGTGGAAGCACAAATGCTCAGAGTGCCGTCCGTTCAGGAAGTCGTAGCCATGGCTGTAGAGGGCGATGACGGCTACAAAGATCTAGTCGCTTACTTCGTAGCCGCTCAGAAACTTGAGGTATCCGAACTTCGGGCTGTTCTGTCGGAGATGTTACCTGGATATATGATCCCTTCCCGCTTCATACAACTGGAGGACATGCCTCTGACGTCGAACGGAAAAATCGACCGAAAAGCGCTGCAGGGCGAGCGTGGATGGGCAGCGGCTTCATCTGAGGCTCCAAGGACACCTGTGGAAATTCAATTAGCCGAGATCTGGCAAGAGGTGCTGGGTGTAGAGAGCGCGGGAGTGAAGGATAATTTCTTCCATTTTGGAGGTCATTCACTGCGTGCAGCTCTGCTAGTCTCACGAATTCGCAAGGAAATGAATCGCGAGATTAGTCTGAGAGCAGTGTTCGAGTCTCCTACTATTGAAGGATTGGCTCGTGCCATTGAGGGCTATACGCCGTTGAATTTCGAAGAAATTCCTACAGCGGGAGCGAGAGAGCATTATCCATTGTCCTCGGCCCAAAAACGACTGTTTATTCTAAGTCAGCTGGAAGGTGGAGAGCTGAGCTACAATATGCCGGGTATCCTTACCGTTGAGGGAGCTTTGGATCGGGAACGGCTAGAGCAGGCATTCCGTCGTCTAATTCATCGTCATGGTTCGCTGCGAACTCGTTTTGTGACTGTGAACGGTGAACCTGTACAGCAGCTCCTGACGGATGTTCCGTTTACTGTGGAATATGCGGAGTTGAGCGAGGAAGAGGCAGGAGCTACCCTTCAGCAGTTCGTCCGTCCTTTTGATTTAGGTGTAGCTCCATTGCTGCGGGTCGGCCTTATTCGAATTGCACATGAGCGCCATTTACTATTGTTTGACATGCACCATATTGTCTCAGATGGGGTTTCTATGAATATTCTCATAGAAGAGTTTCTCCGCTTCTACCAAGAGGAGGACGTATTTCCTGAGCTACAGATCCAGTACACAGACTATGCTGTATGGCAGCAAGAGCAGCTCGGAGGCGAGCGTCTTAAGGCCCAGGAAGCTTACTGGCTGGATGCTTTCCGTGGAAGCTTGCCAGTGCTGGATTTGCCAGGAGATGAAGTTCGTCCTGCGGTGCGAAGCTTTGCGGGCGATCGAATCGACTTCCAAATTGATTCTTCTCTGAGTGCTTCACTTCAGGAGTTGGCTACCCGAACGGGTTCCACTCTGTTCATGGTACTGCTGGCAGCCTATACAGCGCTCTTGCACAAGTACACAGGTCAGGAAGATGTCATCGTCGGTTCACCTGTGGCAGGAAGATCTCATGCGACACTCGAAGGCCTCATCGGTATGTTCGTCGGCACAGTGGCACTTCGTACTTATCCAGAAGGAGAGAAGCCTTTCGAGGCTTATCTGCAGGAAGTGAAGGAAACAGCGCTGCGGGCCTATGAAAACCAGGATTACCCGTTCGAGGAGCTGGTAGAAAAGCTGGAGCTTCAGCGTGATTTGAGCCGTAACCCGCTATTTGATACCATGTTTGTCCTGCAAAATATTGAGCAGGGAGAACAAGAAATAGAAGGATTGCGCTTCACTCCTTACGATAATGTACATCCGGCTGCCAAATTCGATCTTACGCTGACCGTGAGTGAAGCAGACGGAGCATTGAACTGCACGCTTGAGTATGCGACTGCGATCTACAAGCAAGAGACTGCTGAGCGGATGGCAGGCCACTTTGTACAGCTTATTCGGGAAGCCATCGCCAATCCGGTACTGCCGTTGTCATCCCTTGATATCGTGACACCTCAGGAAAAATCAAGGCTGATGAAAGCGCCGGACGAAGCCAAGGCAGATTATCCTCGTGACAAGACGATCCATGCGCTGTTCGAGGAGCAGGCCGCACGTACTCCGAATGCAGTGGCAGTCGTATGTGAAGATGCAACCCTGTCCTACAACGAGCTGAACGAGCGGGCCAATGGACTTGCCCGAACGCTGAGGGAACGTGGTTTGCAACCAGACGGTTTAGCTGGAATTATGGCGGATCGTTCCCTTGAAATGGTGGTCGGAATTTTAGCCATCTTGAAGGCAGGCGGGGCCTATGTCCCTGTAGACCCTGAATATCCAGAGGACCGCATTCGCTTTATGCTTGAGGATTCGGGAGCCAAGCTACTGCTGACACAAGCGCATCTGGAGCAACGTGTCTCCTTCGCCGGGGATATCGTAAGTCTGGACAAAACGGCTTCCTACAAGGAGGATGTCTCAAACCTGCAGCCTGCAGCCGGACCGGAGCATCTTGCCTACGTCATCTACACATCGGGTACGACAGGCAAGCCAAAGGGAACACTGATTGAGCATAAAAATGTAGTTCGCTTGCTCTTTAATGATAAAAATATGTTTGACTTTGGTCCTCAGGATACGTGGACACTGTTCCATTCATTCTGTTTTGACTTCTCTGTATGGGAAATGTACGGAGCATTGCTGAACGGAGGACGGTTGGTCATCGTTCCACCGCTTACCGCGAAGAGTCCAGATCGTTTCTTGCAATTGCTTAAGGATCAGAAGGTCACCGTTTTGAACCAGACACCGACGTACTTCTACCAGTTGCTACAGGAAGAGCTCGGTCATCAAGCGGCAGAACTGAGCCTCCGTATGATTATCTTCGGTGGAGAGGCATTAGCCCCGGCCCTGCTCAAGGACTGGAGAACGAAGTATCCGCAAGTGCAGCTCATTAACATGTACGGCATTACCGAAACGACCGTGCATGTAACCTATAAGGAAATTACAGAGTTGGAAATTGAACAGGGCCGCAGCAATATCGGCACCACGATTCCGACGCTGAGAGCGTACATTTTGGATGAACAACGCCGTCCACAGCCGATTGGCATTCCAGGTGAACTCTATGTGTCGGGCGTAGGTCTGGCGCGAGGTTATCTGAACCGACCGGAATTGACGGAAGAGAAGTTTGTCGCTCATCCGTTTGAAGCGGGCGAGCGCATGTACCGCTCGGGTGACTTGGCACGCTGGTTGCCGGATGGCAGCATGGAGTATTTGGGACGGATTGACCATCAGGTAAAAATCCGTGGTTACCGTATCGAGCTGGGCGAAGTGGAAGCGAAGCTGCTCAATGCTCCGTCTGTAAGGGAGGCCGTTGTGCTCGCCCGAGAGGATGGAAGTGGACAAAAAGTACTTGTCGGCTATTTCACTGCCGATCAGATGCTGACGGTAGGAGAGTTGAGAAAAGCCTTGGCTGCCGAACTGCCGACTTATATGATTCCATCTTACTTTATGCAATTGGAACAGATGCCTTTGACGCCAAATGGCAAGCTGGATCGCAAAGCGCTTCCGGCTCCGGAGACCAATGTGCAGACTGGAGCGGTTTATGAACCGCCAAGGACGAAGGCTGAGGAAGCCTTGGCTTCCGTATGGCAAGGTGTGCTGGGAGCGCAGCAGGTCGGCATCCATGATCATTTCTTTGATCTGGGTGGTGATTCCATTAAGGCGATCCAAGTGTCCTCGAGATTGTTCCAAGCCGGATATAAATTAGAGATGAAGGATCTCTTCAAATATCCGACAATTGCCGAGCTAAGCCCGTATCTTCAGGCAGCCGGACGTATAGCGGAACAGGGCGAAATTAAAGGTGCAGCAGAGTTAATGCCAATTCAGCGTTGGTTCTTTGAACGCCATACAGCGGAGCCGCACCATTATAATCATGCCGTCATGCTCTATCGGAAAGACGGCTTTGATGAGGCTGCACTCCGGTTGACAATGGACCAAATTGCGATCCATCATGATGCGCTGCGCATGGTTTTCCGGCCTACAGAAGCTGGATACGCAGCTTGGAATCGGGGAACGGACGAAGGCGAGCTCTACACATTGCACATTGCCGATGTGCGGCAGGCGGAAGACCAGACAGCTGCGGTTCAGGCCCAAGTCGATGCCATTCAGGCAAGCTTTGATTTGGAAGGTGGCCCACTGTTCAAGCTAGGCCTGTTCCATTGTGACGATGGCGATCATTTGTTGATTGTCATTCATCACCTCTTGGTTGACGGCGTATCCTGGCGCATCCTGTTTGAGGACATTGCAGCGGGGTACGAGCAGGCATTGAATGGACAAGCAATCGTCCTTCCACAAAAGACCGATTCGTATCTTGTATGGTCTGAGCAAGCGACGAAGTATGCAGCAGGGCCTGCGCTGGACAAGGAGCGTGCATACTGGCAGCTGATCGAAGAGGCGATTTTGGCCCCACTGCCGAAGGATGAGGATCAGAAGCCGGGCACCATCCGGGATACTGAATCGGTTACGGTAACGTGGTCTGCGCAGGAAACAGACCTGCTGTTGCGGCAAGCGAACCGGGCGTATCATACGGAGACGAACGACTTGCTCTTGACTGCTCTGGGGGCAGCCATTCAGCGCTGGACAGGCATGGAGCAGATTTTGGTCAATCTTGAAGGGCATGGACGGGAAATGATCGTACCAGACCTGGATATTACCCGTACCGTGGGTTGGTTCACAACTCAGTATCCGGTTCTGCTGAACCTGCAAGGCGGACAGGAAGTATCTGCACGAATCAAGCGCATCAAGGAGAATTTGCGAGAGGTTCCGCACAAAGGAATCGGCTACGGTCTTCTGAAGTATATGGTACCGGAGAAAAGTGTCGGATTTGGCGTGGAGCCGGAAATTTCCTTCAATTATCTTGGGCAGTTTGATCAGGATCTGGAGGGTAATGCCCTTAGCCTATCCACACATTCAGTTGGTAAGGCGCTCAGCGACCTCACACCACAGCAATATGCTCTGGATGTGAATGGCATGATTGCTGAAGGCCAGCTATCACTGACGATTACGTACAGCAGCAGGCAGTATCGTAACGAGACGGTGAGTCATTTTGCTGAATTATTACAGTCAAGCCTTAGTGAGGTCATCCGTCATTGTGTGGCTCAGGAGCGTTCACAGCTTACACCAAGTGATGTTCTGTTCCAAGGATTAACATTGGAGCAGCTTGATCGACTCACGGCGCAGACGGCTCACATCGGAGAGATTGAGGATGTATACAAGCTGACGCCAATGCAGAAGGGAATGCTGTTTCACAGCCTGCTGGAGCCGGACTCCTCTTCATACTTCGAACAGGCAACGTTTGAGCTGCGTGGTAGCTTCGATGTAGATATCTTCTTCGAGAGCTTCCAGGCTTTGGTGCAGCGACATGCCATACTACGTACCGGATTTTACAACAACATTGCTGATGTACCGCTGCAAGTTGCCTTTAAGCAACGGTTAATCCCTCTGCACTACGTAGATTTGCGCGACGCATCTATGCAGGAACAAGAAGCCCGAATCAAGGCTTATATTGCTGAAGATATGGTTAAGGGGTTCAGCTTGTCAGAAGATCCGCTGATGCGAGTGACCGTCTTGCAGAAGGATCAAAGCTGTCTTGTATTGTGGAGCTTCCACCATATTGTCATGGATGGCTGGTGTATCCCGATCATTACACAGGAGCTGTTCGATTATTATTCTGCCAAGAAACAGCAAGTACAGCCTGTCCTACCGCCAGCTCAGCCCTATAGCCGTTATATCGAGTGGCTTGATGCACAGGATGATCAAGAAGCTTCAACATATTGGAGCCAATATCTTGAAGATTATGACGGGAACACCGTATTGCCGGAAGGTAAAACGAAATCTCAAGCAAAAGAAGCGGGCTATGTTCTAAAAGAGCATGTTCTCCATCTGGGTGCATCTTTGACAGGTAAAATGGATGTTGTCGCGAAGCGCAATCACGTGACCGTCAACACACTCATGCAGACAGCTTGGGGACTGATTCTTCAACGTTATAATGCCAGCTCGGATGTCGTTTTCGGCGGCGTTGTGTCGGGTAGACCCGCTGAGATTGCAGGGATCGAAAATATGGTGGGTCTGTTCATCAATACAGTACCTATCCGTGTACAGTCATCCAAAGACGAAGCCTTTGTCGAAGTGATGAAACGTACACAGGCAAAGTCATTGGCTGGTCGTGCCTACGACACCTATCCACTGTATGAGATTCAGGGGAAAACAACCCAAAAGCAGGACCTGATTTCTCATATTATGATCTTTGAAAATTACCCGCTCGACGAGCAGGTGGAGCAATCGGGTAACCAAACGGAGGACAATCTCGAAGTTGCCAACTTCACCATGTTTGAACAAACCAACTATGACTTTAACCTGGTTGTGATTCCAGGCGAAGACATCAAGGTCTGCATTCGCTATAATGCTTCGGTTTACGAGCAAGAAAGCATTGCACGTATCGGAGGACACTTGTTGCAGATGCTCGATCAGGTGGCTGCTCGTCCGCAGGCGACGATACAGGAACTGGAGATTGTAACATCCGAGGAACGGATGAACCTGCTTGACTGGGGCGGCAAGGCCCATACCTATCCAAGTGATCAGGGTCTGCATACCTTGTTTGAAGAACAGGTTGTCCGTACCCCGGATAAGATTGCAGCTGTAAATGGGGACACTCAGATCACGTATCGGGAGCTGAACGAGCAGGCGAACAGACTAGCTTCCACCTTGATAGACCAAGGACTACGGAGTGAACAAGTGGTAGGTCTGTTGGCAGATCGGTCTGTAGAGCTGCTTGTCGCCATCATGGGTGTGCTCAAAGCGGGTGGAGCCTATGTACCTATTGATCCTGAATATCCGCAGGAGCGGATTCAGTATATTCTGAAGGATTCTGGCGCTGAAATTCTGCTCACACAGAGCCACCTGACGGAGTTAGCCTCATTTGAGGGGACGGTTATGGAATTGGATTCCCCGCACATTTACGGAACCGAGGTGGATAATCCCAATATTCCTGTTGGAGGAAACGATCTGGTGTACTTAATCTATACCTCGGGTACAACCGGAAATCCGAAGGGAACCATGATTAACCACAAAGGGATCGTGAACTACATCTGGTGGGCCAATAAGGTCTATTGTGCTGGAAAACCAACGGATTTCCCGTTGTATTCATCCATTTCCTTTGACTTGACGATGACATCGATCTTTACTCCATTAATTAACGGAGGAATAGTACGGATTTATGATGGCATAGATAAGGCGGAGGTTGTTCAGCATATTTTGCGCGAAAATGCGGTGGATATTCTCAAGCTGACGCCGACGCATCTCAGTCTGATTAAAGATATGACCATTCCAGCAGAAAGTCGCATTCAGCAGCTCATTGTAGGTGGAGAGAATCTGACCACACATTTGTCAAAAACGATTACCGACCTCTTTGGTGGCAATATCAAAATCTACAATGAATACGGTCCAACCGAAACCGTCGTCGGTTGCATGATTCACCTGTACGATCCTGCGAAGGATATACGTGAATCCGTACCGATTGGTTTGCCGTCAGACAATATATACATTCATATCCTGGATGATCAGCTTCGTCTCGTACCGTTAGGCGTGGAGGGCGAAATGTACATCGCCGGGGACGGGGTAGCCCGTGGATATCTGAACCGTCCTGAGCTTACCGCAGATAAATTCATTAGAAATCCGTTCGCTGCGGAAGGAAATATGTATCGCACCGGAGATTTGGCTCGTCGCCTTCCTAATGGAGACATTGAGTACATTGGGCGCATTGACCATCAAGTTAAAATACGGGGCTATCGTATTGAGCTTGGTGAGATTGAGGCCAAGTTGCTGGATATCCCACTTGTCGAGGAAGCTCTCGTTGTTGCGTGGGCAGATGCTCATGGGCAGAAATCGCTGTGTGCTTACTTTGTAGCTAATCGCGAAATGTCTGTCAGCGAGCTGAGAGACGAACTGTCTGCCGGACTGCCTGCATATATGATTCCGTCTTACTTCGTCCAACTGGACGTGATGCCTCTGACACCGAATGGTAAGCTGGATCGCAAGGCACTGCCTGAACCGAACTCGGGTATAAAGGCGGGAGCAGACTTTACCGCTCCGCGCACGGATGTGGAGAACATTTTGGCTTCAATCTGGCAGGGTGTACTCGGCGTGCCGCTTGTCGGCATTCATGATAATTTCTTTGAGCTTGGAGGTGACTCGATCAAATCCATTCAAGTATCCTCAAGGCTTCTTCAAGCAGGCTATAAGCTTGAAATGAAGGATTTGTTCGGTTATCCGACAATTGCAGAGCTGGCACAGCGCGTTAGTGTGGTCAGCCGAATTGCGGACCAAAGCGAGGTACACGGAGCGGTAAGACTGGGACCTGCCCAGCACAGATTCTTCGATGAACAGTCGATGGATCTGCATCACTTTAATCAGTCGGTCATGTTGTACCGACGTGATGGCTTCAATACCGATGCGCTCGCCGAGGTTGTTCGGAAAATTGCAGAGCATCATGATGCTTTACGACTGGTGTTCCGCCAAGGAGAGCAGGGATTGGAGGCCTGGAACCGGAGCATGGGTGAGGGTGAGCTCTATAGCCTCCAAATCCACGATTTGCGGGATGAGACAGACCCGGCTTCAGCAATAGAAGCAGGTGCGGAAGCCATTCAGCGCAGCATCTCTCTGGAGGATGGACCTCTCTTTAGACTGGGTCTGTTCCGCTGTGCGGAAGGCGAACATCTGTTGATCGTTATTCATCATCTGGCTGTGGATGGCGTATCCTGGCGTATTCTCTTTGAGGACCTGCAGGATGGCTACGAGCAGGCAGCACGTGGAGAAGCGGTCAAGCTTCCACAGAAGACGGATTCGTACCGTGCATGGGTTGAGGGAATCACACAATTTGCGAATAGTCTGGCGGCTGAACAAGAACGCAGCTATTGGGCAGAGGTAGAGGGAGATGGCTTTGTCCCTCTTCCCAAAGACAAGGTAGACGGCGCTCTTCTCATCAAAGACAGTGAGGCTGTCACGGTGAGATGGTCACCAGAAGAGACAGAGCAGTTCCTGAAAGAAGCGAACCGCACTTACAATACGGAGGTCAACGATCTGCTCTTGACGGCTCTGGGTATGGCTGTTCACGAGTGGACGGGAATCGAACGTGTAGGCATCCTTCTGGAGGGACATGGACGGGAGCCTGTTGTGCCGGAACTGGATATTACTCGCACAATAGGCTGGTTTACAAGTCAATACCCTGTCGCCCTTGAGATGGGAGGGGAATTGGAGATCGGCGCCAGAATCAAGCACGTCAAGGAAGGCTTGCGTCGTATCCCGAACAAAGGTGTCGGATATGGTATTTTGAAATATTTAAGCGACGGTTCCGACGTCTCCTCCTTCTCGGCTGAACCTGAGATTACCTTCAACTACTTGGGACAGTTCGACCAGGATCTTGCAGGAGGGACGATGGAAGTATCGCCTTACTCAGTAGGACCTGAGGTCAGTGAGCAGATGGTGCAGCATCAGGCATTGAACATTAATGGACTGATTGCCGAAGGACAGCTTCAACTTTCGGTCAGCTATAACCGT
Organism: Paenibacillus sp. SER-28; assembly: GCF_052906305.1. Classification (NCBI taxonomy): domain Bacteria; kingdom Bacillati; phylum Bacillota; class Bacilli; order Caryophanales; family Paenibacillaceae; genus Paenibacillus; species Paenibacillus sp. SER-28. Next base: position 5,906 of record NZ_JBRECM010000015.1, on the reverse strand, counting down.
CATCAGCTCGACGGGGAGTCCGTGGCTAAGTTTGTTGGCATTCTGAAGAACCGTCTCAGCGAAGTCATTGGACATTGCGTAAGTAAGGAAAGAACAGAACTTACACCAAGCGATGTACTCCTCAAAGATATCAGCTTGGAAAAAATCGAGGAGATAGAAGAGCAGACACGGCATATCGGCAGTATTGAAAATATGTATAAACTGACGCCGATGCAAAAAGGAATGTTGTTCCACAGCTTGCTGGAGCCTCATTCGGAAGTCTACTTTGAGCAGGCCAAATTTGAAATTCAGGGAGCATTCTATCCTGAGGATTTCAAACGCAGCTTAAAATATCTGATGAAACGGCATGCCATATTGAGAACCAATTTCCACGCCGGGTGGGGCGATTTCCCTATTCAGATTGTGTTCAAAGAAAGAGCGTGTGACTTCGTATACGAGGATCTGCACGAGCTGGAAGCCGATGAAATTCAAGCGCGTCTTGCAGCTTATACTGCTCAGGACAAAGCAAGAGGCTTTAATCTTGCGAATGAAGCCTTGCTGCGAGTTGCTATCCTACGTACTGCAAAAGAGCATTACCATCTGTTGTGGAGCTCTCATCACATCATTTTGGATGGCTGGTGTATGCCGCTTGTGCTCCAGGAAGTGTTTGAGACGTATGGGGTTCTGCGTGAGCAAAGGGAGCCTGAACTTCCTGCAGCTGTATCGTACAGCCAGTATATTCAATGGTTGGAGAAGCAAGGCGAGGAAGAGGCATCCTCTTACTGGAGAGGGTACCTGGAAGGCTACGAGCAGCAGACGAAGCTGCCACAAGCCATCACACAGCCATCAGCAAAAGCAGAAGCCTATGTGTCGGAGAAGCTGGTATTCACGTTGGATGCGGAATTGACCGATCGCCTGGAACAGGTGGCCAAACAGCATCAGGTGACGATGAATACATTGATGCAAGCAGCCTGGGGAATCGTGTTGCAGCGCTACAATAGAAGCCAGGATATCGTCTTCGGAAGTGTAGTATCGGGGAGACCTGCCGAGATTCCGGGTATCGAAAGTATGATCGGTCTCTTCATCAATACAGTTCCGGTTCGGGTTCAGGCCGAGGGAAGTGATTCGTTCTCCCATGTGATGAAAAGACAGCAGGAATTATATTTGGCAGGACATGCTTATGATTCCTATCCGCTCTATGAGATTCAAGCACAGAGCGAACAAAAGCAAGATTTGATTTCTCATATTATGGTGTTCGAAAATTACCCGGTAGAAGAGCATCTGGAAGAGAAAATTTCCAGTGAAGAGGCTGAATACAGAATTACGGATGTTCAGATGTTTGAACAGACGAATTATGATTTTAACCTCATTGTGCTGCCGGGCCGTAATCTGGAGTTCTTGTACCGTTACAATGCCCGCGTCTATGATCGGGAGAGCGTGGAACGCATTCAAGGACACTTGACGAGAATTCTGACAAGCGTAGCTGTTCAACCTACCATCCGTATTGATGAGCTGGAGTTGATCACGCCAGAAGAGAAATCGCAGATTATAGAGGTGTGGGGCGATACAGCAGTTCCTTATCCGCGTGAGCAGACCCTTCACGGTATATTTGAGGAAAAAGCAGCGCTCACACCGGATCGTACAGCACTTATTTACGGTGAAACGGAGCTTACCTATGGAGAACTCGATCAGCAGGCGAACCGTCTCGCACGTACGCTGCGTGCCCAAGGGGTCAGACCGGACCAACCAGTCGGCATCATGGTCGAGCGCTCGCTTGAGATGATCATTGGTATTCATGCCATTCTAAAAGCTGGCGGGGCCTATGTACCGATTGATCCGGAGTTCCCAGAAGATCGTATTCGCCACATGCTGGAGGATTCGGGAGCGAAGCTTCTGCTGACGAAGAACCATCTCCAAGATCGTTTTCCGTTCACTGGCACGATCCTGGCACTTGATGATCCGCAGGCGTATCATGCGGATAGCTCGAAACTGGAGCCAATTGCGGGGCCGGAGCATCTGGCGTATATCATTTACACGTCAGGTTCAACCGGCAAGCCGAAAGGGGTAATGATTGAGCATCGCTCTGCCGTCCATACGCTGAGTCAGTTGGAAGCTGAATATCCGATGTTGGCAGGCGACCGTTTCCTGCTCAAAACGACATTCACCTTTGACTTCTCCGTGCCGGAGCTGTTCTGCTGGTTCTTTGGACAAGGGACTCTCGTGATCCTGCTACAAGGCGTGGACAAAGACCCGATGGCATTGCTAGAGGCCGTGGATACGAACCGTATCACGCATCTCAATTTGGTGCCTTCGATGCTCAGTGTGCTCGTCCAATATTTGAAAGAAAGCAGTACCCAAGGATTCCTTACTCTGAAGTATCTGTTTGCCTGCGGCGAGACGCTGCCTGCCAAACTTGTGGAAGAGTATTATAAAGTATCTCCTTACGCAGTACTGGAAAACATCTACGGTCCTACGGAAGCAGCTGTATATGCGACTCGATATACAACGAGTCCTGAGGCCGCAGCTCTAACGCATGTGCCTATCGGCAAACCGTACGCTAACGTCCAAGTATGGATGATAGACGGCGCCTCTCAGGTATCACCAGTAGGTGTACCAGGAGAACTGTGTATTGCAGGCGAAGGGGTAGCAAGGGGGTACTTCAATCAGCCTGAACTGACGGCAGAGAAGTTCATTCCTCATCCGTACAAACCGGGAGCACGGATTTACCGAACAGGCGATTTGGCCCGGTGGTTGCCAGACGGGAATATTGAGTATTTGGGACGGATCGATCACCAGGTAAAAATCCGCGGTTACCGCATTGAGCTGGGAGAAGTGGAAGCACAAATTCTGAAGGTGCCATCGGTGCAGGAAGCGGTTGTTCTAGCACTGGCTGACTCCAGCGGAAGTACTCAGCTTTGCGCATACTTTGTGGCCGAAGAGGGGCTTGCAGCGGGCGTACTACGCGAGGCACTGGCCAGCGAGCTGCCAAGCTACATGATTCCGACTGCTTTCGTACAGTTGGCACAAATGCCACTGAATCCGAATGGCAAATTGGATCGCAAAGCGCTACCGGCACCGGAAACACTTCTGCGGAGCACAGCGGAGTATATCGCGCCGCGTACGCAGACAGAAGTAGAGCTCGCTCAGATTTGGTCTGAGGTGCTCGGCGTACAGGAAATCGGGATCAGGGATCATTTCTTCGAACTTGGGGGCCATTCCCTGAAAGTATTGGGCTTGATCCAAAGGATCTCGTCCAGTATGGGCGTCCATCTCCCACTCCAGGCCGTGTTTAATCTGCCGACTGTGGAAGAAATGGCGCATGAAATTTTCAAGCTGCAGGCAACGAATGCTGCCGACGAACAAGAAATGGAAATTATCCGCTTCCCAGGAAAAGGAACGATTAAAGTGTTTTGCTTCCCTCCACGGGTAGGCCACTCTCTGGGGTACTATGAGATGGCCAAGGAGCTGGAAGGGTTTTGCGAGGTGTACGGAATGGAATTTATCGGCGATCGGTACCAGGGTCAAGATATGCTGGATCGATACATTGATGCCATTGTGGATATTCAAGCAGAGGGCCCATATGTATTCCTAGGATACTCACTTGGAGGAAATCTCGCCTTCGAGGTAGCTAAAGCCATGGAAAGCCGAGGTCACCATGTTAGCGACATTATTATGGTAGATGCTATGAGAAAGATGTCCAAAGATGAATCGACTCCAGAGGAGCTCGAAGAGATTGTCGAGACGGTACTGGACAGCATCAGGGACCAGTACAAAGCATTTCTCGCCGATCCAGTGGACAGGGAGCGAGTCATGGACAAAATGTTGGTGTACTCCACCTACCGCGATGAGCTTATTAACGCAGGTGAAGTTCATGCGAATATCCATGCTCTGATTGCAGAGGATGATAGTATTGGTCCGGATACATCATTAGATAAATTGTTATGGCAACAGGCGACACTTGGTCAATACAAAGAATACGAAGTCATCGGAACGCATGATGTGCTGCTTGATTCAGGTTTTATCGGGGAAAATGCTAAAGTACTGAGACAGATACTTGGCAAGGTCACAGAGGCTTCATCTAAAAACAAGCCCATTTTGTCCTAAGCTCAATCAAGCATAATAAGTATTAGGCAGCAAAGACGCCCGGATTCCTTTATATAGAAGGAACTCGGGCGTCTTTTGTTTTTTTAAGCTGTCCTTAACATATAAAGTCCCTAATCATCTGTGAATGCTTTAGACGTGGTTGACTGAAAGTGACTGGTGTCGGTGATGAGTTCACGGATGACTTGGATGACAAGCTTCGGTTGATCATGGATGATCATATGCTCGCTCTTCTTGGCAACAATTAATTTGCTGTTTGTAGAGATGTTAAGCATCTCGCGCTGTCCCATTTGCCAGCTTTGTTCAATCTGATCATTTCCGCGTTTACTAATACCGAACTGAGTCAAATCTTGTTGAATGCCCCGAGCAATTACACGTACAGGGAGATTACCCAGATGCTGTCCCCGTATGGCATCTTCGGTAGTGCTCGCTAGGTCACCCTCCTCTGCAACAGACCGAAAGTATTTAGAAGAAGCGACAATATTCACAAAAGATTTTCTATCTCGATACTCCACCCGACCGTTTAGCATAAAGTTGGGAAACAGACGAAAAGCCCCTAATCTTTCTAGGACAATGGATATTAACGGCGAGGGGTTGACCTTAGGCCGTTCTTTGGCATAAATCTTATTGGTCCGGAGGGCGTCATTCTCGGGCCTAGCATCCACCAGAACTAATCCCGCCACTTCGTCTCTGTACGTCTGTGCATAGAGTCTTGAGTACATTCCCCCGAGGGAATGACCTACAAGGATATAAGGAGGTCGGATGTCCGCATTCTTTAGAGCAGTATGAAGCTCCCGAACGATGTTTTCCCCGGTGCGTGGTGTATTTGCCTCCTCGCTCCATGCATAGCCTGCCCGATCATAGGATACAACGGTGGCGAATGATGACAGCTTTTCGGGAATATCTCTCCAGGAGAGGCTACTTTCCCCGCTCCCTGATTCAAGCAATATTGTTGGAGAACCGTTACCGAGTTTACGAATATGAAGTCGATAGCCCCCGGCATCGACCAATTCCCCCGGAGGTGGGTATTGTGATTTATCCTTCTTGGATGCAATCCACTCATACACAAATCCAGAGATCACGAAAAGCAATAAGCAAGAGATGATAAGAAACACAATTCTCGTCCATGTTCGCCTTCGTTGCTTCATTAGAAAATCTACTCCTCTATACAGCTATAATTAATCATTACCTAAAGTTGCGTGAAACAATAGCCGCTACTGTATGGTTTGTGGCTAGCTCCTTATCTTTTTACCCATCCTTTCTTTGTCAAATCATCAATATTAAAGAAAAAAACAGAATATGCACTTGAGTTGTAATGAGCAACCCGCGTATTCTTGATCATTGAATGGATATCACGTCGTTCTTGGATGCGGATAACTAAGTCCATTTGGCAAAAGTACAGTGTACACAGGGTAAAATTACAACAATAAAAATAGTAAAAACTATTCATTAAAAAGGGTTGCATTTAAATATACAGAATGGTATACTCTAATTCCGGCCAAGAAATACAATATTGCGAGCGAGTGTTTCAAAAAAAGATTCTAAAAAATGCTTGCAAAGTTGGTTCGGACATGATATGATATAAGAGTTGATGAGGCGACAAGCTGAATCGACAAGAAAAGAATGTTTGATCTTTGAAAACTGAACAACGAGTGAGTAAAACGATTTTGTTCGCAAAATCAAAACAAGAGATATTTTTATCTCGTCAGTTTCAACATGAGCTTATCGCTCTTTCTATAAACTAACTTTGGTTGGTCTTTAATGGAGAGTTTGATCCTGGCTCAGGACGAACGCTGGCGGCGTGCCTAATACATGCAAGTCGAGCG
>NZ_JBRECM010000014.1:0-97695 GCF_052906305.1 Paenibacillus sp. SER-28 | reverse complement strand
AGGTCGCAGCATATCAACACCGTCCGTTCTACAATAGTTACCTATATTATACAACATTAACGCGGTGTCGTCTTAAACAAATTGAACATAAAAAAAGCTGTCGAGACTTTCTCGACAGCCTGAAGCTTCCTACATGTAGGAAGCTTTTTTGTGTTCCAGCAGGATAATTGATTCTAGCTTTATACCGTCGCCTTCTCCTTATGAGCAAAGAATTGAGGCAGATGCTCTTTGTGTGCTTCTAGCAATTCATCCAGTACGGTTTGAGCAATGTCCCCGCTTGGTACGAGCGGATTCAGGGTGAAGGCTTGCAGTGCGGTTGCATAGTCACCGGTGACCGCCGCTTCAATCGTCAGCTCTTCCATTGCCTTCATTACTTGCAGCAAGCCCCGCTGTGCAGGTGGGAATTTGCCAAAGTTGACAGGTTCGGCACCGTGGGCGCGAATAACACTGGTCACTTCGATGGCGCTGTCATAAGGAACATCATCAATCGCACCATTGTTACGCGTACTAACGACCATCAATGTGCCTTTGTTGTTATAAATGGAATTAATGATTTCACAGGCTGCATCGCTGTAATGCGCACCACCGCGTTTGGATAATTCCTCTGGTTTGTAATCCAGATTCGGATCTTTATACAGTTCGAACAGACTTTCTTCCAGACGTTTGACCACTTGGCCCCGAGTTCCTTCGTTTTTGGCTTCCTCTAATTCTTCCTTGAGCATGTTATCCGTCATATAGTAATACCGATGGTAAGGACAAGGCAGCATTTTCAATTGACGAACTTGATCATACAGGAAGCGCATGTTCTTAATATTTTCAACGACTTTCTCTGGTTTTGCACCCGGAGCGTACAGTCCTTCAATAACTTGCTCTGTTAATTCGGCCCCTGTTTTGTCATAAACCTTGTGCCAATGAAGGTGGTTAATCCCTGCAAATTTAAAGAACAGCTCTTCTTCCGGTTTGTCCAGCACAGCTGATGCACTCTTGATCGCGCCGATTGGAACATTACATAATCCGATGACTTTATCCCACTGACCATAACGAAGCACGGCTTCGGTGACCATACCCGCAGGGTTGGTAAAATTAATCAACCATGTATTCGGACATAGTTCTTTCATATCTTCGACGATACTGAGGATAACGGGTATGGTGCGAAACGCTTTGAACATTCCTCCGGCCCCATTGGTCTCCTGACCGATCATGCCATGTTTTAACGGAATACTTTCATCCTTAATCCGGGCTTCCAGCAAGCCTACCCGAAATTGGGTCGTTACAAAATCGGCGTCCTTCAACGCTTCCCGACGATCCAGCGTCAAATGTACCTCACAATCAATGCCTGCGGCCTTCACCATCCGTTTGGCCATAGCACCTACGATCTCCAGTTTTTCACGTCCTGCCTCAATATCTACCAGCCACAATTCCCGAATGGGAAGCTCTGCATAACGTTTGATGAAGCCTTCTACTAGTTCTGGTGTATAGCTGGAGCCTCCGCCAATGGTTGCAATCTTTATGCCTTTTTTCATAGTTAGTGCCTCCTAAGTATGTTTTGTAAACCGCTTTCTTAAGCACAAATTCACTGTAATCCCTGTAATGCATTACAGGTCAAGCGCTTTTAAAAAACTTATTTTGGGAAGGTGACAATTATAGGGCGGACACTACGAACATGCTAGACACGAACATGCTAAAATAGAAAGAACGAGGTGAGAAAAATGGCGAATATTCATGAAATTGCAAAGCTGGCGGGGGTATCCTCGGCTACGGTATCCCGTGTCATTAACAACCATCCGTACGTGAGTGAACCCACAAGGCAGCGTGTGCAGGAGGTCATAGATCGGCTGGATTATGTTCCTAATTTAAATGCGGTATCGTTAAAAAAGGGCATGACCAAGCTCATAGGGATTATTTCACTTTCTTTTAATGATTCATTGGGTTTATTTGTGCGTGGATTTACAATGTATGCCCAGGAGCATGGCTTTAATATAGCGCTGTTTATTACGAATGGGGAGAAGGGGCGAGAACTTGAGGCGCTGGAAATGTTGCGGAGAAAGCAACTGGACGCCTTGGTCTGCATGATTCGTGTCAATGAGTGGAGTGTGATTGAGCATTATACAAAATATGGTCCGATTGTGACCTGGCAGCGTGTAAACATTGAGGCAATCCCGTCTGTATTTATGGATCAGTATCAGGGCTATACGCTGGCATTGGAACATTTGTACGCCCGAGGATATCGGAAAATTGTGAATGTGTACGGCAGCATGCGGGGGTTGAATACAAAAGAACGCATTCGAGCTTATCATGACTTTTGCGAAAAATATGATTTGGACGCTGAGGCCTTCCCGCATTTTTATGATTTAAATTCAATAGCAGCTGGTGAACAAATAGCTCATTGGTGGGCAGAACGAGCACAAACTGACAGGCCGGACGCCTTTGCCTGTTCTACCGATTATTTGGCAGCAGGTCTTTTGACTGAAGCGCGTAGGCTAGGTGTTTCTGTACCGAGTGATTTTGCAGTAGTAGGCTTTGACAACACCGAAATCTCGCATTTGCTTGATTTAACTACGATCCATTACCCGATAGACAAGCAAGCTGAGAATGCGTTCATTATGATTCGAAATGCCCTCGAAGGGCTGGATGAAACGATACATCATCTGGAATTCAAATTAGTAGAGCGAGCGACCACCTGATTCCAAAAGGGACTTCATGTTAGTGGTTATTAATTTCCATATTCAAGTTTATATAGTATGAATAATGGAAGAAAAATGTTGACACATGTTAAAACTTGGTGAATAATTTGAGGTGAAAGTATAAAATTTGGATTTTTTGTATGAAGGGTGGTTATGACTTGGGACATACACCTACGATTTTGACGAAGTTAGAGGATTATTTAGGGGAAAACAATTTGACGCTGGCACAATTTGCCGAACATTCAGGTGTTCATCAAAGAACACTTAATAATTGGATTGCCAAGCATCGTCCTGTTGCTATACATCAGCTTGATCGAATCACTTGGGCTATGGGACTACCAGAAGGTTTTTTTTACGAACTATACATAGATAACTACATCATTGAGCGTTCCCCGGATTGGAGGCGAATTGAGCCGTTGTTGTTTCGCTGTGCGGAACTGGACAAGTTGGATGCTATCCAGCTTGTAGTGGGACATATTATGGACAACCTTCTATATTCCCCAAAGTTATTTGATGCAGCAGAAAAATTATTCGCACAAGGTCAGCACAATGCTGCATTGTTGCTCTACGAAGGGATTGCGGAAGGCGAGAAGTACCAGCATTCTGAACGTTTGGCTATCTGTCAGTATCGTCTGTTTACCATTCAGGTGGGTAACAATCAGATCCGAAATCTCAAGGCGGCTACACGATTTGAACCCTTTGTCGAACGTCTGAATGAAATAGATCAACTCGATGCGTTAAAAGATTTGGCGAATGTGTATCGTTCTCTGCGTGAATGGGACAAGCTCGATACAACTGCTCGAAAAATGAGAGCCAAAGCGGAGATCCAGTATTCTTTGAAACATCAACAGAAAAAGCGAGAGTGGGAGGAGTCTGAAAAGAGGCTGAGTCGCCCGATGTTTGTGTACATTACCTATGCTGATTTACTGTGTGCGAGTGTCTGTGAAGCCCAAGGCGATTATCAGCAAGCATTACAATTTACAAATGCCTACGCAGATTTAGATTGGGTGATCGAGACAGACCAGAAAACCCAACACTGGGTCAACTTGTTCAAGCATTGGGCAGAAGGTAATACTTATGTAAATAAACTCCTATCTGGAGATACGAATGTGCTTCCTCATTATGTTGAATATATTGCATCCACATCAATCACTTCCGAGAATGAAAAGCTATCCAAGTTGCTGAACGTTATGATAGCTGCTAACCGATATGCAATAGATATCAATGATGTCCTTTCACGTTTTGAAGTGGAGATTAATTCTTTTGCTCTGCTATCACAATCTACTGATATGTACACCCAACAAGTGATGCCGGATTATTTTGCATGGTTTGGTTACGAACTGGCTTATTACTATTTAAGACGGGGAATGTTCAATGATGGCTTTAAACACTTAATATATGCATTGGTAAAAGCCCACATACTAAATAATGAGACTTATTTTATAAACTGTACGGGACTTTTTGCACATTTCCAAGCACATGCGCTTCCCGAAACGAGGGAAGAGTATTTCAAACTATTAGAAAAGGTGTGGTTAGACAATGTTGAAAAAAATGATTCTGCTGGTCATCGCAGCTAGCTTCTTGTTTATTTTAGCAATGCCTGTTCAGTCGCATAACCAAAATCAAAGAATAACGCCTCAAGTACAAATTGGAGGTGCTTAAAACGGTTAGGTTGTATGTTCTAATATTCATTGAATCTTTTTATGAAAAAAGCCTCGGTCCCGCTTTATTAGTGGAGACGGAGGCTTTTTTACGTGGATTTTGGGGCTTCGCTGTTTATGCAAACTTTTGGGATGTTCTTTTTTATTAGGCGCATCATTTGGAAATCCAAAAAACGTCTTTTTGTTATAAAATATGACATATAGGAGGGATCATGCTGATGAATCAAAGTGTGACTTTACTTTGTGTCGAAAGAGCTAGGAAGAAACTGTACCAGGTCCAGAAAAAGTATGGATTTTTAACACATCCTAAAGTAATAGAACAATCTAAAAAGCTGGATGATCTGTTGAATCAATATCAAACATGTAGATCGGATCATTGAGAAATGAGACCATATTTTTCTTTAATTCCTTGACCGCATCTCTAACCTGCTCTGTCTGTGTCACGGCTGAAATCACCGCTACACCATCTGCACCTGCACGTGCGACTTCCTCAACACGGTCCACTGTAATACCTCCGATCCCAACAATCGGCACATCAATTCCCGCTTTACGCATCTCATATAAAATTGCCGGTCCCTGTACGGCACGGGCATCATCTTTCGAGATGGTGGGATAGATGGGTCCGACGCCGAGATAATCAGCACCTTGCAGGATGGCTCGACGTGCTTCCTCGATGGTATGGGCGGAGACGCCTAAAATTCGAGTTCCGATTCGCTCGCGGACGGAATCGGCGGATTCATCGTCCTGACCGATGTGAACACCGTCGGCGTCGAGTTCAAGAGCCAACTCCACATTGTCATTGATGATGAAGGGGACACCAGCGTGACGGCACAGTTCCTGTAGCTGGCGCGCGAGTTCGAACATAGGAACGCCCGTTAACGCGCCGAGACCCTTTTCTCGGAACTGGACCATGGTTGCCCCGCCAGCCAGAGCCTCCTGCACGACCCAGCCTGGTTCCGCGAGGCAATTCACGCTTCCAAGCACCAGGTATATCTGTAGATGGCGGCGCACCACCTCTGACAATATTCTGCCGCTCATAGAAGCATCTCCTGACGACGGCGGTAGGCCCAATGATTGGTTGGGCCGTGTCCCTGTCCCAGAGACAACGTATCCTCAATCGCCGCCTGGATGAAGGCTTTACCATTCGAGATAGCCTCCGGTACGGACATCCCTTTCCCTAATTCCGCGGTAATCGCTGCCGAGAAAGTGCACCCTGTTCCGTGTGTATGAACAGTCCGTACTCGCTTGCCGCTCAGCTCTATAAAGGCGGTTCCGTCAAAAAGCAGGTCAACAATCTGTCCGCTGCTCTCGCTCTCGTCAGCGTGACCACCCTTGATCACAACGAATTTTGGTCCCATACTGCTAATATGTCTCGCAGCCTCGCGGCGATCCTCCATCGTATGGATACTGATCCCTGTCAGGGCTTCCGCCTCCGGGATATTCGGTGTAACGACCAGGGCCAAGGGGAGCAGGTCGTCCTTCAAAGCCTGCACCGCTTCCAGCTGCAGCAGTTCAGCGCCTCCCTTGGCAATCATCACGGGATCGACGACGACCTTTTTCCAGCCGAACTTTCGGATCTGCTCGCTCACAAGACGGATGATGCCGGCATTAAACAGCATGCCAGTCTTCAGGGCATCCACTCCAAGGTCTAATCCTACAGCTTCGATCTGTTCCGCTGTTGCTTCCTCTGGTAGCGGATATACGCCGTGGACCCCTAAGGTATTCTGTACGGTAATGGCCGTAATAGCCGACATGCCGTACACGCCAAGTTCTTGAAAGGTTTTGAGATCAGCTTGAATTCCAGCCCCGCCGCCACTGTCTGAACCAGCAATCGTCAGCGCTCTGGGTACACGAACGTCTGTCATCGCGCACCACCTGCTGCTGTTGTTCCGGCTTCATGGATCGAGACATGCCCCTCTAGTGAACCTGTATGCAGTTTGGCCAGCTCGTCGAGAAAGGCAATCTGGAAGCTGCCGGGCCCCAGCTCTGCGGTACGTGCTGCGGCTCGAGAAGCTGCTGCACCGTAAAATGCCAAACCTGCTGTACCGGCGAGCAGCAGGTTGGGTTCAACAGCTGCAAAGGCACCTAACACAGAGGTCAGCAGACAACCTGCTCCGGTTACCTTCGTGAGGAGCGCGTCTCCGCCGCTAATCATTCGTGCTTCGGCCCCATCGGTGATGACATCCTCTTTTCCAGTAATGACAACCATCGTATTGAGCGTTCGAGCAGCCCGAATTGCCAGATCGACATGGCCGCTGTCAGCACTGTCACCGGCATCTACGCCTTTAATCTCACGCGCTTCTCCAACAAGATGTGCGACTTCGGCTGCATTGCCCCGCACCAATGAGATTTTGACTTCACTCAGGATTCGCAGTGCCGATTCAGTTCTAAAGCTCGTTGCTCCCGCACCGACCGGATCTAGCAGCACCGGAACACCGTGTGCATTCGCCGATTGTCCAGCAATGATCATGGCATCCACCAGTTCGCGGTTCAGTGTACCGATGTTTAACACGACGGCACCTGCTATTTTTGCCATATCTGCTACTTCCTCAGGTGCATAGGCCATCACCGGGGAGGCGCCCAATGCATACAGGCCGTTGGCCGTAAAGTTGGTGACTACCACATTGGTCATATTGTGAACGAGGGGTTTGCTGTTTTGTACCTTCGTCAGGAGATCCGAATAACTTTTTTTCCATGTACTCATAATGATTATCCTCTCTATAGTTGGTAGTTCAACAGGGCATTAACCGTACTTCACACATCGAATCGCCAGGCTGACTATTCCAAGACCGCTGCCTGCATCTGGACCGGCCATTCTTCCTGCTTATAAGCCATGTCCCAGAACTTATATTCCAGCTGGCAGCTCAGTATAAAATGCTCAATCATCCGCTCCCGCTCAGCAGCCGTTGCGTCTTCCGCCCAAGCATCTACACGTTCTCGGAACTTGAGTGTTGTATCATCAAGCTGGTCTCCATAGAAGCCAATCCATTCATAGAACGGATGAGACTCATCCGGCTTTACTTCATCCAGCAGCCTGCGACCAATCTCGGCATACGTCCACATACATGGCAGCAGCACAGCCAAGATCTCGCCCAGGCTACCCTCATGCGCAACCGTCAGCATGTGACGGATATAGTGATGAGCCGACGGAGCGAGCGGATATCCCTGCAACTCTTCATAGGTCACCCCTGCGACAGCACAGAAATTTTGATGCGGATGAACCTCGCTGTGGAGAATAAAAGAGATTTGTTCATTAAATACAGCCATATCCTCCCGATTCGTGCATTTGGAGATTGCGATGCCGTATATCCGCATGTAGGCGTTCAAATATTCAAAGTCCTGTTTTACATAGTGAATCAGCTGTCCCCTTGTCAAACTTCCTTCAGCAATACCTCTCACAAAGGGGTGCTCAAAAATCGCTTGAAAAATGCCGTCCGCCTGCCGACGGAGTTCTTCTGTAAAACTCAATTTCCCCACCTCCATCAAATTGAAGAGCAAGAAGTCCTGTAAGAATATAATTCCGGAACAACGCTAAAAAGCCGCCCCGGAAAAATGGGAGCGGCTTCAACAATAGGCCCAATACGCAAAAAAACGTTTGAAACCTTATATATGAAGGCTCCACTTTCCTACGCTAGTACGAACTAGATCAGGTTCAAAGGGTCCAAGATACGTTCTTGTCTCAGCCATAGCGGCTCCCCTAGTGGACTTCTATTCTTTTGACTATTACTGTACATACGTTCATACGCTATGTCAAACATAGTGTGCAAAATATTAAATTTCCTCTAGTTAGGTGTTTTGAGCTTAGTGAGGGTGATGAATTACACTTTCCACAGCTTTGACCTTGGCATATTCCGGTTTCCACATTGCATCTCGTATAGCTTGTTCCACATCTGAAATGTGCGCCTGAGCTACCTGATCCTGTATCGCGGCTTTTGCAACCGCAATCGCAACAGCGTACGAAACTTCGCGTAATTTTCGGATATGAGGGAGTAGCGCTCCGCCAGGCGTATTCGAATCTACACCATTGGCAACAGCAACTGCTGCCGCTGTAAACATCGCAGGGGTAATCCTTTTGGCTTTAACCACAATCGCACCCAGACCCAGTCCCGGAAAAACAAAGGCATTGTTCGCCTGTCCAATCTCAAATTTCGTACCGTTATAGGTGACGGGCTCAAAAGGACTTCCGGTTGCAATCAGTGCTTTGCCATCGGTCCACCGGATCAAATCCTCGGGTACTGCTTCTGCAAGGTTTGTAGGATTGGACATGGGCATAATGATCGGGCGTTCTACATGTTTCGCCATCTCCTTGATGATCTCTTCAGAAAAGGCACCTGCTACACCGGAAGTTCCAATCAATATCGTAGGCTTCACCTGACGGATGACCTCTAGCAGTGGTATTTTGCCGTCACCCGATCGGGTCCATGAGCTGACTTCATCCTTTTTGCGCACATACGGTTTCTGATACTCCAATACGTCTTCCATATCTTCCATTAACAGCCCGCGATAATCAAAGGCCCAAAAGGACTTGAAGGAATCTTCTGCGGAAAGGCCGTCCTCAATCATAGCACCCCGAATTTGATCAGCGTTACCGATTCCTGCTGCCCCTGGGCCGAAAACAAGTATTTTTTGTTCACGCAGCGGAGTCTTGGTGACATCCACCGCCGAAAGAATCGCAGCCAAGGTCACCGCTCCTGTACCTTGTATATCATCGTTGAAGGTGAGTATACTTTGACCGTATTTTCCTATAATATGGCGTGCATTTACGCTGCCCACATCTTCCCAATGTAAAAGCGCCTTTGGGAATTGCGCTAACGTTTTGCTGATAAAAGTATCAATAAACTGGTTATAGGCTTCTCCGCGAACCCGTTTATGGCGGTTTCCGATGTACAGTGGATCATTCAGCAGCTTTTCATTATTTGTACCTACATCCAGTACAATTGGCAGCACCCGCCCGGGATGAATGCCTGCCGCAGCCGTATACACTGCAAGCTTGCCGATAGCAATGTTAATCCCCCCGACGCCCCAGTCACCAATCCCTAAAATACTTTCGGAATCTGTCACGACGATCAGATCCACATCATGGTCACTCAAACCAGAATTATGGAATGCTTGTCCAATACCGTTCGGGTTATCTATCGACAAATATATGCCTCCAGGGCGGTTGTACTCGTGACTATATTCTTGAATCGCGGTTCCTACAGTCGGCGTGTAGACTACGGGCAGCATTTCACTCAAATGATCGGTTAGCAGCCGGTAGTAGAGTACGACATTTCGGTTGTGAAGGTCGTTGAGAGAAGCATTTTTTCGCAGCATGGTGGGTTGTGCCAGAAACTGCTGATATGCCCGTACGCTCTGTTTCTCTAATGAAAGGACGGTGGGAGGAAGGATTCCTTCCAAACCCAGTTCTTTGCGTTCTTCTTCTGTAAAAGCGACACCTTTGTTCAAAAGGGGATTTGCCAACACATCCTTTCCCCGCAATGGAGTAGATAATGACCCATCGCGATTGACATAAAAAGCTTCCATAGAAAGACCTTCTTTCTCTTCATTTTCATAACTATTCATAAAGAAAGATGACATGTTGTCCATAGTATGGACGTGCGAATTGGTTTTATTCTTCTATTTATCTATGACAAAATAACCATATATATTTCTTTCTATAGATCTAAAAGAACCAATTTCAGATATCGGTTCATTAACTAATTCTGATGATTTTGGTTCTAATGAATCAGGTCTAAATGCTCTGTTTTTATCAAATATGAAAATTAGTTTTTCTTCTCTTATCTCCATATATATCATGGAGTGTCAGTTATTTTGTTAAGGAAATATGAAGTATTTGGACATTAATTTAACTCCTATAAGCAAACATTCTTAATTCTTTTTCAACAAAATAGAACTATTCGGAGGAAAAGGAGAGGTTTGTGTGCAGGGACCTATAGCCATTTTTAGCGATAACGACAGGGCTATTGATTATCCCAATGTGATTTGTTTTTACCAATATATACAGTGCGAGGACACGGAGGCAGCTTCAGTCTACGAGAACGCATGTTGTTGCCTGATTGATTATAGGGAGCCGGGGCAGGCAGTGCGGAAAGCCAATCAGATCCGTAGCCAATTTCCGCAAATGCCATTGTTACTGGTGACGGATGTAACATTTCCGTTCAGTGATCAGCATATGGTGCAAATCATCGGAGTAGGTCGTTTGCGGCTGCTATTTTGGCAAGCCAATGACAACGAAGAAATGCTTTCGGAAATACAAAGCTTGCTCTATCCCGAGTATTCGACCAAAAGCCAACACATTGCATTTATCTTGTCTGTATATAACGAAGAGCAACGTTTTGTTCATGTCAAAACCTTTGCTGAACGATTGCAGGTCTTTATCCGCAGCCATATTATTGAAGGTTCGATTTATCTCATTGATGATGGCAGCTACGATGGTACGAATGCCTTGATTAAAGCGCTGGAGGCAGCCACGGACTTGTCCGTAAACCGGATTAATCAGAATCTTAGCCCGCTGCTTCAAACAAGGGAATTGGGACGCAATACACGTAAGGCAGGGACGTATCTGGAAGGGATGCGGACCATTGGTGCGGATTACTACGTATTTGTGGACGCAGATGACTCCTTTTTTATTGAGGATATTGCCAGAATGATTAATGTTGTTCAGCAGGGCTATTATGATGTCGTGATCGGAACCAAGGATATGACCGCTGAGAATCGATCTTTATTGCGATCTGTCGTCAGCTTTGGTAAACGGGTCATTTCCCGTCCTTTTTTACCCACAGGTGTGGTGGATTCCCAGACTGGGCTTAAAGTGATGAGTTCGGTTGCAGTGAAGCGAATGTTTCCGCATTTAAAGGAACAGCTCGGACTGGCGTTGGATTTGGAAATGATGTTTATTGCCAAACGACTCCAGCTTCGTGTGCTGCAATTACCCGTCAAATGTATTGACCGGGATGGCTCGCACATCCATGTCTGGAAGGATTCTATTCGTTTTTTGCGCTCCATCATTGATATTTGGCGACTGGATCGGCGGGTGAGATAACAACGTGAACAACCGAGTACGATCGTTGATGTTTCCTCTCTTTAATGTGCTGCTTAACGGATTTAATTTTTTCTTTCACATTGCAGCGAGCTGGTATCTTACCGGACAAGCTTATGGCCAGGCGAATGCGCTGCTGGCGCTTTTTGCGCTTTTATCCGTTTTGGGTTTATCCATCCAGCTATTAACTGCAAAACTGCTCTCTAAGGGAGACCAAAAGCTTGCGCTACGAAGCTTACCGCTCGGTTCTCTATTACTCAAAGCACCTCTGGTGCTAACCGTGCTTGCCATGATCATTTTACTCATCTTTCATCCGTTACTGCGTTCGCTATTAGGCGTCGAATCCGGCCCGCTGTTCATGCTATATGGCTTGATCGGACTGCATATTCTTGTGAGTTCGTGCCGCGGAGATTTACAGGGCAGGGAACGCATGTTGGCGCTCAATGTGAACTATTACATTGAGGTATTAGGGAAGCTGAGCCTGTTTTTTGTTCTAGCTGCACTAGGGTTAAAGCTGGAAGCGCTACTGTTAGCGAGCTGTGGAGGAATGTTGCTGTCGCTGCTCCACGGCTGGATCGTTTCGGCTCGTGGCTTGTCCTTATTCACATACGGTAGAGAACATATCCCTTCTGGGCTATGGAAATCATTGGGTCAGGATTTCACCGATAGCCTTATGACGAATTCATTTATTTTGTTTTGTATCTCCATCGACATGTTGTATGTACAGCATTACTTTCCCGAGCAGGCCAGCAGCTATGCCATTGCGCTGAAGTACAGCCAATTGGTCTATTACGTTTCGTATAGCCTCATTGCTGCCTTTATTCCAAAGATCGGTGCGCAGGGGCATGACCGCCAAGCTTTGGGCAAGTTGATTGCCGTCTATGCCGCATTAATGGCTGTAGCTGCGATCTGTGTATATGTGGGCACGACCTTTGTGTTCCCATCCTCTATTTCTATATTATTCGGAGCCTCTTACCAATCGGCTGAGGCCTATATTCCATGGGGAGGATGGGTGTACTGGCTATTTTCCATCGTGCTGTTTTTTGTACATGTGCACGTATTGGTGGGCAGACGCAAATTTATGTTCAGTCTGATGGCAGGAGCCGCGGCTTTATTAGTAGCCTTTCATATTGCCCACACAGATCCGGTAGATTTTTTGCTATCTGAGTTCATTGTTTATGGGGCTATGGCTCTCTACTTTGTGATAGACGCCTATGTGCATTTGTTTAAAATAAAGATAAAGGGGGATTTACCCCATGAATACCATACATGAACAGGACGGTAAAACCGTAGTTCTATTGCTTTCCTGGCGTGACATTCGTTCACCTAAAAGCGGGGGAGCAGAAATTTTCACCCACGAAATGCTTAAACGTTCACAGCAAGGCCGCTTCCAGTTCATTCATTTTTCACCTCAATTTGAGGGGATGCCTGAGCATGAAGTTATTGACGGTATTACGTATATTCGAAAAGGGAACATATACAGTGTCATTTATTATGCGATGCGCTATTACCGTCGTCATCGAAGGAAGATCGACTATGTGATTAACCAGGCGAATACGCATCAATTCTTTACCCGATTTTGGGTGGAGGCATCCAAGCGGATTTTTTTCATACATCAGCTAACAAGGGAGATATGGTTTGAGAACGCCAAATTCCCGCTAAATGTTATTGGGTTTCATATGGAGCCCTTGATGCTTAAGCTGGCTCGTAAGGATCGGACGCTTACGGTATCTCCGTCTACTCGATACGATCTACTTAAGCTGGGCTTTCACCCGGATCGTGTCCATCTTTTACCGGAAGGCATTGAGTTTGATCATTGGCCGCGCGAACAATTTTTAACGAAGGAGCCTAATCCGACCTTCATGTATGCTGGGCGCTTCGTCAAATATAAAGGGATCGATCTGGTCGTTGAGGCCTTTGGGCAGCTCAAGGAAAAGTTCCCTCAGGCTATGTTATGGATTGCCGGAAAAACCGATAAAACCTATGTGGCAGAACAATTGTTGCCGATTATGAAACGATATGGATTAACATACGGAGAACCGGATGAACAGGGGCAATCGCAAGCCGATATTACCTTTTACGGATTTGTTTCAGCAGAGCATAAGCTGGAGCTGATGAGTCGTGCCCACGCGCTGGTGTTTCCTTCCTTGCGTGAAGGCTGGGGGTTGACGATTACCGAAGCGGCAGCCGTTGGAACGCCCAGCATTGTCAGCAATTCACCGGGGCTGGTGGATGCAACGGATTTCGGAAAAAGCGGGTATCTATGCTTTCACGGCGACATCCGTGGATTATCTGAACAAATGGAAAGAGCAGCCAAGGGCGGCGAAGATTACATGGCCATCCGTGAGCGGGCGTATCAATATGCGTTAAGATTCCATTTTGATCATACGGCTGCTGCGTTTGAGCAGTTGATGGAAGATTGGGTAGAGGAGGCGGAACAGAGTGGACAAAGTGGTCATTCTCTTCTCCACGTACAACAATGAGCGGACGATAGAGCCTTGTTTGCGAAGCTGTATGGGGCAAAATTACAAGGATCTGCATATTGTAATTGCTGATGATGGCTCCAATGATCGGACCGTTGAGACGATTCGTATGCTGTCGGCAGGGAGTTCAGTACCCGTAACGGTACTGGAGCTTCCCCATGGGGAGCGGGGAGTCGCTAGGGTCAGGGCGGTTGAGGAAGCGAAACACTTGGGGGCCGAATACATATTTGTATTGGATTCCGATATGATTTTAGCCGAACATCTGATTCAGCAGAGCATCGACTTTTTTGACGATCATCAGGATATTGGCGCCTTGGTCATTCCGGAGGAGGCGTATTCGGAAGCGGACAATTTTTTTTCCAAAGTGAAAGTTTTTGAGCGAAATGTGATTAATAACGCGGGTGAGACCTTGGGAAAACGCTCCATTGAAGCGGCACGCTTCTGGCGAATGAGCGCTTATGAATCGACGGGCGGGTTTAATGCGGAGCAGATTGCTTTTGAAGAAATACAGCCAACCTTGCGTTATATAGAGTCTGGCGGAGTTATTCGCCGGGCGGTATTTACACGGGTATACCATGATGAAAAACAGGTGTATCTGCACGATGTATTACGTAAAAAAGCCTACTACTTTTCAGTGATGGATCGTACGATGTCATCTGAAGAGGGCGGATTGCGAAAGGCGCTGGAACGTTGGTATTTCTTCCGTCCGGTGCTGTATACATGGGGGAATTTGAAAAACTATATCTGTCACCCCTTGCTGACGATGGGGATGTTGTGGATGTATGTATGCCTGACTGTGATTGGGGTAGCCGCCGTGTTAAAGGGCGGCACCCGTCACTCAGGCGATCTCGCTAAGGCGGATAAGGCGTAACGATGAATGTCCAAGGGCCAGCGTATCCAGCGTGTACAGGTCGGGATCGGAAGATTCCGACTCCTCATACGGTATATATAATGAATGCGTGGTTAACTGAATACCTTCCCCGTCAGGATGACGTAGTGAGCAGCCGACAGGATACAGCTCAGCGAGTGCAATGTGTACAGCGGTTACGATATCTTGTTCATTCAGTAGCACATAGGGTCGGTACGGAGCGTTCAAAATGCTGTCTATAAATGCTGACAGGTCGGAAGCTACGTTCTGTTCTGCATGCAGGCTATTTCGGTTGAGTTTGGCCTGATCAAGCGCCTCATACAGTATTTTCTTTAGCGTATCATCATCCAGCTCCAGTGGTTTCGTCAAAAAACGGAACACACCGACTTGATTAATCGCCGATAAAATGGACTGCGTATGCAGGTGACCAGACAAAATGATTCGTACGATATGTGGATAATCCTTCTTAATCATGCGAAGGAAGGTAATCCCATCCAGACCAGGCATGAGCAGATCGGAAACGACCACATCGATCGGGTGCTGTTCCAGCACTTGTAAGGCTTCTTTGGGCGTGTGAGCGGTATGTAAGGTAAATGCTTCTTGCGTCAAGGTCCGTTCGAGCAGGGACAGAACCATAGGGCTGTCGTCAACAAATAGAATGTTTTGGGGTGTCATAAGAACTGCGCAACTCCAATCAGGAAGTAAGAAATGAGGAACTACATGTATAATATCAGCGTTTTGGCATTTTTGAAAGATGTCAATACAGAACGGGCGTTGCGTCTTTTTTGTGAACGATTTGATTCGGCTGAACATGCCCTCTGGGAAAAAGGTATGCGTCTCCTTCATCAGTATCATGCTGCACGGCATACAGGAGTGACCCTGGCTGTCTCCAGCGCACTTCAGCATATGGACGATCGTCATGATATTTACGTTGTTGATCTGCGAGAATACGGCGAGGAAGAGCTGGATCGCTTATATATCGCAAAAACATGCGAGTTGATCCTACTGACGGACGGTGCAACGGAAACCGCTGCAAGGTTTGCTGCCCTCCAGCGTCGCACTCCCCGGTTGCTGTGCGCACGGCTACCGCTGGTCAGCTACGAGCTGGAATGCCTGATGCAGGCTATTTTGAGCCGTCTTGAACAAAATGGAGGGGACAGGAAAGCATGAAACAATGGGCTTTGTTGAAACCAGGTTGGCAAAAGCTGATCCTGTACCTGATCGTTCTGGGTGTGACAGTGTTTTTGGCCGCTGTGCTTCAATGGTTTGTCGTGCGACAATTCAGTGTTCACTTGGCGGAGATTCAGAACGAACAGCTCCAGTATGAGGTACAGGAACTTTCTAGCAGCATAACCGAGCGTTATGCCGCATGGCAGGCTGAACTGAAGGAGCTGTCGTCCAGTCTGGGCAGAGATATGCTGAATCAGGGAACACGCCAGTATCCTGAGGGTTTTAAGCGTGAAAGCGGGGCCTTTTATGTGCTGGATGAGCAGTATCATGTGATGGTCGGACGAGACAATCGTGAGATGAAAAGTGTAGTCCAGCAGATTAAATGGCTGCAAAATGGTTGTGCAGTAAGCTCTTTTGTGACAGAGGATCATCAGCCTGCCCAGTATATAGCATGCAGGATTCAAGGGGCGCAAATGGGCGGTTTTATGGTGCGCACGGTTGACGCTGATATGCTCAGCGGGATTATTAAAAGTAAACCGATTAACCAGCATGAGACTTTATTTTATAACGGTCAATTTAAGGTCGTAGCTTCCCGAAGTACTTCGGATATTAACCGAACGGACATCACGGGCGTAACCCGTAGGCTGCTGGAAGGCAATACAGGTATCATCGAAGATGGCGGAGAGAAACACGGAATAGGATTCAGCCGCATTGGGGAAGAGGCCCTTTACATATCGGTTAAGGATGTCAGTGAGGATACAGCTCAGCGAATCAACTCCTTTCGCAAACAGTTATGGATGGTCATGGTTCTGATATTGTTCATTCTGTGGGCCATGCTCGTACAGTTCCGCAAACGGATTGTAAAGGATGCCATCGTGAACAATCAGGTGCGTGACCAACGGCGAGATGAAGATATGCGACAGCAGCAGGACACCTATTATTTGCCGTTAATGCAGACGATTGAGCAGCAACTACAAGAGCTGCAAGAGCAGACTAGCCGTCTCACAGGCGGTGATGATTTGAAGCTACTGGGATTTTATCATGATCTAGCAAACCGCTTTGAAGCGGCTTCGAGTCAGGGAAAAGGAGCCTCTCATGAGGAACTGGAGTATTTTCGCGAGTTGAATGAAAATTTCATCCAGGGTCGTCTCAGACAGGAATCCTCACTGGGAGAGTTACTGACGGGAGTTCGTAGCTTGCGCGATGAGCTGGAAGAGAAGATGCATGATAATAGTGGAATTAGCTTTACAGATATGAATGAAGTATTGTCTGAGTCGCTGAAATGGGCGAACCGTTCATTAAACATGAAGAACATTCAAGTGATCTTGCGGCAAGAGCCTGTTCCATCCATTGCAGCACAAGCACCCATGCTGTACAAAACGATTCAGGGGCTGCTGGAAAATGCAGTGCAGGCCATGGGCCAAGGTGGAGAGCAGCCTGAGAATCAGGAAAAGGGCCGAACAGGTCTGCGGTCCAAGCGGCAATCTCAAGTGCTTAAGGTTAGTTCACGGCTGGAAGAAGGAGAAATTATTATTAACATTGAAGACACGGGCGGCGGGATTGATGATAAAATGCGTTGGAGCTATTTCCAGCCAGACTATTCCCAAAACTCGCAGGAGCATGCGTTCAGCCTGTATCATATGGATGCATACCTGAAGACCATAGGTGGTCGTTTAAAGCTGCGTAATACCGATCAGGGCTTGCAGGCAATCGTTCGTTTGAGAAGATAGACCCAAGATAACCGACAGATATACGAGAAGTTCAAGAGAGGGGGACAAGCATGAAAAAATGGATATTTCGCTACCGCTACGATATGGCGGCAATGATGTTGATGCTGATTGCGATTGTTGCATATCTTGCACCCATCTATGGACCAGGGCAAATTGTGTTTAGCGACATTGCTTTTGGAGCCACCTCTCATCGGTATCTGGAGGAAATAACCGGAGTATGGAACGAGCGATGGTCTACCTCGACCTTGTTCAATGCTCCACGTATCCTGTACATCTTGCCCTTCTATGGACTGTCACTCTTATTTGACGAAAGCGGCTCGGTCTTGCTCAAGTCGTTTATTACAGGCCTGTTATTTGTTTCGGCATTCTCGATGTATGCCTTTGCCAAGCGTCTGGTTAGCGTGTATTATTCACCAAGCTTTACGAAGACCCGTATTTTTGCCATCATGGTCGGCTCGTTGTTTTATGCGCTGAATCCGTGGGTTATTTTCCGCATTCAGCATATTTATTTGCTCTGTGGATATAGTTTGTTTCCGTTAATGCTGCGATTCTTCTTTAGTGCGGTGGACCCCAAGTTTCAAATTCAACAAATAAAAAACTATCATCCTCACAAGCTGTATCAACCGAACTGGATAGATCTGTTCCTGTTGGCTGCGGTATTTACCGTTAGTGCCGCTGCCATTCATTATTTTTTCTTTGGCATGATTTATTTGGGATTGTTCACCATGTTGCTATTGATCAAACTAACCTGGGCCCACCGTAAGGCTGGTCGCAGCTATTTGCAGCCGTTATACGGCAATTTTTTGCGTAAAGGGATCATTTTTGGCGTCTTTTTTGGTCTGCTCAGTTTTTATTGGTTGTCTCTATATGTCGGTAGCATGTTGATGGACGCTCAAGCGTCTCAGCATAATATCAACGTCGTGGATACGTTGTCTCTGTTCAGCCGCAACAGCAGTTTATATAACGTAGGTTATTTACTGAGCTATTGGTGGCCCATGTTTTCCTTGTCCTCACTGCCTAGCATGTTTTATGTAGGAGGGGGATTTTTGTTGCTATTGATCGGATATGCGATGGTGACACGTTCACATAAAAATCCGATTATTCTGATCTTCTCGCTACTTACGCTACTGTTTCTAGTTGCAGCTACCGGGACGACGTTCCCATCCATTGCCAAGTGGTTTGTCATTTTGGTTACGAAAACCCCTGTGATTGGTTCGGTTTTCCGTGATCCTAACAAATTTATTGGACTGATTGCCCTTAATTTCGGGGTGTTGCTGACCTTTGGTGTCATTCAATTTATGGAATGGTTCGGATCATCCCCGTTGCAGCGTGTATATAAAAAGCTAGCAGTAGTTATCGTTGTCTTGTGCCTCGGGGTATATTTTGCTCCCTTGCGTACTCAGTTCATTGAGGGGTACTACAAGCCGGTACAAGTGCCGGAGGCTTATAGTCAAATGGCTGAAAAGCTGACTGACCCGGATCGTTTCGATAGCAAGGCATTATACTTTCCGATTGCTGACAATATGATTCAGAGCTATAACGGAGTAGCCACACCCAAATGGAATAAAGGGAAGACCGCAAACGAGAAGGCAACCGGAGATTTTCAGGTATACTCTTCTCCTAAAAATACGATCTTTCATCATGAGGGGAATGATCCCGGCATTACATACTATATGAATTTTCTGCAGTATGTCATGGACAATGGATTAAGCTCTCGATTAGGCTGGCTGTTCTCTACCTTTGGGGTCAATCAGTTGGTCTATCATGATGAATATGTGGGGCAGGAGAAGCGGCAGGATTTCCACCTGTCTCAGCTGGAAGGTCAGACCGGGCTGAAACGTACGTACCAAAACGGGCTATTTTCCATATTCAATCTCGATCAGACACCGCCCTATATGAACATCCTTGCGAGTAAAATTGTAACACCTTACGGTTTTAGCCGACTGGAGAGCTACAGTCATCTGTCTGGTTTTGATTTTAACCGCTTTGGAGTGCTGTTCAGTGCGTTAAGGCCTGAGCTAAAAACCATCCAGACGATTAACAAAGGGGATTATGTGGAAGCGGCGTCCTTTAATGACTTGCTGTTGTCACAGCTTCCAGCAGAGGATTACTTACGGCCTTTTGATGCCATTGAGGATGGTAATGCCTTTTTAAAATGGTCCAAAACCTTTGCCTCGACCAACGATTGGTTATGGTATTTATCCTCCCAAAATATACGGAACTTTCCGTTCGATATGGAAATGGATGCAGGGATTGCGGTTACCTTTGCCAGTAAGAAGCTGGATCTGGCCCCGTATCAGATGAGCAGCATCGAAGGGAAGACGGTTGTGGACTTTGATTCCATGTTGCGGACCGAAACCTTCTTCAAGCCGGATAATCCGCAGTTGTTCAGTGTGCAGGCTAATCCCCGTGAGGAATTGAATGATGTGCCCACTCTGCATGGCGAAATTATGAAGGGAGACCCGAGTAATATATGGCAAGTCGCTAGATCGGGTTTGCTGGAAGCCAAGGAGAATAATCCGTATCAGTTCCAAATCACTGTTTCTGGCCGCGGGACGAACAAAATGCATGTAAAAATGAGATTTTACGATAAGCAAATGCGTGAGCTGGGGGTTAGCTATGTTGTGGCGCCCTCGGAGGGATATAATTTTGACAGTGTGAAATTTTACGGGGAATACGTTTCGCCGCCAGGCAGCTATTGGATGCGAATGGATTTGTTAACCTTACAGCGTCCACAGCAAAAAAATTACTGGTGGATTCATGATATCCAGCTGCGTGATTTGGGGCAATACAGCAAGCCTAATACGTTTACGATGCACAAAAAACTGGACCAACCTCAAACCTCGCATGTATATGCTAGAGTGTTTATGAATAAGGCAGGCGGGAAATTGCAAGTCACACTGCCCGACAAAGTGGTTAATATCAAAACTCAGGATGATGGCTTGAACCAATTCCAATGGATCGATCTGGGAGTGCATGCCTTTCCCAAAGGAGATACCGCGGTCACGGTTAATAACCTGCAAGGCTTTAATGCGGTCAATCAATTTGCGATTGTGCCTACAGACCAGCTAGATCAGCTATCTTTTCCCGTGGAGCAGGCATTGAAGCGGGGCAAGCTCTTTTTCACCTTGGAGGCAGAGAACGATTTTAACGCCCAAGGGAATGTGCAGACGGAGCGTGCTTTACCAAGACTTAGTATGGGGCGGGGAATCAGCTATCAGAAGGGGACGTTAAGCAGGGATGTGGAAGTCGCCAAAACGGGAACCTATGCCACAGCTATTTTGGCTAATCTCCCCGCCGGGTACCAGGGGGCATTAACGATGAAGTGGACGAATGAAGAGACTGGAGAGGTGTTGACCAGAACGACTCATACGGGGGAGCCGTATAAGCGATTACCTGCTACCTCTTTATCCGAAAAGCAGGTTATTGAAACGGTGCCCAATCAGGATGGTTTTGCCAAGAAAATCATACAGATTCCCGGTCTGCTGAATGACTATGGCCGAGTCGAATTTAAAAATCTGTTCCTAACCAAGGGGAAGTATCGCTTAACCCTTGTCCTGGATAGTCAGGTGCCGTCATTGAGCCGTTTTGGAGATATTCATCGAATGGGCGGGCAGGAAGTGACGGTGATGCCTGGGGAGGATACGAAGGAATCATTGAGCACGACGGATGTCGGATGTGTGGCGGATATTCGACCTGGGCAGACGAATCTGTCAATCAAGGACACAGGACTGTCTATCCGTTACGCACCTAGCTATTCCTGTGACTGGAATATTTATGCGTCCAAGAAAATGAAGGCAGAGCCGCTGCAAGAGTATGCCGTGCAGTTGGATGCGCGATCAGAACAAATTGGAAGTCGGCATATGAAGGTCATTTTTTTGAATAAAGCGTCCCAGGTTCTCCAAACCTCCTATATTGATGAGGTGGAGGAGAGAGATAAGGAACAATGGAATCATTACGATCAAATTGTGAAGGCTCCGGCAGGAACTGCCTTGATGCAGTTTCAGATTTTGGCGCACGCGCACAAGAAGCAGTCAGGCTTATTTCAAATGAAGCAATATTCCATCATCCCTTATCAAGCAATGATTACTGTGGATCAATTTACGTTGTTTGAGGGAACGGATTTGGATACCTTTTTTATGGCTCCCCACACTTCGGAAAGCATTCAGGCTACTCGTGAAAATTCCATGGAACGCAGTTTTACGCTATATAATCCAACGCATGAGCAGGTGCTGATCCGGGAGACCGAATCACCCAATCCACTGTGGGAGTTCAGGCTGGGTAGCGAAAATCAGCGAGCCCGTCTGTCCGTCAATGGAGTGACTACCGGATTCATTACCGATGGTAACGGAAACGGGAAGGTCGTCGTTATTCTGGCTTCCGCCTACCGTTTCGGCTGGGTGCTATTCCTCATAGGGATACTGGGTGGAGCAGCTTGTTTTCTTCCTTATCGGCGATGGAAGAAGCGAAAGCTTCCATAAAAAGCAAGCTGCTCAGTGGGGAAATGGGTAGCCATGATACGGCTACATCTCATATTTGTAGCCTCTGCCCCATACAGTACGGATGTGCTGAGGATTTTTAGGGTCACGTTCTATTTTTTTGCGGAGGCTGGAAATATGTACGTCGATAGTGCGATCCAGATAAGCGCCATCTCCGCCTTTGATCCGATCCATCAGCTCACTGCGGGTAAAGACTTTACCTGGATAACAGGACATCTCTTTTATAATAGAAAATTCGATTTGAGTAACTTCTATTTCTTGGTCATCGACTAACAGACAATGACGGTAATCATTCACCCAAATCCTTACCTTTTTAATCTTTTGAGTTACCGTTTGCGATTCAGTGAGCATGTTGCGGCCGCAGCGGCGCAGCAGGGCTTTAATGCGAGCATTTAACTCTATCAGACTGAACGGCTTGCATAAGAAGTCATCTGCTCCGTCATCCAGAGCCTTTATTCTTATATTCAGTACGGTGTTATTAGAGATGACCAGCATAGGGACTGTGGTAAATTGGCGGATTTGGCTGATCAGCGCACATTCGACTTTACCGGAAAACATCAGAGCGGTCACAATAATATCCGGCTTAAAACGCATAAGTGTAGGAATTGCAAGTTTAGAGTCATAAATAAGCTCGGTATGATAGCCTTCCTCCTGAAGATGAAGAGCAATCATATCTGCCAAACTTTTTTGATCTTCAATGACGAGTATTTTTATGGGCATGACTGACATCTCCTGTACAGACAAAGATACAATAGCAGTGCATAATCATGTATTTTCCACGATAATACATACTTATGTATTCGGCAGAAATGCGAAAATTGAACAGTCCTATAATGTAAGAAAAATATTAATTTACAGGAAGAAGGTTGCATCTTTGCGAATGATTTTATTATCTGGAGGTTCGGGTAAACGTCTATGGCCCTTATCCAATGTGAACCGTCCCAAGCAGTTTCTTTCCATACTACGTCACGACGAACGGCCCGAAAGTATGCTGCAACGAATATGGAGGCAATTAGATGACGCGAATTTGGCAGATGAGGCCTATTTTTCGACGAGTGGAACTCAGGCCGAGCTGATCCGGGGGCAAATTGGCGGAGGTGCTGTAGTCATTGAGGAGCCGACTCAGCGGGATACCTTCCCGGCCATTTCCCTGGCTACGGCCTACTTGCATGACGTTGCAGGCGCATCACGCGACGAGATCGTAGGGGTCATGCCTGTGGACGGGTATGCGGGGGATGAATTTTTTGAACATCTGCGCAGGCTTCCTTCAATATTAGAGCAATCAGGAAGCCATATCGCATTAATGGGGGCTGCGCCAACGGAGCCCTCTGATAAATACGGATATATTGTACCTTCATCCTCTCCTTCACTTGACCAGCCATATTATAGGGTTAGTTCATTTGTAGAAAAGCCGGATATGATCCGTTCAGAAGCGTTGATCCGTGAAGGGGCCTTATGGAATTGCGGGGTGTTTGCTTTTAGACTGGGCTTTTTGTTGGATATTCTGGAGCAAATGGGTTTACCAGCCGACTACAATTCTCTTTCGACAAATTATGCAGACTTGCCTAAAACTAGCTTCGATATTGCAGTAGTAGAGCATACTCATAAGCTCTCAGTGCTTCCATATCATGGAGAGTGGAGAGACTTGGGCACATGGGATTCGTTGGTGCGGGAAGTAAGTTCGAAGCTAAGTGGCCCGGGATATATTTCAGAAGCTTCACATGACTCGCATATCATCAATGAACTGGAGATTCCGGTTAGCATCTGGAATGTCCCGGACATTATTGTCGTTGCTGGTCCAGATGGCGTGCTGGTTACGGACCGACAGTCGTCAACAGGAATTAAGGATATGGTGGCGGAAATTGAAATCGGCCCGCGTTTTGAGGAGCGCTTCTGGGGAAAGCAAACTGTATTATCCCATCAGCAGGCGGCAAGTGGATTGCAGACAGTGACCAAACGCGTGGTCATATCGAACGGAAGATTTATCAGCTATCATGAGCACCAGTACCGTAAAGAAGTATGGACCATAGTTTCTGGAACCGGAAGTGTCTCTATCAATGGCGTGACACAGATAGTCAGCCCAGGTGAGATTATTGTCGTAGAACCCGGTACAAAGCATTTTATAGGGGCAGTAGAGGGAGATTTAGAATTCATTGAGTCACAAATCGGACATATCGTATCCGAAACAGATATTATCCGATATGAATTTCCTGATTCCGATTGACGACCATACTCTATGAAGTGTCTATAATATAGGGACTAATAGATATGAATGAGCGTTTATCAGAAGGCAGTGAAGAGTAGGAGGAACTATTTTTTATTAGAGCTTAGATGACCTGTACATTCCTAAAAAAGGTATTCATGCATTATAGACATGAATACCTTTTTTTGCATAAACAGTTCTTTGTGTTTGTAATAAGATGAATAGAAAAGAGACTTATAAAATAATTTTCTTGGAAGTCAGCCACTCTTTTACGGCGTCCGTACTGAGGTCTCTTTTAGGCGTCCATTCTATTTTATCAACCAGTTTGCCGTTTCTGAATTCTGCAATGGTGGGGGTGTATTTAACGTTGTAATCCTCTTTGAATTTATTCCATTGGGACTTGTCCTTATGGATTTTGTGAACGTTCAAAAAAGTAATTTTAGAGCCTAGATTATACTGCTCAATCATCTTGTTAAAGTTAGGCTCAAACCGGTTGCAGTCGCCACAACTGGGTCTGCCGACATAGACAAGTACACTTCGATCCTGTTGAATTAAACTCTTAAAATTTTCAAATGTAACCGCATTCAAGTGGTCATATATTTCCGGGTAATTGCTTTTGCTCGCTTGGATTTCTTTGTCTTTTTGTTGAACAACCTGCTCTAGGTCTTGAAATTTAGCTACAGCTGAAATAGCGATACCAATGATAAGTAATACAATGACACTTAACCCGGCGATATATCCTTTTTTCACAGAAATCCTCCTTTTTTTACAATCTTACACTTACAGTAAATGATATTTCCATTTCTAGCTGTAACACTTGTCTCATTATGTATAAAAAAAGAAGCTTTCCATTGTTGGGAAAGCTTCTTTAGTCTGATAGTTAAAACGTTAGACCACAACAGTCAACAAGTAATCCTCACGCTTCACTTCAGTTTCCATTGTGTTCAACACATCCAGGTATTGAGCGGAATTTGTTACGATAATTGGTGTAGCTGTAATATAGCCTGCCGCCTTAATTTGCTCGATATCAAATTCAAGCAACAGTTGTCCTTGTTTAACCACATCGCCTTCCTTGACGCGCTTGTCAAAGAATTGTCCTTTCAGCTTCACTGTATTCACACCCACGTGAATCAGAATTTCTGCTCCGTCATTGGAAGTAATACCGATTGCATGTCCGGTCGGGAATACTGTTGTAATCGTTCCATTGACAGGAGATGTCAGCACACCCTCTGTAGGATCAATGAGGATTCCTTTCCCCATAGCACCTGAAGCAAAAGCAACATCAGAAGATTGTTCCAAAGGCAATACTTTACCTTGCAGTGGGCTTACGAGAATTTCTTTCTCGATTGCCACTTCTTTCTTTACGGGTGCAGCTTCTGTTTTTGCAGTTTCTTCTTTTGGATCTTCAAAGCCCAAAATCATAACCAACACAACTGCGAGTACAAAGGCAACGAGCAAACCGATGACTACCCACAAGAATCCAGCTCCAAAATAAGTTGGCAAGGCCAGTAAACTAGGCAGGGAGAAGGATTTTGCAGTCGCTCCGCCAGAAGCGATAATAGCGCCCCCAATACCACCGGAAATACAAGCATAAATGAAAGGCTTTTTCAATTTCAAAGTTACACCATAAATCGTTGGTTCAGTAATCCCGAATACAGCTGCCAGTGTAGAGGAACCAGCCAAAGCCTTCATCTGGGTGTTCCGGGATTTCAGGAATACCCCCAGTGTTGCACCGGCTTGAGAAAGTACAGCTGCTGTAAGCATCGGAAGCATCGTGTCATACCCCAATGTTGCAATATTGGACAGCATGATAGGAACAAAGCCCCAGTGTACGCCGAAAATAACAAATACTTGCCAGAATGCTCCGGCAACAGCTCCGGCGATCAATGGGCTTAAATTGTATACCCATGTAAAACCGTTCGCCAAGCCCTGACTGATCAGGTTACCGACTGGACCAAAGGCCAAAAACGTCAACGGAACAACGACCAGTAGTGATAGCATAGGTACGATAATGTTTTTAACTGATTGATGGATAAAGGAATTGAACCAGCGCTCCACATAGGACTGTACCCATACCGCGAGAATAATTGGGATTACGCTGGAACTGTATTTAATTAAAATGATTGGAATCCCGAGAAAAGCCAGTTTTGCCGGATTGTCCACCGCCGCAATAACATCCGGGTAGACAAGGGCTCCAGCAACTGCGACAGATACAAAGGCATTTGTCTTAAATTTACGGGACGATGTAATAGCCAGAAATAGAGGCAGGAAATAAAATACACTGTCTGAAGCGGCGTTCAGAATCAGATACGTACCGCTTGTATTATCAATCCAATGGAGCGACAAAATTAATGCCAGAATCCCTTTGAGTAAACCCGCCCCTGCAAGAGCTCCC
Organism: Paenibacillus sp. SER-28; assembly: GCF_052906305.1. NCBI lineage: Bacteria > Bacillati > Bacillota > Bacilli > Caryophanales > Paenibacillaceae > Paenibacillus > Paenibacillus sp. SER-28. The sequence continues at coordinate 70,963 of NZ_JBRECM010000014.1, read as the reverse complement.
AAAAGAGGAGAAAAAATGCTGGAAATGATATCGACCGCTTTTCCAAGAAAATTCGTTTTTTCAGAAGATTCTTCTTTTTTCGCATTAGGATTGTCAGCATCCTGTAAATTTGTTTCTGCCATCATATGCTCAAACACTTGACCTACATTGTTGCCGATAACCACTTGAAACTGGCCGCTGCTTTCCACTACTGTAATGACACCAGGGGTTGCTTCCAGTGCGGCTTTGTCTGCTTTTGTACGATCATTTAATTTAAATCTCAAGCGTGTAGCGCAATGGAATACCGAATTGACATTCTCTTCGCCACCAACGAGGGTCACTATTTTTTTAGATAGTTCTTTATCACTCATGTTCAGAACTCCTTATGGGTTATTCTTGCTACTGATAGGATTTACTGTTTACAGCTGTTGCTAAGATACGCCGGCGTGCATCTTTTTAAACTTGTAAACAAGAAAAACCTAAACTCGTGGTGAAAACTACGCACTCTCTCCTATAAGGGAACGTCGATTTCACCATCAGTTTAGGTTTTGCCTGCCTTACCAGTCACAATCCATGAACGATGAAAGTATGAAGTTGTTAGTCTTATATGTTATTACGTTCAGTTACGCGATGAATATGGATAGTTAGATATACGTATTCATCCTTGCTTAAATATTGATCGTATGTTTTTTCCAGATACTCATTGATCTTTTGAGCACAAGCAAAAGCTTCGGTATACGTCTGCTTTACCTGGTTGTACAAAAATTCTTCACCACTGTGAATGACTTCTTTGCGAATCACTCGCATCGCAAAATATTGCAAATGTGTCAAAAATCTCGAGTAGCTAAAAGAAGACTCATCCAGCACAATTCCGTAATGATACGTAATAATGTTCAAGATATGTTGGACAATCTCAGTCATTTTCAGTGTGGACTTCATTTCGTTACCGTCGATCCGTGCATTCACCATATGCAATGCAATAAATCCCGCTTCATCTTCGCCTAATTTTACTCCGAGCGTATTTTCAATTTTTTGGAGAGCATCCAGCCCAACTGCAAATTCTTTTTTGTAAAAGCGTTTAATTTCATACAGCATCGCGTTTTGGAGTGCCAGTCCTTTTTCTTGCCGTTGTATGGCAAAATGAATATGGTCGGTCAACGTTAAATAAATATTATCGCTTAACTCCGTATCCAACACTTCCGTTGCATGGGTTACGATTTCATTCACGACCTCCAGATGAGATACAGGAATATCGTTCAGCAACTCGGTTAGTTTGGCCGTGAACTCGTTTTCATTTAACATGAAAATCTTATCTATTTTATCATCATCGACTTGATCGCCAGCCACCTTTTTGAAGGAAATACCTCTTCCCATCACGATGACCTCTTTGCCTTTATCGTTTTTAGTCAATAGGACGTTGTTATTGAGCACCTTCTCAATAATCATTGAAGTTCCCCCTCCCATCCTTTACCAATAAAAAATGCCTAAGCACAATTCAATACTATTGTTAGCAATAGCACTCAATTGAACTCAGGCATTGCCCGCATCACCGGTCACAATCCTTCGATATAGTGCTATTGTAGCACAAAAAAAAGCGATTTCAACATATTTTATTCTCTTTCGACAAAAAATATTTCATATCAAGGCCCTTTTGCCTAATTTGCAAGTACATCGTTACCTTATGTAGTCGTACGTTCAATGAGGCTGTACTCTAGCGAATGAAGCTTCATTTGGCGTCCAATCAGCTGAGGGGAAAGCATGAAAAAGGCATTTTGTGCTTGAGCCATGATAGGATTTTGAATCGTTGTAATCCCCAGCGTATGCGCCAGCTCCGTGTTATCGAATCCAACAATTGCCAGATCTTCCGGTACGTTCAGTTTTTGTCTGCGTGCTTCGCAGAGAATGCCCACTGCTACATAATCGTTAGCACATAAAATAGCCTCTGGAAATTCGTCTGGATGCTGTAACAAATCCCGTACGACCTGTTCGCCATCACGGATATTATAAATAGAAGAGTGATTCCAGTGTTGCAACACTGGCAGATTGTGCTCACTCATGATCTGTTCGTAGGCTCGTTGTCTACTATGGGTATTAATACTGCTCGGACGGCCAAAAGCATTGGCTATACGAGTATAGCCTTTTTGTATCAAATGTTTGAGCGCTAACATATATCCTTCATACTGATCCATAGCGACGGAGCGAATATCGGTATGCTCCATTCGTTGCCACGACACGATCGGGCCATATTTGCAATAGGTGCTCAAAAAATCAGTGTCATTCACGCAGGAAATGATGACCAGCGCATCGACTCTTTTTCTTTTTAAATCCTCAAAGGCTTGAAGCTCTTTCTTTTTGTCTTCTCCCGAAGTATAAATAATGGTTTGAAATTCATATTGGCCCGCTACTTCCACAAAGCTGTCCAGAAAAGCGAGAACAATTTCATTAATAGTTGAAGTAATGATACCGATCTGAAGCGTCTGACCCTTGGATAGAGAAATGGCATTCCGATTAGGAACATAATCTAATTCCTGCATGATTTTCAAAATCTTAGCTCTTGTTTCGTGACTAACATGGGGGGACTGATTTAATACTCTGGATACCGTAGCTTTGGAAAAGCCCGCCAGTTTTGCAATTTGATCAAGATTCGACATGGTGCTTCTCCTCACATAAGAAAAAATACTTGACATGAAACGCGTTACAACGATTAGGATGCTTATGAAGGCATTACGTCTATTCTAAGGTATCTGTCAATGCATTTCAAAGGAGAACGGTTATCGTTAGGTTGCATTGTTCGCTGAAATGGGCTTTAAAGTATTCCGTATGTCCATCTACTGGTCGCGGATTTTCCCGAATGGCTATGATGCCGAGCCGAATGAAGCAGGATTGCAATTCTACGACAATGTATTTGATGAGCTGCGCAAGTATGGTATTGAACCGCTGGTAACATTGTCACATTATGAAACACCGCTAGGTCTGACGCAGAAGTATAATGGCTGGCTGGGTCGTGAAGTCATACAGCATTACGTAAATTATGCCGAAACGGTGTTTACACGCTATAAGGATAAAGTAAAATACTGGCTGACCTTTAATGAAATCAATGTAATGACCATGAGCCCGTTCACCGGTGGCGGTGTGGTTATTGACCGTGTAGAAAACAAACAACAAGCGATATATCAAGCATTGCATCATCAATTTGTAGCTAGTGCACTGGCGACCAAACGGGGACATGAGATCATCCCGGGCGCACAAATCGGCTGTATGCTGGCACGTATTGAAAGCTATCCACATACGTGTAACCCAGAGGATATACTGAAAGCCCAGCATGAAAATCAGATGAACCTTTTCTTTACGGATGTGCATGCCCGTGGGGAATATTCCAATTACATGAAGCGCTATTTTGAAGAAAATAATGTTGTAATACACACAGAACCAGGCGATGCTGAAATATTGAAAAATAACACGGTTGATTTTATCTCATTTAGCTACTATATGACCTTGACCGTATCTGCAGGTCCAGAAGGTGAGAAAGCAGCAGGAAACCTGATTGGTGGCGTGAAAAATCCATATTTACAGTCCTCTGACTGGGGCTGGCAGATCGATCCGATCGGCCTGCGTGTTACGCTGAACACGTTATATGACCGCTATCAAAAGCCGCTGTTCATCGTGGAAAATGGTTTGGGTGCGTATGATAAGGTGGAAGAAGACGGCTCTGTGCATGACACGTATCGCATTGATTACTTGCGTCAGCATATTGCCCAAATGAAGGAAGCGATTGCCGACGGTGTTGATCTGGTTGGTTACACCAGCTGGGGCCCTATCGACCTTGTGAGCATGTCTACATCCGAAATGTCCAAGCGCTACGGATTTATTTACGTTGATCTGGATGATGACGGTAACGGAACGCTCGAACGCTCCAAAAAGGACTCTTTTAACTGGTATAAAAATGTGATAGCAACCAATGGTGAAGAATTGTAATTCCATATCGTCTCGGGCGGGTATAGCAGAGGACATCCTAAGGATGAAATTTGCTGTATCCGCTTTTTTGATAGACACAATAATAATATTTCAGAGGGCTTCACAAACTTTTCACTTGTAATAAGCTGAAAGTTTTCTGTATAATAAATAAAAATTTCATATGTCTGGTTGATGTTTGCGGGAGATGGAACGAAAGTTCCGACCGAAGGGGCAAAACTCTCAGGTGCTTAGGCTGGTTACAGCAACAAGCGGGGACCGTAAACGGACAGAACTCTGGAGAGACCCTTAATTGGGCGCCGAAGGTGCACCGCAGAAAACATCTGCTTAAACTCTCAGGCAAAAGGACAGAGACGCGAATAACCTGTGACAGGGAATGCCCCTAGGCTTTTTTATGAGCTATTAGAGGTAGAAACCTGCACAAGATGGTTGTATTTTTTCGTGCCTTTAACCTCTCCAGGAGTCGAATCAGCGGATTTGACTCTTTTTTGTTTTCTAATATGCTGGAGGAGCGGGTTGAAATGAATTTGGTACATGTATTAGAAACGATTGACAGCTGGATATGGGGAGCGCCGCTTCTTATTCTTGTAATGGGCACTGGGTTGTGGCTAACGATCCGTTTGAAGCTGCTCCAGGTTATTCGATTGCCTTTGGCGCTCAAGCTAATTGGTAAAGCGCCGGACGAAGGTAGCGGAGATGTAAGCAGCTTCGGAGCATTGAGTACGGCACTGGCAGCTACTGTAGGTACAGGAAGTATCGTCGGCGTGGCAACAGCGATCAAACTGGGTGGGCCCGGTTCATTATTCTGGATGCTGGTTGCAGCTTTTTTCGGGATGGCAACCAAATATGCGGAAGGATTATTATCCGTTAAATACCGTGTTAAAGACCGGAATGGACAATTTTCGGGTGGCCCGATGTATTATATTGAAAACGGGCTTGGCCGCCGTTTCAAGCCGCTGGCGATGTTGTTTGCCTTTTCTGGTGTTCTTGTAGCCCTATTTGGAATCGGTACTTTTCCGCAAGTAAAGGCTATCGTTTCTTCGACGGAAAGTAGCTTCGGAGTGCCAACGGTAGTTACAGCGATCATTATTTCCGTGTTAACGGCTGTTGTTACGATTGGAGGACTCAAAAGTATTGCCAAGGTATCCACAAAGATTGTTCCATTCATGTCGGGGCTCTATATCGTAGTTTGCTTAATTGTACTCTTTAAGTTTGCAGGAGAGCTTCCTCATGCGATTGCTTTAGTATTACAAGGGGCCTTCTCGACCACATCTGCAACGGGTGGATTTGCCGGAGCGACGATTATGTTGGCGATGCGAAGTGGAGTTGCCAGAGGTATTTTTGCTAATGAAGCTGGTTTGGGAAGTGCGCCAATTGCAGCAGCTGCTGCTAAGACGAAATGGCCTGCAGAACAAGGGTTGATATCCATGACAGGCGTATTTATCGATACGATGATTATTTGTAATCTGACGGGATTTACGTTGCTGGTTACGGGAATATGGAGTGGAAATGACGATGGAGGTCTGATGACCCAGCATGCGTTTTCCAGTGCCTTTCCGGCTGGTGCAGAACTCGTGACGATTAGCCTTATTTTATTTGCATTCACAACGATACTGGGCTGGAATTACTACGGGGAACGTTGTGTTGAATATTTACTGGGTGTCAAATGGATTAAACCATACCGTTATTTGTTCATCGCACTTGTGGCAGGAGGTGCGTTCATCAAGTTGGAAGCCATTTGGCTGCTGGCAGATATCTTTAACGCAATGATGGCTTTCCCGAATCTGATTGCACTGCTTGGCTTATCGGGAATCGTAGTTGCAGAAACCCGAAACTATATGGATTCTCTGTATCCTAATAAGAAAAAGGGCATTCTTGCAGGTGCCAATGTAGGGGCAGCTATTCAAGTAGAAGAAAAGGGACACACGGTTAATTCATAAATTCCAAAAGGGAGTGCCCTCAGCCATCATAGGCTTGAGGACACTCCCTTTTGAATGTTATAACGATGCACGCAAAATAGCTAAAATATCTTCTTGATTCAGCTTTTTATAATTACCAAAGCCTCCGTATTCCATTTCACGGGCTGCAATGTTTGCGATTTTTTCCAATTGCTCATCATTAATATTGTAATCGGCCAGGGTGGAAGGGGCACCGAGACTTGTCCAGAATGCACTAAGACGGTCAATACCTTCCAAGGCGATTTCTCTATCTGTTTTACCTACGGTGTCTAAGTCAAACATGCTGAGCATCAGCCGCTTCATGCGTGCAGCATCCTGATCCACTGTATGTCTCATCCAGTTGGGAAACAGAATTGCCAGACCGCCAGCATGAGGAATATCATATACAGCGGATAATGCATGTTCAATCGTATGCGAAGCCCAATCCCCGAAGTAGCCCATTTGTAGTGTTCCGTTAAGAGCAATCGTTCCGGCATATAAAATCGTTTCACGATGCTCGTAGTTGTGCAAATCCTCCAGCAGTTTAGGTGCAGTTTCGATCACGGTTTGCAGCACGGAAAAGCACATACGATCTTGCAACGGTGTATTTTTAACATTGTGAAAATACTGTTCAAACACATGGCTCATCATATCCACCATGCCATATACCGTCTGATCACGTGGCACAGAGAAGGTGTTTTTTGGGTCCAGAATCGAAAATTTCGGATGCGTCACCGCGCTGCCCCATACGTATTTTTCGTTCGTTTCCCAGTTGGTGATGACAGAATCCGGATTCATTTCTGAACCGGTGGCGGCGAGTGTGAGGATGGTGCCGAATGGTAGAGCCTCGGTCGGCATGTGCTTTTTGTTGATAATATCCCACACATCGCCGTCATATTTAGCCCCTGCTGCGATGGCTTTGGTGCAATCAATAACGCTTCCGCCGCCTACTGCAAGTAAGAAGTCGATGTTTTCATTTCGGCAAATGTCGATGCCCTTCTTAACGGTGGACAAGCGCGGATTCGGCTCTACGCCGGACAATTCATGAATATTGAGATGTAGCGGCTCTAACGCGTCTAATACCTGGTCATACAGACCATTTCGCTTGACACTTCCACCTCCGTATATCAGTAAAATATTTTTGCCGTAATTCAGCAGCTCCTGCTGCAGTTCTTCAATTTGATTGTCTCCAAATATTAATTTGGTGGGGTTATAATATGTGAATTTGTTCATCTGGAAAGTTCCCCTCAGTTCATAGTTCATGTTCAAATCGTAAATCGCTTAACCTGATTGCCTGTTGGATACCTAACTTCATCATGTAAGCTATTTGAAATGACGATTAACCATTATACATGAAATGAATAAGGGAATTCAAGTAAATCTAATCTTTGACCGCTCCAGCGGCAAGATCGGAAATAAACTGGCGGCTAATGAAAAGAAACAAAATAATAAGTGGCAGTACAGCCAGCAGGGTGCCCGCAATGACCATCGCATAATCCGTATTGTAAATTCCGTTCAATTGTGACAGTGCAATCTGGAGCGTGAATTTACGCTCATCCGTTAAGACGATTAGCGGCCATAAATAATCATTCCAAGCTCCTATAAAGGTAAAGGCGCCGAGAAAAGCGAACGCAGGACGTAGAATAGGCAGTGCTACATTCAAGTACAGTCGAAAAAAGCTGCATCCGTCCATCCGGCCCGCATCCAGCAGCTCCTTTGGGATGGATTCTTCCGCATATTGACGAATCCAGAAAATGCCGAAGGCATTTACCATCCCCGGGATGATAAGCGCTTTGAACGTACCTACCCATCCAAAGGAGGCCATCATGACAAAGGAGGGGACAAGCGAAAGTTGTGAAGGGACCATCATCGTAGCTAGCAGAACGATAAATAGCACTTTTTTGCCCGGAAAATCAAACTTGGCGAATGCAAAACCTGCCAGTGAATCGAAAAACAGAACCAATAGGGTAACAGAACTGGCTACAAAAAGGGTATTAAAAAAGGCTCCGGCAAAATTAATCTGCTGTAATACTCTCGTTATGTTATCCAAGAAGTGGCTGCCAAACCACAATTGCGGTGGAAAACGGTAGATGTCTGAAGTGGTACGAGTTGCCATGACGATCAGCCAGTAAAATGGAAACATCGACAGGATGATTCCCACCAACAATCCGGCATATAAAACAAAGGATTTTGCGCGTGTCTGCATCATGTTGTGAAGCTCCTTCCCATCGTTATTTTTTACCTTGAACGAGTTTCCAGTTTATGATGGAGAATAGAGCAATGATGAGGAACATGCCCCATCCGACGGCTGCACCATATCCAAAATAGTTGTTAATGAACGACTCGCGGTACAGGTATAAAACGATGGTCATGCCACTTGCCCCGGAACCGCCGTCATTACCGACCAGGACCTGTGGCTCGGTGAAGAGCTGCATACCGCCGATGGTGGACGTAATGACCGTAAACAGAATGACTGGGCGCAGCATGGGGATAGTGATGCGGAAAAAAGCTTGCGCTCCGGTTGCCCCGTCTATTTTGGCGGCCTCATACAGCACATGCGGAATACTCTGGAGTCCGGCCAAATAGATGATTGCGTTATAGCCCATCCATCTCCATACGACCATAGAAGAAATGGCAATTTGGATACCCCATGGCACATTCAACCATTGAACCATGGGTAGTCCCAAGAGTTGCAGAAGGTAGTTGAGAAATCCAAAATTGTTGGCAAATAAGGCACCAAATATGATGGCAACAGCCACAATAGACGTCACATTGGGCAGGAAGAATCCAACTCGCCATAAGGTGCGCATTTTCACAAAAGGGGCATAAAGCAGAAAGGCAATAATCAGTGCGAAGAATAGCATCGGAATCGTTGCATACACCCAGATCACAAAGGTGTTGCCTACAGCCTGCCAAAATTCATTGTCTGTCACAAGGTAGCGAAAATTGCCCCAGCCGTTGTAGGTCATGTCTCCGATCCCGTCCCATTTGTGAAACGCTAGATATAATGAAAAGCCAATCGGAAACAGTCCAAAGATACCAAACAGCAGATAAAACGGCGAGATCGCAGCATAAACGGCACGGTGCTTCCAGATTTCTCTCAGCATAATGTCCACACGCCTTTTTTGAATTTTGTTTTTTATCGCTGTAATTCCCGTTCGATTCGATCCATGGTTTCCGTCCATAATGCATCGGGATTGGCATCCTGCTTGGCGACATTAGCAAGGCGACGGGTCACAATGCCGTGGATGACAGGATAGCGCTCGCCGAAATAGCTGCTTTTCACATGACGTGCGGAAGTGGCAAAGATGAGTCCGGTGGCCTGACCACCAAAGAAAGGCTCGGGTGTCTCCATGATAGGATCGTCATAGACGCCGGGAGTGGACGGGAACAGTCCGATTTTGTGGTAGGCTTCCAGCTGGTGTTCCGGGTTTTGCAGCCAGGTCAGGACTTCAAAAGCTTCTTTGGGATGTTTGCTGGATTTGAGGATAGAAATGAATGACCCTCCCAGATTGCCGTCTCCTCCAGGAGCACGGGCGACTCTCCATTTACCCGCTGTATCCGGCGCGGCCTCTGTGAGAACTTGCTTCATCCAGATAGCCCCTATAAAAGAGGCAATTTTGCCGTTATTGACCGAAGCGTTCCATTCGGGAGTCCAGCCATCTGCGTTGGCGAGCAGATGCTTCTTGTGGAAATCGACAGCAGTTTTCCAGCCCAGACGGATATCAGGAGATTGATTGCCGATGTAGCTGCCATCCGGCTTGAAGTAAAGGTTTGTGTGCTGAGCGAGTACCTGATTGTAAACGTTTACAATATTATCAGCCAAAAACGAACGGCTTCCGAATTTCTGCTGAAGTTGTTCTCCGGCTGCCATGTAATCATCCCATGTGCGGATGGAGGCACTAACCTTTTCAGGATCACTAGGCAAGCCTGCTTGTTCAAACAGATCACTTCGGTAGAAGAGGGCGGTAGGCCCAGTATCCATGGGAAATGCAATCATTTTACCCTCAGGAGTGATCCCTTGATTCCATTTCCATTCCAAATATTGATCCTTCAAGCGGTCTGCTCCGAGTTCCCTTAAGTCATAAAAACGATCCGCACTGGGGAACAGCTCCACCATCCAATCGTTCAGAGCTACGATGTCTGGTTCACCGGAACGAGCTGCGAGCGTTGTCTTCAGTTTGGCTTTGAAGTCACCGCCTATTTTTTGAGTTTTTAATTCAATGTTGGGAAATTGTTTTTCCGCCTGGGCGAGTAGTTCATCGTCAATGGAACGGTTCCAGTACCATAATGTAAGCGTTATCTTTTTTCTGTTTGACAAATTAGTTTCAGATGATTGACTTTCAGAGGACGAGGGTTCACTACAAGCACTGAACATCGTGAGAAAAGCAAGACATAGTACCAGCCATTGTACTGTCTTCACATCATTTCCCTCCTTGCTGTCTGAGATAATCTGCCTGCTAAACAAGTTGTAAATGGTTTAGCTCCATCATATGAAGCTGTTACCCATTTATGTGCATTGCCTTAACCAAAAACAAAAAATTTGAAACGTTTATTACTAAAAAAAAGCACGCGCGTCTGTTATATGAAGAACGCACGTGTTTAAGTTAGGGATTCAGCCTATGACATCAACCGCTGTATTTCATCTTTCAGAATTTCGGACCGAGTCCCGAAAATAACCTGCAGGGTACCATTACCAAGCCTGATGATTCCCGACGCTCCGAGCTGCTTGAGAGCTTGATCATTAACCGCTTTGTCGTCTTTGACGACAAGACGCAGCCGCGTGATGCAGGCATCAATGCTTTGGATATTGTCTGAACCGCCGAGATAGGTTAGTATTCTGCCTGCCTGACTGGATTGAGTGTCGGATGTGGTGCTTGCCTTTCCATCGGATATAGTTTCGTTAACCTCAGACAGGAGACTGTCTTCTACATCATCTTCACGCCCAGGAGTTTTTAGGTTGAATTTGAGAATGATAAATCGGAACAGAAAGTAATAGATGAGGGCGAACACAAGCCCGACCGGAATCATTCGCAATGGGTGGGTGGAGAGTTTCATATTGACCAAATAGTCAATGAGTCCTGCTGAAAAAGAAAAGCCAAGTTTGACATCCAGTAGGTATACGACCAGGCCACTCAGGCCTGTCAGCAGAGCATGAACGCCGTAAAGCAATGGTGCAATGAACATAAACGAAAATTCGAGGGGCTCGGTAATTCCGGTCAGGAACGATGCCAGCGCAGAACCGATGAAGATGGAAGCGACGGCTTTACGTTTTTCCGGTTTGGCGGTATGGATGAATGCGAGGGCTGCTGCTGGCAGCGCGAACATCATAATGGGGAAGAAGCCGGACATGAATATACCTGCCGATGTATCGCCTGCAAAAAAACGCGTCAGGTCACCATGAACGACCTCACCGGCAGCATTGGTGTAGTCACCAATTTGAAACCATGCGATCGAGTTCAACACATGATGCAAACCGAGCGGGATCAGCAGCCGATTGGCAATCATGAATACCATTGATCCGATTCCGCCAAAGCCGACAATCCAGTTGCCGAAGACTGCAATCCCATCTTGTACCGGACTCCAGATCATACCGAGCAGAATGGCCAGAATCATGGTCGTAAAGGCGGTGATCATGGGGACAAAGCGTTTGCCTGAGAAGAAGCCAAGCCAATCTGGAAGTTGAATATTGTGATATTTTTTAAACAGAAAAGCAGACCATCCACCGATAAAAATACCCCCCAATACGCCCATGTCCAGCTTGACGTCGTCTGGAATATATGCAAATATACCCGGCACTGCCGCCAAAATACGGGTCAGCACCATATAGGCAATGACTGCCGATAATGCGGCTACTGCGTCGCCTGCCAGACCAATGGCAACACCAATGGAGAAAATGAGCGCAAGGTTACCGAAGATGGCCCCCGCGCCCTCGTTCAGAAAAGGAGTGATATAATGATTCAGAAATCCGCCAACTCCGGGACCAAGTGGTATATCCGTTTCATAATTAATCAGAGCTAATCCTTGCAAGATCCCTGCAGCGGGTAGAGTGGCTACTGGAAGCATTAACGACTTGCCGATTTTTTGCAGAAATTTCAGCATAACATTCTTCCCTTCTTCATCGAGTTTGGGAGTGTCGTATTCATCCTGAAATCCTCACATTAAACCATTTTTTCACATCATAAATCGGAGAATCTAACATGGTCAACGATTATTTTAAGCTATGAAAAACGTAAATCCGCAGTTGACATCGCTTACATGCTTATATAGTATCAAATTTAAGTTTATAATCGTGACGGAGACAAGAGAGCCACGCAGACATCCCATGGTACAGCACAGGGTTGGTTTGTGATGGCTTTTCTTTTTTTGTGCGATGAAAGCGATCAAAATCGGATGATCTATTGAGGAGGTAGGTTGTATGTCGCCATACGCAGCCGAATTCATAGGGACAATGATTCTTATTGCCCTAGGTGGCGGAGTGTGCGCAGGGGTGTCCCTGAAAAAGTCATTTGCCCACGCTTCCGGCTGGATTGTGGTCGGAATGGGTTGGGGGCTCGCGGTAGCTATTGCGGTGTATGCAGTGGGTCAAATCAGCGGAGCGCATTTGAATCCGGCAGTTACACTGGCGTTGGCATTTCAGGGTAGTTTTCCATGGCAAGATGTTCCCGGCTATATTGTTGCTCAGCTTCTCGGGGCCATGGCGGGTGCAGTGATCGTTATTTTGCATTATTGGCCCCACTGGAAAGAGACGGAGGACACAGCAGCCAAACTCAGTGTATTCGCGACAGGACCAGCTATTGATCATCCGTTTGGCAACGTGCTTAGTGAAATGATAGGTACTTTCATCTTTGTTCTTGCTTTACTGTCGTTTGGCGCCAATTCATTTACAGATGGCCTGAAACCACTGATTGTTGGTTTTTTAGTTGTCAGTATCGGTTTATCTCTTGGAGGAACAACGGGCTATGCCATCAATCCAGCGAGGGATTTTGGGCCGCGTCTGATGCATTATTTACTACCGATTCCCGGTAAGGGGGCGTCCAACTGGAAATATGCATGGGTGCCCATTATAGGACCGCTATTGGGGGGATCTTTCGCAGGGCCATTTTATCAGGCCGTTTTTAAGGGGAGTGTGACTCCGGCTTTCTGGATTTTGCTAGGGGTCATCGTGGTTGTACTCTTGATTACCTTCCGTATGAGTCGAACTTATAAAAATCATAAAATGGATCACAAACTTACAGCGTAAAAACGATGGATTTACACGGGGAGAGATGAACAATGGGAAAATATATTTTGTCACTAGATCAGGGAACGACAAGCTCAAGAGCGATTTTGTTCAATAGCGAAGGAGATGTAGTGTACTCGGCTCAGCGAGAATTTCCGCAGTATTTTCCTCATCCCGGCTGGGTAGAGCAGAATGCGAATGAAATCTGGAGCTCTATTCTCGGGGTCATTGCCTCCTGTCTTTCCGAATCCGGTGTAAAAGCAAATCAAGTGGCTGCCATCGGCATTACCAATCAGCGAGAATCGGTGGCTGTATGGGACAAAAATACAGGAGTGCCCGTGTATAACGTACTCGTATGGCAATCACGCCAAACCTCGGACATCTGTGAAGAATTGAAGCGACAAGGGCACGAGGAGCTTTTTCACAGCAAAACAGGCCTGTTGATCGACCCGTATTTTTCAGGTACTAAAGTAAAGTGGATACTGGACCATGTGGAGGGCGCGCGGGAAAAGGCGGAACGAGGTGACCTGTTATTCGGTACGATTGACTCGTGGCTGATCTGGAAACTATCCGGCGGAACGGCACATGTAACGGACTACTCCAATGCAGCCAGGACGCTGATGTACAACATTTATGAACTAAAGTGGGACGAAGAACTGCTGGACATTCTGGGTGTTCCGAAAATCATGCTACCTGAGGTAAGACCTTCTTCCGAGGTATATGCGCACACTGTGGATTATCATTTCTTTGGTCAGAATGTACCGATCGCCGGTGCAGCAGGTGACCAGCAGGCAGCCTTGTTTGGTCAGGCATGTTACGAAAAAGGGATGATCAAAAACACTTACGGCACAGGCTGCTTCATGCTGATGAATACGGGGGATCAACCAGTGGAATCCAAGCACGGCCTGATTACGACCATCGCTTGGGGACTGGAGGAAGGCAAAGTGCAATACGCACTCGAGGGGAGTGTGTTTGTAGCAGGGTCGGCGATCCAGTGGCTGCGAGACGGACTACGTATGTTCCGTGAAGCGAAGGACAGTGAACCTTATGCCGCCCGTGTTTCGTCTACGGAAGGAGTGTATCTTGTACCCGCTTTTGTCGGACTGGGCAGCCCCTACTGGGATAGCGAGGTGCGCGGAGCGATGTTCGGTTTGACACGCGGGACCACGAAGGAGCATTTTATCCGCGCCACATTGGAGTCACTCGCTTATCAGACCAAGGATGTGCTTACAGCCATGGAGATTGATTCAGGTATTGCAGTGAAATTGCTGCGGGTGGATGGAGGAGCTGTATTGAACAATTTTCTGATGCAATTCCAGAGCGATATTCTGGATGCAACAGTGGAGCGGCCAGTTATCCATGAGACGACGGCACTGGGGGCTGCATGTCTGGCAGGTTTGGCTATTGGATATTGGAAGAGTACGGATGAACTTCGCAAGCGGGTGAGGGTGGAAACCTCTTTTGCCCCGAATATGGATGAATCAACACGTGAAAGCTTGTATGAAGGTTGGAAAAAGGCTGTGAATGCGACGATGGCCTACAAGTAATAGATTAAGCGATGGGTCTCTGAATATTAAACTGCAAAAAGATGACTTCTGAATTTATCAGGAGTCATCTTTTATAAGGCATATGCTAACTCTTGACCTTCGTATGGTCCCAATGTTGCCGGGCTCCGCAGGAGCTACGAATGACTAGTTCCGGCTCTACTTTAATACATTTCGTATCCATTTGTTTATTCATCAGGTCAAACAGCACCATAGCGGCTAGACGGCCTATTTTTTGCTTGTCTTGTTTTACAGTCGTCAGTGGAGGTTCGGTATATCGACAGGCTTCTATATCATCACATCCCACTACAGCAATATCCTCGGGTACCCTCAAGCCGCTTTCCTTGAAAGCACGTATGGCACCAAAAGCAAGCAGGTCGGTCGCCGCAAAAATAGCTTTTGGTAAATTTCCTTGCTGTATCCACGCCTTCGCGACCTGGTATCCATCTTCTGCCGCGTAGTCCTTACCATACACGACCCATTCAGGTCTAACGTCAAGACTAAACCGCTTTAGTGAGGCGAAAAAGGCTTCCTCTCTCTCTTTAATAACCAAGGAGGGGCGTTCAATGCCTATAAAACCCATTTCGCGGTATCCATTCATGTAAAAGTGCTCAACAACCTTCATTGAAATCTTCTGATTGTCGGACATGATATAGCAGGAACTAGCTCCGGTTAGCTCAATATCGACACCGATGCAGGGGATAGGGCTGGCATCGAGATCAAAAACACTCTTCTCCACCTCATCTCCAGCAATAATAATGCACCCGTCCACTGAAAAATATTTCGAGCGAGCCAAATAGTCCTCTCCATTATCCAGAAATTTCTCATTTGAGAAAAATAGCAGATCGTAACCGAGCAAGCCAATCTGTTTTTTGAAGACATTAATGATATCTACAAAAAAAGGATGACTAAAATCAACATTCAGCTTGCCGGCAAATATAACGCCTACCAGATTAGATTTTTTGGTAGCAAGCGTTTTAGCCGAGGAGGAGGGTCTATAGCCTGTTTCCTCCATGATTTTAAGTACCCGCTGTCGGGTTTCCTCACCGATATCTGTGTAATTGTTAATGATTTTCGAAACCGTTGCCACTGAAACGCCTGCCATGCTAGCTATTGTTTTTATATTCATGGAATCCTCCGCAACTAAACCGATTTAGTTAAATTGACTTTTCTTTTCAAACTTAATGATTACTCGTATTCTATGCTACCTCATAGAAGTGAGTCAACCGTGTGAATAAAGGATGTTGCCTAATATTTCAAGGAGTAATAACGGTGATTTATGTTTTATTTGATAATTTACAATTCTCTATTTACAAATACAGGCTATCCGATACATAATAGTAGCTGCAATTAACTAAACCGCTTTCGTAAAAGTGAATGCATTTATTCTAAGAGTACAGGGGGAATTTTACAATGCTGAAAAAGTGTTTTTCCTGATATCCATGTATCTCCCGAATCCGGCTGATTCCGCAATTTGCTCTCATTAATAGCCTGGACTTTACAATACCCAGCTTGGGTTTTATTTTGCTGAAAACAACAGGTACCGGCATCGCTTTCCTGATGTTTGTGGGGTATATCAAGTCTGTCTCCCGAGAGCTGGATGAAGCGGCTGCCATGGACGGGTGCGGATATTCACGATATTTGTTTACAATTCTTGTCCCGCTGATGAAGCCGGTGTTGGCAACAGGCATTATTTTGACAGCGATTGGGGCGTGGAATGACATTATAGGTCCTACTATTTATTTGTCTGATCCTGCTTATCAGCCAGTGACCAAGGGATTGTTCTCCTTCTACGGACAATACATGAACAACTGGCCGTTGCTCGCTTGCGGTATTTTAATTGTTACATTACCGCTCGTAATTTTGTATATTTTCCTCCAGCGCTTTATTGTCGGCGGTGCAATGGCCGGAGCTGTGAAGTCTTGATTCCTGAAAGGATGATACCGAGTATGAGTGAGAATACCTATACATTCCCCGCCACGTTTATGTGGGGAACTTCGACCTCTTCTTATCAAATTGAAGGTGGCGTGGATGAGGAAGGAAGAACGCCTTCTATTTGGGATACTTTCTGTCGAGCACCCGGGAAGGTGATAGGAGGGGACTGCGGAGATGTGGCTTGTGACCATTTTCACCGCTTTAAGGAAGACGTGCAATTAATGAAGCAACTTGGCTTTTTACATTATCGTTTTTCCGTGGCCTGGCCGCGCATTATTCCCGCACCTGGCGTGGTTAACGAACAGGGGTTGCTCTTCTATGAGCGTCTGCTGGATGAGATTGAGTCGGCCGGGCTAATTCCAATGCTGACGCTGTATCATTGGGATCTACCGCAGTGGATTGAGGACGAAGGCGGTTGGACGCAGCGAGAGATTATCCAACATTTTAAAACGTATGCTTCTGTAATCATGGATCGATTTGGACAGCGTATAAGCTGGTGGAATACGATAAATGAGCCCTACTGCGCCTCTATTTTGGGCTATGGCACAGGAGAACATGCCCCCGGCCATGAGAACTGGAGGGAAGCCTTTACTGCCGCTCATCATATTCTGATGTGTCACGGGATAGCCATGAACTTACACAAGGAAAAGGGCCTGACGGGCAACATCGGTATTACGCTGAACATGGAGCATGTCGATGCAGCCTCTGAACACCCCGAAGATGTAGCCGCTGCTGTCCGGCGGGATGGTTTTATTAATCGATGGTTTGCCGAACCATTGTTTAACGGGAAATACCCTGAGGATATGGTGGAATGGTACGGGGCGCACTTGAATGGATTGGATTTTGTACAGCCTGGTGATATGGAGCTGATTCAGCAGCCAGGGGATTTTTTGGGCATCAACTACTACGCCCGCAGTATCATTCGAGCGACTACAGACGCTTCGTTGCTTCAGGTCGAGCAGGTTTCCATAGAGGAACCGGTAACGGATATGGGATGGGAGATTCACCCTGAATCCTTTTATAAGCTGCTAACGCGGATTGAGAAGGATTTTTCCAAGGGGTTACCCATCCTGATTACGGAAAACGGAGCAGCGATGAAGGACGAACTGGTGAATGGAAAGATTGAGGACATTGGACGTCAGTATTACATTGAGGAACATTTAAAGGCATGCCATCGCTTTATTGTGGAGGGAGGTCAGCTTAAGGGCTATTTTGTCTGGTCATTCCTCGATAACTTTGAATGGGCCTGGGGATACAGCAAACGTTTTGGTATTATACACATCAATTACGACACGCAGGAACGGACACCCAAACAAAGTGCGCTGTGGTTCAAGCAAGTGATGGCGAATAACGGGTTTTAAATAGAAAAGGCGTCGAAGACTTGGTTTCACAGCAGTCTGTGACGACGAATAAAGTGCCTTGTGGGTTTAGCGGCTACACAGCACGACTGGCGGCAGGTACTGCCGTCAATCACTGTACGATCATCGGGCATGTGAATGATATTCACTCTATCAATGAACGGATTACGGAAATCGCAACCATGCCTTATATCGAGCGGAAGGCGGAGGAAGCCAAAGCGTTGATCGAAGAGTTGACGGATGAAATGGCAACGCGGACATCCATTCCGTTATTTGACGAATACTGCCGTCAGAACTATCTGGATAACCTGTTACGTGGTGGTTATCCATTGCTGCTGGACAACGGCACGGAGCAACCATTTGTATATCATGTATTTTCACGCAAGCATGGGGAGCTGGAACCGTTGCTGGGACAGGTGGAGGTGGCAGATCATTCGTCTTTGCGTGCTTTTTTTCAATCGTCGTTCACCCCGGGTGAGCTAATTCAACATATCATTCATGACAACATCGCGCTAAAGCAAACGGTTGAGACGTTTGTAACCGAAGCTCTCAAGCATTCCGAACAATGCTATGAGGCTGATTTTGGTGAAGGTTTCTGGATCGACCATTGGACATATAACATGGATCTAATCGAAAGTTATCTAAGTATCTATCCAGACAAACAAGAGGAACTCTTGCTCGCAACCCGAGAGTACATGTATTACGACAGTCCGGCATGGGTACAGCCACGTCGAAACAAATGCGTGCAGATGAAGGACGGACGTATCTGTCAGTACGGGGCGGTCGTAGAGAGCAAGGAGAAAGAAGCTCAGCTGCACGCCCGGGATCGCGATGTTCATTGGGTTCGAACCGAACATGGAAGCGGAGAGATTTATAAGTCAAATTTATATGAAAAGCTGCTGTCATTAGCAGCCATCAAGCTGTCCACGCTGGACCCAGAGGGCTTGGGAATTGAGATGGAGGCGGGCAAGCCGGGATGGAATGATTCCATGAACGGACTTCCGGGGCTGTTTGCTTCTGGATTCAGTGAACTGTGTGAATTACAGCGACTTGTAAGATTTTTAATACATGCACAGGTGAAGCTTTCGGGCGATTCTGTGCTACGGTTGCCGCGAGAAGTTGCTAAGTTGATCCAACAGCTGAAGCTCGCAATGGAGGAATACTACCACGATTCGGATGAGGCTGATTGCAGGGATGAAAGTAAGGATTACAGCTTCTGGTCACGGATTTCGGATGCTAGAGAAGCGTATCGCGAAACGGTTCGTTTTGGATTGAAGGGGCAGAAACACCATTAGCGTTTGAAGATGTACTGGTGTTTTTGGGCCAAGCTGAACGTAAACTCCAACAGGGGATGGATAAGGCTCTGCTTATCGGTGAGGGGATATATCCAACTTTCTTTTATTATGAAGCCAGAGAATTCGAGGTACAGGAGGATGACTGCGGGGGCAAGCTCGTAAACATACATTCCTTCGAACGTAAGGATACCCCATATTTTCTAGAGGGACCAACCCGGGCTATGAAAGTGGTTGGCGACATTGTAAATGGGCAGGAGCTATATCGGCAAATCAGGCAGAGTGGGCTTTACGACAGGAAGCTGGGTATGTATAAGGTGAATGAAAGTCTGGCGGGGCAGCCGTTTGGCTATGATCATAGGGGACTATCCTTGAGGCTGGAGCCCAAGCTGCCAGGCTGGCTGTTCACAGCTACAGGTGAGCTATCTTTCTGTTTTCTCGGAAGCTGCCAGGTGACCTATTTTAATACGGATCGTAAGGATACTTATGCACCGGAATGCAGAGTGACCCAATATGTACTGCATTACGTCAGTGGCGAAAAGAAGACGATATGCCAGGCTGTATTAGATCAAAAAGAAGCGCAAGATTTGAGAGATCGGTTGATTTCCCGTATCGAGGTATATTTGGGGACATAGCTCCATTAATTAAAGCCGTCATGCTGCCATAGCAGAGCATAACGGCTTTTTAAGGTTTCATAAATCCTTGTGTCAGGACAGGGGGGGCCTATGCTGAAATATCTTGCAAATCCAATATCACAGGGCAGTGGTCACTGCCTGTAATATGACAATCAATGCTCGCATCCATCAAAAGCGGACGAAGTCTCTCCGAGACGAGGAAGTAATCAATCCGCCAGCCGATATTCCTTTCTCTCACCTTTGGCATGTAGGACCACCAGGAATAAACATCCGTCCGGTCAGGATAAAAGGATCTGAAGGTATCTATAAATCCGGCGTCTAGCAGCTGTGACATGCGTTCCCGTTCCTCAGGTGTGAATCCGGCATTTCCGTAGTTAGCCTTGGCATTTTTGAGGTCGATCTCCTGATGAGCTACGTTCAAGTCTCCACAAACGATGACAGGCTTCAAAGCATCCAGTTGTTGCAGGTAGCTGCGAAAACGGTCTTCCCATTCCAGTCTGTAGGGCAGTCGGGATAAGTCCCGTTTGGTATTCGGTGTGTACACATTGACGAGATAAAATTTTTCGAATTCCAGAGTTATGGTTCGGCCCTCTGGTTCTTCGTTTTCCTCAAGTCCATAATGCACAGAGAGCGGCTTGATTTTGGT
Source organism: Paenibacillus sp. SER-28 (assembly GCF_052906305.1). Taxonomy (NCBI): domain Bacteria; kingdom Bacillati; phylum Bacillota; class Bacilli; order Caryophanales; family Paenibacillaceae; genus Paenibacillus; species Paenibacillus sp. SER-28. The sequence continues at coordinate 50,443 of NZ_JBRECM010000014.1, read as the reverse complement.
GAAAATAGCCGTGCCGGAATATCCTTTTTTCTCAGCGTAATTCCAGTATTGTGTGTATTCCTCCATGTTCTCCATGAGGATTTGGCCTTCTTGAAGCTTCGTTTCCTGTACGCAAAAAATATCGGCATTTGTTTCTTTTAGATAAGTATAAAACCCTTTGGTCACACAGGCTCTTAAGCCGTTTACATTCCAAGATATTAATTTCATTTGTTAATCTCCTTGCTAATTCACGCGGTCAAGCGATGTGATTTGTGTGTCCTTTGTTGACATAAGCTTATAAATATCTTCTAACTGGACTTCAAAGGTTTTTCATCAAAATGGTCCTGAAATGGTGCAACATGATAGATGATAGCAATTTCTGCGTTTTTTTGAAAGAGTAGAGACTTGAAACCAGCGCCTAAAGTAGCGTTGGGCAGACTAATCTTTCTACATTATTTATAATGAAAAAAAGCTCCCTTGCGGAAGCTATTTTTGGTGTAATTTATCAAGAGAGATACTCTTCCTATGGTCGGCTGCGAAGTATAGGCTAACGATAGCGATGACCCGACGTTCCCCCGTGGTTTATCTCATGAGAACAAAAAAAGCCTCCATTATGGAAGCTTCTTGTTATGACGTCCCAGGAGGGATTCGAACCCCCGACCGACGGCTTAGAAGGCCGTTGCTCTATCCAGCTGAGCTACTGGGACATAAAATTCAAGCGAATATTAATATATCATATGTATAAAAGAAATTCAAGTCTTATTTTGCATATATCGCTTATTTAGGCTTTATACAGCATAAATTCTGAGTAGACGTAGTTTTTTTTGCCTTATAAAAGGGTATGTTAGAATACAGGTGAATATGTGTAAGACGAGTGGTTGGACTTCGGCTACTGTTTCTCATATAATCTACAAATACTTGAGCTTGCGAAGGAGAGGGGGTGCCTTGAATAAAGGACTCCAAGGTGACGACAAAAGAAAATAATATTGTATTGTTTCCGAAGACACTGGACTATTATCAAATTCAACTTACTGTGATGCTTGAAAACGAACGTTACGGAGAGGCGATGGCGATGCTGCGTTTTTTAATGCAGTGTCAGGGACAGGAGCAGAAGCAATACGATGAATGGAACGCTCTATTACAATGGCTGGAAGCTGCATTTCCACAGTACGCTGACAGCGGGGCGGTAACGGACGCTGTGGAAGAAGAGGTCAGTGAAGTAGAGTTAGCTCGCCGTCATGCACGCTTTAAGCAGGAGCAGGATGCAGGCTACGGCAACAAGCTGTTGCGGATGGCTATGGATGAACCCTTATCCGAACAGACGATTTTAGCGTTGGAGCAGTTGTCCTATCTGGAACTGCCAGAAATCGACGATGCCTTGCTTCGCTGGATTACGGAACGGGAAATCCATCCTTTACTTCAATTCCGTGTTCTACAGACAATGCGACGACGCGGAATGGAAGGGACGATAGAAATCAGACGGGGTGATGAACAAGCGGAAATCGACATTGAAACGGTTCCGTTACAGCCAGGTGATTTTCCAGAGTCGATTATGCGTATTTTGGAACGGGTGGCCGATCAGACTGAGGTGCACGAGCCTACACTATTCTATTTCGCACAGGAGCTGTGGTCACAGTTTGTGATGGCAGTATACGGTACGAAAGATTATAGATCAATGTTGGTGGAAGAGGACGGGATGCCGGATATTTGGGCTGCAGCACTCCATCAGACGGTTTCGGAAAGTTTGAACGGAAATAATAATGAGGAAGAAACCCGGGCTATATATGGCATTACAGATGCGCTGCGCTTCCGTTTTGAGCAGGCGTATCGGTCGATGCGACTATTCGTAGCGGCGGGAATGAACACTCCTTAATGACCGGAAACGTTTACCTGTGAAGCATTCAAAGGGCTGCTCTTGAAAAAGACAGTAATGTTAGATATACTATAGTGGTTATTTTGTGTGCGTTGATTGTAATGAAAACTAAGTGAAGATTTTGTTGGAGGGGAAAGCATAAAATGAAAGCAACTTGGGAGAAAATAGAGAAGAACCTTGGGGTTCTTGAAGTTGAGGTTGACGCGGATCGTGTAGCCGCTGCACTCGACAAAGCTTTTAATAAAGTGGCAAAACAAGTAAGTGTACCAGGATTCCGTAAAGGTAAAGTACCACGTCCTATCTTTGAAAAACGCTATGGTATTGAAAGTCTGTACCAGGATGCAATTGACATCCTGTTGCCAGAAGCTTACAGCCAAGCTGTAGAGCAAACAGACATCTTCCCGGTTGACAGCCCTGACGTTGAAATTGACCAATTTGCTAAAGGCGAATCTTTCAAATTCAAAGCAAAGGTTACTGTTAAACCTGAAGTGACTTTGGGCGATTACAAAGGCGTAGAAGTGCCTGTAAGCAAACTCGAAGTAAGCGACGAAGAACTGGCTCAAGAACTGGAGCGCCTGCAACAACGTCATGCTGAATTGGTTGTCGTTGATGAAGATGCTGCTCAATCCGGTGATACAGCTATTATTGACTTCGACGGTTCCGTGGATGGTGTACCATTCGAAGGCGGACAAGCTGAGAAGTATTCTTTGGAACTGGGCTCTAACACATTTATCCCTGGTTTTGAAGAGCAAGTGGTTGGTTTGCACACTGGTGATTCCAAGGACGTTGAAGTAACGTTCCCTGAGAACTACCATTCTGCTGACCTCGCTGGCAAACAAGCGGTATTCAAAGTGAAAGTTCACGAACTGAAACGCAAAGTTCTTCCTGAACTGGACGATGAATTTGCTAAAGATGTAAGCGAATTTGACACACTGGCTGAATTCAAGGAAGACTTGAAAAAGCAATTATTGGATCGTAAGGAAAACGAAGCTAAAGCAGCCCGCGAGGGTGCTGTAGTGGAGAAAGTTGCTGAGAATGCAACAATCGACATTCCTGAAGCAATGGTGAAGAGCGAAGTGCAAAACATGGTTCGCGATTTTGACAACCGTTTGCGTAGCCAAGGTATGAACCTTGAAATGTTCCTCGGATTCTCTGGTCAAAGCAAGGAAGACCTGGAAGAGCAAATGAAAGCTGATGCTGAGAAGCGCGTACGTAACAACCTCGTGCTGGAGCAAGTGGCTAAAGCAGAAAACATCGAAGTTTCCGAAGCGGAAATTGATGAAGAACTGAAAAACATGGCTGAAGCTTACAAACGTTCAGTTGAGGAAATCCGCAGCATTCTGGAAGGTAACGGCTCGTTCGCTAACCTGAAAGAAGAAATTTCACTGCGCAAAACGATTGCTTTGTTGGTGGAAAACAGCAAAGAAGTAGAAGCGCCAGTTGAAGCTGCTGAATAATTCAGACGATAAAATATACGGAGTATGCTGTAACAAGCTGCAACGTAGCAATTAGATAGGGATAAGGCACGTAGTGAAAGTTACGTGCCTTATTTTTACCTTTGGTAACCCAAATTTTAGTCGTTTATGGAAAGTGCTGTGAGTCGTGTTTTTTGTTTTACATAAGTCACTACCGTATATTTGCACATACATACGAAACATGGTTAAATATGAGAAGGTCTCGGCAGAGTGTACTGTAAACAGCCCGCACTGCATATATGAGCGCATGCAAATATGACACGAGACTCTGAACATGTTAAAATATTTTGTAAGGTGTTCACGTTTCATGCTTGCTGCTTCCGTTTTAATGGGACATAAGGAAGCGGATGAATACAGGTGTTCATTTTAATAAAGAAAAGAGGTTGGTCGTGATGAGTCTCGTCCCTATGGTTGTGGAACAAACGAATCGAGGAGAACGATCTTACGATATTTACTCGCGGTTGCTTAAGGATCGTATTATTTTCCTAAGTGGCCCGATTGATGACGATGTCGCCAATCTCGTCATTGCACAGTTATTGTTCCTTTCTGCGGAAGATCCAGAGAAGGATATTAATTTGTACATTAACTCGCCAGGCGGTTCTGTAACTGCGGGCATGGGTATATATGATACAATGCAATTCATTAAGCCGGACGTATCGACGATCTGTGTAGGCATGGCTGCAAGTATGGGTTCGTTGCTGCTCACAGCGGGTGCGCCAGGCAAGAGATACGCGCTTACCAACAGTGAAGTCATGATCCATCAGCCGCTCGGTGGCATTCAAGGGCAAGCCTCCGATATGCTGATTCATGCGGACTGGATTATCAAAACACGTGCTAAGCTGAATCAAATCTATGTAGAGCGTACGGGTCAGCCCCTCGAAAAAATCGAACGTGATACTGACCGGGATTTCTTCATGGAAGCGGAAGAGGCAAAAGCATACGGTATCATTGACCAGGTGCTGTCTAAACCGATTAATCTGTAAAGGGGTGGCTCTATGTTTAAATTTAATGATGAAAAAGGACAATTGAAATGTTCTTTCTGCGGTAAATCTCAGGATCAGGTTCGCAAGCTTGTTGCTGGACCGGGCGTATATATATGTGACGAATGCATTGAGTTGTGCACGGAGATTGTAGAAGAGGAATTGGGTCATGAAGAAGAAGTAGATCTGAAAGACATTCCGAAACCAATGCAAATCCGTGACATTCTGGACCAATATGTCATTGGTCAGGATCAAGCGAAAAAATCGTTGTCTGTAGCGGTATATAATCACTACAAACGTATTAATACTCAAAACAAAATTGATGATGTGGAACTGCAAAAAAGTAACATTTTGATGCTTGGACCTACAGGTTCGGGTAAAACGTTGCTTGCGCAAACCATGGCTAAAATTTTGAACGTTCCTTTTGCTATCGCAGATGCCACTTCCCTTACGGAAGCAGGTTATGTGGGTGAAGACGTTGAAAATATTTTGTTGAAACTGATTCAAGCTGCCGATTATGATGTGGAAAAAGCCGAACGCGGCATTATCTACATTGACGAAATTGATAAAGTAGCCCGCAAATCCGAAAACCCGTCCATTACGCGTGACGTATCGGGTGAAGGTGTACAGCAGGCGTTGCTTAAGATTTTGGAAGGCACAGTTGCTTCTGTACCTCCGCAAGGCGGTCGCAAGCATCCACATCAAGAGTTCATTCAAATTGACACCACGAATATCCTGTTCATTTGCGGTGGTGCCTTTGATGGTCTGGAGCAAATGATCAAACGCCGTATCGGTAAAAAGGTTATCGGCTTCAACGCTACTAGCGAACAAAAAGATCTGAAACCAGGCGAATATACTTCAATGGTATTGCCTGAGGATCTTTTGAAATTCGGCCTGATTCCGGAATTTGTAGGACGCTTGCCAGTAATTTCTACGCTGGAGCCGCTTGATGAGAACACATTGGTTCGTATTCTGTCCGAACCGAAAAATGCGTTAACCAAGCAATACCAGAAGCTGCTTGAGCTGGATAATGTGCAACTGGAGTTTAAGCAAGATGCTCTGGAAGCTATTGCTCGCGAAGCGATCAAGCGTAACACGGGTGCCCGTGGCCTTCGTGCGATCATCGAAGGTATTATGCTGGACGTAATGTATGAGGTTCCTTCCCGTGAGGATGTGACTACTTGCGTCATCAATGAGCAGGTTGTAAAAGACAAAATCGCACCGGAACTCGGTGGTACAGATAAGGATAAAAAACAAGAAGAGAGCGCCTAAGGATTGATACTTCGCGATCTCTAAAACATGAGAAGCCGGATCTCCACTTCACTAAACCTGTATGAGGTTTTAAGGGGTGGAGGTTTGGCGTTAATGGGAGAGAAAAGTACATGTTCTTAAGACAAGACACACGTCCCGTTAAAGTCGGGAATCTGACGATTGGCGGCAGCAATGAAGTTATCATCCAAAGCATGTGTACAACCAAAACGGCAGATGTGGAAGCTACAGTAGCTGAGATTCTTCGCTTGGAAGAAGCCGGATGTCAGATAGTGCGGGTTACCGTCAACAATGAGGAAGCTGCCGCAGCTATTAAAGAAATTAAGAAACGGATTCATATTCCGTTGGTTGCAGATATTCACTTTAATCACAAGCTGGCTCTACTGGCAATTGAAAATGGAATTGATAAGGTTCGCATTAATCCAGGTAACATTGGACGACGTGAAAAAGTGGAAGCTGTCGTGAAGGCATGTAAGGAAAAAGGGATTCCGATTCGGATAGGTGTGAACGCCGGATCATTGGAACAGCATTTACTGGATAAGTATGGCTACCCTACGCCAGAAGCGATGGTAGAAAGCGCACTGTATCATATCGGGATACTGGAAGAACTTGATTTCCATGACATTATTGTGTCACTGAAAGCGTCTGACGTTCCTATGGCGATTGCAGCTTATACGAAGGCCGCTGAAATTATTAAGTATCCGCTCCATCTCGGTATTACCGAAGCAGGTACGCTCTTTACTGGTACGGTTAAAAGCGCAGCAGGTATGGGTGCTTTGCTGGCCTTAGGCATCGGTTCTACAATGCGTATTTCGCTCAGTGCCGATCCGGTGGAAGAAGTGAAGGTAGCACGTGAGTTGCTCAAGACGTTTGGATTGATCACAAACGCAGCTACACTGATTTCTTGTCCGACTTGCGGACGTCTGGATATAGATCTGTTCTCTATTGCCAACGAGGTGGAGGACTACATTGCAAAACTCAAGGTACCGATTAAAGTATCAGTACTGGGGTGTGCAGTAAATGGCCCGGGTGAAGCGAAGGAAGCTGATATCGGAATTGCTGGGGCACGCGGTGAAGGCCTTTTGTTCCGTTATGGAAAAATGATTCGCAAAGTACCAGAGGCTGATATGGTGGACGAATTGAAAAAAGAAATTGATATCATCGTCAAGGCATATGAGGAAACAGGGAAAATCCCTGGACGTGAAGAACGTCATACCGCCGAGAAGGTGTAGGCAAAGCAGTTATATAAAGAGGCATAGTCATAATCTATTGTCATCATTTAAACGCCGTGGAGAGCAGCTCTGCTACAGAACTGTTCTTCACGGCGTTTTTGTATTTCTCTGATCTTTTGAAAGACCGCCGTTTAGCTATCGCGGAAAAGGAAATACTGTTTTTCATAGAGCGGCATTTTTCAAATTGCTAAGATGAGAAACGGAGGAAATACGATGGACTTGACTATGATTTTGTTATTGGTGCAAATGTTTTTCGGGATTGTTATTGGTCTGTATTTCTGGAACCTCCTGCGGAGCCAGAAAACGAACCGTAGTGCGGTGGATCGGGAATCCCGCAAGGAATTGGATAAGCTGCGCAAATTGCGTTCTATTTCACTTACCAAACCGTTGGCTGAACGCACACGTCCTGCCACATTACAGGATATCGTGGGTCAGAAGGACGGACTGCGCGCACTCAAGGCAGCGTTATGTAGTGCGAATCCGCAGCATGTCATTATTTATGGCCCGCCGGGTGTAGGGAAGACGGCTGCTGCACGCGTGGTGCTGGAAGAGGCTAAGAAGAATCTGTCCTCCCCATTCAAGGGAGATGCCAAATTCACGGAGATTGATGCTACGACGGCCCGCTTTGACGAGCGCGGTATTGCGGACCCGCTGATAGGTTCAGTGCATGATCCAATCTATCAAGGGGCAGGAGCGATGGGGGTAGCGGGAATCCCGCAGCCTAAGCCCGGAGCTGTTACGAAGGCACATGGGGGTATGCTGTTCATTGATGAGATTGGTGAGCTGCATCCAACGCAGATGAATAAACTGTTGAAAGTACTGGAGGATCGCAAGGTATTTTTGGAGAGTGCGTATTACAACTCGGAAGATTCGAACACTCCTGCTTATATTCACGATATTTTCCAAAACGGTTTGCCAGCCGATTTTCGTTTGGTAGGTGCGACGACCCGTTCGCCGCATGAACTGCCACCTGCGATTCGCTCCCGGTGCATGGAGATTTATTTCCGTGCCTTGCAGCCACAGGAGATTGCTCGTATTGCAGAGGATGCTGTCCACAAGCTAGGCTTTGGCCCTTGCCCTGAGGCGGTAGAAGTTGTACAGCGTTACGCAACAAACGGTCGGGAAGCGGTCAATATGATCCAGCTGGCTGCTGGTTTGGCACTTACCGAGAAAAGGGAGCGTCTCAATGCTTCCGACGTGGAATGGGTAGCGGGCAGCAGTCAAATTCAACCACGTCCTGACCGAAAAATACCGGGCTTGCCGCAAATCGGATTCGTTAACGGATTAGCTGTATATGGCCCGAACATGGGGATGCTGCTGGAAATTGAAGTTACAGCAGTTCCGGTTCCTGAGGGAAAGGGAATTTACAATATTACGGGGGTCGTGGATGAGGAAGAAATTGGAGGTGGGTCCCGCACGCTGCGCCGTAAGAGCATGGCTAAAGGTTCTGTGGAAAATGTTTTAACCGTTTTGCGTACGCTTGGCTTGTCTCCATCGAATTACGATTTGCATATCAATTTCCCTGGGGGTACGCCAGTAGATGGCCCGTCCGCAGGAATTGCGATGGCAACAGCCATTGCTTCCGCGATGCGGGGAATTCCGGTGGATCATGAAATTGCTATGACTGGCGAAGTTAGCATCCATGGTCGTGTCAAACCGATTGGTGGTGTATTAGCCAAGGTTGAAGCCGCTTTTCAGGCTGGAGCCAAAAAGGTGATCATTCCGCAGGACAACTGGCAAGCTCTTTTTGACGGTATTGAGGGTTTAAAAGTCATTCCTGTGCAGTCAGTTACCGAAGTGTTCCGACATGTATTTGGGGAAGAAATGACGTCAGATTTGCCTGTGCATGCGCCAATTGAGACTTTTCGCCCATCCCAATCTTCCTTGTTACAGGCTGATGGAACGCATAACGGGACGATATCAGATACAGGATCTTGCTGATGAACCACCCTTTCATTGGTTTTTTCATAAAACATTTGATAAAATATGAAAGATAACAACGTGAGGATTGAAAAATCCGGAACCTGAGAATCACTGGAGGTGCGAAAGCGATGGGACCCACCAAGACAAAAGGTCGTCGTTTTCCTTTGCTGCCCTTAAGAGGACTTCTGGTCTACCCGAGCATGGTTCTGCATCTCGATGTGGGCCGGGAAAAATCGGTCAAGGCTTTGGAAAAAGCGATGGTTGAAGACAATTTGATTCTCCTGTGTTCTCAATCAGAAGTAAATATTGAAGAACCTACACAAGAGGACATCTTTCGAGTCGGCACGGTAGCCAAGGTACGCCAGATGCTCAAGCTTCCTAATGGAACTATTCGAGTATTGGTGGAAGGGCTGGAACGCGCCGAGATTATTCAATATACGGACAATGAAGAATATTACGAGGTAATGGCGAAGGAGCTGCACGAGGCAGAAAACGTACAGCCTGAGACGGATGCGCTTATGCGCACTGTATTAACTCAGTTCGAGCATTATATCAACTTGTCCAAAAAGGTAACACCAGAGACTCTCGCTGCGGTATCCGATATTGAGGAGCCGGGACGACTTGCAGACGTGATCACAAGTCATCTTACGCTCAAAATTAAGGAAAAGCAGGATATACTGGAGACGATCGACGTTACTCAGCGTCTGGAGAAGCTTCTGGATATTTTGAACAATGAGCGTGAAGTACTGGAGCTGGAACGTAAAATCAACCAGCGTGTGAAGAAGCAAATGGAGAAGACGCAGAAGGAGTATTATCTGCGTGAACAAATGAAGGCGATTCAAAAGGAACTTGGCGAGAAGGAAGGCCGCGCAGGAGAAGTTGAAGAACTGCGCAACCAGCTAAGTGAACTGGAGCTACCTGTTCCGGTGAAGGAGAAGGTCGAAAAGGAAATCGATCGTCTGGAAAAAATGCCGGCAAGCTCTGCCGAGGGTGGCGTCATCCGTAATTATGTTGATTGGTTGTTAAGCTTGCCGTGGAACAAGTTTACCGATGATGACCTGGATATCGTCAAAGCGGAAGAGGTACTCAATAACGACCACTACGGACTCGATAAACCCAAGGAACGTGTATTGGAGTATTTGGCTGTGCGCAAGCTGGTGAAGACCATTAAGGGACCGATTCTATGTCTCGTAGGCCCGCCAGGGGTCGGCAAGACCTCGTTGGCTCGTTCGATTGCCAAATCCATGGGTCGGGAATTTGTCCGCATTTCTCTCGGAGGTGTGCGGGATGAAGCGGAAATCCGTGGTCACCGCCGGACTTATGTTGGCGCGATGCCGGGGCGGATCATTCAAGGGATGAAGACCGCAGGAACGTCTAATCCGGTATTTTTGCTGGATGAGATTGATAAAATGGCTTCTGATTTTCGGGGGGATCCATCGGCAGCATTGCTCGAAGTGCTTGATCCTGAACAAAACAATACGTTCAGTGACCATTTTGTCGAGCTGCCGTTTGATCTGTCCAATGTGATGTTTGTAACGACAGCCAATGCTGCACACAACATCCCGCGTCCGCTAATGGACCGTATGGAGACACTCTATATTCCAGGCTACACCGAACTGGAGAAGCTGGAAATCGCCAACCGGTACCTATTGCCCAAGCAGAAGAGAGAGCATGGCTTGAACGAGGAACAGTTGGTCATCGGGGAGGATACGCTCCTGCGTGTCATTCGTGAATATACCCGTGAATCCGGTGTGCGGAATCTAGAACAGCAAATGGCTTCTCTGTGCCGCAAGGCAGCGAAGTCCGTTGTATCTGGTGGCGAAGGGCCGATTCAAATCACACCGGATAATCTGAAGGATTATCTGGGTATCGCTAAATTCCGTTACGGTGTTGCAGAACTGGAGGATCAGATCGGTACGGTTACAGGCTTGGCATGGACAGAGGTCGGTGGTGAAACACTGATGATTGAAGTGACGGTCGTACCTGGTAGTGGTAAACTGATTCTTACGGGTAAACTGGGAGACGTTATGAAGGAATCTGCACAGGCGGCATTCAGCTACACTCGTTCGAAAGCAGTTGATCTGGGCATTGAACTGGACTTTTATGAGAAAAATGATATCCACATTCATATTCCTGAGGGTGCGATTCCGAAGGATGGCCCATCTGCGGGAATTACTATTGCTACCGCATTAATTTCAGCTTTGACCAACCGTCATGTATCCAAGGATGTAGCTATGACGGGCGAAATTACTTTGCGCGGCCGAGTATTGCCGATTGGTGGTTTGAAAGAGAAGTCGCTGGCTGCCCATCGGGCAGGCTACAAAAAAATTCTGCTTCCCAAAGATAATGAACGGGATTTGAAGGATATTCCCGACAGTATCCGGCAGGATGTTGAATTTGTCCCCGTTGCCCATATGGATCAGGTGCTAAAGCATGCTTTGGTTGAGCAGGCAAGGGTACATTAGAGAGGAATTAAGAACACAATGAAAGTAACAAAAGCAGAATTTATAATAAGTGCGGTTGGCCCCGATCAGTTTCCTGTGGACGCTTTGCCAGAGATTGCTCTGGCGGGGCGCTCCAATGTAGGAAAGTCTTCACTGATTAATCGGTTGATTAACCGTAAAAATTTGGCGCGTACCAGTTCTACGCCAGGTAAAACCCAGCAACTCAATTATTACCGGATTAATGATGACCTCTATTTTGTCGATTTTCCCGGTTATGGTTATGCCAAGGTATCCAAAACGTCCCGCAAGGCTTGGGGGCAGATGATTGAGTCTTATTTGCTGGAGCGTGAGCCACTTAAGCTGGTGCTTCAAATGGTGGATTTGCGTCATCCGCCGTCCAAGGACGATATCATGATGCACGATTGGCTGCGCCATCACGGGCTTCCAGTCTGCGTTGTAGGCACTAAGGCAGATAAAATCCCTAAAACGCGGCGAGAAAAGCATTATAAGGTAATCAAGCAGGAACTCGGAATACTTCCCGGGGGATTGTTTATCCCCTTTTCATCCGAAGAAGGTATGGGCAAGGAAGAGCTGTGGTCTGTCATCTCCAGCTATATAGAGAATGACGACGAAGAGCAGACGGAATTGTAAGGTTAGGGACGTCCTTGAGGGCGTCCTTTTTTCATGATTCGGGCTTCACAAAATATTAAACTCACTAAAATGGTGGGAATAATATATAATAACTAAAGGAACTCGTGGAATTTAAGTAGAAGAGTGAGGATATGGGGTATAATGCAGTCTCAACCCTATCATTTTCCGTTTATTTCCGATGTATGGCGGAAATTTATGATTTGATGTGCAAGAAAAGCGTTGTAGGTCTGATGTATAATAAAGCATAAAGCTTAAACTTATAGGTTCAGGAAAGAATTGAGGAGATTGGTATGGCTCAGCGGTTAGCCACAGAGTATGTTAAAACCACTTTGACCTTGTCGGAAACTCAAATGGACGAATTTTTGCGGGCAGTGGATGATCCCCAGGTGCATTACTATATTAAAGTTCTAGATAACGGAAGACAGGAAATCGTTCTGGAGCATAGTGCGGGTGAGGAAGTTCATTTGTTTTTTGAAGCCCAAGAGGGAGCGTTTGTGTGTGAATTGACTTGCCGCTTAATTCATCCGCAACTAACCCTGTTTATACGCAAACTTTTTGTTCGTTTTAAGGGCGAAGGCATCGTTTACCGAATGTATCAAGGATTCACTATGGTGTATTTTTATAATGAAGGTACGGTTCGTAAAATTATGGAGAAGAATGCCGTAGGCTCCAGGCTGGTATTTGAATATAAAAATACGGTTCAGGAACTGCAACAGCTTTTTCAGCATCAGAACGTCGAAAATGAAATATCAGACGTATATCATCTCATTAATTCGTTGCTTGACCAGCGGAATTTGGCGCGTACTTTCTCGGAGTTGGAACAGATTGACCACAAGCTTCGAATGAGTTGCTCGAAATTATTTGCACTGGAAGCTTAATAAGGCATGAATACAAGGAATGAATCGTTATGCAGTGTAGTCCCTTTCTTTACCGAAAGGGGCTTTTTTATTCCAAAAAAATGATTGCATTTGCTTCACATAGATGTTATTTTTAATCTCGTTGAAAATGAATATAGGAACCAGGATTCACTCAGGACATTGAATGTTGCGAGAGGTTATTCCCTCGGGAAGTGAATGACGTAGGTCCTAGCGGATGAAATTTTTTCAAACATTTTATTCCTAGGAAGGGGGAACCGAAAGATGGAATTGGAGTACTCAACTTTCGGAAGACACGTTGCCGTAGATACTTGGGGTGTTGAGTTTGAATTACTGAATGATGCGCAGTTTTTGGAGGCTCAATTAGTTGAAGCAGCTGAAGCTTGCGGAGCTACGGTGATGTCCGTTCAATCCAAGCAATTCGAACCACAGGGAGCTACCGTGCTTGTACTGTTGTCGGAGAGTCATCTCTCTATTCATACGTATCCTGAGAGAGGATTTGCCGCTATTGATTGTTATACTTGCGGTGAGACTGTCGATCCGCAGCTAGCTATTGATTACCTGGTATCCGTTCTAAAACCGAAAAAAACATATGCGAAGAAGCTGATTCGCGGCTTGGGAGAACTTCAGGTGGAATCACCGGAGTGCAAGCTGGCCGAGTTGGTGTAAATCGTTCTTTTATGGAGCCATTTGTGCGTCCTATATTATAACCATGGAACATTTCCATGGTTATTTGTTTTAAAAGTGGTTTACACTAAATCAAATCCTACAGAACGTGCTAGATATTCATGAACGCCATCCAATTTTCATAAACAATTCATAAAACAGCCGGAGGACATTCGGACTTCTGTGATATAATTAACATAGTTTATGATAACAGTGGTTATTCTTATTACAGTTTAGGCAGGTGAATTTGCAATGCACATCGTCGTTGTTGGGTTGAATTATCGTACGGCGCCTGTGGAAGTCAGAGAGCGTTTTACATTTGCAGAAGAAGATTTGCCAAAAGCGCTGGAACAACTCAAACTTACCAAAAGTGTGTTGGAGGGCGTAGTTGTCGCAACCTGCAATCGGACTGAAATATATGTTGTGGTGGACCGCCTTCACATGTGCGGTTATTTTATACGCAGTTTTATGGAGCAATGGTTTGGCATTCCGCGTGATCAATTTACACAACATTTATATATATATGAGGACGAGCAGGCGATTCGGCATTTGTTCCGTGTGACTTGTGGCCTTGATTCTATGGTAATCGGAGAAACACAAATTTTGGGACAGGTAAAGAACGCTTTTCTTCAGGCTCAATCCCAGAAAATTACGGCAACGTGGTTTAATATGTTGTTTAAGCAGGCCGTCACATTGGGCAAGCGTGCCCATTCGGAGACGTCTATTGGAGAAAGTGCCGTATCTGTCAGCTATGCAGCAGTTGAGCTGGGCAAACGGATTTTCGGGATGTTTACCGATAAAAAGGTACTGATTCTCGGTGCTGGTAAAATGAGCGAGCTTACTGTTAAGCATTTGTACAGCGGTGGAGCAGCTGAGGTTATTGTAGCAAACCGAACCCTGTCCCGTGCGGAAGACCTTGCCTCTAAGTTCCATGGAACGCCGGTTACGATGGAGGAAGGCATGAATCGGTTGGCGGATGTGGATATTGTCATTAGCTCGACAGGTGCCCAGGGTTATATTCTGGATCGGACTCGGGTTGAAGCAAGTATGAAACGTCGACAGTCCCGTCCTTTGTTTATGATTGATATTGCGGTTCCGCGTGATCTCGACCCGGCTATTGGTGAATTACAGAATGTTTTCCTGTACGATATTGATGATCTGGAAGGGATCGTGGAGAGCAATTTGGAAATGCGCCGTACCGAAGCTACAAAAATCGAGCATATGATCGAAGATGAGCTTAGCGAGTTTTATCAATGGTTGAAAACGATGGGAGTGCGTCCGGTGATTCGTGCTTTACAGGAAAAAGCGGAGTCTGTACATCAGGATACGTTGGAAAGCTTGTTCAATAAGCTTCCCGAGCTGGATGAACGGCAACGCAAAGTGATTAGCCGCTTGACGAAAAGTATGCTGAATCAGATGATGCATGATCCGATCAATCGGGTAAAAGAACTGGCTGTTCAAAAGCAGGGAAATGAGGCCCTAGACATGTTTAGCCATATTTTTGCTCTGGAGGATCGTTTGGATGACGCCGCTCAGAAAGTAGATAAAAGCGATGCATCTGCGTTAATGAAACCGGAAGCCGGTGTTCATGAAAAAACCGTTCAGGCTCAGGCTTTGCCAGCGTCGTTTGCGCCGGCCAGCCTGTAAAGGTGGGTGAACAGAAGTGGCTTCAGGCATGCTTATATATGATTCAATGATTTATGTTTTTGCCCTGAGCCTTCTGTTTGTATTCTCGGATGGGATTCGTCGCAATGCGAATGCTAAACGGACAGGTACAGGGCTTCTTGTTGTCGTTCTGGTGCTCCAGCTTGCTTATATGGGGATAAGAACCTGGAATGAAGGGCATCTTCCTATTTTCGTGACCTACGATTTTCTATTTCTGTTCTCAGTTATTTTGGTACTGATTTCTTTGATTCTGACACGTTATCAGCGATCCGAATTTGCGGTATTGTTGCTTAATATTATTAGTTTTGCAGTGCTAGTGCTCAACAATATATGGATGGAGCCTCTCGACAACCCGCTTGGAAATTGGCATACCGTGCATGGTCTGCTCCTGATTCATATTGCGCTGGCTAATCTTGGTTTTGTAGCAATGACGGTAGCAGCTGTATTTTCGGGGTTATATCTGTTTTTGCATCGTAAATTGAAAGTAAAGAAATGGAATGACACGATCAGACGCCTGCCAAGTCTGGAAATGATGGATCGGTATACGCATATGGCGCTGTTGATTGGTACTCCTTTGTTGGGAGTCTCTATTGTAGTTGCCGTTATTTCTATTATTGCCGAGGAACGCTGGCGTCTCTTGCTAGATACCAAGGTGTTGATGACAGCGATTGCCTTGTGCGTGTATATTATATTTTTAGTGAGCAAAAGATTGAATCAGCGTTCAGGGCTTGTCATGGCAAAGTGGGCATTGGTCGGCTACACGCTATTGATTCTTAATTTTTTGCTGAATTCCTGGTCTGTATTTCATCAGTGGACGGGAGAGTGAAAAGCCTTTTGCAGCATTTTGTCCCGATTTCGTTGAATTGTAAGAATAAGATCTGTTGTGTTGTAGGTGGCGGTAGAATTGCGGAACGAAAGGTAAAGGGGATGATGGAAAGTGGGGCATTCATTACCGTCATTAGCCCGAATATAACGCCGGATTTACAGGTTCTGGCGGATCACAAGCAGCTCCACTGGGTAAATCGCGTATATCGCGAGGGTGACCTCCAGGGAGCCTTTCTTGTATATGCGGCGACGAACCAGAGAGAAGTGAATTATGAGGTTGCGCACGAGGCCAGACAAAGGGGTATACTGGTAAATGTGGCGGATCGATCGGAAGAGGGAGACTTTATAACGCCGGGTACCATTCGACGAGGAAGACTGACGATTAGTATTTCTACAGAAGGGGCTGGCCCTGCTGTGACCACTGATATTACATCAGCTTTGAATACGTTGTTTGGTAGCGAATACGAGCCATATCTGGATTTCATGCACGATATGCGACAGATCATCAAACGTAAGATAAGTTCCCCACAGCAAAGGACCAAACTACTGAGGCGCTTGGCGAGTAGCGGAATTTTGGATCAAATACGGCGTCATGAATTTATGGCTTGGACCGAAAAAGAAATAGACCTATGGATTGCGCAAAATCAGGAGGAATAACATGCGAACAATTGTGGTAGGCAGCAGACAGAGTGCGCTGGCGTTAACTCAGACCGGGCATGTCATTGAAGATTTGAACGCGCTGTGCGCGAAGCATGGAATGGATTTGCAATTTGTCGTGAAGAAAATCCTGACCAAGGGTGATCGAATATTGGATGTAACCTTGTCCAAAGTGGGTGGCAAAGGGCTTTTTGTCAAAGAAATTGAACAGGCCCTGCTGGCTGGTGAGATTGATATGGCAGTACATAGTATGAAGGATATGCCTTCCGAATTGCCGGAAGGGCTTGTCAACGGCGCTGTGCCGCGCCGTGAGGACCCACGTGATTGCCTGATCACATTGGGTGCCAAGAGCCTGGAGGATTTGCCTCAAGGGGCAAAGGTGGGCACGAGCAGCCTGCGCAGAGCCAGTCAAATCAAGTCCATGCGACCTGATCTACAATTGGAGCCTGTGCGTGGTAATATTGATTCCCGTCTGAAAAAGCTGGAGACGGAAGGTTTTGACGCTATCATTTTGGCGGCAGCAGGCTTGCATCGGATGGGCTGGAAAGAGCGAATTACATCCTATATACCGGAAGAAGACTGTTTGCCGGCGGTTGGGCAGGGAGCGCTAGGTATTGAATGTCGTGCGAGCGATGAAGAACTATTGGCCTTGCTGCGCCTTTACAACGACCGGGATACCTCGGCTACCGTTGCGGCAGAACGAACCTTTCTGGGCGTGTTAAATGGGGGGTGTCAAGTGCCGATCGGGGCTCATGCGGTCTGGGCTGGTCAAGAAATCAGCCTCACGGGCATGGTAGGCTCGCCAGATGGCGAGGTTATTTTGAAGGAAACGCTCCAGGGAAATGATTCGCAAAAGCTGGGAGAAGCGGTGGCGGCCAGTTTGATAGCCAAAGGAGCGGAACAGATTCTTGCGCAGGTGAGGGGATGATAGCATGGCAGGAAAAGTATATTTGGTAGGTGCAGGACCCGGAGACGCAAGATTAATTACGGTCAAGGGTTGGGAATGCATTCAATTGGGCGATGTCATTGTATATGACAGACTGGCAAGCCCGCGCCTCTTGGGATTAATGAAGCCAGGTGCCCAAAAAATCTATGTCGGCAAGTTGCCAGATCGTCACACCATGAAGCAAGAGGAAATTAATCAGCTGCTGGTGGATTTGGCCTTGGAAGGAAAAACAGTTGTTCGTCTTAAAGGGGGAGACCCCACTATATTTGGACGAGTCGGCGAGGAAGCCGGGCTACTGCGTAAACATGGTATTTCTTATGAAATTATACCCGGCATCACATCAGCAATCAGTGTGCCCGCCTATGCGGGCATTCCAGTCACACACCGGGATATGGCCTCATCGCTGTCTATCATTACAGGTCATGAAAGTCCCGATAAACTCGACAAAAGTATTCATTGGGATAAAGTGACGAACGCAACGGGCACACTGATCTTTATGATGGGTGTAGCAAAGATCGGCTATATCAGTGAACAGCTGATAAAACACGGCAAGCCGTCAAATACTCCTGTTGCCTTGATCCGTTGGGGGACCCGCGCTGAGCAGGATACGCTGGTGGGTACGCTGGCGGATATTGAAGCTAAGGTGAAGGCCGCGAATTTCCAACCTCCCGCCGTCATCGTTGTCGGAGAAGTGGTCAATCAACGTGAACAGTTAAAATGGGCTGAGGACATGCCTTTGTTTGGCAAGCGGATTTTGGTTACTCGCGCGCGTGCGCAGGCCAGCAGTCTGGTTCACCGGATTGAGGAGCTTGGTGGCGAGCCATATGAATTTCCAGTTATTCAGACGGTCGCCCCTTCGGACGAGCCAACCAAACAGGAAATTAAAGAGGCATTTGCGCGACTACCTGAATATGATTGGGTGTTTTTCACCAGCGTTAATGGAGTTGAATACTTTTTCACGCACTTAAAGGAACAGGGCAAGGACGTACGCATGCTGTTCAAAGCGCGTATTGCCGCAGTCGGACCAGCTACAGCAGCTGCGCTTCGGACACACGGAATTGTGGCAGAACAGATCGAAGGCCCTTTTCAGGCAGAAGGCTTGCTCGAAGGGTTTGAGCAGGATTTGCAGGCAGGGCAGAACGTATTTCTACCTAGAGGTGATCTAGCACGGCCGTGGCTGCCAGAAAAGCTGAGGGAGATGGGGCTTCATGTGACCGAGGCTGATTTGTATCAAACTGTGCTGGCAGCCAACACACAGGATGACGAGCTCCTCAAGCTGCTTGAGGAACGTGCCATTCATGCGATTACGTTTACGAGTTCCTCAACCGTCACCTTTTTTCTGGAAGCGCTCAGGCAA
This sequence comes from Paenibacillus sp. SER-28, assembly GCF_052906305.1. NCBI lineage: Bacteria > Bacillati > Bacillota > Bacilli > Caryophanales > Paenibacillaceae > Paenibacillus > Paenibacillus sp. SER-28. Next base: position 31,626 of record NZ_JBRECM010000014.1, on the reverse strand, counting down.
ATGGGGATCCATGATCCGTTGTCGCTGCTGGAGGGAGTTACGATTGCTGTGATAGGTCCTTTGACCGGTGAGACAGCTACCCAAGCCGGTTTGACTGTGAGTTTTATGTCAGAGAAGGCAACCATTGAAAGCCTGATCCAATCGTTATGTGACTGGAAACGATCAAGTACTCTTATGACATTATAATTTTTTGTTTTTGCTAATGAATGTATAAAAAATGGAGGTTTGTATTCATGAGTGTTCCTTTTACTAGACATCGTCGTTTGCGCCAGTCGGCTGCAATTCGCAGTATGGTGCGTGAGACGGTATTAAATCCCGCTGATTTTATCCAACCGATCTACGTAACATTTGGCACTGGGGTGAAACAGGAAATTAGCTCTATGCCAGGTGTATACCGTTTTTCTCTGGATCGACTGGAGGAAGAACTAAAAGAGATTAGTGAGCTTGGCATTCCCGCCGTGCTCCTGTTTGGCATACCGGAAACAAAAGACAGTGTAGGGACTTCGGCTTTTGTGGACGATGGTATTGTTCAGGAAGCTACTCGTTTGATCAAGTCTCGTTATCCCGAACTGCTGGTTGTGGCTGACACTTGTTTGTGTGAGTTTACGGACCATGGACACTGCGGTATGGTACACATGCATGAGCATGATGGTGAGGTATGCGGTGAAGTATTGAATGATGAATCTCTTGAGGTGCTGGTACGTACAGCCGTTTCTCAGGCCAGAGCTGGTGCGGATATTATCGCGCCATCTAATATGATGGACGGTTTTGTACAAGCGATTCGGCAGGGGCTGGATCTGGAAGGCTTTTCACATATTCCGATTATGTCGTATTCCGTCAAATATGCGTCTGCTTTTTATGGTCCTTTCCGGGAAGCCGCAGATTCTGCGCCGCAGTTTGGTGACCGCAAATCCTATCAGATGGACCCTGCCAATGCACGTGAAGCATTGCGAGAAGCGGAGTCTGATGTGCTGGAGGGTGCGGATATGCTGATGGTGAAGCCTTCTCTTTCTTACCTGGACGTGATGCGCACGATTAAGGATCAATTTGATCTGCCTATGGTGGCTTACAACGTTAGTGGTGAATATGCCATGGTCAAGGCAGCCGCTCTCCAAGGCTGGATTGATGAAAAAGCAATGGTGCTGGAGATTTTGACAAGCATGAAGCGTGCGGGTGCAGATATGATTATTACCTATTCGGCCAAGGATGCGGCAAGATGGTTGAAGCAATAAGTCTATTTTCAGAAGATAGGAGTGGTCAGATTGATCGACGAACAACGAAAAGTGCGTAAGGATACGAACTCCAAAGTAGCCTTTGATGAGGCAAAACAATACATTCCGGGTGGCGTTAACAGCCCGGTACGGGCTTTTAAATCTGTTGGGATTACACCTGTGTATATCGACCATGGCGAAGGATCGCGTGTATATGATATTGATGGTCAATCCTATTTAGACTATGTATGTTCATGGGGACCGCTTATTATGGGCCATGCACATCCCGAAGTGGTTAAAGCTCTACAGGCTGCTGTTGTAAAAGGAACCAGCTTCGGCGCACCAACGTTGGCAGAAACCGAAATGGCCAAGCTCGTATGTGAGCGTGTTCCTTCTATGGACATTGTACGTATGGTTAACTCCGGAACTGAGGCGACTATGAGTGCGATTCGACTCGCACGCGGATTTACGAGCCGTAGTAAAATTCTTAAATTTGAGGGATCATATCACGGTCATGCGGACAGCTTGCTGATTAAAGCAGGCTCTGGGGTTGCGACATTAGGTTTGCCCGATAGTCCGGGCGTACCTGAAGTCGTAGCTACCCATACCATCACCGTCCCTTATAATGATTTGGCTTCGGTGAAGCTAGCTTTTGAGAAATTTGGCGAAGAGATTGCCGCAATTATTGTCGAGCCAGTAGCAGGCAATATGGGAGTTGTACCGCCACAGCCTGGATTTTTGGAAGGTTTGCGTGAGGTAACCCAGCAGTACGGAAGTCTGCTGATTTTTGATGAAGTGATGACTGGATTCCGGGTTGGACTTCATTCGGCTCAAGGTCGCTTTGGTGTGACGCCGGATCTTACCTGTCTGGGTAAAGTGATTGGTGGTGGACTCCCTGTAGGTGCTTACGGCGGACGTCGCGATATTATGGAGCAGATTGCTCCATCGGGGCCAATTTATCAAGCGGGTACGCTTAGCGGAAATCCGCTGGCTATGGCAGCAGGTTATTCGACACTTAAATTGCTGACGCCAGAAGTATACGATCGCCTGGAAGAGCGGGCAGCAAGACTTCAAGCCGGATTCGAACGTAATGCGAGCGAGCTGGGTATCCCTGTCACGATCAATCGCGTGGGTTCCATGGTTTGTCCATTTTTTACAGAAGAAAAGGTTGTCAATTTTGACACAGCTAAAACGAGTAATCAGGACCACTTCCGCCGTTACTTTACTGAAATGGTGAATGAGGGAGTCAGTGTGGCACCATCTCAATTTGAGGGTATGTTTGTGTCGGGCGTGCATACGGTAGAGGATATTGATGCCACCATTGAGGCGAACTATCGCGCGCTCAAACGTCTATGAGCTGGCAAGGTGGCTGGAAAAGAAGAGGACCGTGGCTGGAAGTCACGCCAGGACGGGAAATCACAGACGGGGAAAAAAACAATGCTGATGCTGTAGATCAGTGGTTGCTGAATCGTTTGGAATTACCGGAAAAGCTGTGGCGCAGACTGCGTCATGCAAAAGAGATTGAACTTACAGGGGACCGGCTGCGGCTGGCCCTTTTTCCTGTAATGAACCTTGGAATCACCCCTCGTTGGTATGATTTGAAGGTACTGTATGAAGATGATTTTTGCCTGGTAGTGCATAAACCGGCAGGTATGGCAGTACATCCGGACGGCGCTGTGCAGGATGGTCCGCTGACGTTGGATCATGCTGTCGCATCCTACTATGAGATGAATGGCATTCATGCGGCGGTACGGCATGTACATCGTCTGGATGTGGATACGACGGGCCCAGTGCTATATGCCAAAAATGAATTTGCGTTGCTCAAGCTGGACGAGCAAATGCGAGCTAAGGATATAGGCCGCAGGTATGTAGCTTTGGTACGAGGGAAAGTACCCCCATCGCTGCGAACGTTGGATTGGCCGATTGGCAAGGACAGGCATCATAAGCAGCGCCGTCGTGTATCTCCAACTGGGCAAAAGGCGGTTACCCATATTGAACTCGGGGAAGTATGGGGAAGCGGTCCAAGTGCAGTGAGTCTCGTATATCTGACGCTGGAGACAGGCCGGACGCACCAGATTCGCGTACATCTTAGTCATGCTGGCTACCCGTTGCTTGGGGATGTATTATACGGGGGGCGGGCTACTGATTTTGGCAGGCAGGCGCTGCACGGAGAGCGTCTTACCTTCTGTCATCCGCTGAGTGGCGAAACGATTACCGTGGAGGATGCTTGGCCGGATGATTTTCAAAAGCTACACAAACAGCTATAAAAGATGGCATGCCTTCTATTTTGGCGCATATACTTGAACCTAGAAACGGTTTGCAATATGGAGTTTCCGTGCGCCTGACCAGAAGTCAGAGGATGTGCGGAGACTGCCCAAAGGAGGATGCCATCCTTGAACAAACAACAGAATGATCAGCCGCAAGGCTTGCGTTTTGATATTTATGAACGCATTCATTTGACGGAGGAAGCTGCCGGGATTGCTGAGTTGGAGGAAATTGAGCTTCTGCCACGCATTCAGGTTGTAACCCACGGCGACCATGCCGCTTTGCGAGGGCATTTGCTGCTGGAGGGCGTGTACCGCACACCTGAACAGATCACGAGCGAGCTTCATCATTTGATCCCTGTGGAAATTACCATTCCGCTAAACCGCGTAGGGAGATTGGAAGATATCTCTGTCGAGATTGAAAATTTTGATGTGGACCTGCTTTCTTTACGTAGTCTAAACATTACAGGCGTTCTTTCTTTGCATGGCGTGGAAAGCTCGCACGCGGAGGAGACGGCGGTTTGGCTGGATGAGGAATTTACCGTAGTGCATGCACCTGAGCATCCGGTTCAATCCCTTTCCGCCGATGGAGAGCATCATCATGCAGAGGCCTATTCTACCAATGACTCGTCCTCCGATCACGTTACAGATCCTGAAACTTCCTACAGAGTGCCATCACAACAGGAGTCCGTTTCTTGGGAACAGCCGTCTGAGGACCATGAGGAACAGAAGTCATTGTCGGAACAGCAAGCTTATGAGTCGGCAGTAGATCCTAACCGATTCTATGAGCCTTGGACGGGCAAAGCAGTTGAAGACAGCTCTCCCGAGGTCAAGCATGAGCATGGGTCTCCGGAAGTGTGGGGATTTCAGCAAGAGGAAGCATGGGCAGGGGGAAATGAGCCCAAAGTATCTTCCGCATCTCCTAATATAGTATATGAACCTTTGCTGTCTGAACCGCATCCTGGCACGGAGTCCGAGGTCTATCTGGAGACACAGTTGGAAGCGAGTCAAGTAGATAACTTCGACTTCAGGCCTGAAGCGTCAGAACAGGTTAACCACGAGGCCCATGAGACCTTTACTGAGGATAAGCCAGAGATGCGTGTAGCGCTCAACAGTAAAAAGGATGAAGGGGCAGACGAGCCAGACCCGGTTGTCTACTCATCATTGCTCCAATCCAGCCGTTCGGTGAAGGAAGCCGAATACCAGCAGCAGTTGGAGCAGGAGCCGCAGGATCAGGATCAGAAAGCCGAAGAAGAGCGAGAGAATGCCAAGTGGAAGAACCTTTTTTTTCATACACAAGATGAAACACCTTTTCGCAAGGTGCGGTTATGCATTGTACAGCGCGAGGATACACTGGAAACCATAGCTGACCGTTATCAGCTCAGCACACGTGAGCTTCAACTGTATAACAGATTGGCGGAGCATCATGTGGAAGAAGGACAGGTATTGTATATCCCTTGATCCGGTTGCTGAAAAATGCACGGCGGGTGTTGACTATAGTCAATGGGAAATGTATGATGTGGTATAGTTATTGAAAGACTGAGATCGGGAAGAGTAGGCAGCAAGCCCTTCAGAGAGTGGAATTGCAGCGCTGTGAGGTTCCGCAGGAAGCTACTGGCCGAAGTCACCCGGGAGTCGCCTGTTTGAACGGTTCCTCATTTAATTCCTACGGAAGATAAGAGGCTCACGGTAGAATAAGGCCGGTCCGCAACCGTTATCTGCATAAAGTGTCACACCATGTGTAATGGATCAGTGGATACATACACTAGGGGTGAAACAAAGGTGGTACCGCGAGAGAACAGCCTTTCGTCCTTTGAGGATGAAAGGCTTTTTTTATTTGCCAATTGAAAAATCATGGAGGTATCCTGATATGTCAGAACAAGACAACAAGACAACCTTGGAAATGCCAACAACGTACGATCCAAAATCAGCAGAACAAAAATGGTACAAAACGTGGATGGAGAAGGGTTATTTCCGCGCTGGGCAACATCCAGAGGCAGAGCCTTTTACAATCGTTATTCCACCACCGAATGTTACAGGTATGTTGCATATTGGACATGCTCTTGACTTTACTTTGCAGGATATTATTATTCGCGCCAAGCGGATGCAGGGGTATGATGCCTTGTGGCTGCCAGGGGCAGACCATGCGGGTATTGCTACCCAAACAAAGGTAGAGCAAAAGCTGCGTGAAGAAGGCCTGACACGTTATGATTTGGGCCGCGAGAAGTTTTTGGAGAAAGTGTGGGAGTGGAAGGATCTTTATCTAGATAATATCCATAACCAATGGGAAAAGATGGGCTTTTCTCTCGATTATTCTCGTGAGCGTTTTACGCTGGATGAGGGACTGTCCCAAGCGGTACGTGAGGTATTCGTTAAACTGTACAAGAAAGGTCTGATTTATCGCGGTAAACGCATCATTAACTGGGACCCTGCTGCACGTACTGCATTATCGGACATTGAGGTGGAATACAAAGAGGTGAACGGAAATCTGTATCACCTGCAATATCCACTGAAAGACAGTAGCGGATTTATTACGGTAGCGACTACACGTCCTGAAACGATGCTGGGCGATACAGCTGTAGCTGTACACCCGGAAGATGAACGCTACAAGCAAATGATCGGCAAAACGCTTGTGCTCCCAATCATCGGACGGGAAATTCCGGTCATTGCGGATGATTATGTTGATAAAGATTTCGGTAGCGGCGCGGTTAAAATTACACCGGCTCACGACCCGAATGACTTTGAAATGGGACAACGTCACCAGCTGCCACAAATTACGGTGATGGACGAAACGGGAACGATGAATGCCGAAGCAGGCAAATATCAGGGCCTTGATCGTAGCGATTGCCGTAAGCAAATCGTCGCTGATCTGAAAGAGCAGGGCGTACTGATTCGTATTGAAGAGCACGTACACCAAGTAGGCCACAGTGAGCGTACAGGTGTAGTTGTAGAACCTTATCTGTCCACACAATGGTTTGTGGAAATGAAGCCTCTGGCAGCTAAAGCGATTGAAGTGCAGAAGGCTGGCAACGGAGTAAACTTTGTACCGGATCGCTTTGAACGTACTTATCTGCATTGGATTGAAAATGTGCGTGACTGGTGTATTTCCCGTCAATTATGGTGGGGACACCGTATTCCGGCTTGGTACGATGAAGAGACCGGAGAAGTTATTGTATCGGCGGAGGACCCTACAACTTTGCCTGAGTATGCTGGCAGAAAGTTAAAACAGGATGAGGATGTGCTGGATACTTGGTTCAGCTCGGCTTTATGGCCGTTTTCGACACTGGGCTGGCCTGAGCAGACAGAGGACCTCAAACGCTACTATCCGACTAATGTCTTGGTTACAGGCTATGACATTATTTATTTCTGGGTATCGCGTATGATTTTTACCGCGTTGGAGTTTACGGAAGAGATTCCGTTCAAGGACGTACTTATGCACGGGTTGGTTCGTGATGCGGACGGTAGAAAAATGTCCAAATCCCTCGGCAACGGTGTTGATCCGCTCGACGTGATTGACCAATATGGTACCGATGCCATGCGTTATATGATTTCCACCAGTAGCACGCCTGGGCAAGACCTTCGTTTCCGCTGGGAGCGGGTAGAGCAGGCCCGTAACTTTGCCAATAAAATTTGGAATGCGTCACGCTTTGCGCTGATGAATCTGGAAGGCGTCACTTCGGCAGATATAGACATTACTGGTGACTTAAGCACTGCTGATCGTTGGATTTTGCATCGTCTAAACGAAACTTCACGCGACATCACGCGTCTAATAGATGCTTATGAATTTGGCGAGACAGGCCGCCTTCTGTATAACTTTATTTGGGATGATTTGTGCGACTGGTACATCGAGTTTGCGAAGCTTTCCCTATATGGCGAAAATGCAGAGGCGAAAAAGAAAACGCAGTCCGTACTTGCATATGTATTGGATCGGACACTGCGCATGATTCATCCGTTCATGCCGTTTATCTCTGAGGAAATATGGCAGCATCTTCCGCATGAGGGGGAGACGATTACACTGGCCGCTTGGCCTGTTTATGATCCTTCTTTTGAGGATAAGGATGCAGTTGCAGAAATGAATTTGCTGATCGATGTAATTCGCGCTGTGCGCAATATCCGTGCTGAAGTCAACGTGCCGATGAGTAAAAAAATTGAATTACTCATAAAACCCGGTGATCAAGCCGTTCTCGATATCATTAACCGCAATGGGGAATATGTACGTAGATTCTGTAATACGTCTGAATTCGACGCGGGATTAGAATTCACCGTTCCAGATAAAGCGATGACATCTATAGTTAGCGGCGCAGAGCTATACCTGCCGCTGGCCGGACTGCTTGATATTGCCCAGGAAATTAGCAGACTGGAAAAAGAACTTCAGCATTTGAACAGTGAAGTGGAGCGCGTGGAGAAAAAGTTATCTAACCAAGGCTTTGTGGCGAAGGCACCAGCTAAAGTCATCGAGGAAGAGAAGGCCAAGCAAGCCGATTACTCAGATAAGCGCGCTAAAGTTATCGCACGTATTGAAGAACTCAAGGGATAATTTCACTCACAATAAAATGACCTGAAGGTGAAGAGGATGTCAGATACGATCAGGGGCGGAGACACGGCTCCTTTACAAAGCTATGATGAAGCAGTGGAATGGATTAACGGCTTGATTCCGTTTGGTATCAGACCCGGATTGGAACGAATTGAACAGCTAATGAGTAAGTTAGGTGATCCGCAACGACATCTGAAATTTGTGCATATTGCGGGAACCAACGGTAAAGGCTCGACTTGTGCATTTCTGACCTCTGTGCTACTGAAATGTGGGTACGATGTCGGAACTTTTACGTCTCCGTACATCACCCGATTTACGAACCGCTTTCAATTCAATGGGACCGATATTCCCGATGAAACGCTGGTTTTGCTTGCCAATCGCTTGTATCCGTTGGTGAAAGAAATCGCAGATAGTGAATTGGGATCACCTACAATGTTTGAGGTATCGACAGCGTTGGCTATTTTATACTATGCTACGGTATCTTTCCCAGATGTTGTGGTATGGGAGACAGGCCTCGGGGGAAGGATGGATGTAACTAATATCGTGAATCCAATCCTCTCGGTTATTACGAATGTCGGCTATGACCATACGGATATTTTGGGAGATACGCTCGAACAGATTGCAAGGGAAAAAGCCGGTATCATCAAACCGGGTGTACCTGTCGTCAGTTGTGTTTCCCAACCCGAGGCTATTCAGGTCATACGGGAAACGGCGACAAAGCAAGGAGCTACCTTGTACCTGGCAGGAGAACAGTTTACGTATGAACGGCTAAATGGGGATGAAACAGCTCAGACTTTTTCATTCGCGGGGCCCTTCCGACATATGGAAATTGACATCACGTTGTTAGGCGAGCACCAATGTTCTAATGCGGCAGGAGCTATGATGGCACTTGAGGTCCTGCGTCAGTATATGGCTTTTGTGTTGGATGATGCAGAATTGCTGGAGGGCTTTAGGCAAACTGCCTGGGCAGGGCGTCTCGAACAAGTCAGTACCTCTCCGAGAATTGTCCTTGACGGAGCTCATAATCCAGAAGGAGCACAGACGCTGGCCAAGAGTCTTCCTCAAGTGTATTCGTACAAAAAATTGGTTTTAATGATGGGGATGCTGTCAAACAAGCATCATGAAGCATACTTGCAGCATATACTGCCACTAGTGGATACGCTTATCCTGACCGAGCCCGATTTTCGCCGCAAAATGAATGCCGCTGAATTGGCTCATCTCGTGGAGAAGCTGCGGCCGTCTTATGCCAAAACGGATTTAAAAATAATTGTAGAAGGTGACTGGAAAAAGGCTCTTGGCCTGCTTCAGTCACATACGGAAGCGGAAGATCTGGGGGTGGTGTCCGGCACACTGTACCTTATTGCGGATGTACGGGCTACCCTTATGTATCAAACCGATTCGGAAAAAGGTTGGTGAAATTTGTTGATTACTTCGGAACATGTTCATTTTATCGGTATCGGCGGCTACGGGATGAGCGCGATTGCTCGGGTCATGCTGGAGATGGGTTATACCGTGACTGGCTCAGATGTGGCATCACAGGAGCTGACAGAAAAACTGGCGGCAAAAGGCGCAAAAATATATATTGGACACACGCCTGAGCATATTGCAGGCGCGGATATCGTCGTCTATTCAACAGCATTGTCACGTGACAATGTGGAGCGGGTGGCAGCGGAGGAATTGAATATTCCAACTCTGCATCGTTCGCAGATGCTGGCTCGCTTGCTTAACGAACGTAAGGGCATAGCTGTTGCGGGTGCGCACGGTAAAACGACAACTTCTTCCATGATCGCTCTGGTTATGGAGAGATGTAACGTTGATCCAACGTATATTATTGGCGGCGAAATCACGAATTTGGGGACGAATGCCAAAGCAGGTAAAAGCGAGTTTGTCGTTGCTGAGGCGGATGAGAGTGATGGTTCTTTCCTGCAATATCATCCTTGGCAAGGTATTGTAACCAATATTGAAGCGGACCATTTGGAAAATTACGATGGCGACTTTAATCGTCTGAAAAGTGCCTATGTACAGTTTTTGAGTCAAATTCGACCGGATGGAGCGGCTATTGTATGCGCAGATGATCAGAACATTCGGGAAATGTTGCCTCAACTTCAGACTCGGGTCATTACTTATGGAGTGGAGCATGAAGCGGATTATATGGCGACAGATATCCAATTAGGTGACCGTCGATTAAGCTTCACTATGAGCCGTAAGGGAACAGCACTCGGAACGATCGAACTATCTGTACCGGGTAAACATAACATGTATAATGCGATGGCTACTGTGATTTCCTGTTTGGAAGCAGGGATTCCATTTGATCAAATTGCTGCTACTATTGTAGAATTTCACGGAGCGAAGCGTCGTTTTCAAGTACTAGGTGAAAGCAATGACATACTGATTATTGATGACTATGCGCATCATCCAACAGAGATTGAGGCTACGATTAGCGCAGCGAGAGCGACTGGCAAGCGTATTATTGCTGTATTCCAGCCGCAACGCTATAGCCGTACCTTTTTCCTGCTCGATGCGTTCAGCCGCGCGTTTAGCGAGGCTAGTGAAGTCATAATTACCGATATTTATTCACCAGCGGGAGAAAAACAGATTGAAGGCGTGCATTCTTCCAAGCTCGTGGATTTAATCGTCCAAAACAGCAATGCTAATGCAATCTATTTGCCGACCAAAGAAGCCGTGATCGAGGAGTTGAAAGATCGGTTACAGCCGGGTGATCTTGTGCTGACGATGGGAGCGGGAGATATCTGGAAAGCAGGTGACGCGTTAGCGCGCCATCTTCGCGGACAGCAAGTGTAATACGTATATAATGAGTTGTTACGCCAATGAATTACATTTATTCAAGGGTATTCCGAACACGACTGTGTTTCGGGATACCCTTTTTTTGTAATGCTGGGGCATATATTCTTAGCTTGACTCATACAACAGACTATGAGGAAGTATGGGACAAGGAGGGAGTGCATCCATGAACAAGACCAAGATGACATTCCGGTTCGACCAACAGTTGCCGGAGACAAGCCGGGAGGATAAGCTACAGGTGCTTCCGTACAAAAACGAGTCGATTACGAACGAACAGCGTGAAACGATTAGAGATAAGGGGTTATATCAAAAAGATAAGCTTCATCAAGCTGATAACCCGCAAAAAGAAACGGAACGGATTAGAGGAATGAAGAAAAATACTGAAACTACGCAAGAAGCAGAGCTCAATGAGCCTGAGGATCTGAATAAACGCATTTCAAGTCGGCGCTTTGCTCCGACATTAAGAGTAGAAGAGGGATGGGATGACCCCTTTGGCCGTTCGGCGGCTTCTTGGTCAGATGCGGACGTTCTACCAGATAGCCTGGAAGAGGATGAGGAAGCTTATCATTCTGGCCAAGAGTACAGAAAGCGTCCGCCCCACCCTTCTAGATGGAAACTGGTTGGCTCTGTAGCCAGCGCACTGGTGACCGGGGGTATGTTTGGATATATTATGTTGTTACTGTTTAACGGAGGAGGCATGGTCCCGGGAGCAGACCCTTCAGTAGAAGAGGCTGTACCGGTCTTTAAAGAATCTGTTGGTGTGGATGAAATATCTGCAAAAGAGAATTCTGCCCCTGTCACTGTCATAGAGGCTCAGGTACCTCCACAAACCTACTATTTGCTGCAATATGGGGTGTTCAGCACTCCAGAACGTGCCTTGCAAGCAAAAGAAGAACTGTTGAAGGCAGGCATTGCAGCAGGAGGGGATACCGAAGACCAAAACCGGGTATATGCAGGAATATCACCAGATAGGGAGCAAGCCAAGTTGCTCAGCAATCAGTTGAAAACACAAGGAGTCGAATTGTATGTCCGTGAACTTGAATTGCCTGGATTCGAAAAAGCGGCTTACGGAGGCGAAGGTGATAAACTCATTAGCTTTTTTCAGTTAAGCAGTTCATTGGTGGGTAAGTTGAGCGGACTTTCCTCGACCTTGCTCGGAGAAGGAGGTCCGAATACGGTGCCAGCCTCCGACATGAAGGAGCTGAACGACTTGCATCAGCAGTGGACACAAAATATCACTGCACTTCCCACCGGTCTTTCGAAGGAAGCGACTGTCTCCGCAACCTCACTTGAAAAGGCGATGAACAGTGCGATCTCTGCACTTGGGGAATATAATAAGAATACAGCCAAGGAACACATTTGGGAGATTCAGTCCTCCATGATGGAATATGTTTTGCGTGAGAAGGAATTTATCCAATTCATAAAACAATAGGCTAACCATATTTTCCGGCAAGGAACTGGAAATAGTTCCCCATGCCGGATTTCTGTTTGTATTGCAGTACAAATCACCGTATAATAATGAAGGTGTCAAAAAATGGCGAGGGAAGATCAGGATGAAAAAAAATGTAGGAATGCTTATACTGTTTTTGTTGCTCGGTTGGCTCTTGGGTGCATGGATTGCCAAAGCCCTTCAATCGATCAAATTCCTTTCCTTTCTGACCCACCCCACTAGGATATCTTGGTCGCCGAGAGCGGACCTAGATATTATCAGCTACAACATAACGATAAATTTTGAATTGAGCCTGCTTAGTCTGATCGGCATCATTGCCGCGTTCTGGCTGTACCGCAGGCTCTAACTGATGAAAAGGAGCTTCCCTTATGGACGGGAAAATTACGCCCCGCATTATTCTGGCATCGACTTCACCAAGAAGGAAGGAATTGCTCGCATTTTTGAGACTCCCCTTTGAAGTGGTGCCGAGTCATGCGGATGAGAGCACGCCTGAGAGCTGGACGCCTCAGCAAATCGTGGAGACCCTTGCGGCACGCAAAGCCGAAGCGGTCGTGAACACCGCCACTCAGTCGAAGGAAGCCGGACTGGTGATTGGCAGTGATACCATTGTCGTGCTGGATGGCTCGGTACTGGGCAAGCCTGCCGACCATGCGGATGCGGTTCGTATGCTGACTGCATTGCAGGGAAGAACACACCGTGTGTACACGGGGGTAGCCTGCATACATACCGGAACCGGCGAAATGCTTGTCAGACATCGCCAAACGGAGGTTACAATGAAGCCTCTGAGTCAAGAGCAAATTGTGGCATACGTGAATACTGGTGAACCGTCTGATAAAGCAGGAGCGTATGGCATTCAAGGCATGGGTGCTACGCTGGTGGAATCTATTCAGGGTTGTTATTTTAACGTCGTAGGATTGCCGCTTTCCTTGCTGTCGGACATGCTGTCCGATTTTGGAGTGAATGTGTTGCGTCCATAAAGGGGATAAACATATGCTGGAGTCGCCAATACTGATGCTTCGCGACCTCCCCCATGAAGAACGACCAAGAGAGCGCATGATGACATATGGGGCGGATGCCTTAAGCAACGCGGAGTTGCTGGCAATATTGCTGCGTACAGGAACGCAAAATGAGTCTTCGGTGCATTTAGCGCAGCGTATTTTGCAGCAGGCAGGAAATTTGCGTCAACTGGTGGATATGAGCTTGAGCGAGTTGACCCAGATTAAGGGCATTGGGGATGCTAAAGCGATACAGCTAAAAGCGGGTATCGAACTGGGACGTCGATTAGCGTTGTCTCGCCATTTGGAGACCCCGGTGATTAGTTGCCCGCGGGATGTGGCAGATCTGCTGTTTGAGCAGCTTCGTTATTTGCAGAAAGAGCATTTTGTATGCTTGTTCCTTAACACTAAAAATCATGTCATTGCTCAGGAAACACTATCTATGGGGAGCCTGAATTCTGCCATCGTGCATCCTCGTGAAGTATTTCGGGCAGCAATCAAATGCAGCAGTGCTTCAATAATTTGCGCTCATAACCATCCGAGCGGTGATCCGAAGCCAAGCCCGGAGGATGTCCAGTTGACTCGCCGCCTGATGGAAGCGGGCAACATCGTAGGTATCGACGTGCTTGATCATATTGTGATCGGGGACGGGACCTTTGTAAGTTTGAAGGAACAAGGTCTGATATAATATAATATTTAAATCAAACATTTAAACACGACCGGATAATCCGGCCTGAATAAACCGTTTATACATGGATAACAGATTTCAGGGAAGAGAAAAGGAGATTACATCATGCTGGGTGGCTTTACAAAAGATTTGGGAATAGACTTGGGGACGGCAAACACGCTTGTATATGTAAGAGGTAAAGGAATTGTGGTTCGTGAACCATCTGTAGTTGCTTTGCGTACAGATACCAAAACCATTGAGGCTGTTGGTGAATCTGCGAAAAAAATGATCGGTCGCACACCGGGGAATATCCGTGCGATTCGTCCGATGAAGGACGGTGTCATTGCTGATTTTGATACAACAGCAACGATGATCAAATATTTTATCCGTCAGGCGCAAGCCCAACGCTCTTTGTTTCCACGCCATCCGAACGTGATGGTTTGTGTGCCTTCAGGCATTACTGCGGTGGAGCAGCGTGCTGTTGAAGATGCGACGAAGCAAGCAGGTGCAAGAGAGGCATATACGATAGAGGAGCCGTTTGCAGCAGCAATTGGCGCTGATCTTCCTGTATGGGAGCCTACAGGCAGTATGGTTGTCGATATCGGTGGAGGTACAACCGAGGTGGCAGTCATCTCCCTCGGCGGGATTGTAACAAGCCGCTCCGTGCGTGTGGCAGGCGATGAAATGGACGAGTCCATCATCCAATACGTGAAGCGCCAATACAATCTGATGATTGGTGAACGGACTTCAGAGCAACTGAAAATGGAAGTTGGTTCAGCTATGCCATTAGAACAAGTGGAAACCTCGGAAATCCGCGGACGTGATCTGGTAACAGGTTTGCCGAAGACGATTACGATTACTTCTGATGAAATTAGCGAAGCATTATCGGATACAGTCAATGCAATCGTGGATGCGGTCAAAGTAACATTGGAAAAATGCCCTCCCGAGTTGGCAGCGGACATCATGGATAGAGGAATCGTACTGACTGGTGGTGGAGCACTTCTGCGTAATCTGGACAAACTGTTGGCAGGTGAAACCGGAATGCCGGTGATCGTAGCAGAAAATCCTCTGGATTGTGTGGCAATCGGTACAGGCAGAGCGCTGGAAAATATTCATTTGTTCAAATCGCGCAGCAGTTCTGCCGTCCGTTCCAAACGTTGAATCGGGGGTGTAGGAACTGTTTAAGCTGTTTGGCAATAAAAGACTATTTGTTCTACTGATCGGAATCGTTCTGTTTATTGCCCTTATGGGGATTACACTTGGACAGAGAAATTCCTTAACCTGGCCCGAGAAGTTCGCCAGAGATTCAATTGGCTTTGTGCAAGGTATCTTTTACAGGCCCGCTTCAGCAATAGCGGGCTTCTTTGAAGATATCGGAAATATGCGCAGCATCTACGAAGAAAATGAACGATTAAAAATTGCTGTGGCAAAGCTGACTCGTGACCAGATTCAGACCCATAATTATGTTGAAACAAATGCCAGACTGCAGAATGAACTGAAGTTCACCCAAACGCAAAAGGCGAAGAATAATTATGATTATCGTGTTGCTCAAGTGAACAGCGTCAGCAATGATTCCAAAACGCTTGTGATCGATATTGGTGAGAAGGACGGAGCGAAGGTTGGTCAGGAAGTCAGTTCGCTTGAAGGATTTGTAGGAGTCATTAGTCGTACGGGGAATTTTACGTCCACCGTTACGTTGTTAACTACATTAGATCCTAAAAATCCAAATTCTTATGCCATTGCAGCGACAGTCTTGGGCAAGGAAAATCAATCGTTTGGTATGATTGAAAGCTATGATCCGGGTACGAACAGATTTCAAATGACTCGCATTGAAGAAAAAGATCCAATCGCAAAGGGCGATCAGATTATTACATCTGGTGCAGGTGGGAAATTCCGCAAAAACCTAATGATTGGAACGGTAGAGAAGATTCAGGTTGGGGATTTTGGCAAAACACGGACAGCGATTATTAAACCGGCAGCCAGCTTTGTGGATTGGAAAGAACTGCTCATCCTTTATACTCCTGAGGTACCGGAATAATGAAGATGCGCGGTCAGGTTCTAATACTGCTGCTGTTTGTACTGTTTATAGCTGAAGGGACGATTCTTCCGTGGCTTCTTCCGGATAGTTGGCATTCAAGAATGGTTCCGAATTTTGTGTATGTCGTGATCTTGTTTGTGTCTGTGTATTACAGTCGTCATACAGCATTGGTGCTAGGTATTGTTTTTGGACTTATTCATGATGTAGTGTTCTACGGGTTTATCATTGGGCCTTACTCTTTTGCAATGGGGTTGTCTGCATACTTATTGGGGCTTGTTTTTACAGCTCGACGTGCGCCGATGCCTATTATGATGGCAGCCGTGTTGATTGGTAGTTTCCTGCTGGATTCTATGCTTTTTGCTATTGACCAGCTGTTCCAGCTGAATCATCAGACTTTCAATTGGGCACTTGCTCAGTATATGATTCCTGATTTATTTATCCATTTTCTGTTCGCCCTCATCATTTATGTCCCAGTTCGCAAGCAATTGCAGCGTTTGGGTACCCGTGTGAAAAAGGAAGAGGTCGTCTAGGTCTTTTTACACACATTTTGTCCGGGTTAGCAGGGATTTGACGTCCCGGGGACGAAATGATTGAGATAGGAGGGACAGGCTAATGGCGGTGAAATCGAATCATGTCACGATTAAAGGCATCAAAGATGGCCTGGTATTCCTGCTGGACGATCAATGCGAGTTTGAGGATTTGCTGGGTGAGCTGCGTTTTAAGCTGGAGCACAGTCATCAAAATATTTTAACAGGCCCGATCATTCATGTGGATATTAAGCTGGGAAGCCGAGAAGTGACAGAGGAACAGAAGGAAAGTATTCTGGAGATCTTGAAGCAAAAGGGGAATCTCCTTATCAGGTCTGTAGAATCACCTGGACTGCCTGTGGAAGTGCAGGGAAAGCCCCCTATTCACACGGTGACAGGGATTATCCGTTCTGGCCAAGTGCTTCATCACAGTGGGAACCTACTCTTTTTGGGAGATGTAAACCCGGGTGGAATTATAACATGTACTGGTGATATTTATGTCCTCGGCGCTTTGCGAGGCATGGCGCATGCAGGGATGGAGGGAAATAGTGAAGCGATTATTGCGGCTTCCTATTTTGCACCGACACAGCTGCGAATTTCCGAAATGATCAGCCGTCCACCAGACGAATGGGAGACACGTGAATCCGGTATGGAATTTGCGTATCTCAAGGATGGCGCTATGCAAATAGATAAAATGAGCAATATTGTGCGTCTGGGCCGCGATTTTAACGTGTTCAAAGGGGTGTAGCACATGGGAGAGGCTATCGTCGTCACTTCAGGAAAAGGCGGCGTCGGCAAAACGACGACGTCAGCCAATATAGGAACAGCGCTTGCACTGCTCGGCAAAAAGGTATGTTTGGTGGATACGGATATCGGTTTGCGTAATCTAGACGTTGTGATGGGTCTGGAAAACCGGATTATTTACGACCTTGTTGATGTAGCGGAAGGTCGTTGCCGTTTAAATCAGGCACTGGTTAAGGACAAGCGTTTTGAGGAGCTGTATATGCTGCCAGCCGCTCAAACCAAGGACAAGAGTGCTGTTACGCCGGAGCAGGTTAAGGATATTATTTTGGAACTTAAAAAGGATTTTGAATATATATTGATCGACTGCCCTGCGGGTATTGAACAGGGCTTTAAAAATGCCATTGCCGGGGCCGATCAGGCCATTGTTGTGACCACCCCGGAAAATGCAGCCGTACGCGATGCAGACCGGGTAATTGGTTTACTGGAAAGCTCACATGTGGTATCACCCAAGTTGGTGGTTAACCGCATTCGCAATAGCATGGTTAAATCCGGAGATATGTTGGATATTGATGGGATTTTACAAGTGCTTAGCATAGACCTTATTGGGATTGTGCCGGATGATGAAATGGTAATTAAAGCCGCTAATACAGGGGAGCCTACCGTTATGAATCCAGATTCACAGGCCGCGATTGCTTACCGTAACATTGCGAGACGGATTTTGGGTGATACAGTGCCCCTCATGCAGCTGGACCAGAAGAAAAGCGTGATGACACGCTTTAAGAAGTTTTTTGGTATGGGTGGATGAGGAAAACAGGAAGTTATGGCTGGTAAACTGCTTCCACACTTCCTACGTGATTTTCCATTGGTTCTAAGGTAGGAGCTGTAGTAGTATTCACTTGTAATACTAGACACTTAAATAAGGAATAATCTTATTTAAGTGTTTTTGGTTTGTCTTTTTAAATTCCTATAATACGGTTTCTCAAAATTTAGGGTCACTACATAAATATCATAAATACAAAACATATCCGGTGCGCTAGCGCCGGTTTTTTTGATTTTTAGGTGCGTAATCCCGAACCGGACAACATAAGTTGAAGCCCGTCCTCATAAGATGTATCAAACATACCTCGCTGAGGGGGCTGAACAGGATGAATAAAAATTCCGGAATCAAGCAGCGCAGAGAAGAACGTATACAGCAGCTAATCGCGGGAAGCAAAGCAGAGTCGTATCCCTCTGGCATATATCAGAACAGGCACGGGGATAAAGATATGAAGTCGATGCCTATAGTTAGTGCCAACTCGCCCAGAGACCCAGAAACTGAGTGGAAAAATGAGCGGCAACGCTGGCAGCAATCTTTTGGGACGAATCGTGGTCCGTCTTTTTGGACTTCCTTTTGGCGAAGATCAGTCATAGCAACGGTGTTATTTGGAATGGTATGGGGAATGTTTCGTTGGGATATTCCCTATGCAGTGAATTTGAGAATGTTTATTGCGGATGCCTTGAATAAGGATATGGATTTTGCAGCCGTTGGGCAATGGTATGAAACTTATTTTGACGGAGCACCTTCCTTTTTACCGATTTTTGGCGAGGAGCATGAAACGCACAAGGTAGACGCAAGTCGAAAGGGCTCTCCACCGATTGAAGGCAATATAACACAGCCTTTTGTACTGAGCCTTAAAGGGGTAGAAATTACGCCGAATATTACCGATAACGGGGCAATCGCTGTTAAAAGTATAGATGCAGGACGAGTATTAGACATATTAAATCATCCCAAAAGCGGGATTTCGGTTACAGTTCGGCACACTGGCGGTATCACAGCAACTTACGGAAGGCTTTCCCGCTCTACCTTAAAAGTGAACGACTGGGTACAGGAGGGAGATGAGATCGGTGTATTGCCAGCAAGTCACAGCGGCAGCGAGGCGGCAACTTTGTTTTTGGCAGTTCAGAGAGGGGATCAATACATTGACCCGTCAGAAGTGGTAGCCCTTGATTAATGTCCGAGGGGTGACCTTATCACTACATCCACTGTTTGTATTGGTCATGCTGACCTCTATATTAACTGGACATTTTATCGAGATTATAACTTTATTTACATTGGTATTTATTCATGAGCTAGGTCATGCGACAGCTGCTTCGTTGTTGGGTGCGCGGGTGCTTTCCATACAGATGTTACCCTTTGGAGGAGTGGCGGTCATTGAGGATCAGGGGAAGCTCAATGCGTGGAAGGAGATTGTCATTGCGCTAGCAGGGCCCCTGCAAAATGGAATCATGATCATCATCCTTTTGTGGTTCAGAAATGTGAGTGGGCTGGAGTATAATTATGTAAATTATATCATTCAGGGGAATGCAGTTATTGCACTGTTTAATTTGCTGCCCATTTTACCACTTGACGGTGGGAAAATATTGCAGGCACTGATTAGCTTATCCTTTTCTTATCACCGCACATTAGTGTGGACTTTTAGAGCCAGTATCGTAACGAGTCTGCTATTTTGTATATATGGTATTTCGCCGTTGTTAAGGCAAAATGGACCTATCCATTTAAATCTGCTGGCGGTAGGGATTTTTTTGCTTTATTCTAATATTGTGGATTATCGGAATATCCCTTACCGTTTTATACGGTTTTTGCTGGGGAGGGACGAGCTTTTTTACCGCGAAGTAGCTAAGGGAAGTATTGCCTTACCTATTGTATCCCTACCAGTGAAACATTTGGAGCCTATTTTGCGTCTTTTCAGAAGAGATCGGTATCATATGGTTTATGTTATGAATGAACAGGGACGGATTGTAGCCGTACTGCCGGAGCAACGTCTTATTCGCTCTTATTTTGCGACACGCCCGCCAGATGGTGGAGAACCCAAGCCCAAATAATGTTTTATGAGTTAAGGAAGAGGCTGTATCCAGAGAGGTTGAAAAACCATGAAGCAAATGATTGTACAATGCCAGCAGCAGATGACCCAAATGGCGCTGTTGGAAGAGGGACGATTGGTTGAATATGCGGCTGAACTACCGCGAAAACGGGGAATTCTAGGTTCTTTTTTCAAAGCGAGGGTGGTCAATGTGCTACCAGGTATGCAAGCCGCCTTTGTTGACATTGGACAGCGAAAAAATGCCTTTTTGTATGTAGATGACGTACTTCATGCTCATTTGGACAAGCAGCCGGAGGTAAAACCATCTATTTCTGAAGTGTTAAAGGTAGGGCAGGAAATTGTAGTGCAGGTATTAAAAGAGGCTGTTGGTAGCAAAGGAGCGAGGGTCACCACTCATTTTTCACTTCCGGGTCGCTGGATCGTATATATGCCCCGTGCTGATTATGTGGCCGTGTCCAAGAAGATCGAACGTGAGGGCGAACGTACCCGTTTGAAAGCAATGGGAGAGCAGCTACGCACAAGCGAGGAAGGACTCATAATCCGTACCGTTTCGGAGGACATGAGTATAGAGGCGATTGAAAATGATCTGAATCAACTACGTAAGCAGTGGGCGGCTATTCAGCGTAAAGCTGGTGAACACTCGGCTCCGTGCGAATTACACCGGGATTTAAGTATTGTTCAACGGTTGATTCGAGATGTGTTTACACCTGAACAGGATGAACTGGTCATTGACAGTGAAGAGCAAGCAAAGGATGCAGAAATCATGCTGCAACAGATTGGTCCTGCGAGAGCTCATGTAAGTATATTTCGTGGTGCAGAAGAAACAATTTTCAAAACTTATGGCATTCATGAGCAGCTGGAACGCGATTTTGCGCGAAAGGTATGGCTGCAGGGCGGTGGATACATTGTCATTGATCATACGGAGGCACTAACCGTCATTGATGTGAATACCGGGAAGTTTACGGGAGGCAGTAATCTGGAAGAAACGGTAACCCGGACTAACATTGAAGCAGCTGAAGAGATTGCCCGCCTGGTACGTGTGCGTGATATTGGTGGTATCATCATCATTGATTTTATTGACATGGAACAAGAGGAGAACCGTCGGGAAGTATCCTCTGTGCTGGAAGCAAGGTTGAAGAAGGATCGGACCAAATCTTATGTTGTCGGTTGGACGCGGTTAGGTTTGCTGGAAATGACCCGCAAAAAAGTGCGTGAGGAAAAGACGTTCGTGTAGAGCGATGCGTAACCAAAAATCATTTTAAAACTAAAGGTTGAATGTGTATAAAGCTTGTGCTACAATCATTTAGTATGTGTGATGCGTAAGATTGGCTGCACATGCTGTAACCGCTCCAATCAGGTACTGAAGTGCAGTATCCTAAGGGAATCTGCCACCTGCTATTAGGCGAGTCTGAGACATAAGGAGGTGCAAGCAAATGTACGCAATTATCGAAACAGGTGGTAAGCAATACAAAGTTCAAGAGGGCGACGTATTGTTCATCGAGAAGTTGGAAGCTAATGATGGTGAAACTGTAACGTTCGATCGTGTTCTGGCAGTGTCCGGCGACAATGGCTTGACAGCAGGTACACCGCTTCTTTCTGGAGCTTCTGTAACAGCTAAAGTTGAGAAGCATGGTCAAGGTCAAAAGGTCATCGTATACAAATACAAACCTAAAAAGAACTACCATGTGAAGCAAGGTCATCGTCAACCGTACACGAAAGTGACGATTGAAAAAATCCAAGCGTAAGAGGGTGCGATAAGTGATTATCGTGCGTATTACACGACTGGAGGATGGCAGCATACAGGGGTTTTCCGTTAAAGGACATGCGAATTTCGCTAAATCTGGCGAGGATATCGTATGTGCTGGCGTTTCAGCGGTAACGGTAGGAACTGTCAATTCGATTGGAGCTCTTACGGACGTTGAGATGGAAACGGAAATGGAAAACGGCTTTTTAAGCGCGTATCTTTCTCCTGAAAGTTATCATGATGCAAACGCACAGGTTCAACTGTTGCTGGAGTCCATGGTGATTATGCTGACAAGTATTGCTGAATCATACGGTAAGTATATTCAAATAGAAAATAATCAAAGAAGGAGGTAGACATCATGTTGAAATTGACATTGGATCTTCAATTATTCGCATCGAAAAAAGGTGTAGGTTCCACAAAAAACGGACGTGACAGTAAATCGAAACGTCTTGGAGTGAAACGTGCTGACGGTCAAGCAGTTACCGGCGGTAGCATCCTGGTTCGTCAACGCGGAACGAAAATTCACCCGGGCACGAACGTGGGCATCGGTAAGGACGACACTCTGTTCGCGAAAGTGGACGGCGTTGTGAAGTTCGAACGTTGGGGCCGTGATCGCAAAAAGGTGAGCATCTACCCGATCGACGTTGCTCCAGTAGCAGCTACTGTAGAAGCTTAATAGCGGCTTAGACACGCTGAAAAGCCTCCGGCACTTTTGTCGGAGGCTTTTTTGCATGATGGTAATGAATTGGAAAGTTAGTCTGTGCTATACTGGATTAAGGTTCTTTAATAATCCATTTAATTATCGCAGAACGGAGAGAAGCCATGTTCCAGCGGATAAGAGCGCCTTATCTGGCGTTGGGTTCCATTCTGATTCCTTTGGTTTTTTCACTGCTCTATCCTGAAGTATTAACGATTATCTTATTAGCAGTATGGTCTGTAGTTACTGCATGCTTTGGTATGTGGTATACGCAAAGACAGGTTGAGCATGAACGGAAAGCTGCTTTGCGTTCTTTTGAGCGTACAGCGATTTCAATGCTTAACCATCATCGGCATGACTGGATGAATGACTTGCAGGTGCTTTATGGATATATTCGTATGAATAAGCATGATAAATCTGTTGCTTATGTGGAAACAATAAAAGGGCGCGTGGCGGAAGACAGTAAAATATCTAAGTTGGGTATTCCCTCACTGGTGTTTTATTTGCAGTCTTTTCGGGTGAACGCCGGTAATTTACAGTTGTCGGTACAGGTTGAGGAGCAGTTAAAGTTAGACGCTGTCATGTCTCCCGAAGACGGCGAGTCGCTTGCCTCGGCCGTCATAGAAACGGTGCGTGCGTATCAATATGGCGGGGGCCGGTCGTCCTGGGGAGAAGTGCGCAGATTGACACTTTTTTTCGGTATGGATCAGAATGATGTTATCGTCCGTTTTGAAGGAAGTGATATACCTGCGGATTTGAATATCCTAAAGCAGGTCAGATCCGTACCCGGAAGTAAACGCATTCGAACAGAGAAGCTTCCTACGGGCGAAATGCTTCAAATTCGGATGCAGTGCCAGACATAAGGAAGGTGTAACCATGTTTGTAGATAAAGCGAAGATTTTTGTTAAAGGCGGTGACGGTGGAGACGGATTAATTGCGTTTCGCCGTGAGAAATACGTTCCTGAAGGTGGCCCAGGTGGTGGTGACGGAGGGAACGGTGGAGACGTAATTTTCCGTGTAGATGAGGGTTTGCGTACCTTGATGGATTTTCGGTACCAACGTCATTTTAAAGCCCAGCGTGGAGTAAAAGGTCGCAACAAAAGCCAACACGGAGCCAATGCGGAGCACATGATCGTACGTATACCACCGGGAACGGTCATCATAGATGATGATACTGGTGAAGTAGTAGCAGATATGACACGTCATGGTCAACAAGTCGTCGTAGCTAAAGGAGGACGCGGGGGACGCGGGAACATCCGTTTTGCTACGCCGAGTAATCCAGCGCCTGAGTTGGCTGAGAACGGTGCAGAGGGACAAGAACGTTATATCACGCTTGAGTTAAAAGTAATGGCTGACGTAGGCTTGGTCGGTTTCCCTAGTGTAGGGAAGTCTACCTTGTTGTCGGTTGTATCTTCCGCAAAACCGAAAATTGGGGCATACCACTTTACAACGATTACTCCGAATTTGGGTGTTGTGGATGTGGGTGATCATCGTAATTTTGTGATGGCGGATTTGCCTGGTTTGATTGAAGGAGCTCATGAAGGTATTGGGCTGGGACATGAATTTCTGCGGCACATTGAGCGGACGCGTATTATTATCCATGTCGTGGATATGGCGGGCTCCGAAGGACGTGACCCGTTTGAAGATTGGACTAAAATTAACGACGAATTGAAGCAATATAATGCAGCATTGGCTGAGCGTCCGCAAATTGTGGCGGCCAATAAAATGGATATGCCAGAAGCTGAAGAAAACCTGGCTCACTTCAAAGAGCAGATTGCTTCTATACGTCCTGATCTTGAAATCATGCCTATTTCCTCACTGACACGTCAAGGTGTAAAGGAACTGCTCTACCGGGCTGCTGATTTGCTGGATCAAATACCGGACGAGCCGGTTGTTGAGGAAGTAGCAGAAGTCAATGAACGTAAGGTATTTAAGCTGGATACAGCAGAAGACGATGGCTTTACAATTGTGCGCGAAAACGACACATTCGTGGTGCAGAGCCCTAAAATTGAGCGCATGATGAAGCGCATGCAGTTGAACTCGCATGATGCCATTTTAAAATTAGCAAGAACGTTACGCCATATGGGTGTGGATGCTGAGTTACGCAAGCGTGGCGCCAAAGATGGTACATCTGTACGCATTGCTGATTTCGAGTTCGAATTTGTTGAAGGCAGCAGCTACTACTAAAAATCAAATAAAGGTCTAAAACCTGAACGGTTACTGTACTATGGGAAATTCTATAGAGGCAGTAGCCGTTTTTTGCAATGTTAGCTTGCCGATTTTCATGAGTTTCGATATAATGTCCTCTATACAAAAACATAAGTCTTTGAGGAGAGGACGTTCTTGAAAGAGCGCTATTACTTGGTACGGGAAGATATTTTGCCTGAAGCTATTGTTAAGACTATACAGGTGAAACTGCTGCTGGCTTCAGGAGATGTTAAAACCGTGCATGATGCCGTGGAGCAAGTTGGGCTAAGCCGAAGCGCCTTTTATAAATATAAGGATGGCATACATTTGGTTAACCAGCTGGAGCGTGAGCGAATTGTCAATATCTCTATTGATTTAGAGCATCAATCCGGAATGTTGTCCAGGGTGCTTGGCAGAGTGGCTGATTTCGGAGGCAATGTGCTGACGATTCAGCAAAGTATTCCACTGCAAGGCAGAGCCAACGTAGTTATCTCGGTAGAAATGTCCAGACTCAGTGAAGAGTTGGGTGTTCTACTGGAGGGCTTGGAGGACATCTCCGGAGTCAAACGTGTTCGCCTGATTGGGCAAGGTTAAGGCAATTCAGTTCATTAGACATAAGTTCGCGGGAGGGGAATGGATGAAACCGGTCAAAGTAGGATTGTTAGGTTTGGGGACGGTAGGAACGGGAGTCGTTCGAATCGTAGAAGGCAATCAGGAAGATTTGAGCAGACAAGTCGGTTCACCGATCATCATTGAAAAAATAGCTGTAAAAAACATAGAAAAATATCGTTCCATTGAAGTGGACACGGCCAAGCTTACTGAGGACCCATGGGAAGTTATTCGAGACCCTGAAATTGATGTGATTATCGAAGTTATGGGCGGGGTTGATCAGACGAAGGAGTACATTCTTGAAGCGCTGGAGCGGGGTAAACACATCGTAACAGCTAACAAGGACTTAATGGCTTTGCACGGTTCTGAAGTATTAGCAAAGGCGCAGGAAAAGCAATGTGATATTTTTTATGAAGCTAGTGTAGCAGGTGGTATCCCGATTATTCGTACACTCATTGAAGGTTTCTCCTCCGACCGTATTACCCGCATTATGGGGATTGTGAACGGTACGACAAACTTTATTTTAACAAAAATGAGTCAGGAAGGGGCCTCGTACGAGGAAGTTCTCAAGGAAGCGCAGGAGCTTGGGTATGCTGAATCCGATCCGACTTCAGACGTGGAAGGACTGGATGCAGCTCGTAAAATGGCAATTCTTGGCACGCTTGGTTTCCGCTCTAATGTAGAGCTCAAGGATGTAAGTGTCAGCGGCATTTCAAAGGTAACCAGTGAAGATATTGCTTTTGCTAAAAAACTAGGATATGAAATGAAATTGCTCGGCATTGCAGAGCGTCAGGGTGATGAATTTACCATTAACGTTCAGCCGACCATGGTACGCAAGCAGCATCCACTGGCTTCGGTGAACGGGGTATTCAACGCGGTGTATGTGCATGGTGAAGCAGTGGGTGAAACCATGTTTTATGGTGCGGGTGCAGGTGAAATGCCGACGGCAACATCGGTTGTAGCCGATTTAGTAGCTGTAGTGAAAAATCTCAAACTTGGTGTCAATGGGCTTAAAGCCATCGTACCTTACAACCCTAAAAAAATTAGTAGCGACGAAGATGTGTATTTCAAAAACTTCGTGCTTCTGCATGTGGATGATAAAGCGGGGGTGTTGGCACGGATTACGCAAGTATTTGCTGAATTTAATGTCAGTCTGGCATCTGTTGTGCAACAACCGAATGAGGTTAACCCCGATGCTGAAATTATTATCGTGACTCATTTAGCCAGTAAAGCGAGTATGAAAAAGGTTTTGGAGCATTTTGAAACTTTAGACGTCATCCGTCGCATCAAGAGCGTATATCGAGTAGAGGGATAGTCAATAAAAGCAGGAGGAATTGTCTGTATGACCGTTTTAAAAAAAACAGCAAGAGTGCGTGTGCCTGCGAGTACGGCCAACTTGGGTCCCGGCTTTGATACATTGGGCATGGCATTGTCCTTATATGCATGGATTGAAATAAAGGAGGCCGAACAGACGGCTTTTCATTTATACGGAGATGAAATGAATGGTGTTCCCCAAGATAAAACTAATCTGATTTTCAAGGTAGCACAAATGGTTTTTCGGGAAGCAGGTGTATCTGTTCCTGAGCTCGATATTTCGATGTACTCGGATATTCCACTCACTCGCGGTTTGGGCAGCAGTGCTTCTGCCATTGTGGGCGCCTTGGTCGCTGCCAATACGTTGATTGGCTCACCTTTGCCGGCTTCCAAGCTGTTCGATATGGCAAGCGCCATTGAAAAACACCCGGACAATGTTGGAGCTTCCTTGTTTGGTGGTATTATTACAGCGATGTGGGACGGCGAGCATGCTAGGCATTTACGGCTTGAACCAGATGCCAATCTGGAGGTTATGGTAGTTATTCCAGATTTTCAGCTGTCCACGTCGAAAGCTAGAGAGGTTCTACCCGCGCATGTATCATTGAAAGATGCTGTATATAATATAAGTCATGCTTCCATGCTAGTAGCAGCATTGGCGTCAGGACGAACCGATTTAATCGCCGAAGCGATGCGTGATCAGCTTCATCAGCCTTACCGCGCGGCACTTGTGCCAGGTATGACAGAGATCCTGCAGGATGCGCACCATTATGGTGCTTTGGGTGTGGCTCTAAGTGGGGCTGGACCAACGTTGCTGGCATTGACAGATCGGCGGGAAAATCGGAAAGCAGAGCTGGAGCAGTATTTAACGGATACCATGAACAAAGAGGGGATCACTGCTTCTGTTTTAAAATTGCGCCCTGAGAATGAAGGAGTTAAAGTATATACAGAAGGGAATACTCTCCCTTTTATGGATATGATTAAAGGGGAACTTACGATATGAAACGAATTGCACTTCTTCCTGAGGGGACTGTTTCTCATGAAGCGATTAAGTATTTGTTAGGAGATACGTCCCATGAATTACTTTTTTACAAACATATTGCGGACGTATTTCAGGCAGTAGACAAGGGTCAGGCAGACTATAGTGTAATTCCCATTGAAAATACGATTGATGGCTCTGTAAGTTTGCATATGGATTGGCTTGTACATGAAGTAGACATTCAAATGCAGGCGGAATGGGTATATCCTTCAATTCAAAATCTTATTGGTCATCGCAGTGAATTTACGAAGGATTTGGACAAGCTGGATTTGAGCAAAGTGGTCAAAATTATGTCTCATCCTGTGGCGCTTCCCCAGTGTAAAGAATTCATACAGGCTTCCGCTCCTCAGGCCGAGTTGGAGAGTGCAGGAAGTACGGCAGAAGCCGTCGAAATTGTTAAACATAACCCCGGTAAAGGCTGGACCGCTCTCGGAACCAAGCTTGCGGCTGCCAAACATGGATTGGATATTTTGGCCAGCAAAGTGACGGATCACGATAACAACTTTACCCGCTTTGTCTTGATCGGTCATCAACCTATAAGTCTCCCGGGTACGCCTGAAGGTCAGCGAACCAGTATTTTGGTCACGCCGCCGCAGGATTTCCCGGGAGCGCTGCATCAGGTTTTATCCGCATTTGCATGGCGCAGGTTAAATCTGTCTCGTATTGAATCGCGTCCGACCAAAAAGCAATTGGGGAATTATTATTTTTACATTGAAGTTTTGGATTCTCTGCATTCCGTGCTGCTTCCGGCAGCCTTTGCAGAGATCGAGGCTTTGGGGTGCCATGTACGTGTTCTTGGCTCTTATCCAAGCTACAAGTATGTTGAAGCAGCGATCGAACCTATTTTAAAGGAACATTAATCGGAGGTGTGGTTTTAATGGCAGAACAATGGATCTATCTGGATGGGCAGCATGTGACTAAGGAAAACGCAAAGGTTTCCGTATATGATCATGGATTCTTGTACGGAGACGGTATATTTGAGGGCATTCGTATCTATAACGGGAATATTTTTAAATGTAAGGAGCACTTGGAGCGTCTGTATGATTCTGCGAAATCCATTCAGTTAAACATTCCTTTGTCTCCTGATGAAATGTTGGAAGCAATGGCTGAAACGATTCGTCTTAACGAAATGCGTAACGGATATATCCGTCTGATTGTATCCCGAGGTGCAGGAAATCTAGGTTTAGATCCTCTTCGTTGTGCGAAGGCGAGTGTCATCATTATCGTGGAGCAGCTTGCCATTTACCCGGAAGAAGCTTACTTGACTGGCCTGAAGACAATTTCTGTCTCTCAGCGTCGCAACATCCCAGACGCTTTGAATCCGAAGATTAAATCATTGAACTATCTTAACAATATCCTCGTGAAGATCCAGTCTAACTATGCTGGTGTAGGTGAGGCTATTATGCTCAATTCCCAAGGGTATGTGACGGAAGGCTCTGCGGACAACATTTTCATTGTCAAAAATGGAGTGTTATATACACCTCCTTGCTATTTGGGGGCGCTTGAAGGGATTACTCGTAATGCTATTATCGATTTGTGTGCTAAGCTTGGATACCCC
Organism: Paenibacillus sp. SER-28; assembly: GCF_052906305.1. Taxonomy (NCBI): domain Bacteria; kingdom Bacillati; phylum Bacillota; class Bacilli; order Caryophanales; family Paenibacillaceae; genus Paenibacillus; species Paenibacillus sp. SER-28. The sequence goes on along the minus strand of NZ_JBRECM010000014.1, from coordinate 2,388 downwards.
CTTAAGGAACAACCTTTTACACTGCATGATGTATATGTTGCGGACGAGGTGTTTTTTACAGGAACTGCGGCAGAAGTTATTGCAGCTTATGAAGTGGATGGTCGTACGATCGGCTCCGGCGTTGCTGGCTCAGTGACTTTGGAGCTCTTGGCTGAGTTCCGGAAGATCGTGGATCAGGATGGCTACAAAGTGTGGCAGGACTAAAATAAAACCGAATCCTTTTAACTGAATGCTCGCGTGAGTATTCGGTTGAGAGGATTTTTTTGTTTGTATGGGGTCATTCGCCCGGGAGGTGCATAGGATGTAATAACAGAAGCCGGGCGTTTATCCCGCCCGAACGAAAGTCTAGGAGGTTTGTGACCTGTGAAAATACACATCGTCAAAAAAGGTGACACTCTGTACTTGCTGGCACAGAAGTATAATGTGACGCTGGAGAAAGTTATTGCCGCCAATCCCCAATTGGCAGACCCTAATCAGTTGAGTATCGGCGAGAAAATTAAAATTCCAACAGACCCAGTTACGATGGAAACACAGCCGTCAACGGTATATCAACACAAGGTTAAGCAAGGAGATTCATTGTGGAAGTTGTCCAAGGCGTGGAATGTACCGCTTAAGCTAATTATTGATGCCAATTCCCAGCTTAAAAACCCGAACGCACTTCTGGTTGGAGAAACAGTTAATATTCCACACTACAAAGAAGAGGCGTCTGATTTTACTGAGAATAAAAAAAATACCGCAGCCAAAGAAGAGATGACACAGCCTAAACCACCTGAATCCCCAACCAAGCAAGAACTTACCCAGCCCAAGGCGGAGTTGACGCAGCCTAAGCAGGAAAATATGCCTAGCCCCAAAGAAGAGATGACACAGCCAAAAGAAACAGTGAATCCTCCTAAGCTTCCTGAATTAAAACTGCCTGAAGTTTCTATGGCACCCGTAAATCCTGCTCCACCTCAAATGCAGCCCATAGTTACTCCACCTGCTCCGCCTCAAAAGCAACCTATAGTTACCCAACCCATCGCATCTAAGCCACAGCTTCCTACAACTATTGTGAAGCAACCTGTAGCTGAAAAATTTTGCGGCTGCACAAAATCGGAGCCGATGGTAAATTCCGAGTGGTCGATACAACAGCCGACATTTGATTATAGCCCACAAATAAATGCAATGCCGAACTCGTGGTATCCGGGGATTGAGTCTCCTCAAACTTGGGGGAATGCGCCTATAAATACCTCCTTAGCAGAACACGCCTCTCCTACTGTAGTTTCTGATCAGGGCTATCATCATGATTGTGAGCATCCATGGTGCTGGGGGTCTGTGCAGACACCACCTATAAATGCCCATCCAACACCTTATCCTGCCTATTCAGATTGCTGCGCCCCTGGATATTATCCGAGTCATGAGGCGTCTGAAAATGCATCCTACCCTGTCTATCCTCCATTTATCCATCAAGGGCATCCACAGCAGTATCCAGAGAGTACAGTCCAGGGCAGTCAATGGAGCCAGGCATGGGGAGGACCTCCATATGGTTCGCCTGCGGGTGGGCACGTGTCCGATTATAGCCAACTACAAGGACAACAATCTGCGAATTCCCCTTATCATCCGTTTGCGCATGGGAATGCACCTATGTATCCATTAGAGGGATATACAACACCCTACATGTTTATGCCAGACTGTGGATGCCGGGAAGAGAACGTCCAGTCGGCACCAGCAATTCCAGAATCGCAGGAGATTGGTAACAATCTGACTATTGCATCCCAAAATGAAGTTGGTTCTTCTTCTAAACCAAAGGATCGTAGCGTGCGTAAAGGTAAATCAAAAGACAGCTCTGGCAGTACATCCAAAGAAGAGACATCCAAAGCCAAGGTTTCCAGTAAAAATGCTACTAATAAAAAGCAAAAATCCCGCTCCTCATCCTATAATGCACGTTCGCGTAAAAATCCGTGGATTAAGGACTGACGTGGCTATATGTAAAAGGAGAGGAACCTCATGGTAGTGCCCGGCTTTATTATTCATTAAGAGGAAGAAATGAATGTTAAAGAGACTGTTATTCTGCTTGTGGGAATAATGGTCTCTTGATTTAAATGCAGTGATTTTAAAGATGAGAAAAAAACTAAAAAAAGGTGTTGCCTTTTAGCGTAATTTTATGGTATATTCTTTTAGCTGTCTTTTGCAAGATAGTTAGCAACACGAAAACAAAGCAGAATTGATTGAAAAATTCTTTTGAAAAAAAGTGTTGCAAAGACCTGAAAAACATGATATATTATTTAAGTCGCCGCTGAGATGCGGTGGTGAAACAGAGTAAGACATTATGCAGGTTTGATCTTTGAAAACTGAACAACGAGTGAGTAAAACGATTTTGTTCGCAAAATCAAACAAGAGATATTTTTATCT